>SRZB01000005.1 GCA_004793585.1 Hominisplanchenecus murintestinalis | reverse complement strand
TCCCTTTAAACCTAAATAATTTAGATGGATAATTAAAAGTTATCTATCAGATATAATGATAAGGTTATTCAGTTAAGGAGAAGGCATATGACAAACGAAGTGCAAATGTATTTTCAAAATGATTTTATAAAATTTAAAAAATTTGAAGCAAGAGATATGTCATATTCTGTATTTAATGATATCGATTTTCATCAATATTTGCATCCGGTTTCTTTTTTTAGAAGTGACTTTAGGGGGGCAAAGTTTACTAATATAAGTTTTTATAAAAATAATTTTGACAGAAGTGATTTCTTAAATTCAGTCATTATTAACTGTACATTTGAAAAGGTTCAATTTGGATGCTGCCAAATAAAAAATTGCTATTTAAATAATGTAAAATTTATAAATAATTCATATAAAAGTACATCTATACATTCAACAACGTTTGTTAATTGTGAATTTCCTGATGAAAGCTTTTTAATTAATATGCAACATTGCAAATTAATTAATTGCACTTTTAAAGGATGTAGTTTTGAAATGTCTAGTACTGATAGTGATATTTTTAAAAATTGTACGTTTATCAATACTGATTTAGCTACAATGCATGCAGAAAATCATAAATTTATTGAATGTAGATTTGAAAATGTTTGTATAGATTCAAGCTATTTCTTTGGTTACTCTATTGCAAAATGCTCACTAAATCAAATAATTTTTTTGTACAGAGGGGAATATGTCTGCTTTGAAAATTTAGGGGTGTCTGAATTTCTGGAAAAATTTGAACGAGAAAATCGTTTCAATGACATGTTCAATTTACTTGTTTGTATAAAGGCACAGGACAGAATTGCAGATATGTTAATAAGATGTTTAAATTATTATAAGAAAGACATTTATGGTCGAATGCTAGACATTTCTATTCTATTTGAAAGCTTGGTATTTGCAGCAATTTATGAAACAATAGATTTTAATGTTTTGCATGAATTATCAATTATTATATCAGAAATGGATTTATCTAGTTATGACTTTGCAGAACGCATTGAAATAGAGGCTCTTCACACTAAATTCCGAAACGCGCTATATTTAAGTTCACATAGCAATGAATATCTTACCCGTATTGGTACAAACAGTAAGTCTATGTTAAGTATTAGGCTGAATAGTGATGATTACGATAAAAGCGTTGAGATCTCTAAACAGTTGTTGGATTCTATATCTGATGCAAATTATTGGACACTTATTGAAAGCCAAAAAGGATCTTGGATATTGATATTTTCTGCGGCTACTATTGTTGTCTTAGCTGCTTTACCTAAAATAGTAAAAAATTATGCGGATGTTTATTTTGAAATTAAGACAAAGAGAATTATAAGTAATAAAATCCTTCAAAAACTGGAAAATACTGAGGTGTCTTTAAAGGATTTACAAAAGCTCACTGTAACAACCAAAGAAGCTGAATTGTTACTTCCAGCTGGTAAGTGCATCAATAAAAGTATTTCAAAGGAGATTGCGGCCATTACTGCAAATTTGTAATATTGCCTGTACAGCGGAGAGTAATTTGTTGGTTTCGATTACGAGATTAACCCTAAAACAATAATGATTTGTTAACTTATAATAATATCTTGAATGAGGAATAGTTACAACATTTGCTTTCTGATATATTTCTTTCATAATATCTCGATCTTCACTTGATTGAAAATAAGTTTTTGGAATTGCCACAAGTGTAAAATACCCACTGGTGCTTTTGCATAGTTTCACATCTGTACCTAAAGTTAAGGTAGATAGCAAATTGTAATTGCTGGATGCATAGGTCAGGATATCTGTAATGAAATAGTTTACACTTTCTAAGTTTTCTGGGGAGTATATCGTATATAATAATGACTCTTGTATATATGATATACTTCCTAAACAAATTTCCGAATCTATATTTATGCTATTAATCAATTGTGATGATCCAAAAATAATTGCATTCTTCATTCCGTTTAAAAAGATACGCTTAGAAATAGATTCATATAAAAGACAATGCTTAGAGGAGGTAATTAGCGGTATCAATTTAGGATTATGAATATGAGAGATAGAGTTCCAATCCATATTTCCATAAACATAGTCTATCAATAAATATATATTTTTTTCTTCACAAAGCGAAATAATCTTTTTCAATTCAGATTTATCTAGATTAATTCCGCTTCCAAAAAAAGGTTGTATAAGTATAATACAATGTATATTATTATCTATAAGTTCTTTCTGTAATATAGTAAAATCTATATTTGTCTCCATGAATAAATTTATATCATAATAGTATAATTTCTTTTTGAACATATCCAGCAAATGCATATATGTAAAATATATAGGTCCAATGCACAGAAAATTTGTTGCATTCCTTTTAAAAATTTGTAATAAAGAAATAAACGCCGCACTTGTTCCATTAGATACAATTGTCATATTATCTTTTGAAATTGTTAACCCTTGCCTATCAAAATATGAAGAAATTTTGTTTTTCAGCGTCCCCATATCTTTAGACATAATATAGGTGTTTTTGTGCGTTTGCTGATGAATACTTTGTTCAATTAATTTATCATCAATATTTAAAATTTGTTCGCTTTTGTCCCAGCTTGATATAAAACACGAATTATGATTAACTGTTAATTCCACTATGTCGCTAATATCGGTAGAGTAATTTCTTACTAACTTAGTATACATTTTTCTCCTCTAACTATAAATAATATGAGCGCATCGCTCAACCCAATCAATATTTACTTATTTTTAAAATTTTTATCGCTATATCTGATAGATAACTTTTAATTATTCATTATGCTTTTAGAGTTTATATTTTCTTCTTAAAAGCTCTTGTTAATGCTTTAAAATTATTTTCTGTTGAATTATATCATATCTTTTTCTAAAAATCACTACCTTTTTATATATTTTTTTACCATATTTTTTTTGCAAAATTTATTTCCTACCTCCTATATATACCTGCGCATTCATTACACAAACCAGCAAATGGTATGTGCTAATTTTAACCATCCAGTTTGAAATATTGATATAATTATTGTTACCGCAAACAATGTACAAAAGAACTTTGGTAAATATCCAGATGAGGAATAAAATTATTTTCTCTGAAAACAAAAATAAAGTTAGAAGATTGACATGTGCTTTTTCTGCCTGGCTGGCATTTTAAAATCAAAAATATCCGGTTATTTTATTGACGGTGAAATTCACGCTATCAGACCTCTGGAATTGCTTGAAAGAATTTAATTACCATAAAAGAAAAACCCACCACTTCTATACCGAATCAAAATGAAGTGATGGATTTTATTTCATAAATTACACACCAGGGATCACACCAAACTTTCTGCCGTTCTCACCTCCTGCAATTCACAATGTCCCCCAACGAAAATAAATAAAGATTTCCCGCCCGTTCTGCCTCCTCGCATATTTTCTCGTCAAACCCAGACTCCGAAAACAATGCGTAGTAAAACGCCGCCTCTTTTTTCTGCGGAGCCATTTTTGCCAGCGTATCTAAATACTCAGAATATCGGAAAGGCTTTCCTTTGAATTTGCATTCTCCAATTAAATATTCTTTCATCTGCCTGGATACCGCTACAATATCTATCTCTGTCTCAGCTACCCGAAAACCGTTCTCACATGATGCATCTCTTACCGTTGTCCTGCCAGACCAGCGGCCCATTTTCATATATCGGAAGGGCAGCACATTTGCCTTTTGAAGCTCCTGCACATACTGCCTGCAGATATCTTCAAAAATAAATGCTGCAAATTCATGGAGCAGCGGGGCAATTGCATACTCATAGACGCCATCCACATCCCCCGCCTCTAAGTCAGAATAATTTGTAAATGCAAAAGAGTACCAGAACCGGAAATAATTGTCCGTCAGCTTATAGGTTCCCCGCCTCGTGTTTGCCCGTTCTTTAATGCCGGCATCCACTGAAAATTCACGCTCTATAATTCCGAGCTGAGTAAGATTCCGCAAATAGACGCTGGTTTTCGAAGTATCATCCACAAGAGATTTCTGGCTAATCTCATTTAACCTGGTATTTCCTAAAGCGATCGCTTCAATCAAAGAATTATACAGGGATGTTTCTCTGAGTTCCTGACGGAGCAGAAAATCTACCTCACTGTATAAAATACAGCCTTTTGTGAGAATATTCTGCTTAATATTGTCAGCCAGGGATAGGTTGGCTCTAAACTGTCTCAAATAGTGAGGAATTCCTCCCAGGATAGCATAGACCAGAACTTTGTCCCTGTCAGAATAATCAGGAAAAAATTTGACGGCATCATAAAACCCCATCTCATTCATTTTGTAAATCCCGGTTGCTCTTCCGTAAAGAGGATTCTTTTCCGAAAGAATTTCTTTTTCAATAAAGCTCATAGAACTTCCGCAAAGAATAAGCATCACATTAGAATCTTTTAAAATTTCATCCCATAAATTCTGCAGAATCGACGGGATTCCGGAATTTCCCCTGCACATATATGGAAATTCATCAATGATCAACAGTTTTTTCTTATCTCCGTAAGGCAGTTCGAGGATCGCGCGGAATGCCTGCTCCCAGTCTGTAAATTGATTAATATACTGTCTTGCCGGAATGTCTTCTTTTAACACTTTCTCTGAAAAGGCCTTTAATTGAAGCCTGTCTGTACACTCACGGCAGGCAAAAAAGACATGGGGTTTTCCCTCACAAAACTTTTTTAGGGTTTCCGTTTTTCCCACACGCCGTCTCCCATAAAGAACAATCAACTGTCCATTCTCCGCCTTATACCTGCTTTCCAAAAACTGCAGTTCCGCTTCTCTGCCTATAAACATATCAACGCCCTCCATGTATCAAATCACGATTTTGCAAATCGTGATTTGATACACAGTATACTTTTTGTTCAGAAAAAAGTCAACAAACTTCCCCAAACACCTTCTCTATCTCATCTTCCTTTTCCTGCATTGCCTCCAATGTCTTGCCGAGCAAATCGTCGAGTTCCCATCCAAGCTGTTCCGCCCCCTGGCGTATGATATCTCGGGAACAGCCTGCCGCAAAGCGCTTGTCTTTAAATTTCTTTTTCAGGCTTTTCAGCTCCATGTCTTTTGTGCTTTTCGACGGGCGCATCAGGGCGGCCGCGCCAATCAGCCCTGTCAGTTCGTCTGTCGCAAACAGTATTTTCTCCATCTCTTTTTCCGGTTTCACGTCTGATACGATACCATAGCCGTGGCTGCACACGGCGTGAACCAGCTCTTCCGGCGCGTCAATCTCTGCCAGAAGCTCCGGCGCTTTTACACAATGCTCTTCCGGATATTTCTCAAAATCCACATCATGAAGAAGCCCCGCAAGCCCCCAGAGCTCCACATCTTCCCCTCTTCTCTCAGCAAAATACCGCATAACTGCCTCTACAGTCACGGCATGGCGCAAATGAAACTCCTCCTGGTTATACTTTTTTAATAACATTACCGCTGTCTCTCTGTCCATCGCAAATTCCTCCTCTGATAAATATCTCTTTTTTCAAAAACAGGCGTAACAGCTCAGCCAATCCGTTCTGCTACAACCAAACAGTTCCAGATTATCATAATCCAAAGCCGCCTGTTTTTCAATTTCTTTATTCGCCAGTTACTGTGAACACAGGAATCAGTAAAGTCTATCACCTATGCGCTCCCGCTGCCAGAAAGCTCTCCTGCTCTATGACCCATCTTTCCTTTAATATTTCATCAATCAGCCCCTGAAGGCGGGGTTCAGCAACCTTTCGCAGTTTTTCCCAATACTCCTGCTTTTCGATTTTCTCGCCGAAACCCAGCTTCTTATAATGGCGGAACGTATCTGCATCCATTTGCAGGGGTTCCAGCTCTGGCATAACTTTTGTGCGGATATCGTGGAAAATGCGCACGCCGCCCAAATCTAAATCTCCAGTATGGTAATACCTTGTTCCCTCCGGCAACGCCTTCACCAGTTTTCGCAAAAATTCCCGCTCGCCCGGAGCCAGAAAACCGTGCGTGAAAATAATAAGAGTTCCTTCCTCATATTTCATACTCTCAAAGTTCGCCTTATTTTCCACGGTAATAACTTTTGTGATTTTCTGATCCGGCAAAATCTCTGCATTCTTCAGTGTCTGGCTGTTTAATGCTACTCCATACACGAACCCTCCGCAATCCTGTTCCCGTCTTTCCAGTTTCAGTCGCAGGCTTCCTTTTATCCAAAGTTCCTGCGAATATTCCTCAAGATAAATCTGGGACAGTACCGCCGAATCCTCCATTCCCTCCGTCACATCCGGGCAATAGTTTCTTGCGATCGTAACTATAACACGCTGTAGTTCCTTTTCAAACTCTTTCGAATCAGACAGGTATCTGACGCTGAACAGACGCTTATACACAGGCTCCGACAGCCTGTCCAGCCCCCTCAGGCAGTCCATGAAATGCTCTTTTTGAAGATTCTTGGGAATATTCCCCTTTTCCAGCTGCCCCACCAGCTCTTCTTCACAGTACTGCCGAATCCACTCCTTTTTCAGCGTCGGAAGTAATGCCTGAAGCTGCTTTTTGTATTCTTCCAGCACACACCAGGGCGGCGTCTGACCTGCCATACGGTAAAAAGTTTCCAAATCCTCCGCCCTGTAGGAAATTTTCTTCATCACGCTCTTCCCATCGTACCAGTCTACTTTCAGCAGCTTCTGCCCTTCCAGCCGTTTTGCTTCTTCCCTTGTCTTGCTATTATCCGGGAAATCCTTCAGGGATTTATTCCCCGTAAGCTCTCCCAGGCGTCCCTTACAGCTCTTGTTATTCTGTTCCAAAATCCATTCAATCAGGCTCTTTTCCATCTCTTGCTCTCACAGTTCTAACGTTTTTATACATTTTCTCAAACAGTTTTTTAGTGATTATTGAAAAATTTTACAACCGCCCCGTCTATAATTGTCTGCGTCTGCGGAAGTGTAACATTGCCCCCTCGATCTATGCTGTGCTATATACCAGCTCTACAAATGTTTTCTTTGCCAAAAATATATTCTGTTCCCTTGTAAGCATAAAATCCTCCGGCATTTTTACGACATCGCTTTCTCCCCGATTATAACAGCGTTCTCCGTGCTTCCGCAATACATAAATTCGTTAAACCACTCTCATACGCTCCGCCCTGCAAACACACAGCTGTATAAAACGCAGCAAAATTTATTTTACAGTTCGGTCTTTGGATTTACTGAAGTATAAATTCCGCCGCCTGCATAACCCGGCGTTTGGCAAAACGCTTCTGATATGATACAATACGTCTATCACAAACCCGCACCGGCAGCGCGGCTGCCGCCAGAAAGGAGCTCTTATGGATATCAGGAATGAAGTAAGAAAAATGAAGGAGGACAGCCCCGCTATGGCCGCCCTCTCTCTTGAAATACGGAACCGGGCATTGGCAGACGCGGCTGCCGCCCTGACTGCAAACCGGGAAGAAATCTTTGCCGCAAACCGGGCGGACATGGACGCCGCCAAAGAATCCGGCGTCGCCCCTGCCGTGATGAAGCGTCTGAAATTTGATGAAAAGAAGCTGACAGATGTTATCGAAGGAATCGCTGACTTAATCCGACTCCCTGACCCGCTCTCCCAGGTTCAGCTCTGCCGGGAACTGGATGAGGGCCTGACGCTGCAGCGTGTAACTTGTCCCATCGGCGTTATTGGCATTATTTTTGAAGCCAGGCCGGACGCGCTGGTACAGATTTCCGCCCTGTGCATCAAGAGCGGAAACTGCGCGGTACTCAAGGGTGGAAAAGAAACTTCCCGTACAAACAAAGTTCTTTTTAACCTTATTTATAAAGCCGTTACTGCATCCGGACTTCCGAAAGGCTGTATGCTCCAGGCGGAGCAGCACAATGAGATTGACGAGCTTCTCTCCTGCCATGACTGTGTCGATTTGCTGATTCCACGAGGCTCTAACCAGTTCGTACAGTATATTATGAACAATACGAAAATCCCCGTAATGGGTCACGCGGACGGAGTCTGCCACATTTACGCTGATGAATTCTGCGATTTGGAAAAGGCGATCCCGATTCTCGTAGACGCCAAGACCCAGTACACCGCCGCCTGCAATGCTGTTGAGACATTGCTGGTACACCGCAGAATCGCCGGAGACTTCCTTCCCGCTGCCGCGAAAGCCCTGACAGGCGCAGGTGTAAAGCTGCGGGGCACAAAAGAAGCTGCCGATATCATTTCCTGTGAAGTGATGGGCGAAGAGGAATTTAACACTGAATATTTAGAGCTGGTTCTTTCTGTGAAACTGGTGGACAGCCTGGAGGAAGCCGTTGCTCATATTAACCGGTTCGGCTCCCACCACACCGACTGCATCCTTACGGAAAATCAGGAAAATGCCTTGAAATTCATGCAGCTCACAGATTCCGCCGGAGTATATCAGAACTGTTCTACCCGTTTCGCCGACGGCTTCCGCTATGGATTCGGCGCAGAGGTCGGCATCAGCACCGGAAAAATCCACGCCAGAGGCCCGGTGGGGCTAGAGGGGCTTGTCACCTACAAATACAAACTGTTTGGAAGCGGGCAGATTGTAGGCGATTATGCTTCCGGAAAAAAGAGTTTTCATTTTAAAAATTTAGACGCAATCTCTTCATAATTCGGCACCGGAACTCCATACCGCTGTCCCATACGAACTACTTCAAAAATCAGGCCATCTATTTCTGAGTCGCCGCCTCTTTTCAAATCCCTTTGCATCGAGGCGGTGCATTCGGGCGCCATATTGTCCAAAATATCCAGATTTGTCTGCACCACGTCTGCCGGAAACGGAATTCCCATAGCATTTGCTAAACTGTCAATCTCACGGATACACGCCTTATAGCGCTCCCGTATCTCTCCCGGCTTCTGCATCTGTCCTGCGCTGACGTCATAAAATGCCCCCACAGCCGCCATCGGAGACACCATAGCATATTTCTGCAGCGTATCCCGCCGTATCTGCTCCGTATATACCGGGGTGATGCCCGCTTCCCGTAAATCCTTCTCAACCTGAAGCAGCATAGGATGATCTTTTTTCCCATCCACACTGCCATAGACAATACGGAAAATATCGCTCCCCATCCTTATAGTTCCCGGCTCTTCCACAGATGCCGCAATGTAAATGCATCCGTTCAGTACCTGGATTCCCGGAAGTTCCCGCGCCATCCTCTCTCCGGTTCCATAAACATTCAGAATCGGAATCACCACCGTATTTCCATCTGATGCTTTCTTTATCAGCGGATACGTCTCTTCCAGTGAATAGCCCTTTACACACTGAAAAATAATATCCGCTTTCTCCCCATATTCTTCCTCCGCTAAAACCTCCACAAAAATGCGCCGCTCCTCAGCCCCTTTCCGAATCCGCAAGCCGTTCTTCCGGATCGCCTCTAACGCCTTTCCCCTCGCAATCAACGTCACATCCTTCCCCGATCCCTTTAAAAACGCGGCAATGCAGCCCCCTGTAGCCCCCGCTCCAATAATCAGGTATTTTAATCTTTCTTTCATCATCCTTTGTATCCTCTCTCCCTAAAATCCATTGATACAGTTTATCTTTGATTACTTTTAAGGAAGTATAGCACAAGTCGAAATATTATGCTATCATGAAAGAAAAACATATCATGCAGGACTGTTACTCAGCATCTATGAAAAGCAGGCGGCAGGATATCACTTACAGGAGGCGATTTTTATGAAACTTGCAGTAACCTTTGAAAACGGAAATATTTTCCAGCACTTTGGGCACACAGAAAATTTTAAAATTTATGATATTGAGAATGGTGTTATAAAGGAAAGCCGTGTGGTGAACAGCAACGGCGCCGGACATGGGGCGCTGGCGGGATTCTTAAAAAATGAGGGTGTGGACGTACTAATCTGCGGCGGTATCGGCGCCGGAGCGCAGACTGCCCTGGCTAATGCCGGAATCCGGCTCTACGGCGGAGTATCCGGTTCAGCCGACGAAGCAGCCGACGCTTTCCTTGAGGACAGACTGGAGTACGATGCAAACGTAAAATGCAGCCACCATCATCACCACGAAGGCGGCTGCGGAGAGCATACCTGCTCTCATTAAAGAAAACCAAACTACTGTGCCGCCAGCCTCCATCCCTCCGGATGAACCGGCGGCACATAAAATCTGTTCCCGGGAGGTCTATGAAATGAAATATATAATTTTAGGCGGCGTTGCGGCCGGAACGAAAGCCGCCGCAAAACTGAAACGCCTCGACCGTCAGGCCGAAGTAAAAATTTTTACAAAAAGCACGGATATTTCTTATGCAGGATGCGGACTGCCCTATTATATTGGAGGGGATATTCCCTCGAAAGACGGGCTTATTGTGAATTCCCCGGAAAAATATTCCGGGCTGACTGGCGCACAGGTACAGACAGGCTGTGAAGCTATCGGTATCGACAGCTCCAAAAAGCAGGTATCTATCCGCCGTACAGATGGCAAAACATTCGAGGAATCTTATGATAAACTGATTATCGCCACAGGAGCAGTCCCTTTTATCCCCCCAGTCGAAGGTGTGGAGCTTCCGGGTGTTTTCTGTGTCCGCACACCAGACGATGCCGTAGCGATCCGCGATTATGCCGAAAAAAACAGCTGTCGAAAAGCTGCAGTCTGCGGCGCAGGGTTTATCGGTCTTGAGACAGCGGAAAATCTGGCCGCACTGGGCATGGAGGTAACGGTTATTGACGCCGCCCCCCAGATTATGCCCAATGCTTTTGATGCGGAAATGGCGGGATACGCCAAACGCAAGCTGAAAACCGGCGGCATACGTGTACTTACTTCCGTAAGCCTGAAAGGAATTAACGGAACAGAACACGCCGAAAGCATCTCTACAGATAACGGCGCACTCCCGGCAGACCTGGTTATCCTTGCCATAGGCGTGCGGCCTGCTACAAGCTTTCTCTCAGGCTCTGGCATTGAAATGATAAAAGGAACTATTCTGGTAGATGAGGACATGAAAACCAGCCTGCCCGATGTATATGCAGCCGGAGACTGCGCAATGGTAAAAAATTCACTGACCGGACAGCCGCAGTGGTCTGCTATGGGTTCTACCGCAAATCTGGCTGCCCGCGCTATGGCAAAGAGCCTGTACGGCGCTGGAAACGGATACGGCGGCTGCCTGGGTACCGGCGTCGTGCGCCTGCTTCCTACATTAAACGGCGGCCGGACAGGACTGACAGAGGAACAGGCAAAGGCGGCAGGATATGACGCCGTCTCTGCGGTATGCATTTTAGATGACAAAGCGCACTATTATCCGGGCTCCTCTTCTTTTATCGTGAAACTCACCGCCGAACGGGAAAGCCGCAGAATCCTTGGCGTTCAGGTGCTTGGAGCCGGGGCGGTAGATAAGATGGTGGATATCGCGGTAACCGGGATTTCCCAGGGCATGAAACTCGATGATTTCGATACCCTGGACTTTGCATACGCACCGCCATTTTCCACAGCAATCCATCCTTTCGTAACCGCATGTTATATATTAGAAAATAAGCTTGACGGCATACTGGAAAGTATCAGCCCGTCAGAATATGACGCCGGAGCCGCCAAAGACTACACGGTTCTTGATGTACAGCCCGCCCCTGGCATCCCAAACGCCCGCTGGGTAAATCTTTCCCAAGTGACAGAAACGATAGAAGGTCTGGAGAAAGACGCAAAGCTCCTGCTCGTGTGTACGAAAGGCAAACGCGGATACTTCCTGCAGAACCGTCTTAAAGCCCTGGGCTATACAAACACGAAAGTCCTGGAAGGCGGCGTTATGTTTAACGAAGTAAAAGTTCCGTGAAACGGACAAAAACTCTCTATATAATTCAAGAAATCCCCGGAGAATACAAACATCCCCGGGGATTTCTCTATTTCTATATGTCATATCAAGGTGTATTCTAATGCATAGTATATCCTTCACATTTTCTCTTATGGACAAAGTTTTTATAAATCATAATACATCTTAAACTCTGCCGGATTCGGAATTTGCTCCATCTTCTTTAATTCTGCGCGCTTACGCTCCACCCATACGTCAATAAGCCTCTGCGGGAACACGCCGCCTTTTGTCAGATAGTCATGGTCTGCTTCAAGTGCATCGAGCGCTTCATCCAAAGACTTGGGAAGCCCTTTGATTCTCTTCTGCTCTTCTTCTGACAACGTATACAAATTGAAATCATAAGGCCCCCAGCCGTTTTCTGCCGGGTCAATCTGGTTTTCAATGCCGTCCAGCCCCGCCATCAGGATTGCTGCATACGCATAATAAGGATTTGCCGTCGCATCCGGATTTCGCAGCTCAAACCGCTTCGTCTCAGGAGCCTTGGCATACGCCGGAATCCGAATCACCGCGCTGCGGTTAGACGTCGCATAGCCAATCGTAACCGGAGCTTCATACCCCGGAACCAGACGCTTAAAGGAGTTCGTCGAAGGATTGGTAAACGCACACAGCGATGCGATATGTTTCAGCAGCCCGCCGATAAAATAGTGCGCGGTATGGCTCAGCCCCGAGTACCCGTTTTCATCATAAAACAGAGGTTTTCCGTCCTTGAGAAGCAGCATATGCACATGCATCCCGCTTCCCGCCTCCTGATAAATCGGCTTTGGCAGAAATGTGGCTGTTTTTCCCTCCTGCGCCGCCATATTTTTAATGATATACTTCGTAATCATCGTATTATCTGCCATCTCAGGCATATCCGCAAGCTCCACTTCAATCTCCATCTGCCCCGGGCCGCCAACCTCATGATGATGATATTTGACTTTAATTCCCCAGTCCTCCATCATCATGCACATCCGGCTGCGCAAATCATATCCCACATCCTGGGGAGCCGCCACATGGTAACCTCCCTTGCCGTGAACCTCATATCCATTATTCCCCGGCGTATCCAGGCTGCAATTCCAGTCTGCCTGCTTTGTATCAATCCGGTAACCGCACTGCTGCGGCGATACTTCAAAACGCGCGCTGTCAAACAGGTAGAATTCAAACTCCGGCCCAATCACCATCCTGTCCGCAACACCGCTCTCTTTCATGTACTCCACCGCCCGCAGGCTTACATTCTTAGGATACTGGTCAAAAGGTTTATTTTCCCCTTTGCCAATCGTGCACACGTTACCGCACATCGTCAGCGTCGGAACCGATGCAAACGGGTCTACATAGGCAGTATCCGCATCCGGCAGAAATACCATATCGCTCTTCTCAATCGGTGCATATCCATAATTGGAACCGTCAAAACCAATGCCGTAAGTAAACACGCTCTCCTCAAACCGCTCCACCGGAATCGTGATGTGCCTCCACCGCCCGTCAATATCCGTCATTTTGAAATCAATCATGCGAATCTGTTTTTCCTCGCATATTTTCCTAATTGCCTCACTTTTCATAGCTTTTGCCCCTTTCCACGGCATCCTGCCCGTTGCTCTCTCCGCTTCCGACAAAGTAGGCAGCCACCCCTGATATCATTTCTTTACAGTAAATTTTACCATAAAAAAGAGAAAAATGAAATCTTTTTTGTTGAAAAGTTCCTTTTTATAACAGGGATATTCACCGAATCAAAAAACTGCCAGCTCTGCAGCAGAAGATGGGATTTAGACTTTCCGAAATCGGAAAAATTACCGTTGACTGCCAGAAAAAGCATTTTTAAGTTCATCCCGGAGATACTCATACCTCTCCCACTTCTCTTCTTTCGCGAAATGCACTTCACGAAACTGCTCCGGATTGTTTTCGTAATCCAGCGCTTCATCTCCAAACTGTTCACTAGTCAAATCAAATACACAATCACCCACCGCATTGTAACAGTGGTAGTTTCCTCCCTCCCGCGGTATCCCGTACACTTTCCCGCCAAAAATATCCTGTGCGAGAAATGCTGTAATAGAGCACTGCCCAAGCGTCCTATTCTCCTCGCTCCAGCTTCCGCGCATTCTCGGAGCACAAGTGTACTCACACCAGATACCAGAAAGCGCATCATATAAATCACGCGGCGTCCGGATTCCCTCATATTCATCTGTAACTGCCTGTGCGTCCGCCTTCTCCCAGCCATAAAATTTATAACCCATATCTCCTGCTCCTTTTTCTTTCAGCCTCATTTTATCCGGGACTTATTTATTATCTCTAATCGCAATAATATTTTTATTTTACTGTTCCTATTATAATACGCAGTATCAAAAAGTGTAAAGCTCACCCTTCTGGATTCATGCAAATACTCTTACACTGGCAGACTATCCCTCACACACAGCGCCCCATACCCCGCGTATGTCAAGTTAATGTCACAAACTTTTTTTACTTTTCCCACGTGAAAACCGCTGAAACCCGTATAACTTCGTGGGGAGTACGGTTCGCTAATGCTAAGTTAGGGCAAAATTGACGGTGAATTAGTGTCAAGTAAAAAGTCTGTCACGGATACTTTGTATATTGCAACCTTCGTTCTCTTCTTCCAGGTTTACACAAAATAACTACCTGATTATTTTTTACTCATAATCCTGTATACAAAAATCTACTACTCTTTCCACGGAATGTGGTATATCGGCTTCTCGCATTGATTTATCAAGTTTCTCTTTTTGAACAATCCACCTTTGCATATATGGCTGATTACTATGATATCGATTTCCCATACCACTTCTACTTCCACCGTAATGCTCAAACCATCCTATCTGTTCTCCGCATTCATCGAGCAATTTCATACAGTTTGCTCCCACTTCAATATGCCATCCAAGAGCCAAAAGTGCCGTTTTACTTAAACCGCACATAATATTACTATGCTTAAAACTTTCTATTCCATTATGATGTATAGAAATATTAAAATGTTTTTTCTCCAAAAAGTCTTCTCTCATTTGCAAAATTAACCTTGAATTCCTTTCATATGTATAAGCAGCATATTCGGGCTTCATCCCAGAAATATTCAAGTATGTTAGCATAAAAGCCATCAGCTCCTGTTTATAGGTATAGTCAACAACGCCTCCTGCAATAACCATATGGTCATTCGATACTCCCGCTTCTAGCAATTCCTTAATTTTTGATTTTTGAACATCCTCTCCCAATTTCTGGAACCCATCCACTTGATCAAATAATACTCCATTATTTCCAACCCAATGGCATGGTGTGATCAATAAAGTATATGGTTCTGACGCTGACAAGACAATTCGTGCTAATTCATTTTCTACTCCATCCCATCTGCCAGATTCCCAGTCCTTATAAAGCACACGAAAGAAAGCCTTATTTACCTTATCAAGAACAACTCTGCAACTGGAAAAAGACCTATTAAGCTTTATTAATTCCGGAAGTTCTGATAAATCACTTGCATAATCTGCTGTTCTTTCTTCCAAATCGTCAAAATCTGTGCCAAAACATTTTTCAAGTCTCTCTTTCATTTCCAAAACACAATCATAGCTATTAATCCAAGGGGTGTTTCTTTTTGTCTTTATCAATTTCTTAAATCCTTGCTCAGAAATTTCATTAAAAAAATCCTTTTTTTCAATAAAATATCCATCAAATCGATCCGACCACAATGTCTCTAACATAATATTTGCATACAACGCCACATTAAAATCATCATCTTTACAGTGCCGTTTTATAATCTCATATAGTGAATTCCGACTTCCATAATCCAAATACCATAATAGCTCATACAACATCATCAACCATTCTTTTGCTCTATAATGATACTCTTCCCAATCGTCTTCAATATTTTTAAGATACTTGGCATCAGATCGAAGCAACGCAAATAAACCTGTTAGAGCTATATAAGCAGCATCTGCATCTTCTGACAGAATAAGTATTTTTAATATTTGATAAAAAAGTGATTCTACATTATCTACCTTATTCCAATGAATTAACTGACAATAGTCATATTCTTGCTGTATCTCCGGTTCCTTAAAATGTCCTACGGCTGTCATCCAGCTTCTCTGCATTTTAATAACTTCCTCTAATCCAGCCTTGCAATAGGCTTCTCCCTGATGATGTATTTTCCAACAAACAAGTTCCGGCAAATCTAATTCCAGATAATAATGATCCCTCCCTAATATATTTTTTAAATATTCACAAATTATCTGATCCGAAATCTCTGCCTCTGATTTGTTGACCAAATACTCTAAAAAACTGTTGTGTTGTATACTTGAAGTTTCTTTTTCAAACTCATGTATCAACAATTCATTTAGTACTTCTTCAGGCATTTCATTCCTGCGTATTAATATCTCGATACTATTCTTTAACTCTGACTGATTTATACTATCATCATTCACGAGATATTGCTTAACCACTTCAATGGATATAGCATTTATTGGCTCTGCCTTTTTAGCGTCACACCATCTATCTGGAATAATGTACTTAATCGGGTCGGAAACCAAATCAATATATGCCGCACCATATTCCCTGATTCTATCAAACACAGAATTATTTGCAGTTCTTTCTGCACATAATTCTATTGCTCTCTGAAGGGAATGAATCGCCGCGTGATTGTCTTCACTTCTCCAATCAAGAAGTCCCATACCGATCGCCCACATAGAAAGCAATTCTGATTCTTTTAATTGTGCTTTTTTCAGAAAGCCAATTAAACCATCTACAAAATAGGTGGGTTGCTCAAATCCTTGTGCCAAGTAGTGATTATCCTGTAGTAATTCTTTAATTTTAGAATATCCTCCACTGAACAGATCCGCAAATATTTTACAATTTAGGGTATATTCGAGACGATTATCTCCTACAAGTTCCATTTTATCCGATATATCTTTCACAGTTCTTGCATATTCGTAAATATATTTATCATCATATTCAACAAGTTTATTGTACCACCTCAATAAATAATCTGCGGAGTACTCTTTATGTGATGCATATCCAATGACTGACCAACTCGCCCTTTTTAATGCATTGGACATATCAATCAAATTACAGATATCATACTTTTCTTTAACAACGCAAAAATCTTGAATAATCCTATTTCTATTACCTATACTTTCCTTCCAAACTAATCCATCATCGGACAACCATTCATTAAACCAATCCGTTATTCTCTCTTTGTCATTTTGATAATAAAAAATACCTGCTTCCAGTAATTGATTAACAGGGTTCGTTGAAAACACTGTCTCACATATATCATCTACAATCTTTCTAAAAATATGTGATTCACACCTTGACAATATAATATAAGCTTTCATTATATATGGGCATAAACCAATCGTCTCAAAATCTCTGTCATTCGGTTTCCATTTCTTAATAAACAATGCTGTCATAAGTTGCTTCAAATCAGCTGCATTTTCTAACAATTCTGTCCCTGTATGTTTTGCACATAACCATTTACCAATAAGGCAAATATTATTAAAATACATTCCAAAATAGGCGCGATTACTATGCTGATGCTTTTCCATATATCGCTCAGTTATTGCAGATACAATCGATGTCCGTGATGTAGGTTGCAAATATGCCGCAACAATAGCATATATACTATAATAAGTCATCAAATTTTCATATTGATGATCAGGTAATTCTATATCTTTTATTTGACCCCAAATTTTTTCCTTGTATTCTGGCATCCATCGTTTGGGAGCTGATACAATCTGCATAAATATAGACAGTAATATACCCATATCACCTTTAAACAGCCTATCGTGAAGAACATTTTCCACTCTTTTTATATCATCGTATCGGTTTTTATCTATTAATCGTTTTACTCCCACAATAAGAGGCTCTATAAAAACAACCTCCAATGAGCTTACCGCATTTTGAAGTTGTTGTCCTGACAGGAACACAAAAAAATTCTCTATCAAAGCCATAACAAAATGACGCGAAAAATGTTCATCAATATCAAACAAATTTCTCGTTCCCTGTAAAATCGATACCTCTCCCGAATGACATATACACTCCGCTAAATTACTTGCTATACTTTGAAGATCAGGAGATAGGAAGTTTTTGTCTTTATTTCGAGGTTCTAGACATGCATATATCTGAAGAATATTCATTTTAGAAAACCAGTTTTTAAATAAAGCTGTAGCACGACTTGACTCTCCGTGAACATATAATTTTTTTGTCAACGCTATAACTGTCTCTAGTATATCGATATTCCACAAAGACTCAGATTGCACATAACACTCATAGGGATGGATATTTAGTGGTGCCAAACTTTTTCTGAAATTTGTATCCTCAATTTCATAACTGCTTTTTTCAATTTGATCAATCGTCATATAACCAAAAGCCAGACATCTCATATACTCCCAATTTATTGGTTGACCAGATATTATATACTCTAGAATGTCTTGTGATATCTCCCGCAACTCATTTATCTCAACTCCATGAACATAAGCTGAAATAATATAATCCGCAGAATAGACCTTTGTAAATTCATTTTCTCGTCCAGCCAATTTCAAGTAGCGGATAATATCACTATAATAGGCACGGCTCTTTTCTTTCAAATTCAGATAATAATCGCAAAGTCCAGAATAGACTTCCTGAACATTGTCCATATCCCGACCTATAATACCAGATAAATATACCCTAACATCGTTATGTAGAATGGTATAGTTGTCATCGTTTGCTATCAGCAAAGGACTTAAAGCCTTTAACACATTATTCCACCCTGATACAGATATGTGCTCATGTGGAAATACCTCAGATAACTTTACTGCATTAATTGGTTCATTAAAAAATGCAAATACTCCTGCCATTTTATAATCCACAAACGGAACTTTCATATTTCTTTTTGCATCGTCCCATATAGTTTTATAATACTCTTGAATATTTCCTCCAAGTTTTCTATTTTGCAGCTGTTTTTCTAATTCTACTGGGTCTGGATGTTGAATAGCTTCGTGTACAGCAAAAATTGTTGCAAGTGTATTTCCTTGGGCATACTTATCAATAAGTCGTGTTAATTGTTGTTGATAAATTAAAGTTTTTTCTGGAAACTTACTTTTTACCAATTCCAAAATGTCATCTATTTGTAATGGCGGCACAAATATTTCCTTTAGGTTGTCCGATTTTTCATACAACCATAAAGGATAGTTTTTATAAGCTTCTTTAGGCTGTCCGGCTAAAAGAATTTTAACATTGCTCGGAACATATTCTGGATTCGGAAGTGATGCCAAAAAGGTTTCTGATGTGTATCCCGCTCTTGCAGCATGATCAATACCATCGATAGCTATAACAAATATACTATTATTATCTACTGCATATTTAGATGCTATTTTAAAAAATTGCTCTCTCATTTCCTCCAGTGTCATAAATCCATTAACAACTGGAACTTCATACTTTTTCAATTGTCCTTTTAATAATCTTCTTAGTTGACTAAACAATTCATTCCAAAAAGTTTCTTTTTTAACCCGTTTAGACACATCCATTGGAAGATATTCTTTCATTGGATCAATCGGCTCATATGCATAATAACGAATATTTACGATACTACTCCTTTTACCACTGATTTTACTTACAATATTTGTCTTTCCCGTTCCTGGAATTCCAGACAAAAAAACCACTCGGCTATTGCCATTCTTCAACTCTATTTCTAAATCATCTACTAAAGTATCTCTACTTGTGAAAAATGGTTCTGCTGCAATAAGATCATGATTGTAAGAAATCATATCCTCATCCAACGCAAGCTCCGTATATACATCTTCTATCGTAACACATGAACTATTTCTACCAGAGGTTGTCCATCCTCTTAATGCATGATCCAGTTTTGCCAACAATAATTCTGCTATATTTCTTTTTGTATGAAATACCGCCTGCAATCTTTGTAACAAATCCTCTTTAATTTCTTCCAGTCCTATTTGATTTGCTTCTATTTCTAAACATTTCAAAAATAGCAATTTATCTTCTGCTTTTTCAATATAATTTAGCTGCTCTTTCCATTCATTCCATGCCGCTTCATATTCAGGAAACTCCAATTCATCGAATGTTTCTGCATATATTATTTTAGATTTTAACTCTTCCAGAAATAGCTTTAATGCCGGCCGTTTAATTTCCTTTTCTTTTCCCGCAGAAGAAACTTTTATTCCCGGTTTTCTATTTGTAGACAAACATACTCTTGTTTTCTGATAGTTATTTTTTTCAGCAATCCATGATTGTGCAAGTTCACCCAATAATGAATATCTATGACTGACATCCTCAGAAGTATTATTAATCGAAACAAGATCGCCAAATGTTAATGTATTGTCTGATCGTGTATGTTTTACTTGAACAAATAGCTTTTCTCCACCTTCATAGGTTACCACCACGTCATCCAATCCCAATTTAACATTAGCTTGTAATTCCACACATTTTATATTATTATCAGGATTAAGCATATCAATAATATATTGTTGTCCAACAGACCACTCATACCAATATGGATCTCCCATCCCTGGTTTTGTTTTTGCTGAATATTTCATATAACCCTCTCCAAGCTGAATTATAATTAAGTGCCATATTCGTATATCACTTTTCCACAATCAATTTTATCTGTTCCGCCGCTTTAAGAACATTCAACTGATACTCTGCAATCTCTTGCAAAATCTGAAATCTTTCTGTCTTATTTCTGCCCTCACGGATCATTTGCGCATTATGAGTTTCCAGGTTGGATAAAACTGTAAGTTCGTTAATTGACGCGAAGTCTCTCACATTATTCTTTTTTGCCAATTCAGGATTTTCATCCCGCCATGCTTTCGCGGTAAATCCGAATAATGCAACATTCAAAACATCTGCTTCCTCTGCATATGCCAACCACTCTAAGTTTTCTTTATAATTTCCTGATGGGATCAAATAATTTTTTACCGCATCTGTTTGAATCAAATAATTATTTTTGGACAAAAATCTTTTTGCATCCCATTCAATTTTCTCTGCATCATTCTCCGCTTCTTTCAGCCTTTGAAATTCTTTGATCAAATATAGTTTAAAAACAGGGCTGATCGCCGAAGCAAATTCAAATGCAATATCCTTATGTGCATACGTTCCTCCATATTTTCCACGTTTCACAAATAATCCTATCGCTTCTGTCTTTTCAATCCATTCCGAAACACTTAGTACAAATGTATGTAAACCTGCTTCGCTTTTAAAGTGGTCGAATTCGACCACTTTAAAAGCAGGATTATAGATCTGTTCCCATGTACCCAAAAATTCCAATGTCGCTCTATTTCGCATCCAGTTTTTGACAACATCTGCTCCTCTGGACTCGCCAACTTTGGCTTTTGCAATATCAGTTATACAGATATAATCGTCAAAATTTTCCTCTGAAACAGTAATATTGATATTTTGCACCACAATTACTTTATTTCTTCTCATCCTTTTTCTCCCACACTGTACTAATCAAAATCTTATTTTTTATGATGAAAGTATATATGTTACCTCTGTTTCTTCAACCTTTTTCGAACATAGGTTCTTTTAATCGCTTCATGAATTTTTTAGTGAGAAAAAATCATCATTTATATTTAGCTTAATTAACTGTCAATTCAGCATCAAAACAATGTATAATAAGCACTTTATTTGACACCATACATCACAAAATAAAGCGCTTATTATCCCAAAAAACTACTCTATTCTACCCCGGCAGACTATTTTCGACACACAGCGCCCCATACCCCACCTGCGGATTGGGATACTCTGTAAAGCCCGGTAGCGGCCTCGCCCCGCGCCTTAAATACGCCTTCACCTTCTCCCCATACAGAAACGCGTCGTTTCCCTCTACAATTCCCCACTGCATAAGCATCGCCGCCGCCCCTGTCGCAAAGGGCACTGCGAATGACGTCCCGGTCATGGGCTGATATCCTCCCCCCGGCACAGTAGTCATGATTCCTACGCCCGGTGCTGCCAGGTCTGGCTTGACAAAATGCTCCCCTCTGGTGTACCCCCTCCCGGAAAATGGCGCGTATGTCATTAGGCGCGAATCATACGCCCCCACAGAAATTAATTTCCTGGAACTGGACGGAAGGGTAAGCGTCGTATCTGGTGTTGGCTGATAAAAGCGGCTGCCAAGATTAAGGCTGCCCTCGGAAGGAAGCCACATATCAAAGTTTCCATCTACGATTTTCCTTGGTACCAGGCGCACCCTCCAGATACCGCTGTCCAAATATTCACGTTTTGGTATAAAATCAAAATATATTTCCTGAGATGTACTGTACGGACTGGGTTTTCCATAGTAAATTAATATCTCTGTCTCTCCCATTTGATAGCGCTGTGAACCCAGCGTTTCCTGTAGCGGCCCCACGCGCTCCCCCGATGGATGAACCAGATAAATCTCCATTTCATCCACATAAGATTTCCAGAGCTGTATGTTAAAAGACAATTCGCCTGGAGCTACACCTATCTGTGCTTCCTGTACCTCACCATTTATAAGTTTCCCTGATGTATGCCCTGCTGCCGCCCCCTCATTCCCGGTTCCTGCCAAAATCGTTGTTTTCCATATATTTGCCATGTCATCCAAATAAGTTTCCAGCAAGCTGCTGCCATCATGCCCTCCATATACCGTCCCAAAACTCAAATTAATTGCAACAGGCTTTCGAAATTCTCTGGCCTTTCGAATTACATAATCCACTGCCTGCATCATCTCCGTAGTCCTTGGAAAAGAATTAGGTCTCGGCAGACCAAGCTTTACCACTAAAATGTCACTCTCGGAAGCTACGCCCCGATATTGCCCTTCTGAAGCACGCCCATTTCCCGCCGCAATCCCCAGCACCCCGGTTCCATGCCCGTTTAGATCGCGTGACGGCACCAAACGGTATCTCTCCTGTGTCGTTGGAGCCTCCAGCGCCGCATTAATCTGCTCCCGGGTAAACTCTGCACCAATGCGAAATCCTTCTGGCGGCGTCCCTGATGCCGTCTGATCCCAAAGCGCTAAAATCCGGGTAGTTCCATCCTCCCTGCGGAAGTCAGGATGGGCGTAATCTACTCCGGAATCCAGCACCGCTACAATGATTCCCTGACCTCTCAGGTTATACTGGGCAGTCTGCAGCACATTAATGCAAGATGCCGCCCGCCCTTGATTAACGGAAAACACCAATCGCTTGGGCTTTTCTACATATTCGATTTCCGGCTGTGCTGCTATTTCGTCAATGCGTGATTCCGGAAGATTCATAATTGCATATTCATTCGATAACTCTGTGATACGGACTTCCTCATCCTCCAGACGCAGAATATTTCCATTATATTTTACAATAATATCCCATCTCTGATCCTCTTCATCATACCCTACCATTAATTCCGGAGATTTTCGCCTCTCCTCTGCTGTTGCGCCCAGCGCAAGATTCAGAAGATTCTCTATTTTCTGGTCATCTGCCATTTCCTGTACCTGCTTCGTACTTTTCCTTTCAGCATATGCAGAAACTATGCGGCAGATACACCCTGCCTGACATCCGCCCTATAACCTTTCAACGCATTTACAAATGCCATTAGTTTTCAGGAATCTTATCACTAACTGATTCTTTCCAGCATAAAGTTATAGTAAGGACACAAAACGGGACTGGTAAAATGAACATTCAAACAGAACTCAGCAAAACTTCCGTACGCTATCTGGAACAATACCATAAAATACTGGAAGATATGATTTGCGGAATGCATGATGCCGAATTGACAGACAGCATTTCTCACAATTTCATAGTGCAAATGATTCCCCACCACAAAGCCGCGATTGAAATGTCCGTCTCTCTCCTGAAATACACCACATGGATACCACTGCAGAATATTGCAGAAAACATTATCATGGAGCAACGGCGGGGCGTTGCCAATATGACTGCTATCTTGGAAAACTGCTGCCAATATGAAAATACAGAACCTGAGCAATATTCCTATCTCCAATGCTTCCGTCAAATCGCTGCCAACATGTTTTACCGGATGGAAAATGCATGTGAAGACAACAGCATTAATGGAAATTTTATTCGGGAAATGATCCCCCATCACGAAGGCGCTATCCAAATGGCAGAAAATGCTTTAAACTTTCCCCTCTGCCCGGAACTGGTACCAATTCTCCAGTCCATCATTACTTCACAGCGCGCAGAAGTCCGGGAAATGCAGCGGCTGGAATGCATTCTCTGTCGCTGCTCCTCCCCAAATTAATTTTTAAAAAAATTACAAATGGCATTTGCTTTTTCATAAATCTCCTCCGGCTCCGTACCAATAGAGAATTTCCCATCTTCATATAAAATCTTCCCATTTACCATAGTCAGCTTCACGTTCTGTCTGCAGCCGCTGTACACCACATTCTTAGTAATGTTGTTCAGGGGCTGCATATTTGGCTGATGTAAATCAATCAGAATCACATCTGCCTTTTTTCCGGGCTCAAGCGTATCGCAGTCATTCAATCCCATAGCCTTTGCTCCTCCCACTGTTGCCATAGAAAGCACCTCATTTGCATCCACCACCGAGGCATCTTTTTCCCGGTATTTGGCAAGCGCCGTCACCAGAAACATTTCCCGAAACATGTCCAGACAATTATTGCTCGCAGGCCCATCTGTTCCGATAGCAATAGGAATTCCCTTTGCTGACATATCACGAATCGGTGCAATACCACTGGCCAGTTTCAAATTTGAAGCCGGGTTTGTTACTACATACATCCCGCGCCTTTTCAAAATTTCCATATCCCTCTCCGTCATATAGACACAGTGAAATCCTCCGCCTCCATGTTTGAACATGCCAAGACTGTCCAAATACTCTACAGGCGTCATCCGGTTCCGCTCCAGGCATTGCTTCACTTCACCTTCCGTCTCTGCCAAATGTGTATAAACAGGAGCCTGATATTTCTCTGCCAATGCCGCAATCCCCTCCAAAATCTCCCTGGAAGTGGTGTACTCTGCATGAAACCCTAATCGGCAGCCTATCAGCTCATGAATGCCATTATATTTTTGATACCATCCTTCCATCTCTTCCACAGATTGGCTGAAATCATTTACAGCCCCACAGATAACTGTGCGAAAACCACAATCTACTGATGCCTGAACCATAGTATCCGGCGTTAGGTACATATCAAAATTTGCAGTAATTCCGCTGGTAAGATACTCCATAATTGCCAATTTGCTCAAATGATAAATATGCTCTGGCGTCAGTTTCGCTTCCATAGGAAAAACCTGCTGGTTCAGCCATTCAAAAAGAGGCATATCGTCCGCATAAGAACGCAGAAACGTCATCGCTGAATGCGTATGTGCATTCTTAAAGCCCGGCATCAGCAGATTTCCCTGCACATCAATCTCTCTATCCCATAAAAGAGATTCCTGCACTCCCGCATTTCCCACGTACACGACCTCACTGCCAGACACCCACAGCTCTCCCTCGCAAATCTCAAAACCATCTGCCATTGTCAAAATCTTCGCATTATAGAAACGTATATTCATATGTAAGTCCGCCTTTCCAAAAAATTTCGGTGTACACGTATGTGCCTGTCTTTTTTACAGTATAGCGCAGATATGCCCAAAGCACCACCCTTTGCAAGAATAAAAGGCGGCGCTTGAGAAGATACTCATTTTATTTGTGGATATTTATCTTTTCCATTAACTCCAAAAACTCTGATTCTGTACCCTTAAATTCACCATGTTCATCCATTATCTTTTCATATTCAGATTTGGGGATTGTATACCATCCGGCTTTATATTCTGCTTCAAACATTCCATTATTTGTTGGATTACCAGCATACAAAAGTTCTAATCCATGAGAACTTTCTTCTTCTCCTATTCTTTCCTCCAACTCATTCTTAACCCTTGCATTTTCAATCAAAATATTGGGGGTTTCCACAATAGCAAGCATATTTTCTTTTAATTCATTACTGTTATCACTTTTGTTAATTTCTTCTATCAAAAGTGCTTTTTCAGCAAAGGACAAAGATTTTAACCACAGGCAGCTTTCCCCATTTGAAAAAATACTACTCAAAAAATTTGGATAAAATATCGTAAAACCATCATAAAAATAAACATTATTGTCTCCAACACATCTTTTATATTGGAATGTAACATTCTCCTCATCTTCCCCCGGTTCCGTTTCCCTCGAATCTCCAGGCTGTATCACCTCCGGCTTTGTTTCCGGTTGTTGAAT
This sequence comes from Hominisplanchenecus murintestinalis, assembly GCA_004793585.1. GTDB lineage: Bacteria > Bacillota > Clostridia > Lachnospirales > Lachnospiraceae > Hominisplanchenecus_A > Hominisplanchenecus_A murintestinalis. The sequence goes on along the minus strand of SRZB01000005.1, from coordinate 86,862 downwards.
ATCCTGACCTGGTTTCGGCCTCACCGGCTTTTCTGGCGTCACAACAGGCGGTGTGTTGCCTGTCATTTTTTTTGAACTCCTAACTTTTACCGTACACTTTAATGTTCTGCCATTTATTTTTATTCTTATAACAGATTTCCCAATCTTTACAGCTTTTATCTTAACCGAGTTTTTTCTTTTACTGATGATTTTTACTGCTTTTCCTTTCACTTTCCAGGTATACTTTTTTGTTCGTTTTGATGCTCCAGATACTTTCAGTATCGTTGATTTTCCCTTTTGTAACGCAATAGAAGTCTTATTTAGTTTTGGCTTTTTCGCCTCAATCTGCAACGGATTTATCATCCCCAGCGAACATGCAAATGCAAAAATGATTATAATGACCTTCATAAAATTCTTTTTCTTATTCACATTTATCCCTCCAAAATTATTCATATTATCTATATTCATAGTATATAATAACTATTTAAAAATGTAAATATATGCAAGGTATCGAATAAGCTTTAAAGTAACAGTTCAGCCTACGGCTTCACTGTTACGGAATCCAGTCCATTTAAAGTTTGCTGTTCGCAAAGGGCTGGATTCTCTGGTTGAATTTATGCATTCTCACGGACTTTGCAGCAAGTGCAAAGTCCTGGGCTGAACTGTTACGCTTTAAATCAACTTGCGTCAGACGCAATGAAAGAACTGCGAATATCCTCTGCTATTTCGCTTTTCTACGTTTTAAATACATCCATCCCACACTAGCGATAGCCGCCCACATCAAACCAAGATATCCCAGGATATTTGTTCTGTCTCCTGTTCTTGGAGAACCCGATGTTTTTTTCACCGATTCCTTTTCTTCATTTTTTGCTACACTTACTGTCTGATTCTCATCATCCAGGTCTGCATGGGAAGCAATAAGCCTTTCCTTATAATATAATTCCTCAAAGACAACAATACTCTTACCCTTCATCTTAGACGCGTCAAACATAAACTCTACTTCCACTTCTCCATTCTTTTTCTCTGCCTGAAAACTTCTGGAGACCGACACTTTTTCTCCCCCTGCTTTTAGCGGATTCCCCGTCTCTTTATCCATAAGTATTCCTTTTATCGTATAACGTTTGCCTGGAATTAAACCGGAATATTTTACTGTATCTATTATCGTCATCTGCTTTTCCGGATTCGCAGTCTGACTTCCAGAAGCTTTATCAATTGCGGAAGTTTCTATCTGAATATCTGCAAAACGGATTGTCTGTGCTCCATCTTTTAAATCTTTATGCACTGCAATCTCACGCTCATCCAAAAACAAAGTTTCAAATACAACTGTCTCTTTTCCTTTTAGTACGGATGAATCGAAAATAAATTCTACCTCCACTTCTCCCTCGGATGTATCTGCGGTAAACACTGTTTCTGCCTGCACTTCCAGCATACCGCTTAAAATCTCTTTGCCCGTCTTTTTATCCACCAACACACCCGATAATTTATACTCTTTTCCGGGTATCAAATTTTTATAATGTACCGTATCGATTATGGACGTAGTTTCGTTTACAAACGCTTCCCGGATCCCCGTTTCATGATCTACCGCTGCCGTTCCTATCTCTGGCTTACGAAACTCCACACTCTGTTCAGCGTCATGAATATCCGCATGAACTCCCACCTCTTTCCCATTCTGATACAAAGTTTCAAAAGCCGTCACAGATTTCCCACTCCATACAGACGAGTCAAAAGTAAATAGAACAGACACGCTGCCCTCCTGATTTTCCGGCGTAAACTTTATTGTACTTTCTATTTTTCTGCCATTTATCAGCAATGGCTTTCCCACTTCCTTATCCATAAGGATTCCTGTAAGCGTATACTCTCTTCCCGGAATCAGCCCGGTATATGACACCGTGTCCATAAGGGTCGTCGCTTTGTTCACAATCCCTTCGTGCCCTTCTGTTTCATCGTCTGTCAGCTCTGTTTTGAACTTTACATCTGTAAAATACACTTCCTGGTTTTCATCCTGAATATCCGCATGGGAAGCAATTTCCCTCTCTTTATAGTATAAAGTTTCAAAAACTACTGTTGTCACATCCTCTAATGTTCTGGAATCTAACGTATAAGAAAGATTCACCATTCCGTCTGGTTTCTCTGGCGTAAATTCGACTTCTGCCTCTACCTGTTCCTCATTTACAAGCAACGGCCGCCCCGTGCCTTTATCCATCAGTACGCCTTTTAATTTATAGCTCTGTCCCGGAATCAAATCTTTGTAAGCCACTTCATCGTTGAGAATCACTTTCTCTTCTAATGGCGCATAATGTTTTCCTGTATTTTTATCTGTCGCCGTTGTGGAAATCTCCTGAGCGCAAAATCTTATCGTCTGTCCTGTATCTTCAATGTCTGCATGGGCTCCTACATGAAACTTTTCCAGATACAAATCTTCAAATACCACTATAGATTTCCCTTTCAGCAAGCTCGAATCAAATGTAAACGATAAGTCTACAGTCCCGCTTCCATATCGGGCATCTGCAGAGCCATGAAGCGTTGAGCTAAAACCCTCATCTGTGCCCCCGACTGTAATTGTCTTATCTGCCGTAACCTTACTCCCGCCTGCATCCAGCAAAGGTTCGCCTGTCTCCTTTACCACAAGATACCCCTTAAATGTATACTCCTTCCCAATTTCCAGATTTGCATACTCTATGGTATCTATAATTGTGGTAGTCTCATTCACAAATGCTTTTTGTTCCAAAGTTTCAGTGTCTGTTGCAGTAGTTTTCAGCTTCGGCTCTTCTTTTGTTTCATTTTCCTTTATTCCAATATCTTTTACCACAGAATCTTCTTCAATGGTAACTTCAAAAGGCTCCAGCATAAACTTATCTTTGTTGTTTTCGCAAAGCAATTCTTCGATAAGATACGTATCGTACAATAACGCCCCCTTCTCATCATCCAGCGCTGACAGCTCGCCAAACCATATGCCATCCCCAGACTCTTCTCCTCTGTTTGTATTATTGCTATGCGTTTTTGAAGTATCTAACACGCCTTTCTCATCTGTCACGATCACATGGTATTCCCCTGTTGTTTTTGAGGTAATTCTGAAGGGCACATCGGAAAGAGTTTTTCCATCATCGCCGAGCTTTAGCATTTTGAAGTCGCCACGGCAGGGTTCCTCTTTTACGATTTTTGTGTTCGTCGCTAATAGCGCCTCATTTTTCTCGCCCATTCGTACTTGCTGAACATAAAGGGTATGATCTATCAGATATCCATCCGGTTCCTTTGTTTCTTGAATAGAAATAGTACCTAGAGGCATAACTACCTGGTCTCTGGCGTTTTTATAAACATCATCACCTTTTTCCGGCGTATCTCTCCTCACATCTATGTGCCCTTCACTGTCTGTCTTATACACCCAAGTTCTGGTTTCTTTTGGCGAATCCCGCTTCATAAGCTCTTCCTTTGTGTAATATCCCGCATAATACTTTACCGTATATTCAGCCCCCTCCAGCGCACCTTGTCCCTGCGGGATATTTTCATCCAACTCAGCATCATCCTTTTGCAAAAGGATGTGAAGCGGGTCATTCCCCGGACTATCCACCGCCCTTATCGTCGTGACTTTCCCCCTCTCTACCACAAACGGTATCGGTTCCCGGCTTATCAAAAACCCTTCCGGTGCCTCTGTCTCTACCGCATAATAATATCCCACCGGAAGCGTAATTGTATTCGATACCCCGTCTGCCTTTGTGCGCAGCGTCCCCACCTCTGTACCTCCGGTATTTGCAGCGGTAGGAGATGCTTTCCGGTATAGTTTATAGACGGCATTCTCCAGAGAGTAACACGGATTACCCTCTGAAACGGCAGGCAGGGAAGATACTTTTACAACTCTCCCATCGCCTGTATCCAATTCATTTGGGATACCCTGTGTTTCTGAACCGATATAATCATGCTCTGTCGCATCCACTGCGTTCGGAGCATTGATATTTGCTTTATTTGTATTCGAATAAACAGCTTTTCCTTCTTCTGTGACATAAAATGAATAGACAGTCGTAGAAACTTTATAACCAACCTTCGATGTAACCGCCGCCGCGCCCGGATTCTCTCTGAGGTAATATACTTTTCCCACAAACAGATTTGGTATCGTGGTATATTCTCCTGCGAGCGGCATAGATACCACGTTTCCGGTAAATCCCCCATTGTCTGAAACCTGCACGCTGAAATCTTTCCAGTCCAGCCCTACGCTTGTTGGATTGAAACCGATAATTGTTTTCCCTACTCTTGTGCTTGCCAATACCGGGGAATCCCCGATCGTGACCATATCATCCCCTCCATCCAGACTGTAATCTCCTTTCGCATTCAGCATCAGAACCTTCCCATCTCCGTATACCGTGAATGCTTTATAAAAGTAATGCGAACCTTCAGGTACTCCTGCCGTCCCGTCATATCCCATATTCAGCCCTTCCGGGGAACGGCGCTCAAATACGATATAATAATCCTTTGTTCCTGATTTAATGGGGATTTTTTCTGTCCTTCCGTCTGCTCCTGTAGCATAAGCGCCGACCATTTTAAAGTAATCGCTGTTTGGATTCGGAGATTTCTCGCCCGGTTTTGCATTATCTTTAGACATGAGCTTTACGACTTCCGGCAGTATCTTTTTGCAGGCGTCTTTTGAGGTGATCCCCGCCCACCATTCGCTGTCTGTTTTTGAACTTGTATTCATCCTCTGAGCGATTTTTTCCAGACCTTTCTGGTTTACTTTATATACCCGGAAGTTTGCACCGGCTTTCCCTGCCGTAGTACCGCATCCCAAGATATCCCGTACGCTATTTTGGTTTTTAATGCTTTTTTCAAAAGAAATATCCGTGGGCCCCGGTGTATATGTGCTGATTTGCATATATCCTTCCGTCGTCTGCCCACGTCCCCCATTTGCCGCCCACAGCCGGAACGTATAAGTTGCCGTAGTGTCTGTAGTTTCTATATCAATGCACCGGATATACGCCTCGTTAGCCCCCAGCCCGCTATGTCCTCCGTCAGCCCCTGATATTCCCGAAAGGCTGGTAACGCCCGTGCAGCGCATATATATGTTTCCCCCGGCATCGACTCCTGCATTTGTGTAGCGCGCGCCCTCTGGTTTTGGAACTCCGAACAGACTGCATACTTTATCAACAGTTGGTCTTTTGATTGTCCATGTTCCATTTCCCCATACAGCACTTTCACCTGTTGCGGGTCTCTTCTGGTACATTGTCGGCTGGGAACCCAGATACGCAAAGTTCAAGCCCGTAAGCTTTTTTGTTGAAATCGTATTAAATGATCCCGACGCCCGTGCCAGCATCCGCGGCACAGCTTTCTCCCCAAACCGGATAGTCACTGTGCCCTTCTTCTCTTCCATATCCGAAGCGTCAAAGGAAAGGAACACAAAACCGCCGACGCCCTCCATGCTCCGTAAAATCCGATACTCGACGCCGTTGGGAACCTTCGCTTCCAGGTACTCCGCATGGTCGCCATAAGCTTGTGCATATACCCAGACCCTTTCACCGTCTGCTTCACCCAGCTCCACTTCACAGCTATCCGCAAAAGATTTCCTGACTCCCTCTCCACGGCTGACACTTTCAAAGTCCGAAATGCCGTAATACATCCATGCCTCTGCCTTCCCCTCAATCTTAAAAGAAAGCGTTTTCGATGCTTTTTTTTCCGTTGTTTCAGACATTGGCTCGGCTGCCTTTATTTCCGGACGTTTTATGGTTCCCTCGGGTGCGGCGCTCTTGACTTCCGAATCCCCTGTCGTTTCTCCGGATTCCATAGTTTTGATTCCCGGCGTTTCTGTGCCATTCTCCGATTCTGCGCCTTTTATCCCCGGTCGTTCTGTACCGTTCTCCGATTCCTCACATTTTATCCCCGGCGTTCCTGTACCATTCTCTGATTCTGCCTCTTTTATCCCCGGCTGTTCTGTACTGTTCTTCTCCGCTTCCGTCCCTTTTTCCCCCGGCAATTCTGTACCGTTCTCCGATTCCTCACATTTTATCTCCGGTAGTTCTCTATCGCCCTCCGGTTCCACCCCTTTTATCCCTGGCAGTTCTGTATTGCCTTCCGATTCTGTCTTTTTTATCCCTGAAGACTCTGTATCGCCCTTCGATTCCGCATATTTTATCTCCGGTGACCCTGTAACTCGCTCAAAGTTGGCTTTCTCTATCTGCGGCCTTTTCCCTCCCTTCCCTGACGCATCTGCTTTCTTCTGTGCCGTTTTTAATTCCATGTTCTGCCCCCGTCCAATTCGGAACTTCCGTTTTTCTTCTGCTATACGTCCTGTCTCATTTTCCCGTACCGCTACGCGCTCTTTTCCCGCAATCCCGTTAATCGACACAAAGACAGCTGCCAGTGCCAATACCAGCACAAAAATAAGCAATGCCTTTCCTCTGTTTCCTACGCCTGTTTTCCTCATGGTTCCGTCCTCCCATTCCGTATAAATTTAAAGTTACTCTCCGCCATATGTTTTAGGCTAATGGACTTCGTCAAAGAGCCTGACATCCTGCTGCAATCTGGCAAAACGTCAAACTTACAGCACCCAAAACCCAAACTCCGGCTGTCAAAAATCATACGCTTGAAGAACGTTCTTTTTATAATGGAAAATCGTTGTAACATTCTCTATCTGTTAAAGGGTAAATCATAGATATAACAAAAGAACTTACAGAAATACTGATTAAGATTTCATGAAATAAAATTTGAAAATATTTTTAACGTACTCCAAAAACGTACATCTCTGTATTCTTAAGATATCACACTCACAACACTTTTTCAAGGTTTTATTTTGTATTTTTTAATCTCTTATTATCTATTTGCTTTGTAATTCCTGCGCCGTCACAAATTTCCTTGTAAATGCATGTCCGGGATGATATGATGAAGTCAAAGCCCCCGCGGCAAGCAACGGGCATCAAACTTGAAGCGCCCCAAGGGGCGGGGTATTTGATCCTCGCGGCAGTCGCCAAATGCCTGCAGGCAGTCACTTGGCTCGTTGCTCGCGGGAATAGATTATCAGCCGTTATGATCCGGCATGTTTAAAGGAGGTAAACCGCATGTACGCAGAAAAGGCGGGAATGATTATACAGGAAGTGAAACGGGCGGTCATCGGAAAGGATGACTGTATCTATAAAGTGATGATGGCGATGCTGGCAGGCGGGCACATCCTGCTCGAAGATATTCCAGGCGTAGGAAAAACCACGATGGCGCTTGCATTTTCGAAAGCCTGCGCCCTGCAGCAGAACAGGGTACAGTTTACGCCGGATGTGCTGCCCTCTGACATTACAGGTTTTTCGATTTACAGAAAAGAAACGGGCATTTTTGAATACCGTCCGGGAGCCGCTATGTGCAACCTTTTCCTTGCAGATGAAATCAACCGTACCTCCCCCAAAACCCAGTCGGCGCTTCTGGAGGTTATGGAGGAGGGACACGTAACTGTAGACGGAATCACCAGGGATGTCCCGAAGCCTTTCATGGTCATCGCTACCCAGAATCCCGTTGGTTCCGCCGGAACGCAGATGCTTCCGGAATCACAGCTCGACCGGTTTATGATCTGCCTGTCTATGGGCTACCCAAATGTGGAAAATGAAATTGCCATCTTAAAGGGGCGTGACAGCGGAAACCCAATTTCCGATATCCTGCCCATCATCCGGGGCGAAGAGCTCCTGCTGATGCAGAAAGAAACAGAGCAGGTATTTATCCATGACCGGATTTTTACTTATATGGCGGAACTGGCGGCGGCAACCAGAACTCACCCCATGCTGGAACTTGGGCTCAGTCCCAGAGGTACCCTCGCCCTTGCTAAAATGTCAAAAGCCGCGGCATTTTTAAATGGCCGAAATTATGTAACCCCTGCGGATGTAGTTTTTATATTTAAAGATGTGGCTCTGCACAGAATCCGCCTAAGCTCCAAAGCGAGAGTGAGCCGTGTAACCGCCGACGCCGTGGCCGACAGCGTCCTGGAACAGGTGGACAGGCCTACTCCAAAGAGGCTCTAACTATGAAACGGATTATTTTTTACATCGGAATTGTCCTGCTGACTGTCTACGTGGAAATCATGTACGAGAATTTCTACGGCACTACTCTTCTGGCTTTCGAAATCCTGCTGTTTGCAGCCATGTTCCTGCTATCCTGGTATCTGAAGCGAAAAGTTTCCGCGAGGCTGGAAGCCAGGATACCCGCAGCTTCCAGGGATGAAGAAGCCAAAATAACCCTGAAACTAAAAAACCGTGGAATTCTCCCGGTAACGAAAATCCGTTTTCAGATAGAAGCGCGCCACACATGGACATCCCAAAGCGAAAAACTTCCAGTCGCAGCGAGCATCCCCGCACGGAAAGAAAGCGCTGCCTTCTGCATGGCATACGCCGAACACTGCGGCCGCTACTATTTTCATGGGACGCGCGGAAAGGTCTTTGACTATCTGGGACTATTTTCCCGTAAAATCTCCTGCGAGGGAGATACTTTTATAAACGTGCTTCCCGGATTTTACCAGATGGACGTTGAAGTTAGCGGACGCACCCGGAATTTTCCGGTAGACGGAAACGAATACGATCCGCACCGGAGCGGGGACGACCCTTCGGAAATTTTTCAAATCAGGGAATTCCGGGACGGAGACACCCTGCAGCGCGTGCATTGGAAACTGAGCGCGAAGGCAGATGAACTAATGACAAAGGAACTCAGCCGCCCAGTCGGGTGCAGTGTCCTTGTCCTGATAGATTTCCATACAAATAAAATCGAAAAAGACCTTCTCCTGAAAGCGAACGGCATATTTGAGCTGGCAGCCGCCGTATCTTTTTCTCTGCAGCAGGCGAACGTGTACCATTATGCAGCATGGTACGATAAAACGCAGGACTGCGTGTGCCGGAGCTGTGTGCAGAGTGAGGAACAGGTCTATGAAATGGCTGACCGCCTTCTGGGGGCTGTCCCTTACACACAGGAACTTGACTTGTCAGAAGCCTGCCGGATGGAATACCCAGGAGAACATTTCGGAAGTATTCTGCGGATAGATATGCGCCCCTCTGTTTCCGTAAACGGCACGGAAATCATGGCGCTTCAAACGGAGAATCTGGAAGCGCAGATTTCCGGCTGCCGCCTGGAAGTATAAATCAGGAAATAAGTGGGGCTATCGAAAAATGTGATTTATCCACAATACATTGTACATGATACAGCAAATTATAACAATATATTGTATATATGCAGTCATTTCCCGACAGTCCCGAATCAGGCTTCCAACTCCGCCAAGATGGCACAAGCATGTGCTTCAGAAAGGGGAACTTATGAAAAAGAAACCGACAGGAATCAAACTGATACAGCCGGAACACGAATCCGGGCTTGGAGAGCGCGTCCTCGGGCTTTCCGTTCTGCTGATTTATTTCTATCTTGGTCTTTTTGGCTGTGTATTCGGCTTTCTCAGCGTGTTTAAAATTCCCTGTGATTTTGCTTTGCTGTCTGCCGCCCTTCTTCTGATGGGACTCTTTTTTGCCGTTGTCTGCCTGGCCGGAAGATATACAAAACTGCTGATTATTCTGACATGCCTAGTTTATGCATGGCTTATCTACAAAAATTTTGATTTGCTCCTGGAGGGCGGAAGCGTAGCGGAAGAAGTGATCTATCGGGTAATCAGCGCATACCAGACCGGGGGCGTCGCCAAGACGAGGGATATCATGCCCGGCGCCAGAGAGGCGTTTGTCTTTCTGCTGACCGTGATTTTTCCCTGGGCAGCTATCCTGTTCTCCGGCTTTTTGCTCCGCGGAGGCCGCATGTTTGCCTTTGTAAGCATGACAGCCGTTGTCAGCGCTTCCCTCGCAGTCGGGAAAATTCCCGATTTTCTCCCCCTCTGTATGATGATCGGCTGCTTTTCCGGAGCGCTTGCTACCGATGGTTTAAGCCAGGCCAAAGGGCAGAGCGCAGGCGTATTCTTCCTTACCGCCCTCCTCGCCCTGCTGATGGCGGGAGGCTCTTATTTCGTTGCGCCGTCTCTGGAACCGTATTTTTCCGACGCGCCGCAGATAAGAAAGAAACTGCAAAGCACCTCTGTCATCCAGGAAATCAACCGCTGGTTTTCGGACTGGAACAGCACCTGGGCTACATCAGGAATTGGAAACGGTGAATTGGGCAATGCGGACTTTGTATCTGACCAAAACAAGGATGTACTGAGGGTAACGCTGGACGAGAAGCCGGACGATATGGTTTATTTAAGATGCTACACTGGAGCGGAATACACGGGCGATAAATGGGAAGCGGCTGAAGATGCGCTGGAAGAAACCGTATATCAGAGCGCCCTTGACAGCCTGGATTCCAGTCTGTATACCGACTCCCCTATCAGACATACCTTGACGGTAGAGCCACAGGATGATGCGGGCGATTACGCATACCGCCCCTATCTCTCCAGACCTGCCCAAAAAACAGAAGACTCCCTGTTATACACCTGCTATTTCAGAGACCAGCTAAACGAACGGTATTATACATCCTTGCCGCTCAACGCAGAGGAAGAACTGAAATATTCTGGTTTTGTTTACCAGAACTACACATCCTATCCCGAGGAACGCCTGGGAAGGCTGCGGGATTTATGTAACTCCTACCAGCCCCAGGATTTTCTGGATCTGCGCAATTTTATCATAAACTATCTGCACAAAAATGCCACATACAACCTGAGCATAGGGCATTTTCCTGAAGATAAAGATTTCGCAGAGTATTTCCTGTTTGAAAAGCATGAAGGGTACTGCGTACACTTTGCCACTACAGCGACGCTGATGTTCCGCATGTATGGCGTCCCCTCGCGCTATGTCACAGGCTATGTAGTCCCCAGGGACTCTTTCCGCAAAAACGGAAAGGAATACCGTGCATGGGTAAAAGACAGCCAGGCACACGCCTGGACAGAAATCTATCTGTCCGGCCAGGGCTGGGTTCCGGTAGAAGTCACGCCGGGCTATTCCCAGGCGTCTATGGATGAAAATGAAACCGACAGGAACATAAATAACCAAAACCAGCCGATGACCAGGCCGCAGAATGAAAGCAGTGCAAACACCGGAAAAGACCGGAAAAGCAGCGCACCCTCTGCTCTTTCTATCTGGCTCTTGTGCATGCTCCTGCTTTCGGCGCTGGCTGTGTTCGCTGTCTGCCAGAGACGGCGCCTGCTTCTCAAACGGCGTCGGCAGACGGATGTACGTGAGATTTTCTGCGATATCTGTAAACTGATGTCCCTCGCAGGCTTCCAAGAAGACGCGGACTGCCAGGATGAAGCATTTGCAGCGGGTATGCTAAAACACTTCCCGTGGCTCGAACAGGAATCCGTCTCAAAGCTTTTAGAGCTGGCGGTACGGGCAAATTTCGACTGCAATCCCATGACAAAAGAAGAGCGGGTATTTGCCTGGAATATGTACCGGGAATTTTGTATGCATATATATTCCGGTCTCCCACTTCCCAAGAAAGCGCTATTTAAATTCCTATATGTCTTTGCGTAAAAAAGAAGCGGTGATTATGGTAACAGTTCAGCCCAGGACTTTGCACTTGCTGCAAAGTCCGTGAAATAGCGTTGCGGTTGAGGGGCGTCAAGCCACCACGAAGTGGTTTTGCATGGCTTGATGCCAGTAACAGGAAGCCGAAAGCTGAACTGCTACTGATTATGCCCACGGAATAATCGCCACTTCTTTTAATACATGATTTTTGTCTTTCGTTCCGGCAGGCTTTACTTGTTTCTGCCGGAACTTTATACTGAAAACACAAAGGAAAGGAAGAGCGGAATGTACAAGATTGCAGTTTGTGATGATGAAGAGCCTGTTATTTCTCAGGTGCAGAAACTGATTTTGGAATGGAATCCAGAAACAGAAGTTTCCTGCTTTTCTTCGGGGGAAGAACTTCTACAGGATTACAGACCGTATCACGCGGTATTTCTGGATATCGACATGAAGGGCATGAATGGAATCGAGACGGGAAAAGCCCTCAGAAAAATAGATTGGGAAGTAAAAATCGTTTATCTGACAGCATACCGGGACTATGCCGCCGGGGCATTTTCTGTACACGCTTTTCAGTATCTTCTCAAACCAGTAAACCAAAAAAGCATGATAACTACTTTGGAAGAGATTTTCCGCCATCTAAAAGCTCCCAGGGATTCCGTGGTCTTAGACTTTCGGACAGTAGACGGGGTGGCGTGCCTGCCGGCAGAAGAAATTTATTATTTCGAGTATTCAAACAGGCGGGTACACATCGTAACCAGAGCCGAGGAGTATTTTATGGTAAGCCGGATTGGAGACGTCTATGAACGCATGAAAGGACACGGCTTTTCCATGCCGCACAAAAGCTTTGTCGTAAATATGCAGCATGTAAAAAACGTAAAGGGAAGCCAGATTTTCCTTGACAATGGAATAGAAATTCCCCTCTCCCAGAAAAAGCAAAAGCTGTGGAAGCAGGCGCTGATGGATTATCTTTCCAAAAAACTGGAGGGAGGAAGGAATTTATGATGGCCCTGGGATTCTTTCTTATACTTTTGGAAATCTCTGTTTTTGCGGGATGCGCTGTTTTCATGGTGCGGATACTTCCGCGAAAGACAGAGAAAAATCAGTGGGGGGAAATTGTTGCTTGGGGAATCTTCGCCCTGCTGTCGGTACTTCTCCCAAATGTCATCAGGAACGATGCCTTTACGATGGCGGTGCTTACACCTTATTATCTGGGAATCGGCTGGCTATTGTACCACAGAAGCAGGATGGGGCTGCTCTATCAGTTAATTTATATGGCGTCAATGTATATCGTACAGCTGATTGCCATCTTCTGTACCGCCCATTTTTCCTCTTTCTTTTACCTGGATGCAGTTACTTACAGCTATGTGACCATTTTGCTGAAACAGTTTCTTTTGATTCTGTCCACTATGGTTTTGGGGAAGCTTTTAAACAAACGCTATGTGGAGGATCGGAAGCGGTTAAAAATACGCGGAATGATACTGATTCCACTGTTCAGCATCGCGCTGATTTTCCTCCATCTGATATCCGGGGAAGTCTTTTTCATGCGCTATGGCTATGGACTTTTGATTGTATTCAGCGGTATGCTGCTGGTGATGAATTTCTATTGCCTCTATTTCTGGTACGATGTGGCGGCAAACCAGGATCTGAAACATAAGGTGGAAATGATGGAAAACCAGAACTCCCTGACGCACCAGTACTACATGGATTTGGAGGAAAACTACAGCCAGTCCAGAAAAATCATCCACGATATCCGAAACCACATATACGCTATGGAACAGACGCAGGATTATTTTACAGACGTCCATGCAATGCTGAATTCTCTGGGGTTAAAGTTCTACTCCGACAACCGGATGCTGAATATTGTCCTGAACGATAAGCTGAAAGACTTGCCGGAGGAACAGGTGGAATGTATGTTGGGCGGGATAGATACCGGTTTTCTCTCAGACATGGACATTACCACTATTTTCTCCAATCTTTTGGATAATGCCCTGGAAGCCGGAAAAGGCAGTCAGGATTTTCGTCTCTGGATTCGTGGGGAGCAGATACAGGATTTCACCGTTATTAAAATCCAGAATACCCTGCCGTACGGCTTTGCCTCCAGGGAACCCCAAAGCGCCCATGAAGGCCTGGGGCTTGAAAATGTAAAGCAGGCGCTGGAAAAATACCACGGGGAACTGGAAGTGTCAAAGGATAAAACTATTTTCTCCGTGACTGTGATGTTTCCGGGGCAATCATAGTCAAAAAAACTGCGCCAGGCAGCGGGATCCCCCTCGCGGCAGTCACCTGGCTCGCTTCCCCGGGAATAATGATAAAGAAAGGTTGTGCAAATCATGAGAAAATTTATGAAAAAGATAATGTTCGCAGGAATGTTGGCTCTGCTCTTCTTAACAGGATGCTCACAAAACCAGCTCTCTGATAAGTTTGATGAGGAAAACATAAAAGAAGAAGCGATGAAAGCCATTGCATTTTTCAATGTAAGAGATTACCAGAGTATTCTTGATATGGGCGTCGACGAGTTGAAGCAAAGCCTTACCGCAGAGCAGTTCGCCCAGGCATCCGACCCATATCTTGATAAGTGCGGGAAATTTGAAGAAATAGAAAAGACCGTTACCGCCGGGTCTGAAAATGAGCAGACAGGCGAACACTTCGGGGGCGTCATTATGATTGGAAAATATGCCGACGGAAAGATACAGTTTACAATTGCTTTTGATGAAGATATGAAGCTAGTGCAGTTCAATATCCGGTAGGAGGGAGAATCTATGAAAGGGAAACCGGAAAACAATCAATTGATGATATTCTTTCTCATCGCGTATGGCATTACCTTTGCTATGGGGTTTTTCATGTGGTATGGCGCAGCATACCATATGGATTTAAATGTATTTCCAAATGCTCAGATGATGTATCCAGCCGCCGGAGTAATGCTGGGCTTCCTGCTGTTCAGAAAAAAAGATGCCGATCTGCCGAAATGGTTTTTCCGCTTTTTTCTGCTGGTCACGGCGGTGATGATTGCAATTGCCGTGTTATCCATCCTGCTGCCGAATGAGCTGGCTATCGTATCCGGAACGGCACTTTCTGCATGGAATCTCGCCAGCCAGTATGTGTTAATCGGCGGAAGCCTGATCGGGTGGATCCTTCTTCTAGTGGCAGGAAAGAACAGGCGCAAAGCCTGCGGGCTTACATGGAAAAACGGAAAAGCATCCGTAGCCTGCATCGCTCTTTTTATTGTTTTGTTTGCGCTCCGGCTGGTAATTTCCTGCGCCATATCTGGATGCCTGCCCCTTATTGCAGCAGTTTGTAAAAACCTGAATATCTGGATAAGCCTGTCGGCGCTTGCCATAAACTTCTTCTTGGTGTATATTGTTTTTCTCGGTGAAGAATATGGATGGCGGTATTACCTGCAGCCGCTTCTCCAGAAAAAATACGGCGTGCAAAGGGGGACGCTCATATTGGGAGCCCTCTGGGGAATCTGGCACTTTCCCCTTGACTTTTTCTACTACTCAACAGAAACAGGCTTTCCGATGGCGGCAGCACAGATGGTTACCTGTATTTTCCTGGCAATCTTCTTTGCCTGGGCTTATATGAAAACGCAGAATATCTGGGTTCCGGTAATCCTGCATTTCCTGAACAATAATTTATCGGCGATTCTCTCCGGAGGTTCTATGGATGCTTTTCAGAATCAGTCTGTCGCCTGGGGAGAGCTGCTGCCTGTTATTTTAATAAATGGAATTGTCTTTGGAGGATTCCTTTTTACGAAGCCTTTCCGCCTCCAGAAACCCTGAGCACTTTTTCCTTATTTCTGTATCTTGACGTTCTTTGCCTGCCCTCGAATAAATCGCCATTTCCAGCTAAAGCCTTTTCCACCATTCCCTGTCCATACTCCGGGAAGCGCGGAAGGTTTTATATAGATAGGAGTTCTGTTCTATCTGTGCATAGCGCATTACTTCCTCTATTAGGTAGTCCTCGGGATTGTCCGCGTCCATATAATGGAGAACAAAGCTGTCAAAATCCTGTTTTTCATCCAGCGCCGGAAAACCACATTCCAAAAGCATATGGTTCAGCCGCTCTTTCACCATAACTTCTTCTGGCGGCAGCTTTGTCCCATGTGCAAAAAACAGAAGAAAACATATAAAAGTAGTTCTGTCTATATCCAGCCCGCCCTTCATATAGCTGCGCACTGCATTTTCACCGCCCCTGCCGCTCTGGTAGGTTCCCTTCTTCCCTTTATCCAGCTCCCTTTCTCTTTTCTCTATCTCCTCCATTACCTCTGTAAGTACTTCCTCATCCGTTTTTTCCTCGTAAGAAGAATCGTAGGCACGCAGAACCGCGGCAAGTTCTTCCCGCCCGTCTTCCGAAAGCCCTTCCGGATTTCCATAGTACTCAAGCATCACATCTACCCACTCCATCGTTACGTACCCAAAATAAAACTCATCAAAAGCGCGGAATATCCCGCCGCTGGATATCGCCGCATGGTTCAGTATTTCCCTCACTTTCCCGGCATCCATCGTCTTCCGCTGAAGTACAGCCGTCGCCTTAAACATTTTCATCTGAAGGAAAATTTCCGACTTATCAAAACCTCTCTCCACTTCCAGCGCCGCGTCCTCTATCTTCTGGCAAAGATACTGATAAAGATATTTGCAGAAATAATACCTCGCTTTTTCCCTCACCCTGCTGAAGCACTCCAGATTTTCCATGAGAAATTTCCGAAATTCTTCCTCGTCCCCCTCCAGTTCCGCCAGCTTCTGCTCTATCTGCCTGGTCATATAGGCAGTTACCCGCCGTTCTTCGGACGACGCAGAATTTTCTTTCAAATATTCTTCCAAATCTTCCAGACGGATTTCCCGTTTCCGAAACCATTTCTCCTGCTGTTCCTGCTCTCTGCGCACATCCTCACAGATTTTCTGCAGTTCCTGCCAGCGGGACCAGGAAATTCCATGTAAAAATGCATAAATAAGCCCCGCCTCCCACATATTCCTGGCATATAATCTTTCACACCCGGACTCCAGAAGCTTTTCATTCACTTCCTCCAGGCTGCTTCCTTTCACAAACCCAAGGGCAATCAGTCGATACCGCTGAGGAATCCGCTGTACGGCGTCCAGCGGAAATTTCATACATTCCTCCAGGTACTTTCTTGCCGTGTACGCCCCCGCCACTTCATTCAGCATCTTATCAAAGGGTGTAATTTTCTGTTCTTTTTTCCCAGCCGTTTTTTTTCTTGATTTCTTATCTCTTGCCATTTCATGTTCACCGCTTCCCTGTAAATATTTTGGTTACAGTATAGCAAAAGATAAAAAGGAATACCACTTTTTTGTTGGGTTATTTCTGAACAAAGGTAAAGACCGCCCTTGCAAATGGCGGTCTTTGACTCCAATGGTATTCGGGAAAACTTCCCTGCTTCTTTATACTCTTCCCTGAACCATATTCATAAGATATGGGAGAGATTTTTTAGGATGATTGAATATTATTTTATAGGCTTCCCCATTCTTTAGCGTAATCATGCATCCTGCCTTCTCTATCTCTTCTACGCTGGTAATATCCTCCCATTTAAAATATAGTGCGTCTTTCCCTTTATCCAGGGCATGTCCAAGCGCCCCAAATATACCTGAAATTATTCTGCTCGTCTTTTTAACGTCAATCCCCTGGATCCCTATAGTTACTCTCCCCTCAAAATTCTTCTTATTCGGTAAATATACAAGAACTCCATCTTCCATTTGCTTTTTCTCCTTTGATTTATTTTATAATTTTAATGCTCTCAAAAGCCGCATCAATCGCTTCTGCGTTTTCCACGCCTCCCACATAGGTAACTGTAAGCACAGGGGTATATAACTCATCCGTTGACTCAAATATGATATACATCGCTTCTGCCGCTTCTGTCCCCTCAGCGTCAAATGCAAAAACTGTCCCATATGCGCTATGCCCATTGATATCCCGCGTCTCTACCGGCCCCATCTCTATATTTTCATAGCCAAGACCGGACAAAGTCTCTGTAAATATGTTTTCTATATAGTTTTTATCCGAAAGCAGATAATAAGAATCTTCTGAAAAATTAAAACTAAAATTACTGCTTCCGTCCGGTCCATAAAATACAGGTGACTCCGCCGTCTCGTCCGATGCCGTATAGCCTTCCGGCAAATCAATCTGCAGAGGACCATAAGTCACTTTTGTCCCCTCAACAGCAAGGGCGTTTCCCGAAGCTGAATCGAACATCAGACTCCAATCACTTATTTTGTCTACTAAGCTTCCACGCTCATAAGCCCCTGAAAGCAATGCGACAGAATCCATTGCCGCCCTTGCCGCTTCCAGATGCTCCGTATCATTTTCCAGACCGTAATATTCAATCATCACGCCGTTACCCATTTCATCCATCTTTTCATAAACAGCATAGCTTTCGCAGACAAGCGCCATACTGTTATATGTATAAGAAACCGCAGCCCGGGCAACATGATACTCACCGAGCATTGTCTCCTC
Source organism: Hominisplanchenecus murintestinalis (assembly GCA_004793585.1). Lineage (GTDB taxonomy): Bacteria > Bacillota > Clostridia > Lachnospirales > Lachnospiraceae > Hominisplanchenecus_A > Hominisplanchenecus_A murintestinalis. The sequence goes on along the minus strand of SRZB01000005.1, from coordinate 68,980 downwards.
GTAGGACGTCATACCTTGATATTCCGCCCCCTCGATTTCTTCCAGGTTCTTCTTTGTCTGGTTCTCCATAGTTTTTTGGTTTTCAGCAGAATCCGATGTAAAAACATTCATGCCGCTCCCTGAAAAACCAATATGGGGAGTATATTCACTCTGCAAGGCGTCAACTGCATAAAATGTAGGTGTTGCCGAACTCTTATCCTCTACAACATACCCCTCTGGAAGTTCCATCGTAATCGGCCCATAAGATACTGTCCTGCCCTCAATCACTGGCGACGCCAAAATCACATCTTCCCACGCTTCTTTCAGATCGCCCGTAGGTTCTCCATTGTCTGGTGCGTCTGCCACTTCCTGTGCATCCGCTGGAGCTGATGTCTCACTTTTGTTTTCTGTCTCTTGTTTCCCTGTTTCCTGGCTTGCCGTTTCCTGGTTCGCCGCTCCCTGACTTGTCGTCTCCTGATTTCCTGCTTCCTGGCTCGCCGCTCCTGAACCGGATCCGCTTTCTCCGCACGCGGCAGAGCTAAAAGCCACTGCCGCTGCCAATGTTAATACTGCTAATTTCTTTTTCATAGTATCCTCTCCTTCTTTTTTATACTTCTATTATACACTTCCTCTTTTGCAAATTTGTTTCTTTGCAAGAGCGTGTTTGAAAATTTGTAACAGTTTAGCCCAGGACTTTACGCTTGCTGCAAAGTCCGTGAGAATGCGTAAATTCAGCCGGAGAATCCAGCCCTTTGCGAACAGCAAACTTTAAATGGGCTGGATTCCGTAATAGTGAAGCCGAAGGCTGAACTGTTACTTTATTTCCACTTCATTGTATAATACTGCCCTCCCCCAAAAGTAAACAGACGAATATAATATGTGCCTTCCGCTAGCTTTAGCGACACCTTATCTTTCCCCCTTCTTCTGATGTCCCACCAGCTAATGATGTCTTTTCCTTCCATATTGCCTTTTTCATCTATTGTCCGCAACTCTTTCCCTTTTAATACCAATACCTGAAGCGCCATACCACTATTCATTTTGGAGTTGAATGATATAGTAACTTTCTTCTTTTTTGGGACTTTAATCTTATAATAATATCCGTTACTATCACAATACAGGACGCCCTTTACAGTCTTTCCCGCCGGAAGCAAAGATGCTTTAGAAGCTGTCACAGCAGGCTTCTTTCCTTTGATTTTCCCGGTCGCCGTAAACGTATAGCGCATCTGATATTTCTTATTCGTATCTATCTCCAGATAATAAATCCCCTTTTTGAGCGCTACGTCAAAGTCCCTTTTCCCCGCATAAATGTCATCATCATTATCATAAATCTCTTTTTTCCTGGAATCCAATACTCTTACTGACGTTCCCCGAGAAACATAACCCTTTGCCCCCGGAATCGGCGATGTCTTTACCTCCACACGGATATATCCCGGCTTTGTTATCTTAATCTTATAGCATCCAATCCCATGATCCTGCTCCTCCAGTTCCCCATCCTTGTTTACGTCTGTATAGGAATACCGCTGCCCGGATACCCATTTCTTGTTTTGCATAGTAACGTCCCCGGCAGACGCGCGAATGCTAAACAACAGCGTACAGCAGATCGCCATTGCAAACCCAAGCCAGGCTCCTTTTTGCAAACCGCGGTTTTTCCTCCTGCCGCAGCATTTTCCAAATTCCCTTGTAACCCCAATACCTTGTTCATTGCCTGAAGCACTAAAATTTTTTTGTTCTTTCATAAACGTATCTCTCCTTTTTTATTTTATTGATACTTTTTCCGATTTTGCAGGGGTTTCCGCCATATCCGGCAAAAACCCTGAGCGCTTTTCTTTATTTCTGTATCTTGACGCTCTTTGCCTGCCCCTTTCCCTTAAACAGCTTTTTGTAAGCTTTTAATTTACTTTTGGGCACTTTTATTTTTGCTTTCTTATGAATGCCTTTAAAAGCGTTTTTTCCTACTTTTTTCAGCTTCATCGATTTACAGTTAATCGTTTTTAAGGATTTGCAGCCATAAAAAGCTTTCGAACCTATTGTCTTTACACTTTTTCCTATGGTTACTGACCGCAGTTTCTTGCATCCCTTAAATGCATTGGCTGAAACAGCCGTCACATAGAACGTTTTATTTTTTATTGTAACCGTATCCGGCACAGATATTGTTTTCAGCTGCTTCGCCGGAGCTGTATACTCTACGGACGCCTGGCTTCCTGTTCCGAGTACTTTGTATATTCCTTTCCCGCCGCTATCCAAAAGTTTTTCGCCAACCGTCAGTTTATTAGAAGCATCCGGCTTTGACGGCGCGGCTGGTTTCTGCCCGGAACCGCCTTCCGGCACATCTTTCTGTTTCTTTACCGTCACGCTGCAAACCGCGCGGTTTCCACTTCCATCTGCCGCCTCTGCAATAATCGCCGCGGTTCCTTCAGCGAGAGCAATCACCATACCTGTCTGTGAAACGATCGCTACCGTTTCATTGCTGCTGCTCCATTTAATCTGCCTGTTCGACGCCGCTTCCGGAAACGCCTGTGCTGTAAGCTGCATTTTTCCGTTAATATCCAAAGCAATCTGGCTGCTGCTCAGCGTAATCTTTGATACCGAAACAGGCCCTTCAATAGTGATTCCTGTATAAGCTGTTGCGCTGTTACCCATGCCATCCTTTGATGAATATGCACATAAATAGGCGCTTTGGGCTACCCGAATCGGTTCCGTATATTTCTGCGCGTTTGCATACAGAAGCTTAGAAGCACAGTATGCCTCCTCCGGATCGCAGATATAATAATAGATATCCGCTCCTTCCGTAGCCGTTGTCAAGGTTACTGTCTGAGCTTCTTTATAGATTCCTTCCGCAACGCTGCATTTCGGCTCCTCTGCTGTCCTGACATGTCTGCTGACCGGAGAAATCTTTAGATTTCTTGTCACAAAGTTCTCCTCACCGTTGCTGCTCCAGCCGTCAAAACAGAGGTCTGCATCCGCGGGCGCTCCAATCTCAGGAGCCTTTGCTGCTTCTCCGTATCCCACGATATCCTGTTTCAATATTTCTCCATCCCAGTCAAGGAACGTAACTGTATAGTCTGCTTCTTTATATGATGCAGTAACTACCATGTTCTCTGTAACATTTGTAACAGCATTTCCGTCTTTGTCTGCCCATTCAGTAAAGGTAAATCCTGCTTTTTCCGGTATCACATCTGCTGTGAGCGCATCGCCATACGCGAATTCCTTTACCGCTACACTGGTATTGTCCCAGTTCACAAATACCACCGCATATGTTTTCTTTCTGTACTGTGCCGTCACAATCAGATTCTCGCGCACATTGCGAAGTCCTGTATCCCATCCGATAAACTCATAGCCTTCTTTTTCCGGCGCCTGCGGCGCTTCTGCGTCCCCTCCGGAAACTACATTAACAGGGCTGCCGATACCTGCTCCCGTTTCATCTACAAATTCAACCGTATAGACCGGTTTTGGAGCCTCTATCGTACCCACTGTCGCATAATTTGTCGCGCCCTCAACTCCTAATGTAATAATGAAATCCCCTGTCTCAACCGTAGGCTCTTCTTTGGTAATGAACGTAAACTCATAATGTCCGTCTGCATCCAGCCGTGTCTGGGCTGCATACTCAATCTGGCTGGCCGTCGGATCCGTATTCTGCCCTTTATAAACTAAAAGAGTCGCATATTTTCCTCCCGCTCCTTCAACAATGCCTTCTGCCGTCCGCCTGGTTCCATTTCCATTCTCCAGAGAGGATACTGTCTCAAACTGCGTACTTTCCCCCTCCTGGTTAATATCTGCCCGATACCAGGACGAATCCCCATATCCATGAAACAGATCAATCCCTTCCTCCACCGTCGCAATCTTCTGTAGCTGCGTAAAGGATTTGTTGTATTCCCATTCCCCCGGGAAGTCCATGCTGTCTGCATAAACACTGGTATATGTATAAACTGTATTGCCGGAATTCAGATTCTGGTATTTATATCTCTTGTAATTGTAACATGGAATTTCCACAGAGTTCGTCTTAAAACGGTATGCCGTTCTCGTTTCTACCTGTGTATCTTTATCTGCGGCAACCCGCTCTCCCTGCCAGCCGCTAAAGTCCGTTTGCCAATATTCATAGTCATAATATTCCTGCCGCGTCTGATAGCGGTAGAACAGCGCTGTCACCTGACCCGACCGGTCTATTCCATTGGAAGTGCCGTCCAGTTCAAAGTACCAGTACGTATTCTGCCAGTATATTCTTCCTCTGTTTCCCCATTTCACCCAGCCCGGACCATAGTCATATCCTCTGCATGTTCCCCAGTCCTCTACCCAGTTTAGCGTATACTGCCCGCACCTGGAACATGCCCCGGACAAATCATCCCGCTGCCCGCAGTTTGAACAGTGAAAAGCAAAGTAACGATACATTGTCTGCGTCCCCACATTCGTCTGTACATTAGACGCGCAATAATTTCTGCTCCAGCCGCTCCAGGCGCCCCAGCCAGTATAAGTCCCCGTCGCCTTGCATCCGCTGTAGGTATATCCTTCCGGCGTTGCAGGCTTCGCACACGCCCTGATGGTTTTTCTCTTTTTGTACCGATATTCCGTCCTGCTTTCTGACAGAATATTATTTCCTTCAGGAGCCGGATTCCCTGACCAGTCTGACCATTCGTTTCCCACATCTACGGAAGCTGTGACACTTTTGGCCTTGGGAGTTCCCGTCGTATCATCGTCCGCTACGCCCACGAGGGAAACCTCCACACTTGTAGCCAGTCCTGAATATAAAATAAAAACTTCCTTCGTCAATTCTCCCGACACAGGTAAGCTGACTGAATCCGTTTCAGACGCTGCCATTTTACCGTTTTTCGTCTTGAGCGCCGTTACCAGTTTCCCCTTCGTAAAATCATTGGGAAAGTTTGACATTTTTACAGAAATTTGATACCCTGTCCCTTCGTCATTCCTTTTAGCAGACAAGATTTCTGTCACAATGGGCAGATTCGTATTTTCCCATACATAGACCGCTTCTATATTCAATGCCTTTTTCACGCACAGATATTCGTCTGAATTCCAGCCTGTGAAAATATACCCCGGCTTTGCCGGAATTCCTTCCGGCGGAACAGCGGCGCTTCCGTAGTTCACTTTCTGCGGCCTTCCAACCGTATTTCCCTCATAGTCCATAAACGTAACAACATAGGAATTAATCTGATAGTTTGCCGTAATAACCGTATCTTCTTTTACACTCTTGCCATCACTGCTCCAACTCTGAAATGTATATCCCTCCCTGGCCGGCGTACCGGGCGCAGAAGCATTTCCTCCCCATTTTACACTCTGGGTTTTCAGGCTGCTTCCGTCAAAATCCTGCCACGTAACCGTTACATTTCCATGCACTGTTATATTACCGGACGTCTTCCCGCCACTGGTGCCATAAGCATTTTTAGCGTAAACTGTCACTTGATATGTCCCGGCGCCGGAAACGCTAAAAGCTGTCCCAGTTCCAAATACTTCCTTTGACTGGTTTAAAGCTGCATTTGCTGCACAGCGCAAATCCACCCTATAGGAAGATGCTCCCAAAGCCACGCTCCAGCTGACGTTTAGGGCGTCGCCGATTCCCATATCATTTACAGCGGCTGATACCGTTCCCGGCGCCGCAGGCGCAGAACCGGAAACAGTCGGCAGCGTATAGGGGGCAGAATAAATCTTTGCTCCTTTCTTCCTGAGTTCTCCTTTGCTCATCTGACGTCCCCATTTGATCTTACAGTTACAGCATGGGCACTCTGTATAATGCGCATGGTAATTACACTCTCCAAAAGTTACCGTATTTCCCGATACGCCAATAACCATAACCCAGTGGTTGCTGTAAGAAATTATATCTCCGGGCTTGATGGCATTAACATCCCAGGTCGCTCCCCATTCTTTGCAGTTCTGCCCGTACACGTCATCTGCCAGCTTACGCACGAACCCGCAGCACTGCTGGCTATATCCATATTTATAGAAATTATTACAGTCTGCCCGTCCCATAGCCGCCACGCCTCCATGTATCTGGCATGGGCTCCATGTATAACCGTCCGGATTATCGCAGGCTCCATAGCATTGACTATCACCATGCCCTGAGGCCTTATAATGATTCCAATAAGCCCCGTTGGGATATTTCTGCTGCAGCTGTTCAAGCGTCATCCCGGCAGCTTTTACAGGTAAAGCATACAGACAGCAAAATAACAGCAGAAATCCAATCCACGCGCCTCTTCGCAGACTGCGAAACTTTTTCCCCGCGCGGCGTTCGCTAAATTCTTGTTCCAGCGCCGCGCCTGACTCATTACTCACAGAAATAACATGTCTTTTCTCTTTCATAAGCACATCTCTCCTTACTTTTTTTATTTAAATTATACACCCCCGGTTTTGCAAATTTGTTTTTACGCCGCAGTCTCAAGACTTTTCTGAACTTCCTTCACTTGATAAATTAAAATATATTACAAATAATTATTTTATAGATATAATGAAAATTATGATCATATAGTTGACATTTTGCAGAATATTGTATATAATATAAAAAACAACCAGTATATAGACTAAATCGCAAGTTTTTGTGACGCAAATATAGTCGATATAAAAATCAATACAATCGTGTACAGGAGCTACTAGTATATGAAAAAAAAAGTCAAAAAACTGATTCTCTATTTAACTGTATGTATTGGCACTTTAGGCATTCTTATTCTTATGTCAAGTAACAAAATTGCATCATATCCGGAAATAGATGTGCGTATTCAAAAAATGCTAGATTATATGAAAATAGAAAATTGTAAAATCAAAAGAATAGCAGAATATGATAGATTGCAGATAAAATTACCTGAAGTTAGCGTCTCGAAAAAAGAAATACAAGAAAGCATTGATGAATTGCTGGATATTTATGGCGAGAAAAGCATATCAGAAGATTTTGTTAAGAAAGAATTGGAAATGAATTCTGTTCAAGAATATTATGAAAGCGTAAGAAAGGAACTCACCGCAGGAAAAAGAAATCAGGAATTCATTTCAGCAAGAAATAAAGCTATGGATTATCTGATAAAAGAGAGCAAGTTTGTACTGGACAAAGAAAGTGTAGCAGAATACTCTGTAGAAATAGTGGATTCGTATGAAACAGAAGCGTATCTTTATGATATGGAGCTGGAAAGATATGTTACAGAAGAACTGCAAATGACAGAAGATGAGTTTTTTGAAGAATGCTATCGTGAAGGAGAGGAGCTGATAAAGAATTATTTAATTGTGGGAGCTATTGTAAAGGAAGAAAATCTGGAGGTTACAGAAGAGGATATTAAAGAGCTTAGCGGGGTTTTTGAAAAGGATTTTGATGAATATTCAGAGGAAGAAAAAACATATATCCAATATCAAATCCTGGAAAATAAGGTATATAAAATGTTCATTAAGGAATAAAACAACAAAGAAGAATGAAATTTGTAATACTGTTTTTATGTCGCTAAAAAAATTTATTAAATACATGCCAGGAGAACGAAAAGTTATGAAAAATTTCAAATATACTATAGGTATAGGTGCCTTTCTGGTAATCACAGGAATATTGTTTCTCTATCATAAAGAAGATAATACTGGCGGAGAACGGCTTCAGGAAGTATACCGTACACAAAACCATGAAACGGAAGATACGAAGATGGAAACCACCGACAATAGCGGAGAGTTGAATGCAATATGCAGCAGGATTGAAAACAGAACGATCGTAGAATCCTTTAGTGAAGCGGCAAAGCGAACTGGAGATGAAAATGCAGATAATATTTATGAGGAATGGTATGGAGGCGCATATATTGAGGGGGGCAAGCTAATCGTCTGTGTTACAGACGAATCTAAAATCTCTGATTTTGACGAGGATATTGTCCAGAATGTTTCTGTGGAGTTTCAAAAGGTAACGTATTCTCTAAATGAATTACATGATTTTCAAGATGATATCGAAAAGAAATATAAGAAGTACTATGCGGAGTATCAGGGAACCGATACTCTGGAATTTGAAGTAGTATCTTCTATTGCGGGAATTGGACTCAGTCACCAGGGAAACAAAATTGTGATTGATTTTGTCCAGGTGACGCCGGAAAAGGAAAAAGTTTTCAGACGACTGTTCGGAGACTATGAATATATCGAACTGAATCATGTAAGTGATAGAAATTATGATGCGTAGTAAACTGAAAGGAAGGCGAAAGTTATGTGGAAAATAAAATTACGAAAAATATATCGAGTGGCAGTTCTTATTGGCAGTATCTTTTTTCTGTGCGCCTGTGAAAAGAGCTCTGCGGAAACTGGAAGAATATGTGATTTTATTGAGATACAGAAATTTGAAACTGATTTTATTACAGAACCCTGTATTGTCCTGCAATCCAGAGATGATGTTTCATCGCTTGTGAAAACGATGAAAGAAAAACATTATTCAGAGGAAATGCTTAAGACAGATTTTAAAGAAGAAGCTTTGCTTTTTCTCACAATTTGCAGAGGAATTGACGAGGCGAGCGCCATAGAATCCGTGAAGCTGGTCAAAGACGGGCAAGGTAATCTAAAAGGACAGATTCAGATAAAACTGACCGCGCTTCAGGAAACCACGAGACTGGCAGCATGTTATGAAAATGCCATCCTTCGTTTGCCCAAAGAAGATGTGGACGCAGCAGCGTCTTTTGAAATCATATATGTTTCTGAAGCATGGAAAGAATAGCATCGTACATGATAAAAGTATTTTTTCAGTACAAAATAGTCTGTACTTTTGATAAAAAATCACTCCTTTTTAGCAAGAATAAAGCTATGGCACTTCTTACTAAAAAGGAGTATTTTTCGTCGCATATGCAACAGCTGACCACATCTGCTACAGAGAGACTATACAATTTTCAAGACGCCCTTATACTCAGAATCTTCTTCACATCATCATACTTTTTGTCATAGTCCTCCATCTCTATCATTAACCACTTTTGCCCATTTCCTTCTTTGGTTGTTTGATAAATCTGCTGTATTTCATCGCAAAAGGAGGACAGCTCTCTCTCAAACTCTTCTTTTTCCTTTTTGCCAATGACAACCATGACGGCAAAGTAATTTTCTCTTGGATAAACTGTGCATAAGGCTCTGCCGCCTGTCTTGTTTTTATTCTGAAAGCTCTCCGTCTATCAGTACTTCTTTTCCCCGAAACGCAAACCCGTATTTCCGTATCCGCTCATGAGGGATTCCTTTTGCGCGCAGCGCTGCGGCATAATCTTTCTCTTCTATCTGTTTCAATGCCGCCTGCACAGTGTCTTGAAGGTTCTCTTCTTTTCCGGGCTGATGTACTTTAAATTCCAGTATGAACGCATCATCTTCTGCACGCAAGGGTTCCAGCATCACATCATATCTCCCGAACCCGCTTTCCCGGTTTGAAGTCAGTACATAGCGCCCGGCCATATCCACCATCAGCCCGAGGACAAAGCCATGATAAAATCTTTCCGGCTCCTGCCGGGATGGGTTTTTTCCTGTATCAAAAGAGCTGAACGTCACGGAAGCTACCGTATTCATGTAATCATTCATCGCATATATGTCTCCGAGAAGCAGCGCCTTAATAAAATCATTGTACGCTGAAGAAACGCTCCCAAACCACCCGCGGATTATGCTGCGGAACATCCCCCTTACTTCAAAATTGGTCAATTCCAGCTCATATTCTTCCTTCCACTCCCCATTCTCTGTTATGTGGGCGTTAAACTTCTTTACTTTCAGATACCCGGTTGCAAGCAGGAGGCTCCAGATTGCCTGTTCACTGCTGTCCAACTGGCTGTAAACAATCTGCTCGTCTATTTCTGCACATAAAGTCCCGCCCCGTATCAAATCCTCAAAAATCTTCTTGATACCCTTTCCACCTTCACGGATTAGTTTCCCCACCAGGCTGTTGGAGCTGGTGTTTGCCCAGTATGCCGCCAGTTTCTTCTTATCCAGATAATTTAGGATCGACCAAGGGTTATAAATATCTGTAGTTGTTCCAAAAGTAAACCCATCATACCAACTTTTTACTTCCTCTTTCCTGTCAGACAAACTATACTCCTCCAGAGCTGAAAATACTTCTTCTTCTGTGAACCCAAAGCTATCTGCGTATTCATCCGAAGTAGTCGTCACCACATTCAGATTATTCAAATCCGAAAAGATAGACTCCTTACTTACCCGGGTAATCCCCGTCATAAGCGCACGCTCCAGATAAGGATTCGTTTTAAACGTAGAATTGAAAAGCCCCCGGATAAACTCAGACATCTCTTCCCAGTATCCGCCTACATACGCTTCCTGCATGGGCGTATCATATTCATCCAGGAGGATAATGACCTTTTCCCCCCCACAATAAGAACTCATATAACCCGATAAATTTTTCAGGGATGCCGCCGCTGTGGAGCTTTCCATATTCTTCGACACTTCCTCGAAGTTCTTTTTCTCCTTTTCATTTAAAACATTCCCCTCCAGAAGAAAGTCATATTTATTGTATAATTCCTCGATAATCATACAGATTCTTTTCCGGGCCTGTTCAAAAGAAGTCTCCTTCACATCCGCAAAGCTGATAAAAAGTACAGGATACGTCCCCTGCAGCTTCCTGTACTTTTCATCTTCCCATACAGCAAGCCCCTCGAACAAATCGTCCCGCTCGGCGTAATCCACGGAGAAGAACTGCTCCGTCATACTCATATTTAACGTCTTTCCGAAACGTCTCGGGCGGGCAATCAGCGTCACGTCATCCTCCGCTTCCCACCACTCGCGGATAAATTTTGTCTTATCTATATAGAAAACGTCCCTTGTCCTCATCCTTTCAAAATCCTGCCGCCCGATACTGATTGTCCTTGCCATAGAAGCGCCCCCTCTCTTCCGTTTCTTTTTCCTGCTGTCTTAGACTGCTTCTATTATACCCAATCAGCATACTCTTTTCCACATAGAATCTAAACTTTTTTGATTTCCCGGTAACAGTTCAGCCTTCGGCTTCCTTCCCCGGAGGTTTCTTTTCTACCGCTGCACCCTGGCTCCCGCGCCGCCCATGACAGCTTCCACTTCTTTCTTTACCGCCATCGTCGTATCGCCGGGCGTAGTCATGGCAAGCGCGCCGTGCGCCGCGCCATAGTTTACCGCCTGTTCCGCGTCTCCCGTCATCAGCAGCCCGTAAATCAGTCCCGAAGCAAAGGAATCTCCTCCGCCCACGCGATCCATGATTTCCAGCCCTTTGTAGTCCCGCGCTTTGTATATCTGTCCGTCTGCCCAGCAGATGGCGCTCCAGTCGTTGACTGTAGCGGTCTTTACCTCACGGAGAGTTGTCGCTACTGCCTTGAAATTGGGATAGGTTTTTGCCGCCTGGTTTATCATCTTTTTATATCCCTCCAGGTTCAACGCTTTGAGTTCGGCATCGTTGCCTTCAATCTCAAATCCCAGACAGGCGGTGAAATCTTCTTCATTTCCTATCATGACGTCCACATATTTTGCAATTTCTTTGTTTACCTCCTGTGCCTTCGCCTTTCCGCCAATTGCGCTCCACATAGACGGACGGTAGTTCAAATCATAGGAAACGATTGTACCATACTTCTTTGCAGTCTTAATCGCCGCCAAAACCGTTTCGCAAGACTGCTCTGACAAAGCCGCATAGATTCCTCCCGTATGAAGCCACCGCACACCCAGTTTACCAAAAATATAGTCAAAATCGAAATCTCCGGGAACTGCTTTAGAAACCGCCGTATTTGCCCTGTCAGAACATCCCACCGCTCCGCGGATACCAAATCCCCTCTCTGTAAAATTCAGCCCATTCCGGCAGACGCGCCCAATTCCATCTGTTTCCATCCAACGGATCAGCGAGGTATCCACGCCCCCTTGAAGCATCAAGTCCTCCAGCAGCATTCCCACCTCATTTCCGGCAAGCGCTGTAAGCACAGCCGTCCGCATCCCAAAGCATTTTCTCAGACCCCGGATAACGTTATACTCCCCGCCTCCTTCCCATACGCGGAAGGAACGGGCAGTGCGGATTCTGCCCTCTCCCGGATCGAGACGGAGCATAACTTCTCCCAGAGATACCGCATCATATTTGCACTCGTCTGCAGGCCTTACATCCAGATTCATAGCTCTCCTCCTTTGGCTCCTCGGATTTTGGCTGCCAGCTTCACTGCCTCGGTGGCAAGCCGTTTGATTTCATCAAATTTTCCCTCTTCAATCAAGTTTCCTTTCACCATCCAGCTCCCTCCACAGGCAATAACCGAACTGCATCCCAGATACTTTTCCAAATTCTCAGGCGCGATACCGCCTGTAGGAATAAAGTGTAACCCCGTATAAGGTGCAGACAACGCCTTGATAGCCGCCGCCCCTCCAAACGATTCCGCCGGGAAAAACTTTACTGCCTGCATCCCTCTTTTGACCGCCTGTGCTGCTTCGGAAGGCGTAACACAGCCCGGAAATACCGGGATTTCTCTCCCAAGGCAGTAGTCCACGACTTCCGCGTCAAACCCCGGGCTTACGATAAACTTCGCTCCCGCTCCTGTTGCAGCGTCCACCTGCTGCCTGGAGAGCACAGTTCCCGCCCCCACCAGCATATCCGGGAACTTCTCTGCCATGATATGAATCCCCTCCTGCGCCGCCACCGTGCGGAACGTAATTTCCGCACAGGGCAGCCCTCCGTCGCACAGCGCTTCTGCTAAGGGTTCTGCGTCCTTTGCCCGCTGCAGGACAACCACCGGGACAACGCCCCATTCTCTTATTTTATCTGCTATTGATAGGCTCATATTATCTGCTATTCCTTTCTTCAAATTCCAGGTATGCCCCCTTCATAGGACTGGCTGCATGTTCGCTGAACAGGCGCAGCACACCGCTCTTATACTTAGGCTCCCTTGGCCTCCAACACTTCCTCCGTTCCTCCAGAACCTTCTCCACCTCTTCCGGCGTCATCTGCTCTCCATGAATGCCAATGATATTCAGCTTTCTCCCAAACACATCTATTTCAATCAAATCGTCCTCTTCCACCAGTGCAATCGGCCCTCCGTCCAGAGCCTCCGGGCTGCAGTGGCCGATAACCGGACCCGTAGACGCGCCTGAAAATCTTCCATCTGTAATCAATGCAATACTTTTTCCCAGCTCCTGATCACTGCTGATTGCTTCCGAGGTGTAGAACATCTCCGGCATTCCACTGGCTTTCGGCCCTTCATACCGGATAAACACCGCGTCCCCTTTCTGAACCTTATGGTGAAGCACTGCGTCCAGGCATTCTTCCTCACTGTCAAATGGTTTCGCCCGGAGAACTGCCTGAAACATTTCCCTCGGACATGCCGTATGCTTAATCACCGCTCCCTCCGGAGCCAGGTTTCCCCGCAGCACGGCAATGCTTCCATCCGTACCAATCGCTTTCTCATAAGGCCGTATGACGTCCTCTTTTTTAATAGAAACACCGTATCTCTCACCAAATTTCTGAAGCCATTCTCCGCACCTGTCATAAAATCCATCTTTCCTCAGCCTTTCCAGGTTTTCTCCCAGCGTGCGCCCGGTAACCGTCTTTGCCTCCAGATGAAGGTGCTGTTTAATTTCTTCCATAATCGCCGGAACTCCGCCTGCGTAATAGAAACACTCTGCCGGCCAGTGCCCCGCGGGACGTATATTTAGCAGATACCTGGCATTCCGGTGAAGCCTGTCAAACGTATCCCCTGTAATCTCCAGCCCAAACTCATACGCTACTGCCGGGATATGGAGAAGGCAGTTCGTACTTCCCGAAATCGCGGCATGGACGAGTATCGCATTTTCGAAACTGTCCATCGTAACGATATCCCCCGGGCGCATCCCCGGCGTCTGTGCCAGTTTCACGGCCAGTTCCCCCGCCTGCCGTGCATAAGTGAGCAAATCCGGGCTTTCAGCCGGCATTAGCGCGCTCCCCGGAAGCGCCAGCCCCAGAGCCTCTGCCATAATCTGCATCGTAGAAGCCGTTCCGATAAAAGAACAGGCGCCGCTTCCCGGACATGCATTACATTTTGCCCAGTTTAGCTTTTCCTCATTAATTTCCCCCCTCTGATGCCTCGCACTGTACATCCCCAGCTGCTCCAAAGTCAGCATTTCAGGTCCCGCATTCATCGTCCCGCCCGGAACTACGACGGAAGGAATATTTACCCTCGCCAGCCCCATCAGGTTTCCCGGCATTCCTTTATCGCAGCTTGCCAGATATACTCCCGCATCGAACGGCGTGGCATTTGCGTGGATTTCAATCATATTTGCAATCATCTCACGGCTTGCCAGACTATAATTGATACCGTCCGTCCCCTGGCTTTCCCCGTCGCAGATATCAGTGCAGAAATACCTGGCTCCATATCCTCCCGCCTGTTCTACGCCTTTGCGCACCTCCTTTACCAACAGATCCAGATGCCTGCTGCCCGGATGGCTGTCGCCAAAGGTGCTCTCTATCAATACTTGAGGCTTCTCCAAATCCTCCAGGCGCCACCCTGTCCCAATGCGCAGCGGGTCCAGCTCCGGCGCCAGCTTACGCATTTTCTGGCTTACTAATTCCATAAAACTCTCCTTTCTGCAGTTATCCTGCAAAGAACGATATCACCAATGCCACCAAAAATCCTACGCCTCCTACAAGTGTTTCCATAACCGTCCAGGTCTTTAACGTCGTTTTTTCATCCATGCCAACCAAAGATTTCACCAGCCAGAACCCGGAGTCGTTAAAATGAGAACACACGGTTGCACCTCCCGCGACTGCCGCAGTGGTACATGCCAGATACAGCGGCGGTAAATCCGAAATTCCAGGCATGGCCGCAATGATTCCCGCCGCCATCGTCATGGCCACGGTTGCCGACCCTACACAGATACGCACCAGCGCCGCTACCACAAAAGCCACTACCACAATCGGAAGGTTTGCAGACGCCACTGCATTTCCAATCACATCCCCAAGCCCCGAATACTGCAGCATGTACCGCAGCACACCGCCGCAGGCCGTCACCAGAAGAATCAGCCCGGTAGGCTCCAAAGATTTTGTCATTACTTTTTCCAAATCCTCCAGCGTATATCCATGCCGCAGCCCCAGGATAGCCATAGCTGCCACTGTAGCAATCAGAAGCGCTACAAAAGGTTCCCCCAAAAATGCAAACACCGGAGCCAGTCCCCCAAAAGCAGGAACCACCCCTGAAACAGAATCCAGGATAATCAATATCAGAGGAATCAGAATAATACCTACAATTGTCCAAAAGCTCGGAAGCTTAGATTCATCAAAATCCTCCTGGTTCGCCACATGTTCCGGAACCGGGATATTATATCGATTGCCGCAGATAGAACCCCATATGGGCCCCGCGGCAATCATTGCCACAACGCCACACGCAATACCGACCAGAATCACCCAGCCAAGTTCTACGCCCAGCAGATTTGCCACCAGCACTGGCCCCGGCGTAGGCGGGATATAGGCATGTCCCACAGCAAGCCCCGCCAGCAGCGGAACCGCATAAAACAGAGAAGAGCGATTCGTTCTCTTTGCCAGGGAAAAAGCAAGCGGAATCAGGATTATCAGTCCCGCGTCAAAAAATACCGGCATCGCTATTACAAGTCCCGTAATTCCAAGCGCCCACGCCGCTTTTTTGTCCCCAAAATACTTTACCATCGTCACCGCCAGGCTCTGGGCGCCGCCCGATACTTCCAGAATCGCCCCAAACATGGAGCCAAGCCCTACCAGAAGCGCAATCCCCTTTAGCGTATTCCCAATGCCGTCATTGACCGCCGTTATAATATTTTCAAAAGGCATACCCGCCAGAAGCCCAATTGCAATCGCTCCAATCAAAATAGAAACCATTGCCTGAATCTTAAATTTGATGATTAATACCAACAGAATCACAAGCCCCACCGCCGCCGCTATCATCAGACGGACAGGGTCTAAAGCCAACGCTTCCTCTGCCATAGAATCATTCTCCTCTCACCACTTTGTACAAAAAGAAGCGGGATTCCATTTTGAAATCCCGCTTCTTTTGTTCTTTCTTTTATATTCATTATTTCATGATTCCCGGCAGATTATACGTCTGTTCAATCTAATATTTCTTTTAAAGTACTATACAGATTTTCTACGTCAATTGGTTTTGGCAAATGTCCGTTCATTCCACAACGCAAAGCTTCCTGCCTATCCTCTTCAAATGCATTGGCTGTCATTGCCAGAATCGGCACTGAAGCCAGCTCTTGTGATTCCAGTTTACGGATTGCTTTTGCCGCCTCATATCCGTTCATCACAGGCATCTGGATATCCATCAGCACCAGCTGATAATATCCCGGTTCAGAAGCCGCCAGCATCTCTACGGCAATTTTCCCGTTTTCTGCCACATCTGTAGAGAATCCTGCGTCGCCCAGGATTTCCACGGCTATCTCCTGATTCAGCTCATTATCCTCTACAAGCAGAATGTGTCCCGTACTGAATTTCATATCCACGCTGCTATCCACTATCTTTTCTTCTTCGGTATTCACAATAGAATACAGACAGCTTCTGAGTTCTGACATAAACAGAGGCTTGCTGCAAAATGCCGTAACACCGGCCTCCTTAGCTTCATCCTCCACATCCGACCAGTCATACGCAGTCAGAACGATAATCGGCACATTCTCCCCCATTTCTTTACGGATTCTCCTGGTAACTTCAATGCCATTCATATCCGGAAGGAGCCAATCAATAATATATACGCAGTAATCATCTCCGCGCATAACTGCCTGGCGCGTACGCAGCACTGCCTCTTTTCCTGACAGCGTCCATTCCGCGCGCATCCCAATCTGCCCCAGCATATAGGAAACGCTGTCGCAGGTATTGAAATCATCATCTACGACCAAAGCCCTGCAGTTCTTAAGCTCCGGGATGTCCTGCTGCTCTTTTTTTCCTGCATGGATACGGAACGTAACGGCAACGATGAACTCTGTCCCCACTCCCTGTTCGCTCTTTACAGAGATGGAGCCGTTCATCATATCCACAATATTTTGGGTAATCGCCATTCCAAGCCCTGT
This sequence comes from Hominisplanchenecus murintestinalis, assembly GCA_004793585.1. Classification (GTDB taxonomy): domain Bacteria; phylum Bacillota; class Clostridia; order Lachnospirales; family Lachnospiraceae; genus Hominisplanchenecus_A; species Hominisplanchenecus_A murintestinalis. The sequence continues at coordinate 52,081 of SRZB01000005.1, read as the reverse complement.
ACCCTGGATTCCGCTGACTGTCGTGTTCTTTTCCCGTTCAAACGGCTCAAAGATATGTTTCACAAATTCAGCGCTCATGCCGATTCCGGTATCCTTGATATGAAATTCATAGTCAGCCCAGCCCGCGGGCGCTCCGGGTTTCTGTATAATCCTCATGCTGATAATGCCCCCCGGCCCCGTATATTTTACGGCATTGCTCAGCAGATTTAAAAATACCTGGTTCAGCCGAAGCTTATCGCAGTAAATTTCCTCATTTATCACATCCACCGTATCAATGTACAGCTCCAGCTGTTTTGCATGAATATCTGCCTGCACAATATTACGCAGTCCATGAAGAATATCCGGCAGACGGCAGGGCTTCTCCTCCAGATGCATCTTGCCGCTCTCAATACGGCTCATATCCAGTACATCGTTAATAAGGCTCAGCAAATGGTTTCCTGACGTCATGATTTTCTTAAGGTACTCTTCCACACGTTCCCGGCTGTCCACATGGGTAATTGCCAGCGCTGTGAAACCGACGATTGCGTTCATTGGCGTACGGATATCATGGGACATATTTGAAAGAAATATACTTTTCGCATGGCTCGCCCTGTTTGCCTGTAAGAGAGCATCTTCCAGCAGATTCTTCTTCTCCATCTCACTGCGCATTTCCTCATCTACACTGCGGAATCCCAGCACAATGCAATGGCTCTCTCCCCATGTACCCGTGCGCACCGCTTTCATCTGGAAGTATTCCATTTCCCCATTCTTAAACGCACGGTAATTCATATAGCACTGTTTGCTTTCTGCCAGTTCTCTTTTCAGCCTGGCACGGGAAGCAGCCTCCCGAACCATATCCTTATCTTCTTCATAAACAAATTTCTGTATGTAAACCTCCATGCATTCTTCCAAAGAAAGGACGCCGGAAAAAATCTCTCCAAGCCTGCCGCTCTCATCATCAATCCGCAGGACTTTTCCCTTTCCTGTATGCAAGTCAAAAAAGCATACAAGATTATAATCAATGCTCAGCGCATGGATCAGTTCCATCTGGCGTCTTTCGTTTTCCTTTTCCTGCTGCTTCTGGGCAGTACAATCCAGAAGAAAACGCTGGTACAGCAGAGCGCCTTTCTCTTTCAAGAGCTTCACGTTCCCCATCACATGCCGGATTCCCCCGTCTCTATGACAAACCCGGTACTCCACGCTGATACTGTCGCCTTCTTTCTGCAGCTCCCTGATGGATTCCCGCAGCCCCTCTCTATCTTCAGCCACAACCGAGGAAGCCACCATATCAAACCCATCCGCCTCAAGCTCCTCTTGGGACTTATATCCCAGGATTTCCAGCGCTGCCCTGTTTATGCTGAGGATATGAGAGCCATCCACCGTATGGCACATCACACCGCAGTCCATAGTCGTAAAAATCGTCTCCAACGTGTGGTTTTTCTGTATGATTTCCTGCTTATAAGCATGTTCCTGGGTTACGTCTATTGCCACGCCCACGGTTCCCATTACGCTTCCGTCAATGTCATACAGCGGAGACTTATAGGTTGTAAGAAGCCTCTCCCCTGTTCCAGTCTGAATCGTTTCCTCAGACACACAGGTTTCCCTCCGGCTCATAACCTCACGTTCTGATTCAATACATGCAGGATCATCCTGCTCCACATCCCAGATATATGCGTGCCCCCGGCCTTCAATCTGTTTCTTTGTCTTGTTCACCGTCTGACAGAAACTGTCATTCACCTTCTCATGGATTCCCTGTTTATCCTTATACCAGATGAGATTCGGCACATTGTTGATCGTCGCCTCCAGGTACTGGCTGGTTTCCCAGAAGTCCTTACTCTGTTTATAACTTTGCTGCCATCTCAAAAAGCGGAACCCGGTCTCCTCTTCCGTCATGGGCGCTGTCCATATATCTTTCACTTCTTCCAGGCTGTCTGCCAAAAGCACAAGCTGCTCCTTATCTGCAAGGAGAATCAGCTCCGCTTCCTTAGTTTTTCCCGCTGCCAGAGCCTGCAGCGCCACCCCCGCTTCCATACTACGCAAATCAGCCAAAATCACATCCGCCCTGCCCGTCAGGATATCCTCTGGCTGTCCACTCTCAAAAAACTCATGCGTAAAATGTTCCAACGGCGGCATTTCCTTTATAATTTCAAATTCTCTGCAAAGACCTCCTACTAAATAGAAATGAATGTGGCAATGATACATTTCCCTTTCCTCCCATGCTTTGTGAATTCATGCCTGTTAAATTCTATTCACACTGCTTATAATTTTTGTATTCCTAAAGTAAACCAACGCTTTCATTGGACATCGTTATTTGCGGGAAAGCATTACCACGGTCTCCACGCATCCTGTCCACCCAAACATATCTACCGGCCACGCGCCCTCAGCCTGATAGCCTTTCTTTTTCAAATATTTCAAATCCCTGGCCAGACTTTCCGGCTCACAGGAAATATATACCACCCTTTTCGGAGCCATCTTTGCCAGACAATCCAAAAATGTCACATCACTGCCGCTTCTGGGAGGGTCCATAAACACCACATCTGCTTTTACGCCGTCAGCCGCCATATCTACCATAAATTTCCCTGCATCCGCACAGTAAAACCTTACGTTCTTCACCTGATTCCGCTTTGCATTGGCGACGGCATCCCGTACTGCATCCCTGTTCAGCTCTACGCCAATCACCTGTCCCGCCCCGCGGCTGGCAATCAGCCCAATCGTCCCTATCCCGCAGTATGCGTCCAGCACCAGCTCTTTCCCTGTAAGCCCTGCCAGCTTTATCGCTTTCTTGTACAGGATTTCCGTCTGCGCAGGATTGACCTGATAAAAGGATTTCGGGGAAATGCGGAACGTATAGCCGCACAGGATATCTTCAATATAGCCTTTTCCATAGAGCGTCTTTTCCTGGTTTCCCAGCACCATGCTGGTTCCCCGTCCGTTTACATTCTGGACAATCGTGGTAATTTCCGGATGCAGTTTCCTTAATGCTTTCACGAAATTATTCTTTGATGGAAAAACAGGCGATGCCGTCACCAGCACCACCAATATCTCGCCGCTTGCAAATCCCCGGCGCACTAAAACATGGCGCAGCAGCCCATACCCGGTATCCTCATCATACGTCCTGATTTTAAAAGATTTCAAAAGCCCCCGGATGCTGCCTATGATTTCATCCGCTTTCTCGTCCTCAATCATACAGCGTTCTACCGGAACTACGATATGTGTTCCCTTCTGATAGACGCCCGATACGGCATTCCCCTTTTTGTCATGAGAAAATACAGCATGAACCTTATTCCGATAATGATAAGGATTTTTCATACCGGCAATCGGATGCACTTTACAAAAAGGCGCTAAAAGCTGCCGCACCTGCGTTTCCTTTATTTTTAATTGTTCCTCATACGGCACTCCCTGAAAATCACAGCCGCCGCACTTTTTGTAGACCGGACACCTTTCCATCTTATTTGCAAAGCTCCCCTACCACCTGGTTAATCACTTTGCCGTCTGCCTTGCCTTTCAGCTCCGCCATAACCGCCTTCATAATCTGCCCTTTGTTCTTCGTAGCAACGATTTCAGAAAACTTTTCCGTAATATAGCGTCTCACCTGCTCCTCAGACATCAGCGCCGGCGCATACTCTGAGATAACGTCATAGCGCGCCTGATACTCTGCTTTCAGGTCTGCGCGGGTATCCGGACAGGTATCAATCTGCTCTTTCACCGACTTCAGCTCTTTTAGGATAACGCGGTCAACCAGTTCTGCTGGAATATCATCCCGGCATCCCTCGTCAATTGCTGCCTTTTTCACTGCCGACACCAGGGAAGAAATCGAATCCTTACGCGCTTTATCCTTTGCTTTCATCGCTGCTACCATATCTTTTCTCAACTGTTCCAGTTCCATCCGTAACCCCTCCTGATTTATTTTTCTTTTTCATAGTAAATGCCTATGTTCAGCATATTTCTCACAGTAATACTCTTCTTCTGTCTACTATACTTCATTTTCCCGGAAAATGCAACGAGGCCGCGGTAAAATTCCAGGGCTCAGCCACACAAAATCTCTATGAAAACGGCATGAATCATAAAAATGCTTGCTTAAACAGGGAAGATGTGATAGAGTTGGTTACTGACAAGACAGATGTATAGACTAATGATTGGCACATTGAGGAGGAGAAAAATGAAAACCGTAAAAAAAGTTTTAAACCACATTTTTATTGATGGATTAAGCGGTATGGCTATGGGGCTGTTTGCCACCCTGATTGTGGGAACGATTATCCAGCAGGTTGGAAACCTGATTGGCGGACAGGCCGGCGAAATGCTGTTTTTCCTGGGAAAGATGGCGGCCGCTATGACCAGCGCAGGCATCGGCGTCGGCGTCGCGCATAAATTCAAAGAGCCGCCTTTGGTAGCAGTATCCGCAGCGACAGCAGGTATGGTGGGCGGATTCGCCAGCAAGATTCTGGCAGGAACCGTGCTGGTAGACGGGACCATCGTGCTGGCAGGCCCAGGCGAACCGCTGGGCGCATTTATTGCCGCATATATCGCGATTGTCATGGGGCATCTGGTATCAGGCAAAACCAAGATTGATATTTTGGTAACGCCGGTGACAGCGATTCTGGCTGGTTCTGCAGTAGGGCTTCTGGTGGGACCTCCCATATCTAATTTTATGGTATGGCTTGGCTCTATTATCAACTGGGGAACGGAACAGCAGCCCTTCCTTATGGGAATCATCGTCTCCGTACTTATGGGTATGATTTTGACACTGCCCATCAGCTCAGCAGCTCTGGGAGTTATCCTGGATTTGTCAGGGCTGGCAGCAGGTGCGGCAACCATTGGATGCTGCTGCAACATGGTGGGATTTGCGGTGGCAAGCTACCGCGAAAATAAAATCGGCGGCCTGATTGCCCAGGGTGTGGGGACATCCATGCTCCAGGTTCCGAACATCGTGCGGAAACCTGTCATATGGATTCCGGCAATTGTCTCCAGCGCGCTCCTGGGGCCTGTAAGTACGATGCTTGTAAAGATGACCAGCAACGCCACCGGTTCCGGTATGGGAACCGCCGGATTTGTAGGCCAGATTATGACATATCAGACCATGTCGCCTGAAATCGGCGGGACTGTGACGATGGTAATTATCGTGGTATTCCAGATTCTGCTCCCGGCGGCGCTGACCCTTGCAGTATCCGAATTTATGCGGAAGAAAGGCTGGATTAAGGAAGGCGATATGAAGCTTGATCTGTAAGCTTGCCATAACGGTGAAAATCGTATAAACTGATAATCACCCGGTATTCCGGGGATGATACTATAGCAGAAAGCGATTCACGGTTAAACAGCAGGAGGTATTTCATATGGAAAAAGAGACAGGATGCATCCATGTTTACTATGGAGACGGAAAAGGAAAGACTACTACAGGCATGGGACTGATTACCCGTGCGGCGGGATACGGCTGCCGTGTGCTGCTGTACCAGTTTATGAAAAACAATAAGACCAGCGAGCGGAAGATCCTGGAACGTGTGGAGAACATTACAATCATTGACGGTCTTGAAACAGAAAAATTCAGTTTTCAGATGACGCAGGATGAGAAAGAAGCTCGCAGGAAGTTTTATGAAACACAGTTCAAATCAGTGACAAAAAAGGCAGAAGAGGAAAAGTACGACGTACTATTTCTGGACGAAGCGGTGTATACCATCAGCGCAGGGCTGCTGGACGAGGAACTGGTGCTGGACTTTTTAAAGAAGAAACCAAAGAAACTGGAAGTCATCCTGACAGGAAATACCCCGGACGCCCGTCTGATCGACCTGGCAGACTATGTATCGGAAATCAGAAAAATCAAACATCCCTTTGATAAAGGGATGAAGGCAAGAGCCGGAATAGAAAAATAGCCATAAATGAGGAGTGCCCCCCAGCATGTAATATGCCGGGAGGCTATTATGAAAAAATTTATCTCTATATGAATGATGAAACCCTCTAAGCTTTCCTCTCCTTGAGGACATTTAAAGTATAGCAAGAGATTATGAACAAAATATGAACGTCTGGTAAATTTATTGTGAAAACGCACAAAAACACAAGGAAATTTTAAAAGTTTTTGTGGAAATATAACGAAAGAAATCCCCGTTCCTGCAACAAGGACGGGGATTTTAACACGTAATTATGAAAATGATGAATCATTACCTATAATTTTATATTTGCAAACAGGGAGCCGAGACTCGTAGTCAGCCCATCGGACTGCGGCAGATCATAGCTTTCCTCTTCGATTTCTTCGGCTGCTATCTCATTAAGCGCCTTCATGCTGAGGCTGAGCTTACCGTCTTTGATATTGATTACCTTTACCTTCACCTTATCGCCCACATTCAGGACAGAAGCCGGGGATTTGATGCGTTTCTCGGAAATCTGAGAAACGTGTACCAGACCGGAAAGTCCGTTCCCCAGGTCGATGAACGCGCCGTAAGGCTGCAGAGTTTCTACTGTCCCCTCTGTCACCAGGCCAATCTGCACATTGGAAATCCTTGCTTTTTTCTCTTCTCTTTCTTTTTCACGCAGAATATCGCGGGCGGAAAGTACCAGACGCTCTTTTTCTTCATCCACTGTAATGACGCGGACTTCGATTTCTTTGCCCAGCCAGTCCTCCAGATTTTCCACATAGCCCAATGCAAGCTTAGATGCGGGGATAAACCCACGGATGCCTTCTACATAAGCGATCACGCCCGATTTTACCACGCCGCCGATTTTTACGGTGAGGTTCGTGCCGTTTTCCATGCAGGCTTTCAGCTTTTCCCATGCAAGCGTATCGTTTGCCTCTTTGGATGAGAGGAGGATATGCCCCTGGCCGTCGTCCGTACGGATGACGGCAGCAGAAATCTCATCTCCCACATGTACAACATCTTTCAGGATAATATCCTGGTTGCTGGAGTAATCCTCCAGACGGATGATTCCCTCCGTGTAATATTTTAAATCCAGAGTCACTTCGGTTTCCGATACATTGATAACGGTTCCCGTCAAGATATCCCCTTCCCGTACTTTCTTGAAAGAAGCTTCCAGCTCTGCTGCGTAATCCGCCATAGATTCGGATGTTTCCGGTGCTTTGATGGCATCCTCCAGGATGTCGGCCGGTGTTTCATAAGTTTCTGACATTGGTTTTGCCCTCCTTGTATAAGTCATTTCTTAGAAAAAACTATATCATTTTTGAAGCGCAAAGTAAAGCGTCAACCGTGATTTAATATTGTACTGCATACAAATCAATCCTCTATTTAGTTTTCAAATCCTGTCTCTATGATGAATTTCACTTTACCTTTCATTCCCGTTTTTGCCCCTGAGAAGGTTTGGTATGACTTTCCGGCGTCTGCCACCAGTTCAATCCTGTCGAGAATCTTCTGAACCCCATCGTCAAATACGCCTGTCAGCTCCTGGATTCCGTCTTTATCAAATTCTTCCATCCCATCGCGCAATGTTCCGGCTCCGTCCAAAAGTTCATCCACGCCGTCAGTAAGCTTCGTGCCGCCTCCCGCAAGTTCTGCCGTTCCATTTTTTAAGAGACTGCTTCCCTCTGCCAGCTTCCCGATGCCATCGCTCAAAGTTCCGGCTCCTCCCTGGAGCTTGCCGCCTCCCTTAGCCAATGCGTCGATTCCGTTATTTAAGGCGCCGACGCCTTTCTGAAGTTTTGCGCCGCCTTTTGCCAGCGTCTCGATTCCCGTCATAAAGCGTGCCGTCCCTGTTTTTACCTGACCGATTCCCCCGTCCAGAGAAGCCGCGCCCTCTGCTGCGTCCTTAGCCCCTTTCTGAAGCTCGCCGCTCTTATCCGTAAGCTGCTTTGCCCCTGCCCGCAGGGTATCGGAAGAGCCTGCCAGCTGCGTCGCTCCCCCAACCAGTGCGTCGGCCGCTGCCTGATCTGCCAGCGGTGCAGAAGCTTCTGCCATACCGGAAACCGTCTGCGCCACACCTGCCAGAAGCACAGACGGGTCGGCCGCTGCACCCGAAACTGCTGTATCTGCCGCCGCTCTTGGAGCCGCCAGCGCCGCCGCGCCTTCTCCGATGCTGTCCAGGGTGTTGTTCAATGTCTCCACATTAGCGGATGCTTTGAAATCCTCCCAGGCTTTCAGCGCCTTTTTCTGTACCCGGATATCATTTTTCAGATAAGAAATATCTGTGTTCAGCACATTTACATAGTTTTGATAGGTATCTGAATACCCCGCAATCAGCGCTCCCGGAATTTCCCCAAGCCTGCCCTGCACATCCTCCAGCGTATCCAGCACCGCCTGATTCTGTTCTATGGAAACAGACAAGCTGCTGATGGTACCGTCTGCCAGCTCCATCACCTGTGACAGATTTTCTGCTTCCCCTTTTGCTGCACGTGCTCTCACCTCCAGCTGTTTTCCAGCCTCCTTGTCTGCCTCCGGCTCCTGCTGCTGCGCCTGGGACGCGCCTGCCGCCTGCTGAAGCTGCCCATTCAGAGCCTGGACTCCCTGTGCCAGACGATACGCTCCCGGCACATAAGCGCCCACGCCTGCCGCCAGGGTATCGGTCCCTGCCGTATATGCGCCAACCCCTTTCGCCAGCTCACCGGTCCCTGCCGTATATGCATCAATTCCCGTTTTCAGCGCCTCGCCCCCTGTTTTCAAAGCGCTGCTTCCTGCTGACAGTGTATTGATTCCCTTCGTCAAAGAGCCTTTTTCTTTGTTCAGGGTATCCAGGCCGTCCTTCAACCCATCCACGCCCTTTTTGAGAGTTCCTTTCTTTTTGTCCAGCGTATCCAAACCATTCGCCAGAGTATTCAGCCCTTCAATCAGTTCACCCTTCTTTCCGTCAAGTGTGCCGATACCATCCGCCAGTTCACCCATTTTCTCATCTGCCGTATTCATGCCGTCAAGCAAAGTCCCACAGGCATCCCTCAATTCCTGAACGCCGTCCGCCAGCTCTCCGCTTCCGTCCACCAGCTTTGTAGACGCGTCCTGAAGCTCATCCAGAGAATCCTTCAAATCATCCAGACTGCCCACATCATCCAGCCCATACTCGCTTAAATCACCTGACGCCGCCACGGTTGCCGTCATGGACAGCGCAAAATCTTCTGCATCAGCAGTAATCTCAAAATAATCCGGTACTTTCAAGTCCTCGGTAAGCTCTGACTCCGAAAGCTTTAAGCTCTCTGCCAGGCCGGGAAATCCCATCCCCACCACAATATTTTTGCTGCCGTCGGAGATTACCTTTCCGTTTTCAGCTTCGACATTTGTAAACTTTTCTGTGGGCAGTATCACGCCTGTCACCATCGTAAACGGTGTGTACACCTCCCCCTTCCGGCTGCTGTTTGTATAATCAAAGCGGATTCTCACTTTCCCGCTCTTTCCCTCCAGCTCTTCTGCCGTTATCTCCTTCCCCTCCAGAAAATACGTGATTTTTACGCCGACGGGCAGCTCTTTATCCGTCTCTCCCTGATAATAAATATCATTTCCGGCCGCCTGCCAGGTAAGGCTCTTTCCATCCCTGGAAAATTCCTCGTCTCCTTTTACATTTTTGATATCTGTTAAATCAGACTCATCTTTAAGCTCCTCTGCGCCGTCCTCATTTTTCAGCCAATTGCTCACTATCGTTTTCTCTACTGTTCCGTCTGCATTTGCTTTCACATACACTGTTTCTTCCTTTTCCTGGTTTGCCGCATACACGGTATTTCCAAAACATGCGTTTCCCGCCATCAACACGGCAAGCCCGGCTGCCGCTGCCTTCACTGCTCTTTTATTTCTATTCATAAATAAACCCTCCTGTCTCAAGACTGTGCGGCCTGTTCTTTTCCTGCCGCTTTTTGCTCCTTCGGCAGAAAGCCGATGGAAGTTTTACAGATTACTTTGTCAAATGCCATAAACATTGCCGGCAGAATACAGATTACTACAATGGTACTAATCACTGCGCCCCTGGAAAGCAGGATGCACAGCGCACTCACCATATCAATCTCAGAATACAATCCTACGCCAAACGTCGCGGCAAAAAAGCTGATACCGCTGACCAATATAGATTTCATAGAGGAACAATGCGCCCTCCGAATTGCCTCCTTCTTGCCCGCGCCCCGGCTCCTCTCCCTCTGGTACTTGCTGGTCATCAAAATGGCGTAATCCACAGTAGAACCAAGCTGCACCGTACCTATTACGATACTTGCTACAAAGGGAAGCTCTGTCCCTGCATAACAGGGAATCGCCATATTTACAAAAATTGCAAATTCTATTACCAGAACCAGAAGGAACGGGAGGGAAACCGACTTAAATACCAGCATAATTATCACAAAAATTGCAGCAATTGAAGCAATATTTACATTCCTTGTATCCGTTGACGAGACATCTGACAAGTCCTTCATCAAAGGCGCCTCCCCGATAACCATGGAATTTTTATTGAATCCTTTTACAATCCGGTCTACCTGTCTAATCTGCTCATTCTGCTCATCCGTGGCGCTGGCAAAATCAGACGCCACAAATTCCACCTCATAATTTTCTCCCTGAAGCATTTTACTCAGTTCCTCCGGTATCATCTCCTCCGGAACCCCGCTTCCCACAACAGAGCTCATACCGATGCACCACTTCACGCCGTCTACTTCTTTCACCTGCTCTATCATCTCCTGCTTATCTTTGGCGTCTATGCCATTTTCCAGAAGCAGCATATATACATTGCTGAGATGGAATCGGTTCGACAGTTTTTCGTTTGCTACTGCGCTCTCCAGGGTGTCCGGCAAAGATTTATCGATATTGTAGTACACCTTGTTGTGGTTATTTCCGTAGAGCGCCGGGATGAAAAGCGCCAGGAAAATTGCCATCCATACTTTATAATGCTTTGTTACAAAATGTGAAATCTTATCCAGGCTGGGAATCAGCGGCTTATGCCTGGTCTTTTCAATCGCTTTATCAAACAGCAGTACCATCGCAGGAAGCAGGGTCACGCAGCAGACAACCCCGATCGCCACACCTTTCATCATTACAACGCCGATATTAAGTCCAAGCCGGAACGTCATAAAGCAAAGAGCTGCAAACCCGGCAATCGTCGTTATCGAACTTCCTACCACTGATTTGAAGGTGTTGGCAATCGCATGGCTCATGGCACGCTCCTTATCCCCTTCAAACCGCTGCTTATTCTCCTCGTAATTATTCAGCAGGAAAATGGAGTAGTCCAGCGTTACCCCAAGCTGCAATACTGCCGCCAATGCCTGGGTCAGATAAGAAATATCCCCCAGAAAGCTGTTCGTTCCCATATTGTAAACAATGGCAATCCCAATACTCAGAAGAAAAATCAGCGGAACAAGAAAAGACTCCATCGTCAGCCCCAGGACAATCAAACTCAGGACAACTGCAATCATCACATAAATCGGCATTTCTCCCATTGCCAGATTCTTAATATCCGTAACCACGCCGGACATTCCGCTAATGTAACACTTTTCCTGACACAAAGCCCGCATATCGCTGACAGCCTGCATCGTATTGTCCGTCGAAGTCGTTTCATCAAACAGGGCAATCATCATCGTTGCGTTTCCCTGGTTAAACGCCTCCCGGATTTTATCCGGCAGCATTTCAATCGGCACGCTGATATCCATTACGCTGTCATACCAGAGGACGTCCTTCACATGCTCCACACCCTCAATCTCTTCCTTTAGCTTCACCACATCCTTCGGTTCCATATCTTCCACAATCACCATGGAAAATGCGCCCATGCCGAACTCATCCACCATAATATCCTGCCCCTTTACCGTCTCCAGGCTATCCGGCAGGTAACTCAGAATGTCATAATTCACCCTGGTATTCAGGTAGCCCCACCCGGCGGGAAACAGAAGCAGCATACACAGGATAAAGATAGGCGCCCGGAACTTCACAATCTTTTTTCCGATTTTCACCATAATATCCATCTCCTCCTTAAACTATGTCTCACAAATGACTATTAGTCATTTATCTATATCACGTTATACACTATAAATGACCAATAGTCAATTCTATTTTTGCATTTTTAGAATTTATTTAGAAATTGCCCAAGCCTACTGCCTGTCTCAAAAGTCTGCCGAAGCGATTCTCGCCACCGACAGCTATACCGGCTCTATATTGACATTCCCCGTCTGCCATGCTACTTTATGAATACCAACAGATTTGAGGAGGCTCCCACGGAGTCCTGATTGGTTATCACTCAAAAACCACATACAGAAAGGAAACGACCATGACAAAACAGGAATTTCAAAATCTCGTAAGCCGGGGACCTCTGATTTTGGACGGCGCTACCGGCTCTAATCTTATGAAAGCCGGGATGCCTAAAGGTGTCTGCACAGAACAATGGATACTGGAACATCCCGCGGCGCTGACCAAACTTCAGCAAGAATATGTAGACGCAGGTTCACAGATTATCTATGCCCCTACCTTTGCCGCCAACAGGATTTCCCTGAAGGAGCACGGACTGGAGGACGAGATGATATCCATGATTTCCCGGCTGGTAAGTCTCTCAAAATCCTGTGCAAAAGAACGGTGTTACGTCGCAGGCGACCTGACTACTACCGGAAAGACCGACATTCCCTATGAAGAACTTTACAATGTATACCAGGAACAGATTTCCTGCCTGGCAGATGCAGGCGCAGACCTCCTGGTGGCAGAAACCATGATGACGTTAGATGAAACTATGGCCGCTGTGGAAGCAGCACATGCAGTCTGCGGTTTACCTATTCTCTGTTCATTAACAATTGAATCTGACGGAAGCCTGTTCTTTGGAGGAAACATTTTCGAAACGGCTGTCACCCTGCAGGAAATCGGCGCAGACGCTGTGGGTATCAACTGCTCCTCAGGGCCGGATCAGTTCGAATCCATCATTTCTTCTTTAAAAGACAGCCTGACGGTTCCCGTCATTGCTAAGCCAAATGCCGGAATGCCCACTATTGATGAAAAGGGCGAGGCTCATTACAGCATGGACGCTCCGGAGTTTGCCCGTCATATGAAACGGCTGGTAGAGTTAGGGGCGGATATTGTCGGAGGATGCTGCGGCACCACGCCGGAATTTATACGGGAACTCGTAAAGATATTGAAGAAAACTCCTTGATAAGAAACAAGAGGAAAACAGCTATATGAATACATGGCTGTTTTCCTCTTTCTTTTTCAAAATATAAATATTAAGCACTTTTGATTCCCGAAATTTTATTTCAGAAGATTCAGAATCTCTGCTTTCGATACAGCGCCCACTGCTTTCTTTACCACTGCGCCATCTTTAAATACCATTAAAGTAGGGATGGACATAATCCTGTATTCCGCCGCCAGCTCCGACTGCTCATCTACATTCACCTTACCAACCTTCGCATCCTTCAGTTCCTTTGCAATCTCCTCAATAATCGGCGCGACCATTTTGCATGGCCCGCACCAGTCTGCCCAGAAATCCACCAAAACCGGAATCTTAGACTCCAGCACCTCTTTTTTAAAATTGTCATTCCTCAATTCCATTGCCATAAGAACTTTCTCCTTTTCATAAAAAATGCGTGAAACTTTTTCTATTTACAAAGTTCCACGCATTCTTTTGTCTTATTCATCTAAATTTATTTAATCCGCGCGCATTCCGTCGAATCCCCATCACAGACGTTACCTCTACAGTTAACTCGGCCCAGGCTGCCTCGCGGCACACAGAAGATTCTGCTTAGTGCTGCTGCATTCCTGCCCTGACACGGTTCACAGAGTTCTGTTGCGCAAGACCCAGACGTCAACGCCACTTATAAAGGGCAGCTCCGCAATGAAAGACCCTCTGTTCTGCATCACCCCTGCTGTAGCGGATTGCAGGTACAGGGCACCGCTAACTCCCCGGCTGCGCGGAAATGTTATGACATATCCAGGACACATGATTTCATGTACTTTCTTACTATAACCCGAATCGGAATATTTGTCAATTCTCACTTTTTTTATTATGTAGAAAACTTTTGTAACAGTTCAGCCCAGGACTTTGCACTTGCTGCAAGTCCGTGAGAATGCGTAAATTCAGCCGGAGAATCCAGCCCTTTGCGAACAGCAAACTTTAAATGGGCTGGATTCCGTAACAGTGAAGCCGCAGGCTGAACTGTTACAAACTTTTTTGCATAAATATTTACTTTTCGTATCAAAGAAAACGAACAGGAACTGCTTTATTTACTAAAATTTAATCCGCAGGCCGCAACGCTTCTTCTCTCTGTCAGCGTCAGCGGCAAAACCACCTTATAAGGCAGCTTTCCGGGAGCTTCCATACGCTCCTCCAAAAGCCTCACCGCCTCTTTCCCCATACTTTCCAAATGGGCATTGACACTCGTCAGCGGCGGGTCAATCAGTATAGACAGCGGGGTATCGTTAAAGCTTATGATAGAAATGTCCTCGGGAATCCTGATTCCTACCTCACGGAATACGCTCATTGCCGTGATAGCCGTCCCTTCGTTATATGCTATGAATGCCGTAGGCCGCTCTTCGCCGGATTTCATCCACTTTTCTACCTGCCCGCGCGTTTCCTCAATCGTCAGCATAGTATCAATCATCCAGCGCTCGTCATAACGTCCTGTTTTTGTCATATATTCTTTAAAATACTGCCTCCGCACTTCCAGTGCAGGACGTTTTTTCTGATCCAGTTTATATGTAGGCCCCAAAAATCCTATTCTGTGATGCCCATGCCGCATCAGGTACTCAAGCGCCTGCTCCACGCCCAGCCTGAAATTCAGCACCACCGAATCAAACTGCTCCTCCTCAGGTGAAGAGTCTACAAATACAATCGACTTAGTAATACCGGCCATCTGTGTAATCTGGTTCTCTGAAAAAATCCCTATCGCCAATATCCCATCCAGCAATTCATTTTCCAGCGCCTGATAGTTCCCTTCGCTTTCTGCCAGATAGGAAACCCTATACCCTTGCTCCATACATGCACGCACCACATAATTTTTCAGATACAGATAATAAGGATCCGCCAGCTTTTCCCGCTGGGACATCATCTCTGCAATCGCAATATGCCGCAAATGCTGTTTCGCTGCATATTTAGGTTTTGTCCGCACATAATTCAGCTCATCTGCCGCTTCCAGTATCTTCGCCCGCGTACTATCTGTTACTTTCATCGCCGGGTCATTATTCAAAACCCGCGAAATCGTCGCTACCGAAAATCCGGTTCGCTTCGCTAAATCTCTAATAGTAGCCATTCTTGTTCCCCCGCCTTGCTTTTACTAAACACTAATTTATTATACTGGTTATAAATATAATTGGCAAGGATAATTTTCAGGCGGACGAAATTGTGCCTGCTCTATTTCTTCTTGCCTGCGCCTGCCGGAACTGTTACAATGATTTCATCGGCAGAAACGTTCTAAAATGTCCCGCGGACAGACGCCGGATGCAGGCGCATCGCCTGCTGCCCGCAAAAATTAAATACATATAGGGGGAAATAAGGATGAGTGTTAAAATTATCGTAGATTCTGCATGTGATATCACACAGGAAAAAGCAAAAGAAATGAATATCGACGTCCTTCCATTAAAGACCATGTTTGGCGATGAGGAATTCCTGGACGGCGTTACGCTAAATCACCAGGAATTTTTTGAAAAACTGATTGAAACGGGAATCATGCCGACGACCAGCCAGCTAACGCCTTATGAATATGGAGAAAAATTCAAAGAAATAAAAGAAGCCGGGGATACTGCCGTATGCATTACGATTTCTTCTAAGCTTTCCGGCTGTTACCAGAGCGCCTGCGTGGCGGCGGCAGATTATGAGGATTGCATCACCGTTGTAGACAGCCAGAATGTATCTCTCGGAGAGCAGGTTCTTGTAGAATACGCCCAAAAGCTGCGCAGCCTTGGGAAGTCTGCCCCGGAAATTGCGGCGGATTTGGAAGAGAAAAAGGGCAGTCTACGGTTGATTGCCCTGCTGAATACTCTGGAATATCTGAAAAAGGGAGGACGTATTTCTTCTGCCGCCGCCCTGGCCGGCACTCTGCTTTCCATTAAACCGGTAATTGCCGTTGAACATGGAGAGGTTGCCATTCTGGGGAAAGCCAGGGGCTCGAAAAATGGAAACAACCTGCTGACAGAGTACGTAAAACAGTCCGGCGCTATTGACTTTACTATGCCTTACCGCCTGGCTTACAGCGGTTTGTCAGACTCTACGCTGCAGAAATATCTCGCAGACAATATTCAGCTTTACCACGGCCAGACAGCACAGCCTCCTGTGACTACCATCGGAAGCGCGATTGGCACCCATGTCGGACCGGGGGCGATTGCTGCTGCTTTCTTCGCCAAATAGCAGCTATAGCAGTCAGGAAGGCGCAGCATTCCAGCACCAGCGCTGCGCCTCCAAAGCAGAGGCTTTCATAAAAGGCTTTCATATACGCCGCCTCAGGCACGCGTTTTTCCATCTCAAGCAGAAAAGAAACCGCCTGTCTCTTTTCCTCCCACAGCCCAGACCAGAACGTAAAGTCTGACCAGGTGGATGGAAGCATATCCGCAGGAATCTGCACCTGGGAAGCCACTCCCCATATCGTTCCCAGAACCCCTCCCCAGAAACATAGCTTCCAGAAAATCTTTTCTCCGGCTCCGCGCGCTTCCCTCACATTTCTCCGCACATAAGCCAGCAAAGCTGCCGCGGCTGACACTGGGAACAGCAGAAGAACGAACCTGGCAATCCCGTACAGCAGCCCCCATTCTTCCAAATCTCCGCTGATTCCATATCGGCTCTCAAGAATCTCCCTCTGTTCTTCCAGACGCTTCCCTCCCGCCGCCATTGTAAGAGTATCAAAAGCCGCCGTTTCCGATGCTTCCTGTACCACCATTACGCCTTTTGCTTCTTCCAGTACCCCCCGGACTTCATACTCCGCATTCCCCAATACCAAAATCTGTCCGGCACAATCTCCTTCTCCAAGTAGTTCTGTGACAATATCACGGGAAATCAAACATCCTTTCCTATCCTCCTGCGACAAGGCGTTTCCTCCCCAAAACAGCAGCTCCACATTCCCTGCCGCCCGCACCAGGCGCACTGCCGTCCCCCGTCCCGAAAGCTTTGCCTCCACGTCCGCCCTGCCCTCCTCTGTCCAGAATACCGGACAAAGCGGCTCCTCTTCTTCCTGCATCTTCTTTAGCAGCTCCCGGGCATCCCTTGCCGGAACCTGTTCCCGGCAGACAAAAGAAACTTTTTCTGCCGCTTTCCCCAGGCTCCCCAGCGTATGGATTCCTCTCCAGAAACAAAACAGGCACAGCGCGCACAGAATACCTGTCAGAAAAATATATTTCAGGCCATTCTCCTTTTGCAAGGCAGGCAAGGCAATCATACCCTCTGCCCTTTGCCGCTTCATTCTTCTTCCAGGCGGATTCTGCCGCCCGGCTCTACACTTCTGTCCGAACTTTGCACAAGTTTCTGCTCAGGTGTCAGATCCCCTTCTTGAATCGCCGCATATTTTTCATTCTTATCCAGTACCGTGACGTCCACCCGGCGAGCTGTCATTTCTGTCCCCAGCACTGTCTGGCTTTCCTCCGCCACCAATACATACGCCTGCTGGCTGTCGTAGTGCAGCGTTTCCAGCGGGACGCAGCTTCTGGAGCTGCCTGCTTTCCGGCTTACCTCCAGGGTCGCCGCCTGCCCCATGCTCAGGGTATCCGCCGGAAGATTCACTGTCACGTCCAGCTGCTCCTGATTCTCCTCATTCATCTGAACGGAGGCGATTTCTAACCCTTCGATTTTTTTATCGTCTCCCCCGATGAGCGTGGCTGCGTCCTTCCTGGCGATGTACTTTTCCTGTTCCTTGGGAACCTGCGCTACAAACTTACATCCCGACGACAAATCCGCCAGAAGAATTGCTGTGCCGTCCGGCGTCCGGTCGCCCGTGGTCAGCGCTATTTTGGTAATTACGCCACGGATGGGTGCCATGATTTTTCCCTGTGCTTTTTCAAGCTTCTGAAGCTTTGAAAGCGCCAGCTCTTTCTGCTCCAGCTCAATCTCCCCCAGCCTTGCGGTGCTGTCCTGGGCATCCGCCACAGAAGCGCCTGCCACCGCATTTCCCGCACTGCGCAGACTGCTTTCACGGGAAGCCTGCGCATCCTCATACGCTGCCTGTTTATCTCTGACAGCCTGCTCCAGCTGCCCCTTCTCCGACTCCCTCTGTTCTTTTCGCTGTGCAGCCCCATTCTGATACTCTTTCAGCGCTTCCTCTGCATCCTGCATTTCTTTTTCTGCTGCGTCTGTTTTTTCTTTCGCCGCGTCCAGGACAGCCTGATACCTGCTTTTCAGTTCATTTTCTATCTGTCCGGCTGTCGGGACGGCAGTCTCCTTCGTTTCCGTTTCTCCCGTCTCTGTACTCCCCGCCGCTTCTGCCTGGCTTTCTGACGCCGCTTTTGCCTTCTCCTCTGCAATTGCATCTTCCAACTCTTTTTCTAACGCCTGCAGTTCCTTTTTTGCCGCGTCCCAGGCTTCCTTCTTTTCTTTTACTTTTCTTTTTAATTCTGCCGCCTGCTTTTCAGAAGAAGGTTTCTTATATTCCTCCAAAGCCTTTTTTGCTTCCTCCAGCTCCTGTCTGGCCCTTTCTACCGCCCGGTCTCCCTGGCTCTGGGCGTCCGCGTAGTCAGACGACGCCCTCTGCTGCTCCAGCGCCTTCCGCTCTGCCTCTACCGCTTTCGAACTTAAGCTGTCCTGTGTCTGGAGCTTCTGCTTCTCAATCTCCTGCTCCATGTTCAGAATCTGTTCCCTGAGCTCTTCCATATCTATTTCAAACAGAAGCTCCCCTTCTTCCACCTGCTGCCCTTCATTTACATAGATTGCCTTCACCCGCTGGTTTGCCTCGGTAGTCACTGCCTGTTCCCGGTTTTCCTCTACCTTGCCCTGCGCCGTGACCTTATGTACAATGGAAAGGCTCTGTATCGTAGTCGTGGTTACCCTTGGAATCCCCGCGCTGTCTGCCGCCCTGGACAGAAGGGTAAACAATATCATTAAAGCCAGAAATCCCCCCAGCATCTGGATTATTTTTTTCTTCATATAGACCTCCTATTCCTTCACCGCGCCTGCCATGATTCCCTGCTCCAGATAATCCTGCCCTCCTAAAAACACAAAAAATGCCGGTATCAGCATGGATACGGAAGCCGCAAATGCCAGCCCCGCCCTTGATAAATCAATGTTTGGCAAAAACAGAGACATCGGCCAGAGGGATTTATCTTTCAAGAATGCCAGCGGCTGCTCAATCAGGTTCCAGTACTCCAAAAATCCCAGTACTAGGGCAGATATCACTCCCGCGGAACCTATAGGCAGCCCCACATGCAGAAAAACCTTCAGATGTCCCGCCCCGTCAATCTTCGCCGATTCGATAATGGCATCCGGCACACCGCAGAAGAAGCGGTACATAATAAAGACCGGAAAGGTAGAAAATACCGCCGGAAGGATTACGGAAAGCGGGTGGTCCAAAAGCCGCATTCCGTCAAGCACCAGATATTCCGAGAGCATCAGCACCTGGAACGGCATCATCATCAAAATAATATAAACCGTAAAGAAAATCTTTTTCCCCGGAAAACGGTATTTTGCAAATCCCCAGGCCGCCGGAACCCCTACAAGAAGCTGCCCTGCGAGAATCGCCAGCGTCATTTTTACCGAATTCCAGAACATCACAAACGCTTCCGGCGTATCAAGCAGCAGCCGCACCCACTCCCTGAGCGTAGGATATGCCGGAAGCAAAGACCACCGGATAAAGCCTGTTCCCCCCGACAGCACCGGGGACAGGTTCGCTTTCAGCTCATCTCTTCCCATCAGAGAGCCTGCCAGCAGGAACAGGATTGGATAACACGCGGCAAAAGCAGGAAGCGTCAGAAATCCGATGACCAAAAGCTTTCTTATAGAAAATCGTTTTTTCATAGATACCCCTCAATTCCTTCTCAACCTGCCCCGTCCCCGGACTCCCACACTCGTTTAAGAAGCAGAATCAGCATGAAAATAGCAATTCCGTTTATCACTGCTGCAGCCGCCATTTTGTCCAAATCTAAATCCAAAAACCAGTTGTTGAATAAGTGCTGCATCAGATATATGCTTTCGTGAGGATAATTCCCTGCCACCAGGTACGCTTCCCGGAATACTTTAAAGGAATTCAACAGGGAAAGTACGCTGATGGTAAACAGAGATGGAAGCAGGTTTGGCAGGGTAATGCTGATAAAGCATTTCCACTCCCCCGCGCCGTCTACCCGCGCCGCCTCATATATGTTTTCCGAGATCCCTGAAAGCCCCGCAATCCAGAGCACGATATCATACCCCAGGTTCTTCCAGATATAGCTAAATACCAGAATCCAGAAAGCATAGCCTGAATTCATCCAGTCCTGCCCCTGTATCCCAAGCTGATGCAGCAGCCCGTTCAAGAGCCCCTGCGGCTGGAACAGAAACCTCCACAACAGCACCACCGAGGCTGCCGGAATCGCCATAGGCACCAGAAACGCGCTCTTTAACATACTTCCCGTTTTCCCCATCCTGTGCAGGAATACCGCCAAAAATAGAGAGAATACCAGAAGAATCGGGATGCACACAAGCGTAAACCGTATTGTATTTTTCCCTGCCAGCAGAAATGCGGGGTTTGAAAAAATCGCCTGATAGTTAGCAAATCCCGTCCACTTCCCGCTGACAGCCTCCGAAAAGGAACGGCGCACCACGTCCAGCAGCGGAACCAGCAGGAAAATCCCTGTGCCCAGGAGGCTGGGCAGGACAAACAGCAGCCCCGCCAAGTCTCCCCTTTTGTATGTTCTTTTCCCAAGCTTCATCGCATCATCGTCCTATTCTGCCAGATACAGATTGACCTTCTGTACAAGCGCCGCGACAGCGTCCTCCACACTGCACTCGTCTTTCATATATTTTACCGCCTGCTCTATGACAGCCTCCTTGATGACGTCATCCATAAGTGTCGGCGTGTCCAGAGATTCTATCTTTTCACGCAGAGAATCGAAATCTGCTTTCTTTGGCCACGAAACCGTCAGCTCAACCATCTCCCCTGTCTCCTGATTGCTGTGGCAGATAGACATCTCCGGCATATCTTTCATATCTATGGTTGCCGCGTCAAAGGCTTTCCTGTTTATTGGGAATCCTCCGCCCTGGTCCAGT
Source organism: Hominisplanchenecus murintestinalis (assembly GCA_004793585.1). Lineage (GTDB taxonomy): Bacteria > Bacillota > Clostridia > Lachnospirales > Lachnospiraceae > Hominisplanchenecus_A > Hominisplanchenecus_A murintestinalis. Next base: position 31,084 of record SRZB01000005.1, on the reverse strand, counting down.
TTCTGAGCCTCTGTACGGAACACATAGCTGACAAACTTCTTTGCATCCTCTGCCATAGCGCTTTTGCTGCTGACGCCAAAAATTGTCTGCGGACAGTAGACCTTCTGTCCCGCCAAGTTCCACAGGGCATATCCCTGGTTTAACTTGTTATTGACCGCCAGCATCTGGTTAAATCCTGAAACAGAGCTCAAGACTCCTGAAGCCGCTTTGAGGCTTCCCCCCAAAACATTCATACTGTCCATATCTACCCCGCCCCATATACTGGTTCCCGTAGTATTTATCGTATAAACCATGCTCTCTTCTACTTCTTTCGGATATTTCCCGGTGCCGCTGATTCTCTTTAGCTGCGTATAGAACTCTTTTACATTTTCCTGATTCAGAGTGCCGTCCCCGTTCAGCAGGGCTGGCGAATAGGACTGGTAGAATTTCTCCGCAGTCAGCTCTGGAGACGCCGTATTCACAATCGCTTCCACATCCTTATCTTCTTTTCTCAGCTCCTCCACTTTATCTGCAAACGCACCGATATCGGCAGCAGTCTTTACGAGTTCCTCATTTCCTGCTATAGCCGGTATGCTGAAACGCGAAGGAATTCCATAAAGGCCGCTTTCGCTCCGGTAAGTTTCCGCAATATTTTCAAAGCAGCCGTCACCCGCTTTCAGTTCGTCCAGCACATCTGACAAATCAGCAAGCAGCCCCTTTTCCATATAGGATGCGATCGGCAGTCCGTCCAGTACCAGAATATCCGGGCCTTTGCCTGCCATAATATCGGCATTCAGCGTCTTAAGCGCGTCAGACACCGTAGTCCCGTCCTCTCCGCTGATTCCTGTCTGGAAATTTATATAATAATCCGCATTTTCCTTTTGGAAAAGTGAGATTGCCTGGCGTATATCCGTATTGTCGCGCAGGGAATACAGCTTCAGCTCCTTACTGGGCTTGCTGGGAGTATCCTCCGACCAGCTATATTTCAGAAGCTTACTGCTCCCGATTCCCCCGGTCTGGTTCGCCAATACCAAAAACTTTCCGTCCTCCAATGCCGCCATCGCTGCCAGTCCGATATCCGGGCTGCCCAGAGAATTCAGGTTTCCGTCTACAATCTGCTCATTCACAGAACCGCCTGAAATATGGCGAAAGATTCCCTCTCTGGTACAATAATAAAAACAGTTATCCTCAATCCCGTCTGTAAACAGTATCTGTTTTCCTGATGTCGTGTAGATTTCTACACCCCCGGCCTGCTTTACCGCATCAAGCAGCGCCTGGTCCTGGGGAGCGGGTTCACCTGTCGCCATATCGTAAAGCGCCGTATTCCCCCCTACGCTGGCAACCACCATATCCCCGGCAATCCCAAAACCGCTTACGTCCGATAAAAACTCTTCAAGCTCCCCCGTTGACGGATGAATCTTATATAGCTTGCTGTTATAATCATTTCCGAACAGCGTCCCGTCCGGCGCATACGCTATACCTGAAAATCCATTTGCCATATCCATATCAGATTCCCCGAAAGATGCTTCTTCTCCTTCTTCCGGCTCTGTATCTGCGCCTTCACTCTCGGCTCCTGCCTTCGAGCCCGCATCTGCTCCTTCACTCCCGGATTCTGTCTCCAGCTCTACATCTACTGCGCCGGTATTCTCTGCCACAACGCTGCCCGCTGTCTGGAAGTCTCTGTCCAGTTCCCCCAGTTCCAGGTTTACCTCCTGAAACTGAACCTGGTCTGTCATATAAAAGCAGCTCTGCTTCTCTCCTTTATATCCAACTATAAAAGCTTCACCCGAAGGTGACAGGGAGGCGTCCATCAGGTAAATATCTTCTCCGTCTCCATTGCCTGTAAATTCCCCTTTCTCCTCCCAGGTAGCTCCGCCGTCCGACGAATCCCAGACCTTGTAGGCCATCTCCATATTGCACCCCAGAACACGCATCTTTCCGTCCTGCAGCTGTGTGATATCCAGCGCCGCCTCCATTCCTTCCGGCAAAGGCACTTCCTCCTCCAGATACCTGCCCATAGCCTGCCCTCCGGATGTACCGCTGCTTTCCCCCGGGCTGCTGCCTTTCCCGGAGCAGCCTCCGAGAGCTGTTACTGCCAGCACTGCCGCCAATGAAAAGGGCAGCGCTTTTCTTCTGATTTTTTTCATATGCATCCTCCTCGCTTTAAAATTAAAACTCCTGCGCCGCCGTTCTGCATTTTTCGCGGCTGCGCTTTTGTCTTCTGCGTCTACGATACCATACGTTTCTCTATTTTTTCTCTAAAATAAGAAAGACACAAAAGATTCACGTTTCCACTGCGGGAGGTACGGATTTTTAGAGATTCTTTAGAGATTCTTGTGATATAGTATACTTTAAAGAAGAAAGGACTGATTCACTTGAGGATTTTGATAATAGAAGATAATGAAGAGCTTTGCCATTCTCTTGCTTTTCAGTTGAAAGCAGAGGGTTTTGAGACAGACGTGTGCTGCGACGGTGAGGATGGGCTTCATTTCATAAAGCAGAAAGCCCACGACCTGATTCTCCTGGATCGGATGCTCCCCCGGATGGACGGGCTGACTGTGCTTCATACAGTACGGCGGCTGAGTATCCCTACCCCCATTATCCTGATTACGGCGCTGGGCGAGCTTAACGACCGCATCGCCGGGCTGGACTGCGGCGCGGATGATTATATCGTAAAGCCTTTTGCCTTTCCGGAGCTCATGGCAAGAATCCGCTGCATTCTCCGACGGCCAAGGCAATGGGAAAACAGCCAGGGTCTGCGCTTCGGGGATGTGGCCTACGACCCTGCCCTCCGGAAAATGACCTGCCAACATACAGAATGCTCCCTGTCCAGACGCGAAGGAGAACTCCTTGAACTTTTTCTCCGAAATGGCGCGCAAATCCTCCCCCGGAATACCATACTTACCCGCGTATGGGGGCCTGACGCTGCTGTAGAGGACGGCAACCTGGACAATTACATCCATTTTCTGCGCCGGAGGCTGAGAAGCCTGGGCAGCCGCCTTTCCCTGCGGACGATACGCAGCGTGGGCTACTGTCTGGAAGATCCGGGCTTACCGTCGCAGCTTCTATAATACTGCCACAGCCAGGAGGACTTTATGTTTCGGAAACTTCATTTACAGATGACAATCTTCTGTGCACTGATTACCAGCCTGATTTTAACAGGTTTTTCCTGTATCTGCCTTTCTATTTCAGAACAGGGCGCAGAGCAGAACAGCTACATCGTTTTTCAGAACAATATCAGTTCCATGCTCAGCCACCTGGAAAGCCAGACCACGATTTCCCACCAATGGCTTCTTCAGATGAAAGCCTCCAGTAACCTTGACATTTTTCTTTATGATAATGGCCAGCCCCTTCATTTTAACACGATGGAACATGCTTCTGCTTTAGATAACGTACTGGAGCAGGCTATCCAAACAGCGCGGGAATCCCACGGACTGAATCTTAACGCCGATAGCAGCCAGACTATCCTGACACAGCATACGGAATTCTCTATGAAAGGTTCTAACGGAAAAGACTATTATGTTTCCGCCGCCCTTCTTCCCCGGAGCGGCGGTGTACTGTCCGCCGTGTTTTTGCACTGTCTGGATGTCGAACATGCGGCGTTTTTCCGTCAGCGTATGTTGTTTTTTTCGATTGATCTGGCCGCCATCCTCCTGCTCTCCGTTTTTTCCTGGTTCTTCACGGGACGTATCATCCGTCCTCTGCGAGAAAGCCGGAAGCGGCAGATGCAGTTCATCGCTTCTGCCTCCCACGAGCTGCGCTCACCCCTGACCGTGATCCTGAGCAGCCTCTCTGCCATGAAAATCGCAAAAAAAGAAGAGGCCGAAGCCTTTTCCCATGTTATCCAGTCGGAAGGCGAGCGCATGTCCCGCCTCATCGGAGATATGCTTACCCTTGCAGGCGCTGACAACGGCTCCTGGAGCATCCAGCCTGCCCCTGTAGAGCTGGATACGCTCCTGCTCCAGTCCTACGAAAAATTTGAAACAGTAGCTGCCCAAAAAGGAATGCAGCTCCGGATAGAGCTTCCCGATACTGCACTCCCCCCTTACGTATGTGACGGAGAACGGATTGCCCAGGTTCTTTCTATTCTTCTGGATAATGCCATGAGCTACACGCCCCAGGGCGGGCATATTCTTCTCTCCCTCTCGAAAGAAGGAAACCGCTGGATGCTGCGCGTGCAAGACAATGGCCCCGGCATCCCGCAGGAAGCCAGGGCTCAGATTTTTGAACGCTTTTACCGGGCGGAAAAATCCCGCAAAGACAAAGAGCACTTCGGACTTGGACTTTGCATCGCCCAGGAAATCGTACGGCTCCACAGGGGACGGCTGTACCTGGACGATACCCCCGGCGGCGGCGCTACTTTCGTAGTGAGTTTGCCGGCAAACCTTACTCCCGGAACATATTCACAATGCATCCGGTAATCAGCTTTTTAAACAGCGGCGCCACTCTGTCCGCTGTTTCCTGCACTTCTGCGTGGGACAGCGGCTGCTCCTGCATTCCGCATCCCATATTTGAAATACAGGATATCCCGCAAATTTTCATGCCCATATGGTTCGCTGCAATTGCTTCACATGCAGTACTCATACCTACTGCATCGCCTCCCAGGATACGGCACATTTTCACTTCATGGGGCGTCTCAAAATTCGGTCCGGTAAGCTGCACATACACGCCCTCTTTTATAGAAATTCCCAGTTCCTTTGCCGTTTCCCGAATTATCCCCTGTAAGTCTTTGTTGTAAATTTCACTCATATCACAGAACCTCGGTCCCAGTTCATCAATATTAGGCCCAATCAGGGGCGACGGCACAAAGTTTGCAATCTGGTCGGTAATCATCATAAAATCCCCGACGGAAAAATCGGGATTCAAACCGCCCGCTGCATTTGTAAGAAACAAAAGTTCTGCCCCCATCATCTTCATCAGACGGATGGGAAGTACAACATCCGTTATGGGATATCCCTCATAGTAATGAACCCTTCCCTGCATAATAACAACCGGCACATCACCCACATACCCAAACAGGAACCTTCCTTTGTGCCCCGGCACAGTAGATACCGGAAAGCCCTCAATATCGTGATAGTCCAAAGTGCTCTCGACTTGTATACTCTCCCCGTAGTCTCCGAGCCCCGACCCCAGTATCAGCGCTGCCCGGGGCTTAAAATCAATCTTTTTCCGAACGCTTTCATAACATTTCACTAGCTTTTCATACACTTCATTCATTTTACTATCCTCCCGATTTATCTTTAATCCCACAGCCTCTAAATGTAATACATATCTTTCGCATCCTCTTCATAAACAAGATATGTTTCCGCCATATCCGCAAGGCTTATTCCTCTGAACAGCCTGTCCAGCTCTTTATTCACTTTATCAATCAGCATCGTCTGGATGACTGCAGGAATTCCCCCAAATCCCGCTTCGCTTTCCATTTCCTCATCTTCAATCAGATAGCTCCCATCTAATGCCTCCAGGATTTCCGCCGCCAGGATATCCTCCGGCTTTTTGGCCAGGAAATATCCCCCCTGGGAACCTTTGACGCTTTTCACCAGGCCTTTCTTCCGCAGCGCGGCAAATACCTGCTCCAGATACTGAAGTGAAATATGGTTCCGTTCAGCAATCAGATTCAGCGGCACCCGTTCCTCTTTTGAATTTACCGCCAAATCAATCAATGCCCGCAGGCCGTATCTGCATTTCTTTGAAAAATCCAAATAAATCCCTCCTTTTCCTCCTTCCTTTCGCACGGCACTTCATCATAATTACAGTATAGCAAAAGATAAAAACGAATACAATTTTTTCTTAAATTTTTATTCCTGCATACAAAATAAGGCGTAAAGCCCTGCCAGGACTCTACACCTATATTTCATTATCCTCAAAGCTCCAACTCAATTTTCCTGCCGGTCCTCCGGTACTGATAGTACTCCACTCCTGCCGCCTTTAGCATACGTTTCGAAGCACGCACCGACGGTGTGTCCGCATACTTATCGCAATCATACACCACCGTTCGGATTCCTGCCTGTATAATTGCTTTCGCACATTCATTACACGGAAACAGGGAAACGTACAATTTCGCCCCTTCCAGGCTCCCTCCCCGATAATTCAGGATTGCGTTCAGTTCGCTGTGGGTTGTATAAAAATATTTATTGTCAATATCTTCTCCTATCTTACTCCACGGAAACTCCTCGTCAGAACATCCGATAGGAAACCCATTGTATCCCACGGAAAGTATCTTATTATCCGCCCCCACGATACACGCCCCCACCTGAGTGCTGGGATCTTTCGAACGCATAGCAGACAGCATAGCTACCCCCATAAAATACTCATCCCAGGATATATAACCCTCTCTTTTGTCACTCATCGGTTATTTCTCCTTCTTATTTTGTCCCGAAAATACGGTCGCCCGCATCTCCCAGTCCCGGCACAATATAACCGTGGTCATTTAGATGCTCATCCAGAGCGCCAATATAGACATCCACGTCAGGGTGCGCCTCCTGCATCCGTTTCACACCTTCAGGCGCTGCGATAATACACATAAAACGGATATTTTTCACGCCTTTATTTTTTAACATCCTAATTGCTTCCACTGCCGAACCACCTGTCGCCAGCATCGGATCAACGACAAATACTTCCCTCTCCGAAGAATCCGCCGGCAGCTTGCAATAATACTCTACAGGTTCCAGAGTCTCAGGGTCACGGTAAAGCCCAATATGTCCCACCTTCGCTGCCGGAATCATCTGAAGCATCCCATCCACCATGCCAAGCCCGGCACGCAGGATCGGTACAACCGCCAGCTTCTTCCCCCTCAGTTCTTTCACCCGGGTAGTACAGATTGGCGTCTCAATCTCTACATCCTGCAGCTTCAGGTTCCTGGTCGCTTCGTAGCACATCAGCATGGCAATCTCACTGATCATCTGCCGAAAATCCTTAGAACCTACTTCTTTTCTTCTGATAATTCCTATTTTATGCTGAATCAATGGATGATCCATTACGGTTACTCTCGACATTCTTTTTCCTCCGTTCCTTAACTTCATTAACTATTCATCAATTCCTGCTCATTCAGCAGTACCACCAGTTTGGAAACCAGCTTTTCCAGTGTCTCATAACATTCTCCATAATCTGCCAGCGCTCCGCCCAGCGGATTAATGATATCCTCTTTGCACCCTACATATTCCGTAAGCAGATATACATTTTCCACATGGGAATGTTCCTCACATACCTTTCGTTTCAATATCTGATCCATCACCAAAATCAGTGTGCGCTCCTTAAAGTCCGCATCGTCAAGCTGCGTCGCCTCATGCGTCTTCATGGTAATCCCATGACTCATCATCACCGCTTCTGCTTTCTGGTTTACGGGTTCCGGAAAAAGCACCACTCTTCCGCGGGACTCAATCTCCAAATCTTCCAGTAAAAACTTTCCTTTCATAATAAACTTTGCCATGGGGCCCCGGCAAGTGTCGCCATTGCTCACAAAAATCAGCTTATCATACTGTTTCATAGCTTTACGCTCCTTACACCTTGCATATCTGATGCCCCGCCGCTTTCATCAAACGATTCATGATAGCTTGTCCCATCTTCGGGGTATCAAATGACTCTGAGTATATCTTCGTCACTGCCAGACCGTCAAACTCTCTGAGAATCCCATACAAATGTTTTGAAATTGTCAGCTCATCGCGGACGCTTCCGATGGATTTCACAATCCCGCCACGGTAACATGCCGCCGTCTCGTCTGTGCTTATGACTCCGATTTCCTCCCCTTTTTCTTCCCCTTGTGCAATCAGTTTATTAATCTTATCCACTACCGCAGCAGATTTCCCCTCAATTATCACCAGCTGCGCCTTCGGTGCGTAGTGCCTGTATTTCATCCCCGGCGCTTTCGGCCGGATGCCGCTGTTTTCAGCAATCAGTCCCCGATCCATCTCCACCGGGCCGATAACTCTGTCAAGCATATCCTGATTGATATATCCCGGCCGGAGTATCACCGGAGTTTCCCCACTCAGATCCACAATCGTAGACTCCAAACCAATCTCCACGCTCCCGCCGTCAATAATCATATCAATCCTTCCCCTCAAGTCCTCCGCTACATGCGCAGCTGTTGTAGGACTCGGCCTTCCGGAAGTATTTGCACTGGGTGCGGCAATATAGCCTCCTCCCTGCCGTATCAGCTCTCTGGCTATTTCATGCGCCGGCATCCGCACTGCCACCGTATCCAGACCGCCCGTCGTGCCGTATGGAACTCTCGGATTTTTGCGGAAAATCATCGTAAGAGGCCCTGGCCAAAAGGCTTCTGCCAGCCTCCGGGCATCTTCCGGCACCTTCTCCACAATCCCTTCCAGCGCTTCTATATCCGCAATGTGCACAATCAGCGGATTATCCGACGGTCTCCCTTTTGCCGCATAGATTTGCGCCGCTGCTGCCTCGTCCAGCGCGTTGGCCCCCAGTCCATACACCGTCTCTGTCGGAAATGCCACCAAACCGCCGCTTTTAAGTATCTCCCCAGCCCGGGCAATCCCTTCCGGACAGATTCCGGCTGTCATGTTTTCAATGATTGTATTCATAACATACGCCTCTTCTTTAATCACCCTGTGATTTGTTTACAAGTATACCACCTTACGGCTAAAAGGGCAATCTTTGAGGGATTTTTTTATATTTCAAACGGAAAATCCGTGCCAGGGATTCATCCACCCGGGCTTCTTTCAGCGTCCCGTCTTTCACTGCTTCCAGCACTCCCTGATACGCTTCCTCAAAGTTTTCCGGCATCAGCAGCATGTCCGCTCCTGCCTCCAGCGCTTTAATGCTGGCCTCCGCTGAAGTATACTTCTGGGTAATTGCTCCCATATTCAGGGCGTCTGTGATTGCCACGCCTTCAAACCCCAGATATGCCCGCAGCACCTCCGTCACCCAGAAGTAAGAAAATGTTGCCGGAATATCTTCGTCCGACGCCTTCGGCGTACAGATATGCCCAATCATCACCTGATCTGCCCCTGCTTCTATTCCCGCCTTAAACGGCACCAAATCTTTTTTGTCCATTTCCTGTATCGTTTCTGAAACGCTGGCAATCTCATCATGGCTGTCTTTCGAAGTCCCGCCATGTCCCGGAAAATGCTTTAGCGTCGCGCTTACGCCGTGCTCCTGCAGTCCCTTTACCGCTTCCGCCGTCATCTGGGCTACCAGCTCTGGATCGCTTCCGAATGACCTCTTCTCCACTACCGTATTGTCACTGTTCCACCACACATCCGCTACCGGGGCAAAGTCCACATCAATCCCGAAATCGCTCAGATATTCTCCCAGAACCGACCCCGCCTCATAAGCCTTTGACACGTCTTTTCCTTTTCCTACATCTGCCATATCTTCCACATCCGGCACGTCAAAGTCCTCATGGTTCCCAATCCGCGCCACTGTGCCTCCCTCTTCGTCGATTCCGATTAATAGAGGAAGCCCTGTCCGTTCTCTGCTGTAGCTGTGAAGGTTGGATACCATCGTTTTCAATTCCTCCGGTTCCGACAGGTTCTGCTCCATCAGCACGATCCCGCCCACCGGCATTTTTTCATACGCCTGACGTGTGGCAGTTCCGGCCCTGGTAACCTGGTCATATCCGGTAAGCGCTTCCGGCGTTACCATAAAAAGCTGCGCCACTTTATCTTCCAGCGGCATCCAGTCTATCAAAGCCTGTATTTCCTTTTCGGCGCCATCTTCACTTTCAGATTCCGTTTCTGTCTCTGTTTCTGTCTCTGTTTCTTTCTTTGTTTCCTTCTCTCTTTCAGTTTCCGCCTTTGTCTCCGTCTGGGATTCCTTTTGGGGTTCTGTCTCTGTCTCTTTCACAGTTTCTGTCCCGCTTTTACTTTCTGTCTGCGGTTCCTCTTTTTTTCCTGCCCCGCGCAGCCACATAACCGCTGCTACGGTAATCACCACCGCCAGCACTGCCAGAAGGCCAATGCATACTTTTACCGCAGCTTTCCTGAATATCTTTTCCCTGCGCCTCCGCGTATAAATATCTGTTCCTCTTTTTTTTCTGACTGTCTTTCTTCCTCTCATCCCGTACTTCCTCATTTCCAAATGGTATCTTGCACGCTATGCCGCGCCTGATTCTATATTATACCCCTTCCAAATCATCCGCAAGTATCACCTTACGGCGCTTTCTATAACAGGCACCTCCGCGTTTGCCGGAAAACTCCTTACATCCCGGCCGCGCCCCCTTTCAGGTACCCCTGAATTCCTTCACACACAGCCTCCGCTACCTTTTGCTGATACTCCTCTGTCACCAGCTTTCCTGCTTCTTCATGATTTGAAAGAAAACCACACTCTACGATAACAGTGGGAATTTTTGTCCTTTTGAGCAGATAATACGTATCATTTGCTTTCATTTCCCTGGGGCGTTCCACCGAAAGTCCGGTATTCAGCGATTCCTGTATGTACCCCGCCAGCGCCTCCGCCTCCGCGGAATTTTTATAATAAAATACCTGCGGTCCTTTTACAGACTCCTGATGGTAACTATTCTGATGAATGCTTACCGTAAGCGCCGCGTTTGCCCCATCTATAATGTCGCACCGTTTCCGCATATCGTCCTGTTTCTTGTTCACTGCATCTGCGGCGTAAAGTCCGTTTTCATCCTCCCTTGTCATCACTACGGCAAATCCTTTGCTCTCCAGCAGCTCCTTAAGCTTCTTCGCAACCGCCAGGTTTACATCCTTTTCCCGCTCTCCATTGACGCCCACTTTCCCAGGGTCATCTCCTCCGTGACCGGGATCCACAACCACCGTCCGGCCTGCATCCTGCGCGCGCTGCGACGCCGCCTGCTTCACTCCTCCAGTGGCAAGCAGCAGAGCCGCCGCCAGCAGCATGATTCCCATAACTGTCTCCATCTTCTTTTCCCGCATATCGTTTCTCCCAAAAGCTGTTACCTTAGTATATGCGGTTTTCCGTTATTTCAGATGTTAAAATTATGGATATAAAGGATATTTCATACATGCTTTTAAAACATCTTCTGCAACAGGACAGCCACAGTATGCCTTCTGCACACTGCGGCTGTCCATGAAAGAAGTTTTGCACATTAGCTTACATATTTGTAGAGGACATCCCAAATGGACGACCGCTCAAATCCCAGCTTCCAGGCAGCTATTCCTCCAAGATTGTATTCCTTTACCAGTTTCGCCTTCTCCTCCAGCGACTTCTCATTCTCCAGCCATATCTGGTATTTACTTCCGTCGGAAGCCTCCAGTTCCGCATAGTCCTGGGAAGTCTCCTGGCTCCAGTTGGCAGTGACGCCATTATCCGAAAGCCACTGCTCCGCCGTATCCATTCCAAACGCTTCACTCGTCACACCGCCCTGGGCATCTGTATTCCACAGTCTTGTATAAAAAGGAACTCCGCTGATAATCTTCTCTGCCGGAACCTCTTTCAGCGTTTCCTGAATTCCATTTCTTTCAAAAGACAGAGATGCTACTGTCCCGGCTTTCTCCGAACCTGCATAATGCTCATCATATCCCATGATAATTACATAATCTGCCACGATGCCCTGCTCTTTCCTGTTATAATGCATCGTATAAGGCATCGGCACAGGATTATCTATAGACAGCACAATTCCATTTTTACGGCATTTCACGGAAATCTCACGGATAAACTGGATATACCCATCTGCCGCTTCTTCCGGGATTGCCTCAAAATCAATATTAATCCCATCCAGGCTATACTGTACTGCGGCAGCTACAAGCTGGTTGGCCAGCTTTTCCCTGGACGCGCTTGATGCCAGCACGGTCTTTGTATCAATAGCCTCATTAAAATTATCCACCAAAGCCCATACTTCTAATCCCTGTGCATGTGCGTTTGTTACATAAGTCTCACTCACCAGGGACGAAATCTCTCCATCATTGCTGATAATCGAAAACCAGGTGGGTGAAATTACATTTACGCCTTTCATCCCGGCAATATCATTCAGCAGGCTGTCATTTGACTCCATGCTTGTTATCTGATGCCATACCAGGTTAATCTTATGATTCCGCCGGATGCTGGTGTATACAGGCTCCTCAAATTCCCTGCTCGCTGTTTCCTGATAGCTTTCACCCAGCTTACTGTTACGCACATAGCCTATGTACCCATCCTCAGTCATCACTTTCGTCCAGTCATCCAGTTTCTCCAGCACTGCCAGCTTCATGCCCTTTATTCCATTCGTAAGAATCGGGCTCTTAATCCCGCCCTGATATCTGACTGCCTCATCTTTTTTCAAATCAGCGTATTCCCTCTCGCCCCATTGGTTCGTAATAATCAGCCTCTCCGGATTCTCCTTCCTGGAAAACTCTATATTGGTATACTGCTGAACAAATGCAGCTGCAATATATGCCTGGTTCCCATTCACTTTTACAATAGGATATCCCGCATCCTGCGTCGTCCCGGACAATGTGTAGCTGCTCCCGCCTGCCGGAATATTGATAATATCCGTAGGCGTAGTATAGACCATCAAATTTGCACTGGAATCCCAGTAGAATCTGTCATTCAAATATTCCTTAACTGCCTGATAATCCAGGTAGGGCGTTCCATTATCCAGAATCCCCTTATAGTGAACCAGCTCATCCTGAATGATCAAAGCCAGACCACTCCCCTCCTGCACGCCAAAATATTCTGCTGAAGGCATGACTTCATCCGAGGGCGTATATCGTTCCACAATCTTGCTTATGATGCCAATTGCCGCGACAATCACAATCAGTACGACTGCCGCAAGTATCGGCACTGCCTTTTTTTTCATCCATTGTACCTCCAAACCCTTTTTTGTATCGCAGCAATTTAATTATAACACACTTTCCGCCGGATAATGACTTATTTCGACATTTTTTCTGTTCTTACTTCACATTTCCATATGAGATAAAACAGATGTTCTTTTGTTCCTGGGTGACTGTAAAGGGGACTGCCTTCCGGAAACTCTTATTTTATGTCTTTTACAAAATCAAACCCGATTCCCCATATTTCATTGGAGTCGTTGCTGATATAATCCCTCATATAGCATCTGTCTTCTCTGATTGTACATGTCCGGGCGATCTCCTCCGGGCTGCTGGGAGACCCATTCAGCAAAAGCCGGATACCTTCTTTCTTATACTGCTGCAACTCCTTACACAACTGCTGTGCTTTGACCTTGTTCTTATCTTTTATTCCATTGTCACATCCCTTCCTGCGCCTTTCCGATATTTCTTTGTATGCCAAAATCCCTGCACAGAATCATTGGCAGGCCGCCAGCCTGTTGTGTAAACTGGCTGCAAATGTGATATATTACCTTCGGTCCGGCTTTTTATATGATTGTATGGCCGGCCGGCAGCCAAATACCAGGATATCTCCGGTCTCTCTGCCCGCCTTATCAGAGAAAACGAAAAAAATGCGTCGTGTAAATTCAGGGTTAGGTGCAATGAATGATTGCTTGAAACTCATAGAATGTATCTCGAAGAACTCGCTTGAACTTTTAGTTGCCGGTTATCTAACTCGTTTCGTTTTCTCTTATTGTTTATTATATATAATAAGATAATAAAATGCAAGCCCTTTTTACTTCTTTTCATCCGACTAATTCCTATAAGCTCCGCAATCTGATTGCGCTGCGGCACGCCGGAATATGCAAACTTTTGATTGACTTCCGGTTATTTTTATTTGATAATGGTGAAAAGAAGGGAGCGCTGTCATGAGCAAACTGGAGATAAATAAACAAAAAAAGAGAGATGCTCTTTTAAATACCGCTTTTGAGCTCTTTGTCTCAAAGGGTATCCAAAAGACATCTATTTCGGATATTGTAGAACATGCCGGAGTAGCCAAAGGAACTTTTTACCTTTATTTTACCGACAAATATGATTTACGAAACAAGCTGATTTCCCACAAGGCAAATCAGCTCTTTCAGGCAGCCTACCTGTCCATGCGTCAGGAAAAGCCGGAAAGTTTCGAAGATCAGGTTATCTTTCTTTGCAGCCACATCATTGACTGCCTGGAAGCTGCTCCCTCCCTCCTTATATTAATTTCCAAACATTTAAGCTGGGGGATTTTCAAAACTGCCATAGCAAAACCTGACCCGTCTTCCGAGAAAAACGTATATGAAATTTATACACAGATTATCACGGAATCCGGCCAGGCGCTAAAACAGCCGGAAATCATGATATATATGATTGCGGAGCTAATCAGCGGAAGTATTTACAATCCCATCCTTTACCGCCAGCCTGTTCCGCTTTCCGAAATCAAGCCTTATATCTTTGCCACAGTCCGTGAAATTGTCAGAAAGCACCTTGCCTAGAGCGTGTTTGAAGCTTGTGCGGCTCACTCATCAACAGGCCGCCAGGCTTTTCCAAACTTTATATCTTTAAACAGCGCAGCCAGACCCGTAATTTGTTTTAGGCGCAGAATTTCATCTTTGTCCATGCCCAGATGTTTTGATATCCAGGCATCCGAACGGCCCAGCTCATGCAGTTCTTTTACGATATTACTCATCAAATCCACATCATGGCTTCCCCTGGCGCGGTTATGCCGGATTGTACTGGCCATTCTCTGGTCAATCGATTTGTTTATGACAGAAACCGGCAGCATCCCGTTTTCCCTCTCATAAATATCTTCATGCTCCATCATAATGCGGTAGCGGTGGAATCCGTCTACTATAATATAGGTATCGTTTTCTTTATTGTAATAACACACAATCGGCATCGTATACCCGTCCGCCTTAATACTCTCATAAAGCAGCCTCATCTCCGGCGGCGCCACGCTGTTTGGGTTATAGTCATTTGGCTTTATCTTATGCACCGGAACCGGAATCACATGATAAACAGGACTCTTACGCTCCATAATCCATCCTCTCTATACTTCTGTACTTACATCGGATTAAATCTATACGCCTCTGCTGTTCCCTGGTCACTCCAAATCCCATAAAACGGCAAATATGATCATTTTTTAAAATGCAGTAACACATTCTTTTCCAACTGGGAATATCCTTCGTCGACTTAATGTCGTCCGTGTCATCAGGAATTTTCTCAAGGAATACAACGCGTGACTTTTTATTTAGCGTATAGTTTGACACACCATTACGCCGTATTTTATAACCATGTTCCTCCAGTTCCTGAATGCACTCTTCATCCAATCCGCCTCCTGTCTTATGCCAGAAATTAATAGAAGAATTAAATTTCCGCGCATAATTATTCCGAAGCCTGACCGGAAGCGTGTCCAGCAAAAACATTGTATAAGACTTCCAGGTATGCCCCTCAGGAAGAGTAATATTACGGTATCCCATCGCCTTTGTCCGCCCATAAATGCTGGCAAAGTTGGCCCCCCGTACCCGTCCTACGAGCTTTACCCATATTTCCGGGTCAATCACACGGTACAAATTCAGGGAATCTTTTGAATAGTCATTAAAAGGAGATGCTACACGCATCTGAGAGACTTTCAGCCCGGCCATATGATAAAGGTCATAGAGCCGATTATAATCATAATTAAATACATAATTGGCATGCCAGATGTCCTCAGATCTCCAGTCAAAGAGCGGCGACGCGCACCACACATCTTTAAATTGCCTGCTAATCCAGCATTCCCCTTTATATCCATATTTTTTATTTAAAAATCCACTGTATCTCTGCAGAGATTCATCTGCGCGCATCCCCAGGAGGCACACCGTTTTTTTGTCCCCATGAGACAGCCGATACCAGCGTCCAAACTGTTTCGCCAAATCCTCCTGATGCATCCGGTAGCGGTATGTTGACATCGGATTATTTTCCAGATTGATAACATACTCCTTCTTAGGCATATCCCGGACCCATATCTCTTTCTTCTTGTCATCCCAGGGATACCAGTACATCTCATAACTGCTGAGAGCCGTCCGCGTCGCCATGGGCAGACACACCCAAAACGGCTCTACGTCATCTTTTATTCTCTCGAAAGTACGCTCTACGTACTCCGATGTCTTTGTATACTGCGCTTCAAAGTCCTGATGAAATACTCCAATCTTCCTTTCCGGATAGTACTTTTTCTGAAAGTCCAGCACAAGATTCAAAAGCAGGCCGCTGTCCTTTCCTCCGGAAAAAGACAGGTAAATATTTTCAAATTCCTCGAAAAGAAAACGCAGACGTTCCTGCAGCGCCTGATATACATCCTGCTCTAAATATTCTCTCTTCATATGCATTCACCTGTATAAAAAAGCATCGCCATCACAATCTCAAGATGGCTCTTAATCTGCTGCAACAAAAAAATTACCAATGTTTGGTAATTTATGTATATATTAATTTAGCACAAAAAAAATCGAAATTCAACAAAAAACTACATTTTCGTTGCAAAACGTTGCAAAACGTGTAACAGTTCAGCCTTCGGCTTCACTGTTACGGAATCCAGCCCATTTAAAGTTTGCTGTTCGCAAAGGGCTAAATTTACGCATTCTCACGGACTTTGCAGCAAGTGCAAAGTCCTGGGCTGAACTGTTGCCAAAACGTCACTATTTTATCTGTAAATTACAAAAGCGGCCCGCTTTACGCGGACCGCAATTTTATCTTTTTCTGCTGACTCTTTTAGAATAAGGACTATACGTGGTTTTCTTTCCCAGCTTCACATAACTCTTTATTTTATAGTAACAAACTTTTCCCTTCTTTGCTTTCTTGTCAAGGTAAAGCTTTTTCGTTCCTTTCTTAATCGTCGCAATTTTCTTATAACCTTTTGCTTTCTTGTAAGAACGGTATATTACATATCCGCTGGCGCCTTTTACCTTCTTCCAGGTAAGCTTGATGCCTTTGCTCGTCTTTTTTGCTTTTACACTCTTAGGCGCAGCTGCCTTAACTACCGGAGGTTTCGCCGGAGGGCTGACATTTTCAGGCGGTTTCACCTCTGATTGTCCCGGTCTTTCCGGCTGCTCCGGTTTTCCCGGATTTGTTCCCGGATTCTCTGGAGGTACAGTGGCGGATTTCTTTACAAAGCGCGCCTGAAGTTCAACTGCTTCTGTCACTATGCATTTATAAGCAAGCTCTACGGATACCAGTTCTTCTCCCCGATACCACCCCTTGAAATCATATCCTTCTTCTGCCTCTGCCGTAAAGGTTACCTCTGTCCCCGTCCAGACAGACGTATGGCTGACTGCTGCTTTTCCCCCTTCGGAAGACGCCGCTTTTATTACGATTTCCGGTGGAATCCTGAAAGCTGTAACAGAATGCGGTGCAAGGAGACTGGAAAGATTCTCCTCTGTATTGGTAAATTTTGTCTTTTCTACGTCTACATAATCCGGATTTGCTGTAGTGTTTACATCATATGCGTCCTCAGAAGTCAGGCACCACTTTTCAATCTCTGCCCCCTTAAGGCTCTTTCCATCCACTGCTATATCCACAGCCGTCTCATCATCTTTCCGGTTATTGACAACCGTAATATAAAGACTGCCATCCCTGTCTTTGGAAGCCAGCGCTTTTACTGCCTGGACTTCAAAATCACCGACCTGCCCTTTCTGGCTATTGGTGTTTGTAAACGTATAGTATCCTGCGTTATCCGGAATATCCAGACCAATCTGCATATCTCCAGTCATATTGTTAAACACGGAAAATACCTTTGCCGACGGCGTAGGCACAAAGGAAAGCTCACTAACTTTCTGGTTATTATTGTCAATTTCCGTCACGTTTGGCCTAAGCACCTGGATCACAGCCTGGGAACCATTTCCCACCGCATCCGCACCATATGGCTCGTCCACCAGACAATGCTTGTTTATATACGGCGTCCCCATTTCTATATAATCAATCATCTCATTCGCAATATAAATCCCATGTCCTAAGGAACGTGAATACTGATTGTTATGAGAATATACGCCAAATTCGGAAAGTACCGGAATTTTCCCCGGCAACAGCTTATCTGACAAAGCTTGGACACGAGTTATGTTATACTGGAGAGAGCGCCCCAGCATCTTTTCATAAAATTCCGGATCGTCATCCTCCACTTTCAGATAGCCTCCGTTATTGCTGTTCGTTTCACTGTAAGGATGAATAACAATACCATCGTATTTCCCTGACTCATTATGGAGGTTCACCGCTGCCGTTTCTTCCATACACGAATAGACCCCGATTTCCATACCCATTTTCTCTGCCAGTTCCTTCAGAGCATCGTAATAATCATTAAATCCGTCCTGTTTGCTTCTATAAGTAACGTTGACTGCCTGATTGCTTGCCGGGATATTTCCGTCCGTCCCGTCGCCAAAGGCAATTTCTCCTGTCTCGTAATCGAAAGTACAGACGTTTGCCTGTCCCTGCCCCTCCAGGGTGTCTACAATCGCCCATGACGCCCCGCCTACCGTAACCGAAGCGCTTCCTTCTATTACCGGATGATAACGCGCATAACGCTTTTGGTTCGGAGTGCCGTCTCCGTTCTTCGCCCCGTCCCGCCAGTCGTCCAGCTTTACTGCCGGCTGATTTGTAAAGCTTACTTCTCCGCCGTTTACATAAGCGTCCGCCATCTGTGCATAGCTGCCTCCTGTTTTTCCGGTCAGCCAGTAATTCTGTCCCCATTTTCCGATTTCATTTCCGATTTCAAAACGCGTAACGCCATAGGGCTCCGGATGCCCGTTCGCGGCGCGCACTGCCGCCCAGTCTACTCCGTCGCCATCCGGGTCTTCACCCACCTCAGCATTCAGATATTCAAAAAGCTCCAGGGCATCTTTCACATTTCCCTGTCCCATGCCGTAGACCCAGATGGCTTCTGAACCCAAATCATCATAAATCCATCCCATAGCTTCATCTACGCCAAAGTTCGCCTGAACAGGCGCATAAGTACTTCCATGAATTGTGGCAACTCTTTCCTCCGGGTCTCCAATCGCTTTTTTCCAATCATAAAGGTTTGCCACCGTACCGCCCGGATAACGGATAGAGCCGAATCCCGCCTCTTTTACATATTCATTAAATGAATCACATATTTTCCCATTTTCCACATCCCAGGTATGGTATGCATTGTTAGCAAAACGATGGTTCACGCCGAACATCGCATCCGCTATTTCCCGCTTTTCCTCTGCCGGATTTACTTGAATATGGATGACTGCTGACAACTGGCATTCCCTGACTGCGGCTTCCAGCTCGCCAATCATATCCTGAACCTCCTGAACACCGGCTGATGCCGCTGCCAGCATCTCTCTCGCCGCTTCCAGCTTTTGAGCCAGAGCTGACGCCGCTGTCTCTGAACCGCCGGAAACCGTCTCTGCACGCTGTATGGCTTTCTGAAGCTCCTCCAGCTCCCTCACCACTGCATGCTCCTCATAAAGCGCCGCTACGACATCCGCTTCCACAACTCTGTCGTAAATGCACAGTTCATCCACAAATCCTTTCATTGCTGATGTCGCCTGCGGATTCTTATGTGCGCCCACCAGAAGATCTGTCATGCCATCATATACTCTGTTCGCATTGTCTTCCGGAAGTGTATTTGTCTTTGCCTGAACGCCATTCACATACACTGTCATGGTTTTTGATGTATGGTCGGAAGTCACTGCTACATGCATCCATCTGCCAAGTTCCACTGCATCCGTATTTCCCCATCCATCCTTCCCTGAAAGGAATGTGCTATACTGTTTGCTTCCATTCAGCAGCAGAATCGTCCTTCCGCTGGCTCCGGCTCCCTGTGAAATGTCTGATGTCTGCTGGAACAGGTTAACGTTTGAACCACTGGCGAACGCATCGCTGTCATACTTTACCCAGGCGGCAATTGTAAAATCATCCTGTGCCGCATTCATCACACTCCCCACTTTTAGGTAAGAATCCGCCTGCTTGCTAAAATATGCGCAGCCGCCCGAAACCCCTTCTCCATTTTTCAGTTCTACGCCGTTCCCCGCTTTTGTCATAGCCAAAGCGCTTCCGCTCACTTCATTTGCCAGCCGGTCTGTTCCGTCAAAGCTCCATCTGCCTGTCAGTCCCTGCGTGACGTCCGTTGTCTCTCCCTCAGCTCTCGCCTGCAGTGTTCCTGCCGCCGGCAATACGCTTCCTGCCATGACGCATGCCGCCAGCAGCACGGCAAATATTCTTCTCTTCATCATTTCCCTCCTTCTTTTATTTAAAATCTTTCTCATAAAGGATAATCCGGTCCTCACTGTCATACCGCTTCTTGCTCAGAATCATCCCCAATTTGCGCAATCCAAGTTTCTCTGAATTCCTGATAGCGTCATCTACGATATCTTTCACGTCCAGTACCGTCACCGGATGTTCAGACGTCTGTTTCTCCCCAATGCGGTTATACAAGACCATTGTAGCCATATCGTCTATCTTATAATCCTCGTCGAATGCATACGTTTTCCCGAAAGCCACCAGCTCATCGTTGGTGAAAATCGGCACCGTTACCTCAGAGGTAAACTTCTCTGCCAGCTCCGGATGCCTGTCAAATAATGCTTTCAGAAGATGTTTCTCATCTTCAAGAATAATTACCAGTCCATCCGTACGGAATTCCATTGCCTTAGCAAGCTGCTTTGCAACGCTGTCAGACAAATCCCCGGCTTCTTCGATGATCAGAGTTCCTCCCGCAATCTTTGCCACCGTGCTGGGAATATCTTTCTTATTAAAATCCTCCGCATAAATTTTTGCCACCCTTGCAGAGTTTTCCCCTTTATATTTGCTCAATGCCTTTGCAATGCGGATAGCCAGTGTAGTTCTCCCACTTCCCGGAAGCCCCGTAATCACAACATTCCCGCTCCTGGATGTCCTATCCAGCTTCACTTTCTGCTTCGCATCCTGGAGAGCTGCCGCGATCTGCTCCCGCAGTCCCTGGATAGATGAAAAATAGGAAAAAATATACTGCTCCTCTAAAGTAAGCTGGGGAATGGCATTTGAAACGGGTTCTTTCTTTGCTTCCTCTTTTGCTGCATTTGGTTCTGCCGTATTGGGACGCATATTTTCTACGCCTGCTGCGCGCTCCAGCGCGGCAGATAAATCTATCGTATCACCTGCCGGTTTCTGTGTGTCAGTTTCCGGTACCTGTGAAACTTCTCCGGTTTCCCGGATTTCAGCAGATATTCCTTCTTCTTCCGTTTCTGCCTTCGGCTGTTCCGCCCCTTTTTGTGCCTCTGTATCCGTCCCCGGAACCTCCGGAACTTTTTCTTCCTCCGATTCCTTTGTTTCCGCTTCTGATTCCTCCTGCGCCGGTTCACTCTCCTCTTCTGCCATTGCCTGTTCCTCTGTTCCCACTGCCATTGCCATCAGCACGTCGTCAATATTTTCCTTTGGGGGCTCTGTCCGTTCCTCTGTCTGTGCGGTTCCGCTGTGGACAGGCTTGTCATTCATCGGCTCAATGATTCCCTCGTCGCTTTCTTTCCTCGTTATATCAGACACAAGCTCCCTCATGCTGTTTGCAATCTCCCGCTGCAAATCCTCCACACTGGGCTCCTGCTTATCAGAATTCTCTCCCGGAATCTCTTTTGGGCTGTTCTCACCCTCAGCAGAAACTTCCTCCGCGCTCTTTTCCTGTTCAATCTCCGCCTCTTTGTGCTCTTCCTCTGTCCTTTCCGGTCCGGTATGGTACCGCCAGCTATTATCCTGGTCTTCCTTTTCTGCCTGCGCTTCTGCCGCATGCTGAGATACTGCCTGCGCCAGTTCTTTTTCCGTTTCTGAAATAATATTGTCCGTAATCGCTTCCTCTTCCGATGTAGGCATTTTTTCCGTAATAACCTTCTCCAGCGTCGGCACAGCCGCCTCTACCAGCTCTGCTTTATTCGGCGTCAGCTCGTCCCTATGCTCATAGATTGCACGCTGCTCTGCCGTCAAAGGTGTCAGCCTGCTCTTAAGCTCCAGAGCTTTAATGACATAGTCCCCCTGCCGGAACCAGAGCACCAAATCATCACACTCTTCCACGCATTTCTGTTCTTCACCTGCTTTATAATAGAGAAGCGCCAGCTCATATGCCCACTTTTCTGTATACTCCTTCTCCTTGTATTCCTCCAGGATCGCAATCTGCTCCTCAAGCCTGGAACCCCGTCCTTTATAAATCTTATACTTCAGCACATAGCGTGAATAATCATTCGGCGCAATATCTGCAAACTCGCTGTAATATTCAATAGCCTCGTCAAACTCCCTCATCTGAATCGCTACTTCTGCCAGGCGGTAAACAATCATACGTCCCCCCTGAGCTCGCCGATAAGCCCGCATCAGAACATCCCTGCTGTCCTCCAGCCTGTCATTTGCTTCGTATATTTCGCTGACCATACAGAGTGTCCTTGCATTCCGAACCCGCTTCCAGTCAACCGTATCTGCAATCTTTGCCGCATCTTCATAGTTGTCATTTTCAACCAGTCTGTTGATTTCCTCCAGCTTCAAGCTGTATTCATATTTATCCAAAATATTCACCTCGACAATTTGCCTATAATTAAATCAAGTTTATCACACCTCTATACGGATGTCAAAGAATAACCTGCCTTCCAGAGCAAAAAGGGCAACACAGCAAAACGCCGCGGCAGACGAATTTTTTTCTATCTGCCACGGCGCCTGCTGTCTGCCGTTTATTTCTTTATTTTCACACTGCGCACTTTGCTCGCCGGACTGTAAACTTTTCCCTTTTTCACAACTACTTTGTAGAAATTATTTCCTTTCTTCGCTTTCTTATCTACAAAAGTTGTCTGTTTTGCTTTTAACATCTTGACTTTTTTATATTTGCCATTTTTCTGCGACGCGCGGTAAATAATATAATTCTTTGCTCCTTTTACTTTCTTAAAGCTAATCTTCACATTCTTCCCTGCCGCCTTTGCCTTGAGCTTCGTTACCGCTTTGGGAAGCGTTATGCTTGCACCTGCGCTTTCCGCGCTATTTTTGTAAACTGCCCCCGATGAAACGGCCACTACCGTATAGGTAGACTTTTTTCCTCCTGCCGGCTTGTGATCTACATAAGAAAGCTTTGTCACTGTGCCAATCTTCTTTGCTGCGCCATTCCCTATCCTGCGGTAAATCTCATAAGAAGCTGCGTTGGCAGATGCCTGAAAAGTTACTTTCACATCCCCGGTGCTTGTACTCACTGCTTTCACGCCTGCCGGTGCACGCAGAGCTGTAACTGCCGGCGTTGGTTTTGGAGCCGGGGAAGCTGTTTCCGGTTTAAGCGCTTTCTGTGCCTCTTCAAGAGCTTTCTGAAGCGCTTCTATCGTTTCCACTGATGCATTCGGATCCCTTTTGGCCGCTTTATGATACGCATCTGTAAAAGCCTTCCAGGATGTTTCCGTATAGTTCCCTTTCCCTGCATCGATGAACGCCTTCGCACGATTTACAGCAATATCGAGATTTTCCAGGGCTTTTTCCTGAGCTGCCACTTCCGGGTCTTCGCCCGCATACTTTATCCTGAATTTATCAATCACAGGGCTGTCTTTCTCATCTGCCGTAAAAATCAGCTCGCCATTTCCCTGAGCTATAACTTTTACAGTAATCTCTGCCGCAAGGTTCTCTGCTACGCCTGTCTCACCGTATACATCCAGGCTTCCGTCCCTCACATTTGTACCGCCCCAGTTTAAAGTGTGGGGATTATCCTCTGTCCTGTCACTTCTATAAAAAGCGGTTACCGTATAGATTCCTCTCTTCGCCGCATAAAACGGAAGCTTTATCCTGTTTCCGTTTTTAAAGTTTTCAACAACTATGCCATCCTCTGTCTCGGCAACGCGCACTCTGTCAGCCTCTGCTGAAACTTTCGAAAAATCCAGCTCAAAAGCTTCCGCTTCCACTGTCTTTAATGTATCGCTTCTGCTCGGGAAGTTAAATGGATTATCTGCCGTATAATTCCCGTCTTCTTTTTCCAGGGCATTCTTCGCATCCATCAGGTTCTTTGCGGCTGTCCTTAAAGCTTCCGGTGTAGACGCGCTGTCCGCTCTGCACTCTTTCAGCGCCGCCAATGCTTTTTCAAACTCTGCCACGGTCTGTCTCTTATAAGTATCTAAGTTTATAGATTCACATTCTTCCAAAATCCGCTCACTGTCAGCGTTATAAAGAACCACATTTGCGCTCGGCTCTGTGCTTATACCCGCCCCTTGCGAACCGCTCAAAAGAGTGAAATAGAAATCTTTTCCATCAACGATCCTGTCATCATGCGCCGGACTTCCGTTTTTATCATATGCCGTGAGTGTAACCTTCTTCACTGTCTCTCCATCTGCAAAAGTTACGCTCCCTGCTGTGTGTTCATAATTCACTCCCTGTTCCGCGCTTGCCGACTCCGTAATGTAATGAATCGTTGCTTCTCCTTTAGAGCCGCCCTGCCTGATAATCTCAACTTCTATGGTTGCCCCATACACCAGGCCATATTTCTTTTGTTTTATATCGAATATTCCGGTGCCGTCTGCATACTGCACCTTCGACAATCCAATAGCATCCTTTGTACACGTTATCTCAACCGTATGTTCCCCGTATTCCAGTTCCGGAGTAACATAAAGACATGCCCCCACTGACTTCGCAGACGCCCATGTATCCATGATACCTGCCGCTTTTCCATCAATCTTGATATCTGCCGTCCCATGTCCCGGATCTTTCTTTCCGAAAATCCATGCCTGGGTTCCTGTGAATGTAAAAGACGCCACACCATTTTTATTCGCATTTGACCACGCCGATCCAGCTTCTTCCTTTGACGCTCCGGCATTCATCTCCGCATCCTGATATGACCATGAGCTATCGAGTGTAAAATCCTGAATCGGAAGCTCTCTTAAATTTGAAGGAACTTTTATTGCTGCGCTGTCCAGTTCAAAACCTCTCACTGCCTTGAATACGCCTACATTATTAATCATCGGCGTAGAATACGCAGATTTAATATTGATACGCACCGCCGTGCCTTCTACCGGCACAGTTCTGCACAAACGCTTTGAAGAAACCGTAGCGCTCTCGTCAAAAAGCTGCCATTCCCCTTCTGTATCCTTATATTCTACCGAAAAAGAGGAAATCGTCTGCCCTTTCTGAATGTACTCTTCTATAGACACTACGTCAAAAACTCTCGCCTGTCCCAAATCGATTTCCAGGCTTCCTGTAGTCTCTCCTTCCGCGGGCGCCCAGTAGGTTTCATCATATTCCTGCCCGTCCGGTATTTCATCCAGTACATTTGCCGGAGAATATGCTTTTGCATTCCCCCATACCGATGTAGCAGACGCCGTTACGCCTTCTGCTTTCGTGAAATCATTGGCGAATGTGCCTTTAATATTTTCACCTAACTGCTTAAATCTGTTTAACTGCTCTTCTGAAACTGCGCCTGTTTTATTTGGCGACATATTAAGCAGGAATGCAGCGCCGCGCCCTACAGACTCAAAATACATCTGTGCCAGCCTTCTCTCAGATTTGAGCGTATTTTCATTCGCCCCGTCTGTCCAGAACCATCCGCTAAGTATACGCGCATCTACCTCCGGCACAGACCACTGATCTCCGTCCGGTTTTCCTTCAATCGCACCCTGCGGCCTTGGAAACAGAGTCGTATTCTCATAACTCTCCCCCGCTGTAACCTTTGCCCATGTTGTAGTCGACGCCTTCCCTTCTTCATTCCCAATCCAATGAATGCCTCCGGTGGAAGCAAGGGCAATATCTTCCTTCCCATTTTTTCCGTTTATCGCCGCATGTGTTCCGAATACCTGACAGCTAGGATTCCATTTGCGGATTTCTCCCAGAATCCCTTTCCAATCAAATGTCTGCTCATTATTTGCATTTCCTTGTGCGCCGTCCATCCACCACTCTACAAACGCGTCGGAGCGTCTGTTCGGATTCCTGTTTCCATATTTATAGCTTCCGTCCTCCTTCTTCGCTGTGCAGATTTCCTTTATGCTGTCGATATAAAGCTTATTGTAGTCCGTATACCCTCCTGTATTTTCTCTATTATTGTTGTCGCCAAAACACCCGTATTTATCTTCATGGATATCCCACGGAGACAGGTAGCATCCCATATCCAGATTATACTTAGTACACGCGTCGGAAAGCTCCTCAAGGATATCTCCCTGATACCCTGCCTCACAAATATTGTAGGTTGTGGTTTCTGTGTCCCACAGACAAAGGCCATCGTGATGCTTTGCCGTGAGGATAATACGGCTAAACCCTGCTTCTTTTACCGCCTTCACGAGCCCTTCTGCATCAAATCCCTCCCGCAGCCCAAAAATATCACTCGGCTCACGGGTACCATAATTTTCGCCCCATTCTATATTGTTATACGTATTTGGCCCGAAATGGCAGAAAACAGCCAGACCGGATTTCATATAATGCAATTGCTCCGCGTTCGGTGTCGCGCCCCAGGCTTCCGGGGCTTCCACTTCCACATTCTGAAGATCCCCGTCTCTTACCATCCTGACGCCGGCTGCTTCTGCTTTCTGCAGATTGCCCATGCCGGAAACTGCCAACATTGCAGATAATGCCAGCGCCGCATACCGCCTTGCTCCTTTCTTCATAAATGTCCTCCTTCTTTTTATATAGTGCGGCAGACCGATACCTTTCCCTTGGACAGCCTGCCGCATTATTTATTTTACTATTTCACTTTAAGAGTCTTTGCTTTGGAAGCTTTTCCATACACAAATGTTTTTCCGTTTTTGATAAATGCTTTTACCTGGAAGCTGTATTTTTTGCCCTTTTTCAGCTTTTTCACAACGAATGTTGTTTTCTTTGTTACGCCAACCCTCTTATAGCTGCCTTTCCCTGCCTTGCAGAAAACCGCATAGCCTTTAGCTTTCTTTACTTTTTTAAACGTCACTTTCGCTTTCTTTGGCTGCGTCTGCTTAACAGTAGTAATCTTTGTTTTCTTAGGACATGTCCCTGTCTTGACAAGCGCTGAATCCGCTCCCTGTCCCGCTTTATTTACAGCCGCTACTTTAACAGAATACGGCGTCAGCTTTTTCAGCTTACTGATTTTCAGGCTGTTTCCGGTAACCGGATAACTCTTTAAAAGCTTTTTCCCCTGATAAACCGTCACAATATAACTATCAGCCTTCTCCACTTTATTCCATGAAACTTTAATAGACGAAATATCCGGCGCTGTCTTAACTCCTGTAACTGCCCCCGGCTTTCCGTTCTGGTCTTTTCCCGGATTACCGCTATTTCCCGGCGGGTTTTTACCCGGCTCATCCGAGGCGTTCAATTTTACAGTAACCTTACACCTCGCCTGCTTTCTATCATAGACGGCCGTTGCCGTAATGACAGCCTCCCCGTCTGACACCGCCGTTACCAGTCCGTTCTCATCTACAGATGCTACAGATGGGTTTGAACTTTCGAAGCTTACATCCTTATACATTGCATCTGAAGGAGTAATTACTGCCTTTAGCTGAAGCTTTGGATTTTGTTTCGTAAGCGTAGCCTCTTTCACATTCAGTGCAAGTTCCGTTACCTCTTTCCAACGGACGCCTTTTACCGTCAACGGAATCTGTACTTTCT
The DNA here is from genome assembly GCA_004793585.1 of Hominisplanchenecus murintestinalis. Lineage (GTDB taxonomy): Bacteria > Bacillota > Clostridia > Lachnospirales > Lachnospiraceae > Hominisplanchenecus_A > Hominisplanchenecus_A murintestinalis. The sequence goes on along the minus strand of SRZB01000005.1, from coordinate 3,824 downwards.
GTAAACCGTCCTCTGTTCTCACGGTTATTACCACACTCCCGTCTGCAGATGCCGTTACCAGCCCATCTTCCGTAACTTCAGCCACTGCCGGATCTGAACTTTCAAAAATAATTTTTCCGGTCGCATTATATGGCTCTAACTGCGGAACCAGCAACAGATATGGCATATCGGCCGTCAGTTCTGTTTCCTGCATTCCTTCAAAGGAAATTCCCGTCACCGGTATCTCTTCAACCGTTTTATCTACACATTCAAATTGAAATTTATCCATCGTGGGTCCTTCCGGATTTGTACCGGAATCCGGTACCGTGAGTACCAGTCTGCCCGCTCCTTCCTGCATTACCTCAATATTAAATTCTTCTGTTTTGTATGTGTCTGCATTTGGCCCAAAAACTTCCACCGTTCCGGTATTTACATTTGTTCCTCCCCAACTAAGCGCATTTTTATTGTCCTGTGCCCTTCCGCTCTGATACGTCATTGTTACCTTATATATTCCTGCCTTAGGCGCATCAAATGGCAAAATAACCTCATTTCCGCGCGCAAACCAACTTACCTTTTTCCCATTGCTCGCTGTTGTATCATCCGTAATACGTATATGCTTCCCAGACGGTGCATTGGAAGCGTCCAAAATCCACGCCTCTGCTTCCGCTGTCTTCACCTCTTCACCTGTCGGAAGAATAAAAGGTTCTTCCTCTGTATAGGCTTCCCGCATGATCAGCTTTGCCCTTGCCTCTTCTAGCCGGTTCGCCGTCTCAACAACAGCATGGACGGGAACTTTATCTCCTGCGTTTATATATGCCTTCAATCTCTGGATAATCTTCTGCACTTCCTCTATGATATCCTGTGTGCTCTCCTGTTCAACTGCACTGACATACTGTCCATAATCGGTTCCCAAAGCCTCTTCCAGAATATCTTTTGCTTTTTCCAGTCTTTGCGGATCATCTGCATCATGAATAGTAATTTTCATAGATGTATTAAACCCTAATGCCGCACCCTCTGTTTCCGTCAGGTCTACCGTAAAATAAAGGTCTCCCGTAACACTTTTATCACGTGTCGTCCTTACAGGAAATGATTTTTCTTTTTCTCCGTCTGCAAAAACGAGTGTTCCGCTTATGCCATTGACATCATAATGCCCTTGAACTGCAGAACCCGGATTGTTCTCATAAACCACCGAAACCGTTCCCCGGCTTCCCCCGATACGTTTTACAACAATATCTGTAACCGTATCTTCTTCCACCTCATATGTTCTCGTCTCAAACTGCAGCATCCCCTTTCCGCCGTTATTCAGCACTACCGCCGCATCCAGGCCGACTGTGCCTGTATTGGTAATCTTGAGCGTATGGGAACCGTCTTCTAAATCCTCAGACTCGTAAATCATCTGACCTGTTGACCTGCTGCCTGCTGCCGTATTCATAACAGCTACCTGTTCTCCGTCAATTTCAATATTTGCAGCGCCGTGTCCAGAATCCTTTGTTCCATACAGCCACACCTTACTCCCGGTAAATTTCAGGGTCGCCTCCTTTCCCGCGCCCGCATACATGCTGTTTCCACCAAGAAAATGGCTTCCTGTCTCTGCCGTCCAGCCTGAATAAGTAAATCCTGCTCCATCGCTTATATCTGTATCCGTAACACTAATCACATCCAGTTCATCCGGAATCCCTGTCCCTAATGCAAACGCTTCCGACGCCTGGTAAATGCCTACTTCGCTAATCAGAGGCACCGCCTCAGCAGCTGCAGTTCCCGTAATGTTTATCCTGATTTTATTTGCTTTTACTTCCCGGTTCCTGCAGATTCTCTTCGCCCCAATAGTAGTTCCGGATGCAAATTCCTGCCATTCACTGCTGCCTTCTGTCTGGTATTCCACCGTAAAACTGTTGATTCTCTGGCCAAGCTGAATAGCTTCTTCAATCGTTACCAGATCAAACCGCTTTGTTCCTCCCAAATCCAACGTCAGGCTTCCCGTGGTGCTTCCGTCATTCATAGTCCAGTAAGTATCATCATCTCCATCTATGACGTTTGCCGGGGAAAATTTAACATCATTTCCTCTGACCTCTGTTGCCGTTACCGCAGCTCCCTCCGCCAGATTATTATCAAAGCTCTCTTTAATATTCTCTCCAAACTCTGCCACCCTGTCAAGAATCGCCTGATCAACTTTTCCTTCCGGATTTGGAGGGATATTTAACAGCAGCGTTGCATTGTGCCCTACCGAATTAAAATACATGTTCGAAAGTTCACTGAGGGATTTCGGGGTCTTTTTATTATCTCCCCAGAACCATCCGCTTGTAATACGTGCATCTGCCTCCGGTACAGTCCACTGGTTTCCATCTGAAAAGCCTTTTGTATAGCCGCCGCTTGAGCCGTTGTCTATCGTTCCTCCGGTGCTGTTAGCATTTTTATCTGCACGGGATTTTGACCAGGTTTCTTCATTTGCCAGCCCTAATTCATTACCAATCCAGCGCACTGTCGTATACGCCTGTGCACCAAATAAAAGACAATCGTCCTCATAACCTGCCGCCTTGCCCTGGCACTCCTGAATTGTGGTAAACCACTTTACGAAATCATATTCCTGATACTTGGATCTGTCCCCCTTCGCTCCGTCCATCCAGACTTCCACAAAACGTCCATTATTTCCATACTTAGGGTTGCTGAGGATTTCCCGAAGCTGATTATCATAATATACATTATAGTCTTCCGCGTCAGCTGCCTCCATCTCCTCCCAGCTCATTCCGTTCTTCGGTGTTCCTTTTCCACTTCCATTCCAATCACAAAGGCTGTTTCCATCTGCATCAAAATATCCATAACTCGGCGACGCCACATCCCACGGAGAGAGGTACAGTCCCATATTCATATCGTATTTTGTACATGCCGCCGAAATCTCAGCCAAAATGTCCCCTTCTCCATCTTTATAGTTTGTGCTTGCCATATCATAATCTGTCCACTGGCTGTTCCAGATACAGAATCCGTCATGGTGCTTTGCCGTCACAATCAGCTTCTTAAATCCTGCCTCCTGCAGCGTTTTTACCAGCGTTTCCGCATCAAAGTCATTTTCCAGCGGCAGAAGTTCCGCGGGTTCAATTCCTTCATACAGCCACGTCTGCGTTCCCTGATTAAACCCCCACTCATACCCTGAATACGTATTCGGGCCAAAATGGCAAAATGCCGCCAGTTCTTCTTTCTGGTACTCATACTGGTTCTGGCTTGGCAGCGCTCCCCAGGGCTCCGGTGCAGCCGTATTTCCATCCACCAGTTCTGCTGTCCCTGTGTCTGCCGACCGGACTGCCAAAAGTTCTCCTTTTGTCCCGAACATGACGGAAGCCGCCAGCAAAAGAATTCCTGCTTTCTTTAATCTTACCTTCATAAAATCCTCCCTATTTAGTCAAGTCTTTTTTCCTTATTTTTCAAGGATTTTTTAGTTACATATCTCAGATGAATGAGCCAGGATGATGGACATTTCTCTGTATCTGGTACGAAAATAGAGGTGTTTGGGTATACGAAGTAGAACGTCTTCTCTTTCCGCTCTACATGGCCTTGTGTATGCCCCTCCTTCTACGGCAGCGAACCTCCCGTGTCTACCAGGATCACCCTCATCTCTTCGGGGTCCTAACTTCCTTCGTCCCGCCTGTCCATAACCAGGGTGTCAGCTTAGCTCCTTTACAGGGTCATGCCCTATGGATGATATTCCTGCCAACTACCGGCTCATTCTTTGTCTTAAGTCTTACTGACCTGTCTGTATGTCCTCTGTAACGGCACCTTGCGGTGGACGTTTTCCCGTTACATCCCCCATACTTTCCAGCTTCTGTCACAGCTGGATTCAGCATTTGACACCG
>SRZB01000059.1 GCA_004793585.1 Hominisplanchenecus murintestinalis | reverse complement strand
AACTAAAAAATCCTTGAAAAATAAGGAAAAAAGACTTGACTAAATAGGGAGGATTCAGATCAGTTAAGGCAGAATTAGGAGAAGAGGATTATAGCAATGCATGTGATGCACATAAGGAAGGCAAGCACATAGAGATAAAAGGAAATTTAGATATGAGCAGTAAGAACTGGAAGTTTATTCATGTGGACAAATTTACGATTATTGTGTAATGGATAATAAGTAATTTTACACATAGCTTTGCAATAAAAAAAACAGAACAGATGTTCATAAAAGATATTGCATTATGTACACTTTTCATGTATAATAAGTTTAAAAATAGTAAAAATAGTAAAGTGTGCAAAAAGTAACATATGAATCATCGGTTTTGAGATAGAAACGATTGTTTTGCAAAGCTGGAAAGGTGGTGTCACAATGGCATTGAATGGAGAAATGAAAGCCCTTATTAATGCTATGGCTAATGAAGTTATAAAAATTTATGGCATTCAAATTCCGATCGTTAATATTGACGAGGTAGTAAGGATTATGGGTGGGGATGTAGTGGAAGATTCTTCCATGAGTGGTTTCTCAGATGGGAAAATTAGAAAAACTGGTTCTGAAAGATTTGTAATAGAGGTATCTCCATTTCAGACAGAAGAGCGCAGAAATTTTACAATCGCCCATGAATTAGGACATCTTTTTTTACATATGGGCTTTATGACTAATGAGCAGAGATGGGAGTCTCAAGATGATGTTCGTTATTACCGTAATGGTAATTCAGAAGCAGAATATCAGTCAAACGAATTTGCTGCTGCACTTTTAATGCCCAAGATGGAATACAAACGGGTCATGGATGCGCATACAGATGGGGATTTAGTAAATACTTCTGAGGTAGCCAAGTATTTTCATGTATCAGTAGATGCAGCAGCAAATAGGGGGAAATGGTTGGGGTATTTGAAATGGTAGAAAAAAAGACGGGAAATCTGCAGTCATTATCAAATAAACTAGATGAACTTTCAAGGCAAAAAGAAACAGATGAACGTTCTGAAAGCAGAAAACCAGAGGTGGTATTATTTTTCTCATTTGATATCGCGAATTCCACATCTTATAAAACAGTTAACTATTATGGATGGGCACAAGTTCTTAATCTGTTATTTAAAGAACTTCGTGAAAATGTTAAAAAGCAAATCAATAGTTCTGAAATGTGGAGAGTATTGGGGGACGAAGCTATCTTTATTGTCAAGATACGGGATGAGGAGGAGTTGCGCGAATATGTAAACAAAGTATTTAAAATCATGCTGGAGACGATATATAAACTTAAAAAAGGTGAGTTTTTTGAATCTAATGAGAATTTTAATATGATGAAATTGCAGAATATTTTATCTTTGAAAGCGGCTGCGTGGATAGCATCTGTAACTGATGTGGGTGATATCAGCGATGCCACCGTATTGAAAAATGATGCCGATAATATTTTTGAACGTTATCAATCCCATGAAGGATATGAAATTTTTGAGTTTCTGGGAAATGATATTGACACAGGTTTTCGAATTTCGAAACAAACGCAGGATGGGCGTATGGTTTTAAGCTATGAGCTGGCTTATCTAATTTCGCAAAAGACAGAAAGTTTATCTTATTTACATATTGTGACATATAGAAAGCTTAAAGGAGTATGGAAAGACCGGCTATATCCTATTATTTGGTATCATGATCCCAAAGCTTATCTTGAATTTTATAAAAAGGAACTTCATTTAAAAGAAAGTTTTACATTTGATGCCTGTGATGAAAGTGAATTGATAAGGGATTACTATGATAACCATGAGCCAAGTGAAAAAGAAAAAATCATTCGTGATGATCGGATGTATACAGATCCTTATTATGCGTTAAATAAAATCTTGCACGATAGAGAATTAGCAAGCAAAATAGATAAGCTACAACAATTGATTAAAGAAGCAACTTATGATAGAACCAAATATATCAATACAGAGTTAATGCAGGTACATTGTGTTGCAGTTTGTTACAGAGAATTTAAGGGACAAATTCAAATTCTGGTTGCAAAAAGGCAGGCTAATAGGGAAAAACATAAAGGGGCTTGGGAATTTGGATGTGCTAAAGCTGTAATTGACAAGAGCATTGCACAAAAGATAAAAGAGGAATATGAACAGGATTTTAATATTAAGATTGAGCCTGTCCTTGATGAAAGCAGAGAAATAAAGGAGCCGATTCCTATTGCATTATATCAGGTTCCCCATACTAGCCATTTAAACGATGTGGAAAAAAAGGATAAGGGGATTATTACCTTGGCTGAGATAATTGATGATTATGACCCTGATAGTTTTGAACCAAGTGAAAAGCATGAAAAGGTTCAATGGGTGACAGAAAGTGATTTGCCAAATATAAAAACCATGTATAAGGAATGCGTCCCTGATTTTGAGCAGACACTTAGAGATGCCTTTGGTAAAATTGAAATTCTATTTATGGAGAAAAAGAGGAATGAGTACAACGCAGAATAAAAGAAGTGAATTATTACAGCAGATTCTTTCTAATACCAATAGCTGGCTTCATTTTGCAGAAGCAAAGAATGCTGCCCTGATTGCATTCAATGTTGCATTAGTTACAGGAATAATAGGAGTTGACTGGCTGGCAGATTATTTTGCCTGTGCCATGATTACCATAATAGGTTTTATAAGTGCTATCATTGTTGCAGTATGGTCATTTAAGCCGGTGAATAAAGCATTGCCTAAAATAGAAAATGATGGTTTTGGAGAAAATTTATTGCATTTTGCGTATGTAGCATCATTAGAACAGGATGAATATCTTCAGAGTTTGTATGCCAGATATTGGAAAGAGGATGATGCGAACAATTTTACGGAATTAGAAAGGGATTATTGTGAGGAAATAATTGAAATTGCACGGATTACCATGAGGAAACAAAAGTGTTTTGAAATAGGTCTTTATATAAATATATTTATGCTTTTTTTATTTTCTATATTAATTATTTATGCGTAGCAATTTGATACAACGGGATTAAGAGGGCTGTGAGAAAAGAAGTTTGCTTGACTTCATTTTTCATAGCTCTTTTTACAGTGGGAAAAGAATTAACATAACGTGTCATAAATGACACATAGAATGTAGCATTGGACAAAAATTTGTCAAAAAATCGGGCAAGACCTATTACTATGATGCAAAAGGCCGGAAAGTCTCCGGTTTAAAAAAGATAAAAGGTAAGACATATTTCTTCGGGAAGAATGGTGTACGCTTTCAGAAGGGATGGAAAACCGTCAAAGGGAAGAAATATTACTTCTCAAAGAAGAACGGGCAGCATATACCGGGTTCAAAAAAATAGATGGGAAGGGATGCCTGTTTGCAAAGAACGGAAAACGTTATGGCTCTGGGCTGATTACTTATGATGGGAAAGTGTACTGGGTCAAAGGCGGTAGCGTACAGTATGGCTGGAAGAACCTGAAGGGGAACTGCTATTACTTCTCCGAAGTGGATGGAGCAGCAGTAACCGAATGGCAGAAGCTTGACGGGAAAGAATATTACTTCAACGACAGGGGAGCAGTACAAAAGAACCAGTGGATCGGGGACAGGTACGTAGGCTCTAAAGGGTATGTAACAAAGGAAAAGCTGGGAAGCACAGGGAAACCAGATGCGCCAGTGCAGAACCCAAGTCCGGTACAGCCACCTACAGAGAGTTCAGTAGTACAGGAGCCGTCCGAAGAGCATGAGCTTTTTTACAATGAGGCATACTCAGACCAGATATTCGAGGAAATCAACCGCTTCCGGGTATCCCAGGGATGCAAGCCGCTGCAGAGGGCGAAGGGGACGCTGCTTACAGAGTCGATTATACGGGGAGCGTATAACGTGGACACAGACAGCCCAGACAATCAGCGATTTAGCAACTCATGGCGGTAGCGTTTATGCATTCTGAAGCCGACCCGTGGGGATGGGGGGATGTATCTGTAATTGTAACGTTCGGAACAATTCAGACAGACCATTATTCAATAAATGGAGTAGATATGGGGGAGTATGACATGGATAAGGCACCATTGTATGACTATACCATTCATCGGAAAAAGTGGGATGTCTCTACACTTTCCTATGTACCAAATGATGTATATATTTCAAAAGAATATTTTACTGCTGTTATTTTGGAAGTCCCTTATGAAAAATGGAATGAGTATTTAAACAGCTATAAAACAGTAAGATAAAGCATTTGACAACTTAATAAAAAAACAGAGGAAGGGAAATGCGTACCGCATATTTCCCTTTTTTAAAAGACCTTTCGGGAGACAGGTCTTTTTTTGTACCCAAAACACAGGAGTGTGCCAGATTCCGGCACATCAGAAAGCGAGGGGAATAAATGAAGAGAAAAAATGTTTCATGCGAGGGCTCCGCCGTTACAGGCACGGATGAGGAGCAACCATATAGTTATCTGTTGCCCTGGAAACGGGGCAGGAAAGGATTTAATCATGGAAAAAAAATAAAAAAGCCGCTGCTCTTTTAATGGCTGCGGCATTGGCATTGACAGGCGCGCCTGGGGCGGCACTGGCAGCCGTACCATCCGTGGAAGCGCAACATAAAGCCATAGAGAAACCCACAATTAAAGTCCCGGAAGCAGAGCCAGCGCCGGGGTTGGGAACTCTTTCAAAGACAGCATACTATTCCGATGGAAAACCACTTTCCAGTTACAGCTGTAACGGAGTAAAGGTGGAGCAGAAAAATTTTAACGGGCCTGTGATACCATCAGAGTATACCCTGAATGCAACGTTTAAGCCCGGAACTACGACTGTGCAGCAGTTCGGCTGCGGGAACACAAAGAACGACGCTAAAGAAACTACCCTGTATGAGATGATTGCGGAGGACGAGAACCTCCAGGACCGCTCAGATGTGGAAAGCAGATATGCACAAAACCGCTATGTGAAGATCCTGAAAGAAGGTACTTCCGCGGGTTTTGGCGTACGTTATAACAACGTTGGGGTATATACAGAAAATGGCAAGGATACAACGGTAGATATGAAAATGACCATCACAGACTATAAGCTAATGGATGGCCATTCCCCGAAACTCGATGCAGTCGCTTTTGATGTCGGGAAGAACTCTGACGCAGATGGGAACGGCAGCATTCTTTGTTACAGCCTGTCTGCATAAATCAGCACATACAGGCAAGTTCAATTATTCAAATAATTTTTATGCAAAAGATGCAGACATCCTGCATATATCATTGCATGTCCAGGTGAAAGACGATGGGCAGCCAGTAATCGATGCTTTATTCACATCAAATATCACTTTTTCGTCGGTTACAATCAGCACAAAGCATTTGGCAATTATCAGAAACAGTTTTTCCGCCCTTATTCCAAGGAGTGATATGGTCTGCTTGCATTTCAGATATGTCAAAATGTTTTTTGCATTTTGGACAAATACCTTTTTGACGCTCGTATGCCGTCCGTGCCATTTTAGAAGTGAATGCACGAATGCTTAGATGTTTCTCATTTCCATCAAGGAGATATTCATAGATACCTTTTTGATTAGAAACATCTTCATCATCAATTAATTCAATAATGCGCTGTTCTAATTGCTTCGGGTCAAAATTGCCAGAACTAAACTTATTATAAAAAATTCCCCAGTCAAGTCCTTGCATTAGCTTTTTCCGATAGTTAGGAAATGTTGCTTTTAACCAATTTATAACTGATTGAAAATATAACCAAAGTTCATTGCAATTAGTATTATGCTGGTGTTTTGACATATAATCTTCAATTTCAATACCATCATGAGCAGCAATCCATTTAAGAGCAGTTTCAAGATAGTTCTGCCTGATTGCAGAACCACTTAAATAATCGCCTGCAATTTGATATGCAGGGCATTGTGTCTTACTGAAGTATTTTTTTGCTTCTGTTAGCCATTCCCCTGTGTAAATGGCATTGCGTAATTCTTGTGCTGTCAACTGTTCTCCTGCGATATTAATAATTTTAAACCAATCTAATTTTTCTTTATCTGTACCCTCGCAAATATAAATCATTAGCGGATAATCAAGGATTTGCTCACGTTCTGCTTGTGTCAAATTATAAAAGGTTAAATGGTCAATAGAAAAATCTCCATTAACATATTGGCAGATACTGATTGTCCGTTGTTGTCCATCAAGTAGTTCATAATTACCATTATCGCATAATACCCAATACATTACATTTAAAGGAAAATTTTTCCTTATGGTACGTACAACTTCGTTGCGTTGTTTTTCTTTATAGATAAACTCACGCTGAAAAGCCGGACGAATATTTAGCTTACCATTATAGCCAATAACACCATTTTCGGCATTATCTACATATCCTTTGGCAACATCCCTTACTGGAATTTTATGTAATTCTATTTTCATTTATCTGTACCTTGCTTTCTGCGTATTGTTAATCGCACATATGTGATTTTACCGTTAATTTTTCCCTCAGCATTTTTTATTAATCCTGGTATTGATGTGGTGAATGAGTACCCTTGTACGTTTCTGTTTGCTGTTAACCGATGCGCACTTCCTGCTAGCTGCAGGATGTCTGTATGCGCCGGATGAGAATGCGAAAGTACGGACGAACTGTTGTTCTCTCTCTCTCTCTCTCTCTCTCTCTCTCTCTCTCTACTTTAACATTCTGTGAACAATTTGTAAATGAATATACTAAATCTTTACCGTCATCCCCTTTTCGGAATGCAACTATTTCAAATTGGTCGGGATTGTATTTGTCAAGAAAAGTTATTGGCACGCCCATTACGCCATAATAGTCGCATGGGATATCTGCTGTCCTATCTACGTTAATAGCGTCATAGTTATCATATGTGGGGTAGAGTTCTGGGGAATAAGTTCTAAAAAGAACCATATCTTCGTGTCGCTTTTCAATATCGACATTGGTAAACCAGCATATATTGCCCATTCGCCGCCATTTCTGCCCTGTTTCATCAATTTTAAAATCCGTTTTCTTTATTTCATATGAATCAGGAACCTTAAACCAAAAATGCCCGCTATTATATCCAAGCCATAGCCTGTTTTCAGCAATCATTGGGAAGATTTCTTTATAAGTTACAGCATTCATATTTCCTATAATAATATATTTCTTTTGGTATTCCTCAAGTAAAGCAATGTACTCCCTAAATAATGAAAAGGGTGGGTTTGTAACGACAAAATCAGCTTCTTCTAATAACTGAATACACTCGGAACTGCGAAAGTCGCCATCGCCATCAAGCAATATCATTGTATTCTTTTTATTCCGCATGAGGTATTCTACATCTGAAAGGTCAATACGCCCATCGCCATTTTCATCAGTTACCTCAGTAATCATTACACAGTAAGGACGCTTTTTTTCTTGTTCCTGCATAGATAAGGTATCTGCCAGGGGAATAAAAGATAAGTGTCTATTATCCCCGGCATAATAATTAAATTCATCTCCTGCAACAGGGGATGTCGCATAGCAGGTCGTAATAAGCTTTTTTAACTGCAATGAGTTAAAATTCATCGCAAAATATTTAAAAAAGTTACTTTCGTAGGGATCGTCACAGTTACACAAAATAGTTTTACCCCTAAAGTGTTGCTTATAGTGTTTCATTTCATTTTCCACTAAGGAAAGCTGTGTATAAAATTCATCTTGCTTGTTCCTTGAGGAATTATGCAAATTGCTATTTCCAGCCATATGGTTCGCCCTCTACTTTCTATTTCTACAGATTCACCTTTGTCAATTAGTAATTACCATAGCGAAAATATATGTTATAAAAACACTGCCATATATTTAAATGAAGTATACCAGGAATAAGATATAGAATCAATAAATTACCACAATTTTGTGATGCGCAAAATATTAGTTGCTATTTTGCATAGCATATCGGTTCAAGATATACACTTTTATATGCTAAAATTGAAAAAAATTCCATGAAGGAAGAGCAGACAAGGATTCCCCTTTTACAAATAGAAACCCGTGAAGCGGCAGACATAACGCTGGCAGTAATGGGAGCGCCTGCGGCAGCATACAGCCCCTGGATATTACAGCACAGCGGGCCGGCATAAACAGAACTGTTATGTAAAAATAAAAGATGATGCTGCCGGGTTTTCCACACGTGGATGTGCCGGAATCCGGCACGGAGAAAAAACTGCGACGTAAAACGACCTGGACAGCACGCCGCTTGCACGGTATGATAAAATTGGCAGAAAAAGAAAGTGGTGCAGGTGGATACATACGAGCCCCTGAGCCTGTTATTTGGGGGGGCGGTAATTTCCTGAGGGCACTGCTGCTTATAGCATACCTGGCATCAGGATTCAAGAAATTTTGAAAAGTGAGATGATGATTTGCAGGTTTTGACAGTTAAATAGCGGTAGCCTATTATCAAAACTCTGTTTTTGGTGTAAATTTATTATGGCAATCCCATTTTATGTTGTACAAAAATGTTTCTGAAAACAATATTTCTTAATGGAGGGCAGACTGATGAAGCCATTGAAAGCAAAAGTAAGCATTACTATAGATAATAACATTGTTGAGGTGTTAAAAACCCTTGCAGAGGAGGACGACCGTTCCCTTAGCCAGTACATCAATTTGATTTTAAAGCGTTATTTAAAGGACATGAAAGAGCGGGAAAATAACAAGGCTTAACCTGAAGGTTACGTGCATGGAAAACGTGTAAAGAAGCAGAATAGCCAAAACCTACGCTATTTACTATGCTCAAATTGAAAAAGTTCCATACAGGAAGAGCAGACGGGGCTGGCATTTCACGGGTTTTCATCCGTAAAAGCGACAGCCCTAACGCTGGCAGGAATGGCAGCAACTGTTATGTAAAAAGAGGGTACAGTTGGGCTCGCTGCACATGAGCGTGCCGAAATCCGGCACGCCGGAAAATAACTGCACGGAAACGTGCCGAAATCCGGCACGCCGGAAAATAACTGCACGGAAACGTGCCGAAATCCGGCACGCCGGAAAATAACTGCACGGAAACGTGCCGAAATCCGGCACGCCGGAAAATAACTGCACGGAAACGTGCCGAAATCCGGCACGCCGGAAAATAACTGCACGGAAACGTGCCGAAATCCGGCACACAGGGAAATAGCTGTACAGGAACGTGCCGAAATCCGGCACACCGGAAAAATAACCGCGACGTAAAACGACCTAAAACGACCTGGACAGCATGTTTCTTGATATAGTATGATAGAATTGGCAAAGAAAATAAAAAGCAGAGAGAGGGAAATGCGCACCGCGTGTTTCCCTTTTTACAAGACCTTTCGAAAGACAGGTCTTTTTTTATACCCAAAACACAGGAGCGTGCCGAAATCCGGCACGCCGGAAAGGAGATATATGGAAAAGAAAGGAATGGCTCATGCACGGGATTCCCCGGGATGGAAAGCAATGTTGCAGACACAAAAAGATATACTAAAAAATATATAAGGAGGAAGTATGACACAAAAAGTAAAAATTAAGTTCAAAAACATGCTCATTTTCGTGATGACGTTTGCACTGGTTGCTGCTTCCGTGCCGCTTACCGGATTTGCGGCAGCGGAAAGGCATGAAACGCAGACGGAGCAGGAAACCCAGGAGCAGGAAAAGGAATCCGGTACGGAAAAAGGAACGGAAGGAACCACAGAGAAACAGGAAACAAAAGCAGAAACAGAAAAGAAAGCAGAAAAAGGAACAGAAAAAGAAAGCGGAGCAGAAACGGAATCTAAGGCGCAGACCGAATCCGGAAAGCAGACAGAGCCGGAACCGGGGAAAAAGCCGGAGAAGAAAACAGCAGGGAAGCCGAAGAAACTCATGCTTAAAGTGGAAGGCGAAGCAACGGCATCGGTTTATTATGGCGTTTCCGATTTTGACAAAATCAATCATGCAGAAGGAGTCCGGGAAGGATTCACGGATTCTTACGAACTGGACCTGGACAGGACGAAGGACGGCAGATTCTGGATGTATGTACAGGCTTACGGGGACAATACGGAGTATCTGGGGCTGGATGAGCCGGAAGATGTCAGCCACAGCATCGTAAGGAGCATGGACGGCGTCGGCGGATTTGAGTTTTTTGCGTTTGACGCATCAGGGCTGGAAAAAGAAGGGGAAGAAGTGACCGTGCGGTTTGGCGAAAAGCCGTCTTCCATGTTCCAGTCACGCGCTGCAAGTGGATTCAACACCACATCAACCAAAAAACTTACAGGCTTAACGTTCAATTATGAAGGCATCCAGCCAACCATGTACCAGAAGAAACCAGCAACTGGCGAAAGCCAGGTATGGGGCAATGGAACGTGGACGATTGAACGGCCGACCATTACCAAGCTATGTGACCTGTTCGGGGTATCAAAACCGGACGGGGCAAGGTACACGAATGTCGGAGTGGATGAAAATGGGAAAATCTACATGCGCTGTTCAGGCGTGGCAAATATCTCCGGCACATCGGCGGCAGACGGAGGGCATGCAGGCCTGGGGAACAACGAAGCTTATATCCGGTGCATAGACATAGAAGAGTCGGACACATCCACAACCTACACGTTCCGGCTGTGGGCGGCAAATGGCGGACGTGGACAGACAACCGAGGGCTATATCCAAATCACCACATACACACCTAATGAGGATGAGGACATCGCCTTTGAGAAAACCATCAAAAGCAAAGGCAGCATCAAGGATATCCTGGATACCGAAAGCCCTGCAGGAAAAGCCGGGGCGCGTTTCCGGGTGTACAAGGTAAATTCTGCAGGGCTGGGCAAGATAGCCGCAAGGCTGAATACCGGCTCAAAATCGGACAGCGAATGGTGGGCAGGAATTACATCAAAGGAAGACTGTAAAAAAATCCTGCCGGAAGTGGTAAAACTTATGTCTAAAGATAACGCCAAGCCGGGGGAGAAGTCACCGAACCCAAACGACGATTACTTTAGCATGGTTGGCGCTTATGCTACCGGGGCCAATGGGCGGACAGAAAAAATCCCTATAAAATCCGGTACGAAAGATTATTACATGGTGTTTGAACGGCGTTCCCCGGAAGGGCTGAACATGGGGTATGACGGGAACGACGGAGTCCCGGAAGGCTCCCATTACTTTTACAAAGCATTTACTGTATATGGGGACGGCAAGATTTTGATGCTGAATGCGAAAGGGGATTACAGCCTGGACGGCGGCGACGATATGGTCACCATAGGGGATGCCCCGGTCCTGAGCCAAGCAATGGTCTGGAAGAAGCTCATAGGAGCAGACCCGGCAAGCCTTGGGCTAGGCTGGAAAGACTTTGCCATGCAGATTTCCGATAATGCAGGCTTTACCGGGCATGTGGTATCCGTGCCCCTGACCGGAGAATACACCACCATACCGCGCCTGTTCGTGAGCAAGATATACTATCTCCGGGAAGACCCGAACGCGAAAGCAGTCACGTCAAATATGGGATACGAGGTGTCAAGGGAAGTCTATTCCTTTTATGTTAGAGAGGACGGAAAAGCAGTCTATTCGAACACAAACAAGGCAAATATTCAAGCACCCGATGCAGTGGACGCTTCCGCACACACATATATTGGTGAGGAAAAAGGTGGAATCCCAAACGAGTCGGACAATGGAAGCGCATACCTGGTAAAAGTGTCTACTCTGCCAGCGATTTCGGATAATAACCCGTGCTACTCAAGGGCAGGTGCTGAGTACGAAATTTACCGTAAAGCGACGCCTACAGCTCCCGATTCAGGTGGGACAAAAATGGTCAATATGACTACCGCGGATGGGAAAACACTGTCAAAGCTGACGACAAATGCTGCTGGGGTATCCGAAACTGTCACGCTACCAGTGGGTTATTATTATGCAAAAGAAGTGAAGGCGCCAAAAGGCTTCCTGCTGGACAGCACCCCTTTAGCTTTCCATGTTACGAAAGGTAAAACAGCAACAATAAACGCAGAGGATAAGCCAGGCAATGACCCTATCGACATCCTGTTAAGGAAGGATGATTCTGAACTGGATAAGAACGCCCCACAGGGAGGGGCAGCGTTAGCAGGCGCGGAATACACAATAAAATACTATGCAGGGTATTATACAGAGGAAGATCTGTCAAATGGGGATGCTCCGGTCGCCATTAGAACCTGGGTTTATGAAACGGATGCAGAAGGATATATCAACATGTCTCGTGCGACTCCAATCAGGGGGGATGCAGTTTATCGGGATGAGGATAAAGCAGTAGTTATTCCAGTGGGGACTATCTCCATTCAGGAGACGAAAGCTCCGGATGGCTACCTTCTGGATGAAACCCTTCACGTCCAGCAGGTACAGTTAGGTGAAAATAATGAAAGAGTGATTGCCACAAACACGAAAATCGTAAAAGAAGAACCCTGCCGGGGCGACTTCAAGATGCTGAAGATTGGCGATGACGGGAAAATCCTTTCCGATGTGCCATTCAAAATCACTTCAAAAACAACCGGGGAATCCCATGTAATCGTGACCGATGAGGAAGGCATCCTGGACACATCAAAGATGCACAGCAGAAATACGAACCGTGGGGAGACAGCAGAGGATGGCGTCTGGTTTGGTGAACCGACGGCGCTGGATGATGAAAAGGGCGCGCTGCTGTATGACACGTATCTTATCGAAGAGATTCTCTGCGAGAACAATAAAGACAAGTTCATGATTGAGCCTTTTGAAGTGGTAATTGAAGAGAATGCTGTGACGAAGGATCTTGGACCGAAGGAGGATGAAACGAAGGAGGAGCCGAAGCTGAAGACTACGGCAGCGGACAGCGAATCGTCAGAGCATCTTGCATTTGCGAATGAGACGACAACCATCACGGACACTGTGGAATACGCAGACCTTGAAATCGGCAAAGAGTACACGTTTGACGGCTATCTCGTGGTGAAAGAAACCGGGGAGCCGCTGCTGGATGCAGACGGAAATAAGATTACCGCAAGCCAGACGATTACCGTGGAAGCCACAGAGGAAGGCTTTGTCCCGACTATCAGCGGTTCAGAGGATGAGAGATACGGCGCCGGAACCGTGGAGCTGACCTTTACTTTTGATTCCAGCCTGCTCAAAGGGAAATCCGTGGTCGTGTTCGAAGACCTCTACCTGGAGAAATTCCATGTAGGCGTCCATGCGGACATAAACGATGCGGGGCAGACCGTAAGGTTTACAGACCCGAAGGTCTCCACCACAGCAACGGATAAAAATACAGGAAAGCATTATGCGCCGCTGGAAGAGAAAGTAACCATTATCGATGAAGTGGCGTACAGTGACCTGATTCCGGGACATGCATACAAAGTCAGCGGCGTACTTATGGACAGAGCCACAGAGCAGCCGCTCCTTGTGGACGGAGAGCAGGTCTTATCCGAGGCAGAATTCACCCCGGAGGAGCCGGACGGTTCCGTGAGCCTCGCATATACGCTGGATTCCAGAAAGCTGGAGGATGTAACGACGGTGGTATTTGAAACCCTGTATTACAACGGCAGGGAGATTGCCGCCCATGCCGATATCCAGGATGAGAAGCAGGAAGTATACTTCACAGACGTAAAATTTAAGACAACGATGACGGACGATGAGACAGGGGGACATGAAGGTATCGTAAACAAGACCACCGTCCTTACCGACACCGTGGTTTACACAGGGCTGATTCCGGGCAGGGAATATACAGTTACCGGAACCCTTATGGACAAAGAAACAGGAAAGCCGCTTGTAGTAAATGGGAATCGGGTCGAGAGCACGGCAAAGTTCACACCGGAAACAAGGGACGGCAGTGTGGACGTGGCATTCACCTTTGATTCCACAGCATGGGCAAACAAATCCGTGGTGGCATTTGAAACCATGTACCAGAATGGAAAAGAAGTGGGCGTCCATGCAGATATCCAGGATGAAGAGCAGACCGTGCGGTTTAAAGAGCCGGAAATCGGCACCAGGGCGTTGGACAATGAAACGGGAAGCCATCAGGCATTTGTCAATGAAACAACAACTATTACCGACACCGTGCATTACAAGAATCTGGTACCTGGAAAGGAGTACAGGCTGTCAGGCATACTGATGGATAAAGCCACAGGCAAAAAAATCCTCACAGGCACGTCTGCAGTGACCGCAGAAACGGTATTTACTGCGGAAGCCGCAGAAGGTGATGTGGATGTGGAATTCGCTTTTGATTCTTCTGCCCTGAAAGGAAAAGAGACCGTAGTGTTTGAAACCCTGTATTACAACGACAGGGAGATTGCCACCCACGAAGATTTGCAGGACAAAGGACAGACCATCAGTTTTACAGATATCCAGATAAAGACTTCCGCTGCGGACAAAGCATCCGGCACCCAGACGGCAGCCCCATTGAAGCGGGTGACGGTGAAGGACACCGTGGAATATTCCGGCCTGATTCCGGGCAGGCGTTACGTCATAAAGGGAACCCTCATGGATAAGAAGACGGGGAAACCGCTGAAAGTGAATAAGAAAGCAGTGACCGCATCCAAAAGCTTCCGGGCAAAGAAGGAAAGCGGCACAGTAGAAATGGAATTCACATTTGACGCATCGAAGCTGAACGGGAAAACGATTGTTGTCTTTGAAGAGCTGTATTACAAGGAACGGCTCATCGCTTCCCATGCGGACTTGGATGATAAGGCGCAGACGGTGAAGATCGTGAAAACGGAAGGTTCGACACCGACATCACCCCGGACGGGAGACATGACGAATATCCTGCCATACCTCTTGCTGCTGGCAGCAGCCATGGCAGGGGCAGCGTGGACAGTCTTCACCAGAAAGAAAAAGGCATCAAAATAGCATGATGGGAACGGCGGCTTTCCAGGCATCCGCTGTTCCTAGCTAAAACAAAGAAAGAACCCTGCACAATATGTGCGAACTGTCATAGAACCAGTATAAAAAACTACGTTTAAATTATTGGAAATCATTGAAATAAAGTGGAAAATGTGGTATACTATAAGCAATAAATTAAAAAAACGGAGGGATAGATATGAATAGAAAAGTGAACCTAATCAAGACAATCATCATAACTCTGGCATTTGTATGCTTCATAGGAACCACACATCCTCTGAACGCCGAAGCAGCGAAAAAGCCGAAACTGAATAAAACTTCCATTTCTCTCCAGCAGGGGAAAACAGCCACTATCAAGGTAAAAGGAGCGTCAAAGAAGACAAAAAAATATACCTGGAAAGTAACAGGCAAGGCAGTAAAAATCGTAAGCAGCAAGAAGAATACCGTTAAAGTGAAGGCTGTTAAAGACGGAAAATCTTTTGTGAAGATAAAAGTAAATGGCAAAACGTTGAAGTGTGCGGTTAAGGTAGCTAAGGAAGCAAAGAAACCAGCAA
>SRZB01000058.1 GCA_004793585.1 Hominisplanchenecus murintestinalis | reverse complement strand
AATGGATGAACCAGCATGATTGAAGAAGAATCTTCGGAAAGGATGTTTAGAATTACCCTTCTGTCTAACAAAAAAGAATAAGCCTGTAAGCTGTTTTTCTTGCTTACAAACTTATTATACGAGCGAGGGAAAATATATGATAAATAATATCCATGTTATAGAATTACAGAGTGTCGGAAATATGCGTGATTTAGGCGGTTTCCAAGCAGGAAACGGAAAGCATATAAAGTATGGAAAAATTATCCGCTCTGCACATTTACATCACTTATCCGAAACAGACCAGATTGCATTACAAGCATTGGGAGTTAATAAAGTGATTGATTTCAGGGGCTTGGAAGAACAACAAAACGAGCCGGATAAGCCAATGCCGGACACGGAATATTTCCTGTTTCCTGTTTTTTCTTCTACAAGAATACCCGTAATCAACGAGGAATTTATTAAAGATATGCTCCACAATAAAAACAGTCTGATTGATCTGCTATTCAGACAAAAAGAACAAATGCAGGAAGTATATCGGGATTTTGTGTTTGAAGAAAGCGCATTAAAAGCCTACCATGATTTTTTCCAAATATTGTTAGAAAGTGATAAGCCAAAAGATACTGTCTTGTTCCATTGTACCGCAGGGAAAGACCGTACAGGATTTGCCGCCGCCTTATTTTTAAGGTGTATGGGTGTTAATATGGACTGTATTATCAATGATTATCTGATAACAAACGGATACTTAAAGAAACGGATAGAGGAAACGATTGTAAAATTTCAGTCATTGCATATTGATGATACTATTATACAAGAAACGAAAAAATACTTTTTGGCGCAGGAAGATTATCTGAAACTTTCTTTCCAAACAATTTCGGATAATTATAGGGATTTTCAAATTTATCTGAAAATGATAGGGATAGATGAAAATGCAATAACAAAACTATTTGATATATATACTGGATAAACTCAAAAAGATGGTGGCATGGAAAAATATAGCAGATTAAAAGATTAAACTGGATGAAAAATGTTTGCTGAATCAAGTATTATATTGGCAAATGAGCACTGAGAGATGACAGTAAAATATTTGTGTTTCTTAGTGCTTTTTTGTTTGACAGATACAAATATTTCAAACTAATATGCGGAATAAATTCGGTAATAAAAAGTAAAAAATATTATGAATACATAAATGCAAAGGGTAACATTAACAAGGGGGTGTTTTATTCGTTATTGTGCATTGTATTTGTGTTAAAAATATCATGTAGTACACTTTTCTTTTATATCAAAGTCTTTTAGAT
Organism: Hominisplanchenecus murintestinalis; assembly: GCA_004793585.1. Taxonomy (GTDB): domain Bacteria; phylum Bacillota; class Clostridia; order Lachnospirales; family Lachnospiraceae; genus Hominisplanchenecus_A; species Hominisplanchenecus_A murintestinalis. The sequence continues at coordinate 14,287 of SRZB01000058.1, read as the reverse complement.
TTTGAAACACAAGGGGGTTAGGGGGATTTTCCCCTTATAAGCAATTTTTACAGATTTCCATTATGGAAAATCTGTAAAAAAAGTGCCTGTGGACGTCCACAGGCAGTGCTTGCTATTTCGCCCCGTGCCAGGACACGGGCAGTGCTTGCTGTACCAGTATGGACAGTAAGAGGGTTTTAGGCTGCACAGGCAGTCTGCCCAAAACCAATACGGGCGTTACCGTTCAGTCTGACAAAAAAATTTTTGAAAAAGTTTTGGTAAATAGGAAGGTTTTTGACCTATTTAGAATTTACAATAATAGCCGGGGCTGAGTGGAAGGAGGGAACAGCATGACCACCGCAGACCGCAGATTGGAGATTGTCAGTATCCTTGTGGTCAACGGTCATGTTACGTCAAGGGAGCTGGCGCAGGAATTTGGCGTTGCAAGGCGCACGATATTAAATGATGTTGCGGCTCTTACATATGGCTATCCCATATACACAAAGCCGGGGGCAGGCGGGGGAATTTTTATCATGGAGGGTTACAAGCCGTACAACAATACGCTCACTCCCTACGAACAGGAGAAGCTCAAAAAAATGTATGATGCGGCAGAGGGGGATGATAAGGAAATCCTGAAACGTGTCCTCAAAAAATACGGGGCGTATAAGCTGGAACTGTAGATGTTTTTTTGAGGGAAACATACCATACGGACAAGGGATTTTTTACAAGGAAATTTGACAACTGAATATCGCAGAACATACAGGACGTGAGGATATGTGTAGCCACTAAGTAAGTGCGCCATGATGCGCCTGCTCTAACTTGGAATTGAACGGAAAAGCAGAGGCGTGGAGCGATAAGAACCTGACAAAATGCACAGCAGTTGTGCGGGGCGATGAAGCATATCCGTGATAATGATACTTCTGAAATTTTATAAAAATTCAGTCATGAAATGACGGTGAAATTCCGATGTGGGCAGCGTAATGACCTGCCACTTGTATGTGGGTTTATTGGATTACAGAGCAAAGGCAAAAAAGAGAGGATTTGTAATTTTTTTGGATTGTAAAAACAGCGTAAGGGCAGTTATGAACGTAACAGTTTATAACTGTCCTTTTTGTGTTTGAAGGGAGGAATTGAATGGGAAGTAAACAAAAAATCAGGAGCAAAAACAGAAACGAAAGCAGAAAAACACCGACACGGATTGTCGTGGAACGTATCTACTTAGGCGGTCAGAGCATGGAAGATGCTTTCCGCAAAATCAACGAGGAAACAGTGAGAAAAAATATTGAGGAAATCGTCGGAAAAACGGTTTAATTCTGCGGGCGGTCATGCTATACTATGGGTAGTGTGTTCCGCCCTTTTATGGAGGTAGGAAGATGAAAGGGAACGGAACAAAAATCACAGCTTTATATTGCAGACTGTCACAGGACGATGGGAATGTCGGGGACAGCATGAGTATCCAGAGCCAGAAAGCTATCCTTGAAAAATATGCAAGGGATATGGGAAAAGCTGCTTATGCTTTCTATGTGGACGACGGTTATTCCGGTACAAATTTCCAAAGACCGAGTTTTCAGAGAATGATTGCTGATATTGAAGATGGGAAGATTGATACGGTCATCACAAAAGACCTCTCCCGTCTTGGCAGGAATTATCTTGAAAGCGGCGCATACATTGAAGTGTTTTTCCCGCAGCGCCATGTACGCTATATTGCAGTCAATGACGGTGTGGATTCCGAACAGAGCGGCGGGCTTGACATCACGCCTTTCAAAAATATCCTGAAGAACACGAGGCATTTGGGAGGGGTAAACTGCTAATTTCTCTCCAATTCGACAAATCAGTGTGCAACAATCAAATATCGCTGCTGTTACAGAATGTTTCCGTCTGGCTGCTGATGCAGTCAGGCGCTTTTTTTGCCCGATCACACCAGCCCAACAAAGCGGTAGTAAATTTTAATGTCCTGGTGTCTTTGACCGTCTATGACGGTTCGTTCTCCAACTTCAATGCGGTCAATCAGTTCCTCAATGATTTCCCGGTTCAGTTCCTGCAAGTCCAGATACTGCCGGATGGTTCCGGCCCACTGGTGGATATTGGCGATGTCCTGCTGGGCTTTCCGTTCCCCGGCTAACAGGCTGTCCAGGCGTTCCGATTTCTGGATGCGTTCCTGCTCGTTCTTTTGAATCAGAACCGAGAAGGAATCGCCGCTGATTGCCCCGCTTACCTTATCTTCATAAAGTTTTGCGGTGATCTGTTCCAACTCCTCCAAATGCCGCCGCAAACGGCTGATTTCCTGTCGGCTGTCCTCCGGTTGTGCGGCGCTTGCGGATTGTATATGCTGTTTCAGCTTATCCAGTACAGCAGCTTCATCGGCTGCTACCGCTTTTCCATGCGCCCGGATTTCACTCAGCACCAGGTTTTTCAAGCTGATCTCAAAAATCCGGTGCCAGGAGCAGATGCTGTGCCCGGTAGTGGCAAACCGGGAGCAGAAATAAGAAGTATAGTGCTTGACAGTGCCATTTTTCCGGCGCTGTGTTTCGCGGGCGGCAACCAGAGGATGCCCGCAGTCCGCGCAGACCAGCTTTCCGGTAAACAGAGATGCTTGGGGCGGCGTATTGTTAGCGGAAATCTGTTTCGCCGCCTGATTGATTTTCTGGACAGCCTCCCACAGCTCCGGCCCGATAATTGCCTCGTGCGCGCCCTCATGGGAAATCCATTCCGATTCCGGTTTCCTTATCATGGTCTTATCCTTATAGGAACGGGAACCGGTGCAATTCTGTGTGAGCGTACCGGCATAAACATCATCGTTCAGAAGGCTTCGGACGGTTGCGTAAGCCCACAACCGGGAATACTTGCAGCTGCCATTTCCGTAATGGACCGCCCAGTACCAGCGGGGAGGGAGAATCCCTTTCTCATTCAAAGCAGCAGCGATTTTCCCATAGGCCATGCCGGACTGACGCATCTGGAATATCTGCCGCACAACAGCGGCGGATTCCCCGTCAATGACCAGCTTGTGTCTGTCCTCCTCGCTCTTGCGGTATCCGTAGGGAGCGTAGGCGGCAAGATACTGGCCGCTTTTCTTCTTGGCATGAAGCACCGACTTGACCTTGCTGGACAGGTCCTTGAGATGGTAGTCATTCATCAGACTGCGGAAGTGCAGCATATCGGTGTTGTCCCCCTCGCTGTCCAGGCAGTCCAGAACCGATACGAACCGGCATCCGAGGGAGGGGAAAATGACGTCCGTATAACGGCCCACCTCCACAAAATCCCTGCCTAAACGGGAAAGGTCCTTTACCAGAATCAGGTTGATCAGGCCATGCCTTGCGTCCTCCAGCATTTCCAAAAATCCGGGCCGCTGGAAGTTGCCCCCGCTGTACCCATCGTCCTGATAGGTCTTGACCTCGATCCAGCCGTTGAGCATGACGAATTTGGAGAGGATTTCATATTGGTTCTCAATGCTCACCGATTCATCGCTGGGAATATAGCCCTTCGCTTTTGCGGAATTGGAGGCGTCATCCACACTCAGGCGGCAATAGATACCGACTTTATATTGCTTCGCCATAATCCCGCCCCCTTTCCTGTGCCAGCGCCCCGTCCACATTCCCGACATAGCGGTAGTACACCTTGACCTCACAAATCCGCTGCCCGTTGACCTTCTGGGTATCGCCAACCTCGATCCGGTCTACCAGTTCAAAGAGAATGGTTTCGTCCAGTTCCGAGATTTCCGTATAGCGCCGAATAATTTCCAGCCAGCGGTCGGTATCCACCTGGTTTTCCAGGTGCGCCCGGACTTTCCTTTCCAGTTCCGGGACTGCCTCCGCCTTTTCTGCCCGTTCCGCTTCATATTTCTGCATCAGGGTCTGAAATACCGTCTGCGGGATGGAGCCGGTGCATTTATCCTCGTAGAGATTCTGCATCAGACGCTCCAAATCGGAAATACGGGCTAAGAAGGATTTTAATTCCTGCTCATAGGAGAAAAGCCGGGTGTGGGATTCTTTCTCCTTCAGCCGGAGAATCTCGCCCATCAGCCGGTCCGGGTCATATTCCGCAAAGCGGGCCTTTTCCCGGATGTCCTCCAATACCAGCTGGGTCAGCACCGTTTCATAGATGGTGTGGATGGTACACGCGCCCCTTCCGCTGCGGGAGTAGTTGCCGCAGATGAAAGAGCTGTACCGTCCCGGCCTGCCATCCTTATAGGTGAATTTTTCGATATGGTTCCGCATTTTGAAACCGCAGTCGGCACAGTACACAAGTCCGGTGAAGATACTCTTGCAGCCATCGGACGGGGCGCTTTTCCGCACCTTCTTTTTGCCGATGCTGGCTACGGTATCCCACAGTTCCCGCGAAATAATAGCCTCGTGGGTCCCCTCCACCCGAATCCACTCGTCCTCCGATTTATTGACGAGCTTGCGGGATTTATAGGAGAGTGTGCCGCTTTTGCCCTGTACCATGTTCCCGATGTAGACCTCGTTGCGGACCATGTTTTTAACCGTCTGGTCAGCCCATTTGTGGTTGACCCTGCGGGGGTCGCTCTGGCCCTTGCGCTGGTAGTACAGCACACCGGGCGGCTGAATCCCTTCTTCATTGAGCGCCACCGCGATGGCGTGGAATCCCATGCCTGATGCCCTCATTTCAAAGATACGGCGCACAACCGGCGCGGTTTCCTCGTCAATCACCAGATGGTGCTTATCCAGCGGGTCGCGCCGGTAGCCATAGGCGGGGTAGGTCCCCATGAATTTTCCGTTTTCGGCACAGGCTCTCTTGACCGCCTTGACCTTCTTGCTGGTGTCCCGGCTGTAAAATTCATTAAATAAGTTCAAAAAGCACATGACATCGGTGCTTCCGTTGTCGCTCATGGTATCAATGCCGTTGTTCAGCGCGATGAACCGGCACCCAAGAGAGGGGAACAGGTAATCCGTATATTGCCCAAATTCGATGTAGTTGCGGCCAAAACGGGAAAGGTCCTTCACCAGAATCACATTGATCCGCTTTGCCTTTGCGTCCTCGATTAACCGCCTGACGCCTGGGCGGTTGAAGTTCGTGCCGGAGTATCCGTCGTCGATATAGACATCGACCTCATTCCAGCCGCGCTGCCTGACATAGTTTTGAAGCAGCAGCTTCTGGTTCTCAATGCTGACCGATTCCCCATCACGTTCATCGTCGTTGCTTAACCGGCAGTAGATGCCCACGTTGTATGTTGTATCCATCATCTTTCTTTTACCTCCCGACCATCTCAGAATCCATACCTCGTGCGGCAAAATGGCTCCGCAGGTTTTACCCTGCATGAATATCTTACCGGAGAATCCACCGCCGCGCAATGATACGGCAGGCCGCGAGGCTTTCTGTTATTTGGAACCGCTGGCAGCTGGAATGGCTTCCGACATGGCGCGTCTGACTGCCAGCTGTTCCAGCGTCTTTCCCAGGTCCTTTTCTCCCGAAAAAAAGCTGGTGACGCGATAAATTGTTTTCCCGATCCGCACCTCTTTGTAGGAGCTTGTCGGGGTTGTCTGTTTGGTCATAAAGACGCACCTCCGTTCAAAAATTGTTTTTGCTCTATGGTTAAAAAGCAGCCGTATCGAAAGATAAGGGCGGCGGTTGCCGCTGGATACCGTCCGGTACGGCTGCTGCAATTCTGTTTGGATGGTTCGTCATATTTGCCACGCCCCCTGACGATGGGGACATAACAGGCCGCTCCCGGCAGAGCTGTCATAACTCCGCAGCGCCGTTTTACTCGTGCGCCGCAGGGTTCCCCCCAAGTCTTTGGCGGGCCGTGAGGAAGTATCTTTAAGCCCCCGCACCATCATCGCGCCCGGAACGCCATCTCCGGGTTTAAGGCTGGACGTAGATCGCTCGGATTGCCTGTCTGTCATCACCTCCTGCAAGCAACCGTCCTGGCGGCGCGCCTTTTCCGCTTCGATACGGGTTATGTACCTGTTATGCCGTATATTCAGTTGTCAAGCTGCAATGAGGGGCAAGAGGACTTGTCTCTTCAATGTGTAGGCATTGGGAAAGGCGATTTGTTAAGCCTTTTTCAAAAAAATCTTGATTTTATTTATTCGCTGTGTGATTGCACTCCGGGAACAGTTCCACAGCCTTGCGACATCGGCCTGCCGGTATCCGTCCACAATGAGCAGGGTCAGCAGTTCCAGATCGTCCTCCGGCAATTTGCAGAGCCGCCGGTACAGCAGTTCATCCTCCAGGGAGGACAGCCAGCCAAACCGCCGGGAATCCACATCGCCGGTGTCCCAGGTGCAGGACAGGGATTCAAATTTTCGGAACAGGCAGGACTGCTCGCTCTCGTCCTCACACTGTTCGCTGGGAAGGGCCTGTACGCGGTTCTGATAGATCCGCTGGCTGCAAAACCAGGTCCAGTCATATTCCTTCATGGCCGCGATCTGCCTATCGTCCATACCGGCTGCGCGGTATTCCTGTTCCAGCCGGGTCCATTCTGCATCAAACTTCCTTTTCTCATATCCATAGTGAAAGCCCATAGTTTTCCTCCATTTCGATTCAGGCGTGGTTGACGGGTGAATCGAATGGAGGTGGGGACCGGCAGCGGTACACATCGGGAGGTTTCCCTAAAAATCGACAATAAGAAACGCCAGCTTCTCGCAATGAGAAACTGGCGCAACAAAAAACACCATGATTATGCTGATTTATATGGATTGATAATACTGATAGATAACTATAATATCCCGGAGGAGGGCCTATGCTTTTTTTAATTGATATATGTCATAGCTATTACAAATGAATATTGCAGACATGGCGGTATCCTCCTATACACCGCCCATGCTGATTGCTGAGGGTCATCTGGAGGTCTGCTTTTTAGCAAAAAGAAACGGCGGCCTTGATCTACTCAAAACCGCCGTATCCGTCAGTGATACAGGAAAGCGCAAGAAATCCTCTGCCCGTCAGCGGTTTTTTTCTTTTCCCCGCTGTGGAGGCAGATGTTTGGATATGTAGGCTCGTTTCATTCCACAAAGAACAGAACCCGCCGGGCCAGCTCCGGGATATTTACCGGGGCGGTTATATAGTCGTTCACGCCCTCATGCCGGTATTCATATTCCGTGGCAAGGTCGTTGTTCTCGGTGAGGATAAAGAACGGCAGAAGCCGGAGAGGGGGATTCTTCATTTGGAACATCCCTGCCACCCGCCGCAGCGTATGAAACAGCTCCATTGCTGTGCCATTCGGCAGTTCCAGATCGCACAAGATCAGGTCTATTTCCTCATCCTCAAAAATCCGGCGCTCGGCCTCCCCAATCGAGGAAACCAGAATCAGGTCAAGGCCCTTTTGCAGCATAGCAGCCCGCAGCACTCCGGCGCTGGTATCTTCCGCATGGACAAAGAGCAGCTTATGAAAAGTTGAATCTGGTTCGCCGGATAACTGCCGGTAGGCGTATTCCACCAGCTTATCTTGCAGCAGCAGTCCTTTCATTTTGTCCATGCACAGCGTCGCGCCCCGGCGCATAGCCTCTTGTTCGTAGTCGTCTTTGTCATGGCAGGACGCCAGAATAAAAGGCAGCTCCTTATCTGCGGCCCGCACCTCGTTCAGAAAGTCCATGCCGGAACCATCCGGCAGATCGAGATTACAGCAGACCACCAGCGGCATTTCCTCTTGGATGGCGGCCCGCGCTTCTTTCAGTGTACAAGCCGTTTTCACCGGGTAGCCCCGGTGCTGTAAGTATTTTTGCAGACACCATGTATAGGTGTCGCTGTCATCGATCAGCAGTATCTTTTTCATGTGTCCGTACCTCCAATATTGATTTACTACAAGCATAAACTACAAATGTTACACAAATGTCCGAGGTATCTTTGATTTCGACAGAAAAACAGGCTGAATTGTTACAAAGCTCGGACATTTTAAACATTTTGCCAAAGAAAGACAAAAAATCAGCGGAGCAGCTAAAAGCTACTCCGCTTTGATATGATTAATCTATTCCCCATTCACTTTTGTGTTTACTAAAATCAACATTTCTTCCATTTTGTGTATTCATTTACAGTAGCGTTTATTTTCCCTTTTTATGAGGAGCTACAAACAGTAACACCATGATTACCATATAAACAGCGTAAATGAAATATGTTATGGTATTGCTCCAAGGGAAACTTGCTGTCGGATGAGTGACAGCAAACACAAAAAATGCGATTGCAACAATAAGCATAATTGACGCGATGATTCTGGATTTTTTCTTAAATGACATAATAATACGCTCCTATTCATTGTGATTTGTCAGGAACACAAATCAAAATTGGGATTTGATTTTAAGGATATTTTGCTGCTTAGATTATGCTCACTCCGTCAATCGTAACCGCTCCACAACTGATAGTTTTGTGTCGGTTTTGTATGCCCATATAGGCACAACAAGACAGATAAGCAGCACCAGTCCAGCTACTAATACCAGCGGGATAAATGGATAAGAGAAAACAGCGTAAGAGGCCTCTTTGCTAAATATTACATATAGCACGATGAATATTGCCGTTCCAATGGTGGCCACAAGGGAAAGGGAAACACCCCAATAACAGAACCCTTCCATAGACAACATCCGTTTGATTTGTCGCTTTGTCATTCCAACGCTTTCAAGGACAGCTAATTCATAGCGCCGAGTGCTTACATTTACAGCCATTGTATTGACAAAATTCATTACTCCAACCAGCAGCAAAATTACGGACAGTCCTATTCCTAAAATATTTGCTGTAACGAGATAATCCCGTATTTCTTCTCGCCGTTCATATCGGGATATAATATCAATATTAGAGTGCGACGCAGTGATTAGCTTCAATTCTTGCAGTATATTTCCGTCCTGTTGTCCATCTGTATCAAAGGCAACCCGAAATACTCTATACTGCGGAAAAAGCTCTTGCAAAGCCGCTTGACTGATATACAAATCAGGAGCCGTCCCACGCTCATTGCCGCCCCCCGCTCGAAAACTGTCGTTCAAAAAACCATTCGCTACAATGAAAGAATGTTGTCCGTTCTGCGACTGGATTGTTATTTCCTGTCCCGGTTGAATAAGTCCTTCTACCGTTTTGGACAGAAGCACAATATTCCCTTGTTCAAAGGCAGACATATCAACAGGCGAGTTTAAGGCTTTATTGATTTCCTCTAAATATGCGCTGTCAATTCCAAAAATCCCGCTGAAAAAGTTTTGCTGATAATTTTCTAACTTTGCCGGATCAGAAAAATCAATGCCGCTTACTCCGTCTAACGACATAAGGAAGTCATGAAATACGGTATCATCGTATAAAACTTCTGCTGTTACTTGAGGATAAGGCGCATAGGTCAGTCGCAAATTCTCAATGCCGTCAATCTGGCTTATCTCTGAAACCATTTCACTGGAAATTAAATCTTCATTTTCGTGGATACTGTATGTGAGTGCAAAATCGCTTACTCCCCATTGGCTCACGTAATTCTCTGGGCTTAAACCATGTAATAGCCCTGTGACGACCAGGAACAAAGAAAGTCCGAAAAACAGCGACACAAAAACAAGGGTGGTACTCTTAACATTCCGAAAGACATTATTCCACGCCATTCTGGATAGCTTCATTTTGCCGCAATTTTTGATACTGGTCTTTGTGCTGGCCGCTGTATATCGAAGTGCCGCTATTGGTGAAACGCCTCCGGCAATTTTGGCGGGCTTCATACTTGCAATCATAGCTGTTATGAACGTGAATATAGCTGCTCCGATAAAGATAAGCGGTGAAAAAGATACTTTTGTTCCTACATCAGAGTTTGTTGAATACATTATATTCAAAAAATAGGGAACAACACCAAAAGAAACAACTGCGCCGAGCAACAGGCCAATCGGAATACCGATACAAGAGATTTTTGTGGCCTGTTTATAAATTATTTTCTTGATTTGCTTCTTGGTCGTTCCAATCGTTTTAAGGCGACCGTAAAATTGCACATCTTTTGCGACAGAGATATAGAGAATATTGTAAATCAGTAGGTAGCCGCTAAAGGAAATAAAAACTGCTAAAACTATCACAGCTAAAACAATAGACCCACCATTTGCTTGTCCTAATGGTACAATTTCAAATGTTTGCTTTTCTGTAAAGGCAATCTTGCGCTGTAATCTCTCACAGTTTTTGTCAACATCATCATTACCTTGGAAACGGAGCATAGCGGTAACGCTATTGTCCAGCGATACATTTAGACTATCCTTAAAAGCGGCTGAAACATAAACATAGCCACGATTATTTGTGCGTGTTGAAATGTAGTCTGTATAATATCCTGACAGCGAAAAAGTATCGGTAATATAATCGTAGCTATTGCCGATTTGGTACAATAATGCAATTTCCATTCCTATTTGCGGATCAGAAATGCCCATCTGTTCAAGCGCCCATGTAGGCAGCATAACTTCATTTTTGCTTGACGGGTAATTTCCTACAACACCTGATATAGTAGGCAGACGGTGGGCTTCCCACTCTGTATCGTCTATCCATACCATACCTAATCTTGCACTTTGGAGTTGTTGCGTGTCAATGCTGCCTAAACGCTGCTGTATGCCCACATCAAGGACAAGGCTTGATTTTGCGACCTCAACTAACTGATCTTCCGTTACATTTGTAATCCCGACATCAGCAGTAGTACCCATTAGCCGAGTTTGCTGCATTTGGTAGGTTTCAAAGTAGCTAAAGCCAATGCTGAATGTTGCGGTTATCATAAACGAGGTTAGTGCTAAAGCAACAATAGCAAACAAATTTCGTTGCCGTTCATGCTGGAAGCTGCGCCTTGCCAGTTTCTTCACAATGGCGCTGGTATCATTTTCAAAAGGCCAAGTCATAGTCCGTCACCCCCTTACTCCACAATTTTGCCGTCCTCAATCCGCACAATGCGGTCGGCAAGCTGGGCAATCTCGTTGTTGTGGGTAATCATTACAATCGTCTGATTAAACTCTATGCTGGTGCGTTTCAGCAGACCCAGCACATCGACGCTGGTCTTGCTGTCCAAGTTACCCGTAGGCTCGTCCGCCAAAACGATAGCGGGTTTGGTAATCAGGGCGCGGGCGATGGCAACACGCTGCTGCTGTCCGCCAGACAGGTTGTTAGGCATATTTTTCAGCTTATCTTCCAAGGCCAGCATATCCACAACCTCGTCCATAAATTTCTGATCTACCGTATCGCCGTCCAGCTCCACAGGCAGTACAATGTTTTCATAGACGTTCAGAATGGGGACAAGGTTATAGTTCTGGAAGATGAAGCCGATGTTGCGGCGGCGAAAAATCGTCAATTCCTCGTCATTCTTTTTAGCTAATTCCTGCCCCCGAACAATGACGCTGCCAGACGTGGGAGTGTCCAGTCCGCCCATCATGTTAAGCAAGGTGGATTTACCGCTGCCGGACGTTCCTACTACCGCCACAAACTCCCCCTGCTCCACAGAGAGGTTGACACCATCCAGGGCGCGGGTGATGTTTGGCTCAGTGCCGTAATATTTTTTCAGGTCAATAGTCTGTAAAATGCTCATGCTTAGAAGCTCCTTTCAAGGCTTTCTGCCTGTTGATAAGGGTATTGTAAAACCCAAATGTCCGCGAAATGTTACAGCGGCCAAAAAATTTCATTGAAAACCGGGGTGAAATGTTACAACGCTCGGACATTTCAAAAAAATTTACGGCGGGCAGCCGGAACTGGTCGTCCGCCGCGTTCTATTTTGTCGGCAGCATAATGGAAAATTCCGAACCCCTGCCCGGCTCCGAAACCACTCTGATATAGCCGCCCTGCCGCGTTATGATCTCGCGGGCCAGATACAGGCCAATGCCCACGCCCTGTTGTTCGTGTACTTCTTCCTCACGATAGAAGCGCCGGAAAATGGCGGCCTGATTGCTTTCGGAAATGCCCTTGCCGGTGTCGGCCACTTTGATCTCCACATACATTTCCCACAGTACCACTGATACTGTGATTTTCCCGCCTGCCGGGGTGTACTTCACCGCATTGTCCAGCAGGTTAAAAAGGGCTTCGGATGTCCATTTGCTGTCATGGGAAACAGCCAAATCCTCCGGGCAGTCCACGGATACGGCGATTTCCTTTTTCTCCGCTGCATACACAATCCCACTCATAGCCTGCGCCACGGTATCAAAAAGGCGGCCAGGTTTCTTATCCAACTGGATCACGCCCGTTTCTAGTCGGGATGTTTTCACAAGGGCCTGAAAGAGAAAATCCAGCTTATCCGTCTGGCTGCGGATTCCCCGGATAAAGTCAGTGCGCTCCGCCTCGGTCATGGGCTTTTCCAGCAGGGTGTCCGCCGCCATTTTCAGGTTGCTTACCGGCGTTTTTACCTGATGGGAAATATCCGATACAAGGGCCTGTAACTCCTGCCGTTCCTCGTCCACAAGACGGCGGTTTTCCTGCATGATCTGATAAAGCCTTGTCAGCCGGTGTCCGATTCTGGCAAGCTGGGTTTCGCTGTCCTCTGGTCGCTGGGGCGCTTCATTCCCGGCGATCATGTGGTCTAACGTCTGGCACAGATCAGCGGTAAACTGTGACAGCCGCTTTCCAAACGCCTGCGTCAGTACAAAAATCCCCACAAGGGCGCACAGCAGCAGCGCCCCGCCAGTCAGCAGCGCCGCCGTTTGTTTTGTCACAAAAAACAGGGCTATGGTAATCCCGGACATGGAGAGGACAAGTCCTATTGCTACCCGGCCAAACAGCCGCTTTACCGAGAGGTTCTTAAACTTCATTTCGCCTCGCCTCCCGTCCACTGATAGCCCATGCCGTAAACGGTCTTGATGTAGGGCGTGCCGCCATCGGATTCAATCTTGCTGCGAATCCGGCTGATGGAGGTTGTCAGGGTGTGTTCATCCACAAACTTCTCGTCTATATCCCACAGCTTTTCCAAAAGCTGCCCACGGGTCAGCACTTGCCGGGGATTTTTACGAAACAGGTTCAGCATTTTGTATTCCATCGGGGATAGGGTCAGGGGCTTGCCGTTTAGGGAAGCCGCCTGCTCCGAGAAGTCCAGAAACAGCCGCCCATCGTCGTAAATGTCCTTGGCCGGTTTGTGGTGTTCCAGCATGGCGAACATGGCTTTGATTTTCCGCTGCAATGCCCCGATCACAAAGGGCTTTGTGATGTAATCCACCGCGCCCACTTCATAGCCCCGTATCTGGTCGCTCTCCTGATCGTTGGCGGTCAGGAAGATTACAATGGTGTCCGGGTGCTGGGGCTTTATCAGCCTGCACAGTTCAAAACCATTCCCATCCGGCAGGTTGATGTCCAGCAGCACTAAATCAAATTCCCGCTGGCGCAGGACATCGGCTGCGGTACTGGCATTTAGGGCAGAGGTCACGCCGTATCCGTCTGCGGTCAGGTTATAGGCTAACATCTTATTCAAAAAACTGTCGTCCTCGACAATTAAAATCTGCTTCATATCCTCACTTCCTTTGCTTTTTGCAGATAGTATAACAGGCAAATGTCCGCGAAATGTTACAGCGGACAGATTTTTTCAAAAAAATATCCACCTCTATTATAATTTAATTTGGTTAGTGATACAAGGATAGCGTTTATATCTCACTAAAAAAACAGCATAATCATACCTGTTAGTCGGCATAATAAGGTTATTCCTTTGTGTAAATCGGCACGATAGAATATACTTTAGGTGAATGATTATGCCGATTGATGATTTAACCGCTTTAGGGCAAAAAATGCGGGAAGCCTGAAAAAGAAAAGACCTGACACAGCAGGAGCTTTCTGATATGAGCCATGTATCTGTCAAGCAGATTGCCAAGATTGAAAAAGGGCAGATGAATCCGTCCTTTTTGATTTTGAAGGCACTGGCAAAGGTACTGCCGATTTCTCTGGATTCTTTAATCAATCCGGATGTTTCCCCGGAAGATGAGGGAGCCGGTCAGATGAAGATGCTGTATTGCAGCTGCCCGTCAGAAATGCGTGAAACCCTCTTGCACCATACGCAGGAAACCATGAAAGAACTAACCGAACTATCCGAGAAATTTGAAACGAATTGAGCCGGTGAGTGAATTTAACAAATTCCTCACCGGCTTTGTTCTTTTTCGAGAAAAAGAAGGTTATCCCGTTCCGGGATAACCGTGGCAAGCAATGCCCCAGGATAGCCATCCGGCTCCTGGCGCTGCTTGTTGGGGATTCCCCAAGCCCCTTTTGAACACAGAATTTCATTCTGTGGCTGCGCGTTCTTTCGGAACGCTTTTCACCTGCCTGCGGCGGTGAGAAAATGCGAAAAAACAGGCGCGTCAGCGATCCTGCCCCTGTTCCTTTTCCCGGTCATTCTGGCGTTCCTCCCCGTATCCCATCAGCCGGTCCACATTGGCTTTTGCGGCCAGCAGTTCCCGCATTTCCTCGCGGGAGCGCC
>SRZB01000057.1 GCA_004793585.1 Hominisplanchenecus murintestinalis | reverse complement strand
TACAAAATATATGAACTTTTCAAGGTACTATAGCGGGGCTTTTGACCCCAATATCATATGATTTTAAAAGCCTACCTGAACAAACTCCATCAATCTTCCGGCCAGTCCTCTAAAAATCCTCCGCATGCTTGAATTCAAAGCCGCGAAGTGTTACAATCAAAACAATTTAAAAAGATTTCAGCTTCGCGTTTCAAATAAGGAGGATATGATAAATGAAAACAGCTATTATCACTGACAGCAACAGCGGTATCTCACAAAAAAAAGCAGAAGAAATGGGTATTTTTCTGCTTCCCATGCCTGTAATTATTGACGGGGAAATTCGTTTTGAAGGCATCGATTTAGACGATGAGGAATTTTACGCCGGCCTGGCTGCCGGGAAAGATATCTCCACCTCGCAGCCTTCTCCCGGAGATGTGATGGATTTGTGGGACAGGCTTCTGGAAGCAGGATATGATGAAATTGTTCATATCCCTATGTCCAGCGGACTGAGCAATTCCTGTGAAACAGCGCTGGGGCTTGCCAATGACTATGAGGGCAAAGTTGCAGTCGTAGATAATCACCGCATCTCCATTACCTTGAAAGCTTCTGTTATCGAAGCAAAGCAAATGGCTGACAGCGGAATGTCCGCAAAAGAAATCAAACAGGATTTGGAAGCACGGGCATATGACTCTTCTATTTATATCGCGGTAGATACTTTGACCTATTTAAAAAAAGGCGGCAGGGTCACTCCGGCAGGCGCCGCTCTCGGAACTGTACTGAATATCAAGCCTGTGCTTACGATCCAGGGAGGAAAGCTGGATGCCTTCGCCAAAATCCGGGGGATGAAAAAGTGCAGGATACGCATGGTAGACGCCATTGTAGATGATTACAAAACCAGGTTCAATGGCGCTGACCTCTCCCGCGTTCGCGTGGATGCTGCCGGAGCAGGACTGACACCTGAAGAAATCGCTGAGTGGAAATCTTTAATTTCTCAGGCTTTTCCCGGCGTAGACGTCCAGTACGATCCCCTTTCTTTAAGTGTAAGCGCCCACATCGGTCCCGGCGCTTATGGTATCGGTATCAGCATCGTAAAATCATAAAAGACCGTAGAGTATATCCAGACGTTAAAAAGCAGCGCAGGAAATTTAACTTTCCTGTGCTGCTTTCTTCTATGACATTCTCATCAATCTTCCGAACTATCTTGTACCTTTCTGCGCCCCAGCCGCACGTCCTCCATATATTCTGCTGTCTCATCATCCAGCCCGGCAAACAGCAGGTTTTTCCCTCCTGATGGCAGCTTTTCACATTCCTCACGGATTTCCTTTCCTGCAATCTCTATTTCCTCATGCAAATTCTGTGCCGACATCCTGTGCCCGCCCTGTCCCAAGATAATCACCTGCTCCAGCCCGTCCGACGTTGCCACTGTCACATGGTATTTCCTCCCGATTGCATGAACCGTTTTCTCAATATACTGGTCAGCTGTCTCAGCTTCTTTGGTATACACGACATAAATATTATGATATTTAATGATTTCCCCCGGATTCCCTTCTACCTTATAGGCGTCAAACACCAGAATTACCCGGCACTTCTTATAGCCCTGGTAATTACTCAGGATATCCATCAGGCGGGTACGAGCGCCGTCGATATTCTTCTCGGCAAGCTCCCTCAAATCCTCCCAGGCAAAAATGATATTATATCCG
Organism: Hominisplanchenecus murintestinalis; assembly: GCA_004793585.1. GTDB lineage: Bacteria > Bacillota > Clostridia > Lachnospirales > Lachnospiraceae > Hominisplanchenecus_A > Hominisplanchenecus_A murintestinalis. The sequence continues at coordinate 14,077 of SRZB01000057.1, read as the reverse complement.
TCTACCAGCAGATATTCATCCATTTCTTTCGCCCGTTTCGGCGAGCGGTAAGATGGCGCAGAAACTACACGCCTTCCCGCTTCCGGCAGCTGCCGTTTCACTGCGCCGTAGGTTCGGGTAAAAATTTCCTCCAGCTCCTTTTCCTCCCTCCGGCTTCCAGCGCTGCGGCTCCTTCCTGAGACGGCAGCCGGAATCTCCGGCTCTGTCTCTTCTTTAGATGGCAGCACATTTTCCAGGTGCATGTATTCCTCTACCTTGTCCCACTCTACCACAAACCCGGCTCCGTGTGCACAGAACACTGACCCCGTGGGGTTGTCCAAATCTCTCTCTGGATCATAGCCCAGAGCCAGAACAGTTTCTTCCTCATTATGGCATGGCTCATAGCCTTTCCACGTACAGCTCAGCCGCCCCAGGCCACGGGTGTACGATGACACTTCCGTCTGATAGCCGCGCATCTCTGCCACTGGCGCGCTTCCTATAAGCACCGAGATCTCTCCTTCCCGTCCGGGCAGCTCGAATATGCCGTTCATACGCTGGATATCCGACATCGCACGTCCCACCATCTCTGCCGGAACCTCCAAACGGAAGTCATAGTATGGTTCCAGCAGAATGCTCTTCGCTTTTTTCAATCCCTGGCGCACAGCACGATACGTTGCCTGACGGAAATCCCCGCCTTCCGTATGCTTCAAATGCGCTTTTCCAGACACCAGGGTAATCTTCATATCTGTAACTGCCGATCCTGTTAACACACCCCTGTGCTCTTTTTCTTCCAGATGGGTAAGCACCAGCCTCTGCCAATTCCTGTCCAATATATCCTCGCTGCAGGCCGTGGCAAACTGCAGGCCGCTTCCCCGCTCTCCCGGCTCCATCAGAAGATGTACCTCCGCATAATGACGCAGTGGCTCAAAGTGCCCTACCCCCTCTACAGGCTCCAGAATTGTTTCTTTATATACGATATTTCCCTCGCCAAATTCTGCCTGCACGCCAAACCGCTCCCCGATCAGGTTTTTCAGCACCTCTATCTGTACTTCCCCCATTAACTGGGCATGGATTTCATTTAATTCCTCGTTCCACACAATATGAAGCTCCGGATCCTCCTCTTCCAGCTCGCGGAGCTTCGGGAGTATCGTGTGGACACTGCATTCTTCCGGAAATATCATCCGATATGTCAGAACCGGTTCCAGCACCGGAATTGCCGTCTCTGTTTCCAGTCCGATTCCCTGCCCCGGCCTGGTATGTGAAAGCCCTGTCACTGCACATACCGTCCCGGCTTTTGCCTCCGAAACCGCCTCATAGCGCGTCCCCGAATAAATCCGAATCTGGTCTGCTTTCTCTTCCCTGTCCCCGCCAACTTCCAGAAGCTCCTTCACTTTCAGGCTCCCCCCTGTAATCTTCATATGGGTCAGGCGGTTTCCCTGCTCATCCCTGGAAATTTTAAATACCCGCGCCCCAAACCCATCCAGATAGACCGGAAGGCGTACATATTTCGCCAGACCCATCATAAATTCCTCCACGCCCGTCATACGCAGCGCCGAGCCAAAGTAACACGGAAACACCTTTCTTTCTGCAATCATACGGCATATTTCTTCCTGGGCTATCCCTCCCGTCTCCAGGTACTCCTCTAACGCCGCCTCCTCACACATAGCAATATTCTCAAGTCTGGCCTCCTCTTCTGTAAAGTCCACACAAGAATCATCCAAACGCTGTTTCAGCTCCTCCATCAACGCTTCCCTATCCGTTCCTTCCTGATCCATTTTATTCACAAACAGAAACACAGGAACCCTATAGCGGTGCAGAAGCCGCCACAAAGTCTGTGTATGCCCCTGTACCCCGTCCGCGCCATTAATCACTAAAACCGCGTAATCCAATACCGAAAGTGTACGCTCCATCTCTGCCGAAAAATCCACATGCCCAGGCGTATCCAAAAGCGTTACTACCCATTTTCCCATATTCAATACAGCCTGCTTGGAAAAAATCGTAATGCCGCGGGCACGCTCCAGCGCATACGTATCCAGAAAAGCATTCCCATGATCCACACGCCCCATTTTCCGTATGCTTCCCCCCAGGTACAACATTCCCTCTGATAATGTAGTTTTCCCGGCATCCACATGAGCCAGTATTCCTATTACTAATTTATTTTCCATCTTTATCATCTTCCTGTCCTAAATTCGTTACGCTTCAAACCGTTCCCGATAACACGGATTTTGTCCTGCCATACGAAAACTATGCCATCGGTGTTCCGTACCTGGCACCAACGGCATAGTTCTCTTCTTGTTGTTAATCCCGAAATATTCTCAGCCTCTTTTTTCTTTTTTTGTCTCAGCTTCCGGCAGCTCTGCGCCTTCCATTCCAGCCGATGCCTGGTATGCGGCCTGTCCCTTTGTATAATCCGCTGCTGCATCCGACAGCTCTGAATACGGCATCATGCGTATAGCTGCAATATGCATATCTTTAAATCTCTCATCCGAAAAAGCTTCCTCTTCCCTTCCTGCCCACTGCCCTTCTTCCCTGCTTTTTTCCTGTCTGCGGTTTTCAAGCTCTTTCTCCGTCAGCCTCTCCACCGCTTCACTTTTCTCCTGCTGTTCTTCCTGCTCTATTTCATAACGCCAGGGCTTCTGTTTCACCGAAGGAGCCGCTTCACTTTCAGCCGCAGTCATCTGCGCCATGCGAATCATGGCAAATTCCGGATCTGTATCTTTCATCGTAGAAGACATCTCACCTTTTTTCTGCAGCTTGGCCTCTTCCACTTCATCCCTTGTCTTGCACTCTTTTAGACGCTCCTCGTAAGCCTCCCGCTCTTTTTCCAATGCCAGAACCTTTCGGTAAAGCTCCGGTGCATGTTTACGCAGAAACGCTTTGTCCGCAGCGCCAAGCTTCGCGCCTGATTTTAGCTTTGTTTTAATTTTTGATATCCTCTTTTTAACTTCTGCATCACTTGTCTTCTTTTTCTCAGGCGCCAGCGTCTTAAAAACCGAAGTTCCTGTCTTTCCCATTATGGGAAGCGTGCCTGACTTTTTCATATCCCATGCCTGCTGCATCTTTGCCATTTTCGCCTGCTGATTTAGATTCCCCATCATTTCCATTCCCATTGCTTCTCCCCCCTGACATACATGTATTTTATATTTAGTATTTCGGCGGAAACATGGATTTAAATAAGAAGAACCACATACACTTATCCTTCCGAAAGGATCATCAGGGAAGCTAGCTGCGACAGACAGTACCCACCGCTTCCAATCGTCCGGATTACCGTAAACCAGGGCGGCACCGGAGCATTTACAGGCTCCTCTTCTTTGAAAAAGACTGTGCATACATCCATGATATTTCTTACGTCATCTACCATATACCCCACATCTTCTGTAAGGAAAATTGCCTTATCTATCTTTTTGTCATGGGTGTCCGCCAAAACGCGGGCCGCCATGACACATGCTGTAATCTCCGCGGCAAGTCCCACCAGGGAAATCCCTCCAGCAATTATATTACATACATTCGCTGCCTTTTTCAACCCTGTTTTCAGCTTCTCTTCCACTGTCATCTCCTCCAGTATCTGCAAGATCCCGCCCAGGAGGAACGTCATGGATTTTCCGATCCATGCATATGTATAGATGCTGATCGCGGTGTCCAAATCATCTGCCGCCTCTGTCATAGGAGAATAGCACACATATCCCGAAATCATAGAAAACGCAAAATCTGCCGCCCCGAGGCATGTGGAGATTTTCGTATACAGCGGCGGTGTCTCCGTCCCCACAGTCGCATAGAGAACCCCGGTCAGAATCGTTTCCGTCAGAGAAACCCCAAACAGGCAGATTTTACATATCTGGACGCCTGTCTTTTTCCCGCCGGCCGGCAGATCCCCAAGCGCGTCAGCGGCATCATCTCCAAAATTCAGCTCTTCGATTGTCCGTGCATCCATAATCTGTGTATAAACTGTTTCGTCAACCACTGGCTTTCCTTTGATGATTTTATAAATGACGCTCGTCAGAAACGCGGGGACAATCGTTACAATATCCAGCACTGAAAATTCGTCTATGCCAAACAGCTCCAGCACCTCTGAAATAAACGGAAGGTACACCGGGGCGTCCAGATACTCAAAGATTGAGGAAAGCACTGTCTCCAGAAGCTCAAATAGCGCGTCAACAACTTTCCTTACAATCTCCAGGCCTGTAACCGCCAGTACGGCAGCCGTCTTTTTCAATGCCGCCATAATCGTATTCACGTCGGAGAAATCAATGTGCTCCAGGGCATCCGTCACCGTATCCAGCATGTTTCCAGCGTATCCTTTCATCTCTGTCTGCATCTCTGCATACAGCCCGGAAACTCTGGCAACTGCTTTCTTTGCCTCTCCCGAAATCTCCATAGCCGGTATTTCAAATTTCGGCTGGAGATTCCCGAAAATAAGATCAAACAGATACATATTCCCTGAGTCCGGCTGATACCCTTCCTTTTCCCCCGCGGGCTCAATCTTCGGTTCATCAATGCCGCCCCACTCCGTAATCTTCTCTATCGTGCCCTGGATTTCCTGATCCGCTATCCCTCTGGCATATTCCAGTTTATCCGCCGCCGCTTTCAGTGACAGCTTTACAAACTGCTTCATCGTATTTTTCAGCCTGACCACATCGTCCATATTAAATACGAACTTCAGCCAGTCAATGACTTTCTCAATCCCTGCCTTGATATACTCAAAGACCTTAACGATGCAGCTATAAATCTGCTCTGCGGTGTCAATCACAAATCCTATGATTTTCTCCCCGATTTTGATGACAAAGTTCCAGGTCTTTGTTACGGCGTCAATGAAAATGTCAAACCCTTTGATCAGCTTGCCTTTCACATAATTAAACGCATCCTCGACAGCGTCAAAGAAATCTGTAATAAAGCTGTCCGCCTCTCTACAGGCAAACATCCCATTCATATCACAAGGCGCAGCCAGCATATTTTGAACCGTATTCAGCTTTCCTACGATCGCCGCCGTATGTTCAAGATCACTTTCCGACACCCCTGTTATAAACGGCCTTGCATTTCCATGAATATCCACAATCTGGGCCGCTTTTATCTTCTCCGGCGTATCTAATCCCATAAGCTTTTCACGCGCCTTTCTCGACGGGTCCTCACATATGATTCCATCAGCCTTATTTTCTGCCAGGCTGATTTCATAGGAGACAGCCATTAAAGATGTTTTCGCAGCCTGCACAATGTTCACGCACCCCTGCTCATTTGTCCGAAACGTAAGCGTTTTCCCTTTCTCGAACTTGCGGTATATGCCGTTTATATAAGCCTCCGCATTGTCCAGCGCCGTCACACAGACTTTCGTCCCTTCAGAAATGGCTCCATTCTCCCTGTACACGATAGCTTTTGTCATATATGCCGGAATCTTAACCGGTTCCATCTTTTTGCTTAGCCCGCCGTCGATCAGCACCGAAGAAAAATCCCAGACGCCGGAATTTCTATTATATTCCCCAATCGTAAGTTTCATCCCTTTCGAGGATTCGCACAAAAAGATTTTTCCCGGCTTTGCCCCGAAATGCAGCACATTTTCCCGGAACAGCAGGGGCGCGCTAAAGGAAACAGGAAGCCCTTTCTCCGTGTCCGCGCAAAGATACAGCAGTTCCCCACTTTCGTTCAGAATCCACACATACAATTTCGTCCCATCATAATAAGACTCCATCTTTTTTATCTGATTGAAAGAATCTGACCGGGCAATCAAAGTCGGCCCTTTCTCTGGATGCCGAATACAGTCCACCTGATTCCGGAACGGATAAAAGAATAGCTTTCCCCCTCCCCCCGCAAATAAATGCGTCCCCGGATAATCACGGTCGTCCTCTGAGAGCGGAACCAGACTGATGGCATCCGTTCCTCTATCCGCCGCCAGCCGAAACGGACTTGGCATGATTCCCGGCTGATATACATTTCTTACAGGCGTATAGAGAATCTGCTCCGTCCCGGCATAATTCCCGTAGGTATAGATTCCCGGCACTCTCTGGGATACAGCCTGTCCCAAAAGCGAAGCCTTTATCGTCTCAAAGTTTGCCGCGCACGGGTAATATTTCAGGCTTGAGCCTGCCAAATCAGACTCCACAAAAAACTGCTCCGTCTTACCTGTGCCCTTATCTTTCAGCTCCGCCGCCAGAATAATCTGATCCGAAAATGCGCTTATGCAGACATCTTCCGGGATATACGCTCTTCCGGACGCCGCTTCCGAAAAATCCACCCGCCTCCATGCAGGTTTCTGGGGCGTGTCCGTCACGGCATAATAAAGCTCTTCCCCCGCAATCACGCTGATGATAAATTCTTTCCCATTTTCCGCCTGCATAGCGGCCATACGTTTTACGTTTCCTCCCAGGCTCCCCGTAATATCCGCTTTCTGGAACCTGGCCGCCTTTCCGTAATCTCCATAGTACAAATACAACCTGTTATCTGTTCCGATACTCAGCATTCCAAAAAAATCTTCCGTACAAAGCAATTCTATATCCTTCTCAAAACACACTGCCGTCAACGGCACAAAATAATCCGCCAGTTCCGAAGAAACTTCTATTCTTTTCATTCCCATTCCCCCTATTCCTGCACATATTTAATCATCGCGTAAAAATCATGCCCTTTGGTAAATCCTTCATCCCTGTAGGTAAAGGTACTGTTTCCGGGCATTACCCAGCACATTTTTGTGTAAAAGTTATTTAAGAAGCCTGACTTTGCAAAACCATTAAATTCTCCGATCCACTTTTTCAAATAGTTTGTAAAGCCATCCACGGTAGAATCAATCCCTCCAACGCTTGCAAATTCCGCCCATCCGCTCTTATCCATTGTTGTCTTATTTTCTTTCAGTTCAAAAGTCTTCTTGAAGCTGATGTTCCCGTAATCATCCAGCGCGATTCCCAGGGAAAAGATTAAATCAGCGTCATAGATTGTCCCCTTAGAGTGCCCGCCGTCATACACCACGTCAAGCCATCCTACAACCCTTGCGTCAAAGATAAGGGCGGGATACTTTACGTTATCCACTGTTATCTCTCCGCCTCTGGCATTACACGCCACCGAATATTTTGCCGCCAGTGAACCGGAAGCCGCAAAAATCGGAGGTATCCACCCGTAAACCGTTTCGCTGGATTTCTCATGAGAATAACAGTACTGATAGGACCCGTCCGGCTGAAGAAGGAACTGCGCCGCGTCATACCCGGAAGCTGATTGAATACCGAGCCAGTAGGTAAACCCTACCGTCTGCTTCTCCATCCACGCATTCACTTCCAGCCTTAGCCTGCTCAGAATCTCGCGCTTAAACTGTTCACATACCCTTGCAAACAGCAAATCCCTGTTAATTTCCATAACGCCGCCAAGCTTTCCCCGCTCGGAAGCTTCCAGCCATCTCCATGAAAACTTTTTCAGCGGCGGGATATTTTTATCGCCGCACATCACGATATAGTTCAACATCGTCTGCGCCGGGTCGTACGATGGAGTCCCGAACGTCGGGTTATCTACCGTCAGCGTAAATTTTTTTGGTGTAAAGAGGTACTTTTCCTCGCCTGTTTTCGGAGTAATGACACGCCCAAAAACCGTCTGCTCATCTCTCTCAAGCTTATCAAAAAAGTGATGGACAAATACGCCCGTCACAAAATCCGACGCCTTTTCAGAAAGCCCTTCGATCACCGGCGTAGTTGTCGCCGTCCTGCTGTTCAGGATCATAACCAGATTGGAAATGTCGAAAATATCATCTACATCCCCGTTTTCCGTTCCTTCCCATAACGGCGCCGCCAGGTTCTGTATTCTCTCCTGTACCGGAACCGGCAGCTTTCCAAACATGGCCTGCCTAAAGTTCATGTTAAACCGATACTGAAACCTCCACGCCTTTTTTATGCCGCCTGTCTGTGGCTGGCACGCCATCTTCAGGGAAACCTTTCTGTGATTCTCTCCAATCTCAAACACCGAAATATTTCGGAAGCATAAATTATACAGCACGTAAGACTGGTTCACGTCCAGGGTCTCCAGGAACTCAAGAATCTGAAAGGCTTCTATCTCTTCGTCTGAAAAGCATTGTGGAAGCCCGTATTCCGCATAAATCCCATACGCCAGGTAATAATCATCGTACGCTTTTCTGACATTCTCCTCGCTTGCCTCTTTCGAAAATAACTGAAGCCCATCCAGCGCGTTATAAAGCGCGCCTTTCTGCTTCGCCAGGGCAGCCACGTTGTCCGGATAGGTAGATGGAAGATCCGAGCAGTCTTTCCCCTCCTCCACCTGATAATAATTGCTGTTTCCGTCATCCAGGACATAAACCTTCTTTACGGCATCCGCTTTGTCAAAATATTCTTTTAGCTTACCATTGACCTCTTCACCTGAAACTGCCGCAACAAGCTCATAATTATAATCCGACAGCCTTCCGCTCCTAAAATTTTCCATATTCCACATTTACATGAATAGCGCATGTCTCTATCCACGCTCTCCTTTCTTGTGTTTTTTTCATATTATTCATGCTTTTATATGCTTTATATTTTAAAATTATAATATCTGTCTCAAATCAAAACAATAAAGTTTGTGTATTACAAATATGACATTTCCCGTTAATATTTCTTTTCCGCCGCGTCCATTCCTGTGCTCAAAATCTTGACATTTTACCGCCAATGGGCTATAATACTGTGACTGTTAAGCTGGGAGACCGGCTTACCTTTTTTTAAGAAATTTGAAAGGGTGTAGGACTAAAATGGAAGAAAAGAAAAATTTATTGACCTATGCAGGACTGAAAGCCCTGGAAGAAGAGCTGCACGACCTGAAAGTCGTAAAACGAAAAGAAGTCGCTGAAAAAATCAAAGAGGCACGGGAGCAGGGGGATCTTTCCGAAAACGCCGAATATGACGCAGCAAAAGACGAACAGAGAGACATCGAAGCACGTATTGAGGAAATTGAGAAAATCCTGAAAAACGCAGAAGTTATCGTAGAGGATGAAGTTGATCTGGACAAAATCAGCGTAGGATGTCTGGTAAAAGTATATGATGAGGAATTTGAAGAAGAAATGGAATTTAAAATCGTAGGTTCCTCTGAAGCCAACAGCCTGCAGGGTAAGATTTCCAACGAATCTCCCGTAGGAAAAGCGCTGATTGGTGCAAAGGTCGGCGATGAAATTACCGTCGAGGCAGAAGCAGGGCTTATGAAATATAAAGTCCTTGGAATTCATAGATCAAATTAGGGAGTGAAAAGACAGTGGCAGAACAGAAGAAAGTACAGGAGCAGGACTTAAACCAGCTTTTAAAAGTACGCCGCGAAAAGCTGGCGGACTTACAGGAAAATGGAAAAGACCCATTTCAGATTACAAAGTATGACGCAACCCATCACAGCAAGGATATCAAAGACAACTTCGATGAACTGGAAGGACAGATTGTATCTCTGGCAGGACGTATGATGTCCAAACGTGTCATGGGAAAAGCATCTTTCTGTAATATCCAGGATTTATCCGGAAACATTCAGTCCTATGTAGCAAGAGACAGCATTGGCGAAGATGAATATAAAGCATTTAAAAAAATGGATATCGGCGATATCGTAGGGTTAAAAGGCGAAGTATTCCGCACAAAGACCGGAGAAATTTCTATCCATGCTTCAGAAGTAACCCTTCTGAGCAAGAGCCTGCAGATTCTGCCAGAGAAATTTCACGGCCTGACCAACACAGACATCCGCTATCGCCAGCGTTATGTGGATTTGATTATGAACCCGGAAGTAAAGGACACCTTTATCAAGCGTTCGAAAATCATCAGCAGTATTCGTCAATATCTGGATGCCCAGGGATTTATGGAAGTAGAAACACCTATGCTCGTGGCAAATGCAGGCGGCGCGGCAGCAAGACCTTTCGAGACGCATTTCAATGCGCTGGATGAAGATTTCAAGCTCCGCATTTCTCTGGAACTGCCTCTGAAAAGACTGATTGTCGGCGGTCTGGAGCGTGTCTATGAAATCGGGCGCGTATTCCGCAACGAAGGGCTGGACACCAGACACAATCCTGAGTTCACCCTGATGGAACTCTATCAGGCATATACCGACTACAATGGAATGATGGATTTGACCGAAAGCCTGTACCGCCATGTGGCTCAGGAAGTTCTGGGGACGACTACGATCACCTATCAGGGAATCGAGATGGATCTCGGAAAGCCTTTTGAGAGAATCACTATGGTAGACGCCGTCAAGAAATATTCCGGCGTAGATTTCCATGAAATCCATACACTGGAGGAAGCAAGGGCAGCCGCAAAAGACCATCATGTTGAGTATGAAGAGCGGCACAAGAAAGGCGATATCCTGAACCTGTTCTTTGAGGAATTTGTAGAAGAACATCTGGTACAGCCAACCTTTGTCATGGATCACCCGATCGAGATTTCTCCTCTGACCAAAAAGAAACCGGAAAATCCCGAATATGTAGAGCGTTTTGAATTCTTCATGAACGGCTGGGAAATGGCAAACGCCTACTCTGAGCTGAACGACCCCATTGACCAGCGCGAGCGCTTCGCAGCACAGGAAGAACAGTTCGCCCAGGGAGACGAAGAAGCCAACCATACCGACGAGGACTTCCTGAATGCACTTATGATTGGTATGCCGCCGACAGGCGGTATCGGGTTTGGTATCGACAGAATGTGTATGCTGATGACGGATTCGGCAGCGATTCGAGACGTGCTGCTGTTCCCGACGATGAAGAGTTTGGATAAATAAACCCAGTGTTTATGCGGGTTTGCGGGCTTGGGTAGTCAAAATGACCACTTTTTTGACCACTTTTTGAAGTAGTCATAAGTAAGAGTGTGAAAGGGTATGTAATTTACTTTTAATAACAGAATCAAGAAAAAGCACTACTTTGAGGATATTTTCTAAAGAAATTTAGAGAATATCCTCTTTTTGCGTTATGGAAAAAATATTTTTAAGGAAAGGTGGTTGTATGTCAAATACATTAGATGCTACTAAAAAAGGATCCTATATAACAAATCGTTATATGAGAGTTGATGAAATGACACAATATCTAAATCTCAATTATACGAGATATACGAATTGTGACGAGCAATATTCGTATATTAAAGATGAATATACGATTTTATTAGCAAGGGCAGCTGGAGCATTATATAAGTTGCCAAGAACAAGTTTGATACATAAAGAAAGGTTAAAAAATTTTATGAAACATCTTTATAAGGTTCCAGGGACAAATAAACAAGTAATAAAGAAGTTTGTTCGTATTGGAGAGGGTTCTATTATATATGGAATTGGTCATCATAGGTTTGTTGAAATGGCTAGAGCAGCAGGAGCAACATATAAGATCAATGAAGGTAGTGGAGGAACTGTGTTAATTAATCTGGAAAGATTTGATGAATACATGGAACAGTTTAGACAGGATCCCGTTCCTATGAAGCATCCGCTATTAAAGAAGGAAGGTGAATAGATGGGATATTCTTATAAGACATATTCAGAGACAAAAGATGTGATGAAGAAATATGTAAATGCTTCAGAGGGCGCAATTATATATGCGATGAGTAAGACGCATTTGATGACTTTGGTAAATGAAGCAGGAGCATTGTATAAGGTTGGCAATTCGGCATTGATTAATACGGAAGTATTTGAACAGTACTTGGAGCAGTTTAGAGAGCCTGCACGCCCATTGCCTAAACATGTATGGAATAAATTAGGAAAAGACTATCCAAATAAAAAAACACCAGAATAGTGTACGAATTTGAAAAAATGCACCAGGATAGTCCATTTCTAAAGGTGCAAAATTCGATTACAATGACAATGTCTTAAGGGAAACCTTGAGCATTACAACTAAATATCAGTTACAGGCTTGAGTAAAATTACGGGGCATTCACCTTGAGAATAGCGGTCACTGTGATCATATTAGTAGTTTGATGGATCGAAAGATGAAGAGCGAGACATGGGACTTAAATTTGGTAAAAGGAGTATAAGGATGTTGCGTAAGGATAATAATCCACGGAGGGCGAGAGGTTCGTCCTTATCTTCACAAGGCAAAAGGAAGAGATAGTCTTTCATGACAAAGGAAGGCGTCGTGAACGCAGTCAGCGGCTCAACTGTGACTCCCGAAGGTGAGTACACCTTTATGTATACGGGGCGATAGGGGTGTCTAGAAGACAGGCGTATACTTACATGCTATTTAGTATGAATATTTTGAAAGGAGACATTGATATGGACAAGAATACGATTGCAATAGCCATTGATCATGGTTGGTCACAAATGAAAACAACCAACACAGAAGTTTTTACAACTGGTATCAAACAAATCACCACGCAACCAGCTTTGTTTGATAAGGTGCTTGAGTATGATGGGAAGTACTATAAAGTTGGTGGTGAAAGATTAGAAGTTAAGGAAAATAAAGTATTAGATGAGAATTATTACTTACTATAAATGAGCAAATTTGAATTTTTACCAAAACTGGAGGCTGTAAATTTTTCTGTGTCTATGGAGGAAGAATCCTTCCGATAAGATTCAGATATGTACCGTCTTCTGTCGAATTAATAGATTGAATTTGGTGTCGATTTATCTTTCTGATTATAGTATTACCAATTCCCATGGTCTTATACAGGAATAACTAATTTTTTGCATCAAAAATAAGCATTCCGGCTGCTCTTTTCCGTGGGCTCTGCCCACACCCGGCCTCTGGAATAAGATTGGGTTTTCCGGCAATACTATAGATGCCGACGGAATAAGGCTGGGGACAGCGGCATCTTTCCATAGTGCCCTGCCCCAGGCTTTCCTAACTATTTTACAGATATTGTGTCAGCCGCTCCCCATAAAGGACTGTCAGCTGGCTTATCACCTGGTCCCAGTTGCGGTACCGCTGCGTCCACTTCTTCGCCACATTCTGGCTTGCCAGATAGAGCATCTTTTCCAGTGAGCTGTCACTGGGGAACACGCTTTTTGTCTTTGTCACTTTCCGGTACTGGCGGTTCAGCCCTTCTATTACGTTTGTAGTATACATGATGCGCCTGACTTCATCAGGGAACTGGAAGAAGGAGCTGACATCATCCCAGTTGTTCTCCCAGTTGCTGACGGCATAAGGGTATTTCCTTCCCCATTTGTCGCGGATATCGGCCAGCGCGTCCAGGCCTGCCTTCTCATTGGGGGCATTGTACACCGCCTTGAAGTCGGACGAGAACTTCTTCAGGTCGCTGTAGTTCACATATTTGAATGAATTGCGCAGCATGTGGATGACACAGCGCTGGATCTGGGCCTGGGGGAACACGGCCCCGATTGCCTCCTTGAAGCCGGGCAGGCCATCCACGCAGAAGAACAGCACGTCCTGCACGCCGCGGTTCTTCAGGTCGTTCAGCATCCCCATCCAGAACTTGGAGCTCTCATTGGCGCCTACCGTTATGCTGAGGATCTCCTTGTACCCTTCCGTCGTGACGCCCAGCACCACATAGGCCGCACGGCTCAGGATCCTCCCGTCCTCCCTGACCTTGTAGTGGATGCAGTCCATGAACACGAACGGGTAGACCGGGTTCAGTGGCCTGGACTGCCATTCCCGGATCTCCGGGAGTATCTTGTCTGTGATCTTGCTGACCATCTCGGCGGACATCTCTATCCCATAGAGGTCCTGGAGCTGGTCATGGATGTCCCTGGTGCTCATCCCCCTGCCATAGAGCGAGATGACCTTCTCCTCGATCCCGGAGACGTCCCTCTGGTATTTGGGGACGATCTTCGGCTCGAACTCGCCGTTCCTGTCCCGGGGGACATCGATCTGGAACTCCCCATACTGGCTCTTGAGCTTCTTAGGCGAATGGCCATTGCGCTTGTTGGCGGTCTCCATGTCGCCTTTCTGGTTCTTTTCATAGCCCAGGGTTGCGTCCAGCTCTGCTTCCATGAGCTCCTGCAGGATGTCCTTGAATCCATCCCTCAGCAGGGTGTAGACATCTGTTACACTACTGATGTTGTTGTCTGCAATAATCTGTCGAATCTGTTCCTTTGCTACCGGCATATAAATACTCCTTTTCGATAAGATTTTCCATATCTAGATTCTTACCAAAAAGGAGTCATTTTTTACCAAAGACACAAACTTTTTTACACTACCCAAAACTGCTATAAATGCTTTAAAACTAAAGACACCATACCTTTTTGGGTGTAT
>SRZB01000056.1 GCA_004793585.1 Hominisplanchenecus murintestinalis | reverse complement strand
TGTAACTAAAAAATCCTTGAAAAATAAGGAAAAAAGACTTGACTAAATAGGGAGGTTCATTTGATATCTCGAAAACTGGAAACTACGACACCTATTATAAGGTTGAGCCGATAAGTGGTAAGAAAGCTTATCTTATCTGTCGAAAGGTTAAGGTTTACGAGGTTGAAAAGACAACTGAGAATTCATCGGATGATAAGAAATCTGATGATAAAGCATCTGATGATTCGGAGGATGGTCCCTCGGAGCTAGTTGGAGATAAGGCAGACTTTGATAAATATCCTTTATCAGAGGGTGAGATTGAGTCAATTTCTAGTAACGAAGCAACCATTACAATTCGATTAGATGAGGATGGAAATGTGGACTGGGATGAGGATTCTATTGTCGAGAGTGATGATTCTGAAGAAACAGAGGAAGAGTCATCGGAAGTAAATTCAAATGATCAGGCAAATGCAGGTGTGCTTAGTTCTGTAAAGAGCATGTTTGCTTCTGTGATGGATCTTGCATTTCCAGCAATGACTGTCCATGCAGCAGAAAAGAAAAAAGGTGATACAATGAAGGTTTCTTATTCTGGATATGCGAAATACTGCGGACACAGTATGGGTATCAAGTATATTTCAGAGTCAGGAGATTATTATCATCATTTAGTTTACTGTTTGGATCTTAATAAAGGAACAACAAATGGTACAACGACTGCATCAACTGCTGGTTCAAAGATTAAGCCACAGGTAACTTACTGTTTGGTAAATGGTGCTAGAAAGCTTGGTGGAACATGTCATAACAGTAGTTATTCAGCAGGCTCCGCAGCAGCAGATTACTTCGTTACAAGTGCAGCGATTCATGTTGTAAATGGTGAGGTTGGACTTTCTTATTACAACAATGGTAGCACTGTTTATAAAAAGATTGAGGCAATGGTATCAGCTGCTAAAAAGGTTGATGAAGATAAGTATAATTTATCAACTGGTGCGACAAAATCTATCACTTATTCGATTGCTCCTGCTAAATCAGAATGGGAGAAGCTTGAGGATGGTTTGTATCGTTCTAAGGATAAGTTTGTTAGAACAAAGTCGGGTACAATCACAAATGTGGTTTATTCTATCTCAGGTGCTCCATCTGGACTTACCACAGGTGAGATTAAAACAGATGCATCTAAGATTGATGATGAGGCTGATCTTAAGAAGTATGATATTTGTGTAGCACAGACAGATGCGGACAAGGCATCATCAAACTTTTATCTCTATTGTAACGAGGATGCTATGAAGAAAATTATAGATGGCAAGAGTACAATTAAGGTAAAAGCGAAAGCATATTCTAAGGAATCTGGTGGACGTAAATGGACACCATCTGTTGTAAGTCAGCAGAAGATTACTTTCCTTGAGGAAGATTTTGAGACAAACACAGATAGTGCAACTGTTAAGGTCACATCTAATTTCAAAGAGGGATCTTTTGAGTTAGCAAAGACAGATAAGTTTACGCACAATCCAGTTAATGGAGCAACTTATTATCTTTATGAGGATAAGGATTGCGATGATTTACTTTGTAAACTTAAGAAAACAGATGATAGTGGAAAAACGATTTCAGGTAAATTGATTCTTACAGAGGATAAGTATTACTTGAAAGAAGTATTAGAGCCAGATGGATACCAGATTGATGCTAACGTGTATGAAATCGGTCTTGAATGGTTCACTTTGTATGATAAGGATGGAAAGGTTACACAGAAGGGTAAAACCTATGGTGTAGAGGAAACCCCAGAGACTGTCGGTGTGTTAGTGGATAAGATTGATAAGTTTTCTGGTGCAACATTAAAGAAGGCAACCTTTGCTGTATTTAATGATAAAGCTTGTACTGTGAGAACAAAACTGAGTGAAACCGGTGGAGAGGTTCCTACCTTCACTTATAACGAGGATCTTGATACTTGTGCATCCGAAAAGTTTGTAAAAACACAGGATGTATATTATGTGAAAGAGGTCATTGTCCCAGATGGTTATAAGGATCCAGGCACTGTATGGGAAGTAAAACCAAATTATGGTGAGTTTGCTTCTGTAAAGGCTGAGAACGAACCATTTCGAAGTGATGTTCAGGTTGATAAGAAAGATAAAGAAACAGGAACAGCACAGGGTGATGCAAAGCTTGAAGGTGCAACCTATGGTTTATATGCAGCAGAGGATGTTTATTATCCTGATGAAACTGGTGTGGTAACTTATAAAGTTACTGACAACATTACTTCTACAAAGGGTACTGATTTTCAGTCAACTGGAGTAGAAGCAAAGAAAGATGCTTTACTTGCAACTGTAAAGACAGATGCAAAGGGTGAATTCAATTTCAATAATCTTTATTATGGAAATTATTATATTAAGGAGATTAAAGAGAGTGAAGGATACTTGCTTGACTCCACAGTATATGATGTCCATTTCAAAAAGGAAGAAAAGAAACATGCTGATATTTCTGTATCAAGACATGTGACAGAGACAGTTATTAAACAGCCATTCTCAATCCTTAAGATTTCTACCGATGGCGAAGGCGGTGAGGATGAAGTTGATAAGGTTGAGGGAGCCGAGTTTACTGTTAAATTACAGTCTGATATTGATAAGAATGGATGGGATGCAGCAAAGACTTATGATACTTTGGTAACAGACAAAGAGGGAAAGGCTGTATCGAAAGAGCTTCCTTACGGAACTTATTTGGTACGAGAGACAAAGACACCAGATGAGCTTTATAAGGTTGCTGATTTTACGGTTGTGATTGATAAGGATTCTAGGGAGCCACAGGCTTGGAGAATTATGAACGATTATCCGTTTAAGGCATATATCCGTTTGGTTAAAAAAGATGCAGAAACAGGAAATACCATTTGCTTAGCAGATGTCACATTCAAAATTAAGAATGTAAAAACAGACAGTTATGTAGAGCAAAAGGTAGGTAAGGATAAAATCAGTGAGTTTAAGACCGATGCAACTGGTACGATTACCACACCATTAAAACTTAAATATGGTGAGTATCAGATAGAGGAGATTACAGCTCCTGAAGGATATCTCATTTCAGACGAAGCATTTCCATTTACAGTTACAAAGACTGGTGCAGTTCCTATTATTGAGGACGAGGATGGAGATGCAATTATTGAGGTCGAAATCGAGGATACTCCTGTAAAGGGAAGTATCAGCCTTCATAAAGAGGGTGAGGTTTTAGTCGGTACAGAATATGATACTATCATTGACCGTATCTTAACTGAGGTAACAGGCGATGACAGAAGCGTTACCTTTAAGTATGAGACAAAAGGATTGGAAGGTGCAGTATATCAGTTGATTGCAGCTGAGGATATCTACACAGCAGATCATCAGGTCGATGAAGAGGGTAATCGTATTTTGGAAGTAATCAACGATATACCAGCAAGCAAGGATGCAGTTCTTGCAACACTTACAACAGATGAAAACGGAGATGCTTCTATTGAGGACCTTCCACTTGGAAAGTATCGAATTGAAGAAGTAACTGCTCCTGTTGGATTCGTGTTAAATGAGGAAGCAAAGGATATTACACTTTCTTATGCCGATGATCATACAGAGGTTGTTTACGAGAGTGTTACTTTTGCAAATGACAGAACGAAGACGCAGTTAAACCTTGTGAAGTCCAATGCAACCAATGATGTGCCTGTTGAGGGCGCAACTTACGGTGTATATAACATCGAGGATATTTTGGATGAAGAGGGCGAAATCTTAGTGGAAGCTAATTCGTTAGTGGATCAGCTCATTACAGATGCAGAAGGAAAAGCAACATCTACCGCAGATTTACCACTTGGTAATTACTATGTGAAAGAGATCGAAGCGGCTCCTGGATATCTTGTAGATGAGAATGAGTATCCAATAGATTTCATTTATAAGGACCAGAAGGTTGCTGTTATCACACAGGAATTAGCGGTAAAGGAAACACCGATGATTGTTGAAGTATCAAAGTCAGATATCACAACAGGAAAAGAGCTTGTTGGCGCAAGTCTTGAGATTGTCAATTCTAATGGAGAGACTTATGCAGCATGGAAAACAGATGGTAAACCTTATCAGTTAAATGCAATTCCAGCAGGTGATTATACCTTAAAGGAAACAGCAGCACCATATGGTTTTAAGATTGCAAATTCAGTTGATTTTACTGTTGAGGAAACAGGAGAGATTCAGAAGGTTGCAATGGTGGATGAAAGAGTGAAAGGTCGAATCGAAATTGAAAAGATTAGCTCTGCTGATAAGAAGCCTCTTGAAGGTGTAACCTTTGAGATTCGTGATAAGGATGGAAAAGTATTACAGACTGTAAAGACCGACAAAAAGGGTTATGCAGAATCTGAATTGCTTGATATCTGCACTTACAATGAGGATGGTTCCTTTGGAGAGGATATTCATTATTTCGTTGTTGAGACAAAGACATTGGATGATTATATCTTAGATGATACACCTCACGAGGTCGTATTACAGTATGATGATAATGCACCTGATGTCGTAGTTTATAAGCTTAAGCTCAAGAATAAGCCCAAGACACCAAAGCTTACACAGACTGGTGGAAATATGAATCCTTATACCTTTATTGGTTTTGGAGTGGGTGTTCTTGTAGCTGGTATTATTGTTTATTTCAAACGTCGTAAGAAGCGTTTGGTAAAATAGTAACATGAAAATAAGTAGTAGTTTGAGAGAGAATGAGCCATGTGTTTGTTCTCTCTTTTTTGATTGGAGGAATTGATTATGATGAATCAAGAATTATTTGCAGAGGTTGTAAAGGAGAAGATTAAGGATTATTTACCAGAGCGTTTTCAGGACTTCACAGTTGAGATGCATACTGTGAATAAGGTAAATATGGAGAAGATGGGACTTACACTTCGTGATCCGAAGGCTGGTCCAGGTTCGGCTACACCTTCGATTTATATTGATGACATGTATGAGCATTATAAGAATTCGGATGACCTTGTGGATATTATGACGAGGGTGGCTAAGAAGTTCGTGGATGAGTATGAGAAGGGCAAGGAGCTTAGCCAGAATCTTGATATGGATAACATGAAGGATAACGTGATTATGGTGCTTGTAAACACGGAGCAGAATAAGGAGTTGTTAGAGACAGTTCCACATCGTGAGTTTGAGGATTTGTCTATCATTTATCGTTGGGTGGTATCAAAGGATGAAAATGGTATTGCTAGTACGATTGTGAATAATGATTTGATGAAGCAGCAGAAGCTTACGGAACCAGAGTTGTTCCAAGCAGCGGTAGTGAATACCAAAGAGATGATGCCTGCAAAGGTAAAGCCAATGTCAGATATCATCAAGGAAATGATGATGAGTGATGGTATGCCAGAGGAAGTTGTGGAAATGATGATTGGAGATATTCCTGATGATCAGATGATGTGGGTAATCTCGAATGAGCAGGGTATCAATGGTGCTGTGAATATGATTTATGAAGAGAATCTTCATATAATCGCAGAAAGATTACAGGATAACCTTTATATTTTACCTTCATCAATCCATGAAACGATTGCGGTTCCTGCAAGTATGGGAACACCAGAGGAACTTGCAGAGATGGTGCATGACGCAAATATGAATGTGGTGCAGCTTTCAGAGAGGCTTTCAAATCAGGTGTATCACTATGATAAGGATGCAAGAAAACTCACGATTGCAACCGACTCACAGCATAAGCGTTTAGACGGATTGGTAAGTGAAATGCCAATGGTATATGAGGATAAGAATAAGGGTAGATAAAAGGAGGCAACTGGCATGGAGAAAGAGAAGAGTATAGAGGTATCCGTAGAGGAATTAAAGGACTTGATTTCTGAAATGCCGGAAGGTGCACAGGTGTGTCTTTTATTTGATGAGGAGGCGAAGGAGAATGGCAAAGAAAAATGAATTTGCATTAGATGTTGTCTCAGTTCGTTTGGTAAAGGATGCACCTATCTATTCAGAGCAAAAAATCAATTCACCAGAGCAGGCAATGCATTTGGTTGGTAGCGTGCTTTGTGAAATGGATCGTGAAATGACTTGTGTGATTACAGAGAAACACTAAATAACTTTTTCTATCTTTATATAAGTTTTTGCAAGTCCTACAAATCTTTATTTTATGCGGTTTGTAGGACTTTGTTTTATGGGAAGTTTTATGTATCTTCTTATAACTGGCACATAATATCACGGATGGAAGTTGTAAAAAAAGTTGTAAATTCTGTTTTTTACCCTCTCCATGTCTTTATTGCCGCTTTAGCCGATTTCGCTGAACCATGTGCATAATATCCTAACGTAGTAGTAATGTTTTCATGCCCCATAATTATCTGCAAATCGGCAGCTGACAAATCCCTGTTCTTTGCCATGTTCGTACAGTATGTATGCCTTAATGTATGCGGTGAGATTTTAGGCAACGGTTCTTCTTCATGGCTTTTGTTGTACTTCTTTATCATGGCTGAAAATTCTGTTGCATATGCCACACCATACATAGGCAAGCCTTTCTTGTTTAAGAATATGAAATCAGAATGCCCGTCTATTTTTACAGGCTGTGCATTTTTCCTGTTCTGCATTTCGTCCTTTATGGCTTTTAATGCAAATTCGGTCATAGGAATTTCCCTCACTCCCGCTTTCGTTTTCGGCGGCTCTATACGGTATGCGCCATTCTCAAATATTAGCTGATGGCTGACATGGATATATCCGTTTTCAAAGTCAATATCCTTTATCCCCATACCGCATAGCTCCGATATTCTTAATCCGGTATTCAATAAGAGCATAAACGCATTGTAAAGTTTTCGGTATGTCTTATCCGTCTGCATGAATGACAGAAGTTTGTCTGCCTGTTCATTTGTCAATGCTGTCTTTGATTCCGTGTCGTTTCCAATCACATCTTCCAGATTCCAGTTAAAAGGATTTTTCCGTATGAAGTCATCTTCCATTGCGGTATAAAAGATGGCTTTCAGAAACCGTTTGTGGTTATAAACAGTCTGATAGGAATACCCCTTTTCTTTCATCCGTATTGCCCATGCCTTAGCGTCACTGGGCTTTACTTTCTTAATCCTCATGTTCCCTATTTTATCAGACTGCAAAATCTTCAGCAACCATTCCCTGCCCTTTTTCGTGGATTCCCTTACATTGGGATTTAATTCTGTATGTTTTTGGAATAACCTGCATACGGTCATTTCTGCACCAGTAGAATTTATACCATCCATAAGGTCACGTTGGATTTCCTTTTCTATTTCACGCAGGGGTTTGACTTTTCTTTTGCCTTTTGGGATTTTATCTGCCTTTGTCAACCGCCATGAGGATTCATATTTCGGCTTTCCGTCTGCTCCTATGTATTTATAAACATACGAGCCATCTTTCCTCTGGGTTTCTCCCTTATATAACTCTCTGCCTTTTTCATCTTCCCTTAATTTCTTGCTCATAATGATTTCTCCTTTTCAGAATAAGGTGGGAGCCTTGCCATAAACCATTGCCATATGGCAAGGCTCTTTGGATTTTTAAATTTCATCCAGGTCTAACAAGTAGTCCTGCAAATTCTCCCGCTTAATTAACTTTCGATTCCCATTCCTTAAAATGCAGTTGGAAAACTCTTCACGTTCCGCTAATTCACGCAGCTTGTTCTCGCCTATGCCGGAATATTTTGCGGCTTGTGGAAAAGTCAATAATACCCTGTTCTGAATCGGCACTTCATTGGACATTTCGTTTTTTGTCATGGTATCACATCCTTTTTTGACGGTATTAACCAACAAAAAAACGATGCCACAAACACAAGCCCTAATCATAATTAGAACCTGTGTTTGTCACACCGTGCATGTTATCTGCCATATACAGAAAGTCTGCTAACAGAAATATCCTCTGTTACTGGGTTTCCCCAAGTATGGTATCTTTTTCGATACCCCTATGAAATCTTTATGAAATCATTCTCCCACACCCATTTGTGACAGCACCGGATATTCGGATATTAAATACCGGTATGGCTGACCGCAAACTTTTTGTGTAGGATTAACGGTTGCAAACGCTTTTTATTTAGTTGTCATATCGAATATCGGATGTTCAAGGAAAATTTTAATACCAAAATTTGCACAAAAATATTCAAATGAATTTGTGCGTATTTGCCAAAGAGGGAAGATTCATACAAAATACATAAAGATATAATAAGAAATGGCAAAAATGCCGCAATTTGATAAAATATTTCTTCTGTGATATAAAATAACAAAGGTTAGCAGAAGTGCTTTCCTTAAAAATCGAAAAAGTGTGTCCCAATGTCCCAAACAGCTTTAAACAGAATACTGGCATAGATTTTGGGATGGAACACATTTTTCATCCTAATGTCCCATTGTCCCATTGCGGCATGAAAACACGCATACGCGCGCCGTTGCTACGGCAAAGAGGCGCGCGCTACTGTGTCCCTTTGTGTCCCAATGTCCCGACAATGGGAAAATAAAAAATGAAAAGGAGAAAAAAATTATGCCAAACAATGAAAATGGCGCATTAGCTCCCACAAGCCAAAACGCGCCACAAAACTTACCTATTACAAATGTAACACAAAATCCCCCGAAAAGTCAAGCCCCGGATGGCGGCAGGAAGAAACACAAATCGGACGGATGGCTCAAAAACCGCAAGCCGCTTGTGCTGGATTCCAAAGTTGCCACGCTTGCATTAAAATTATATGCCGAGCAGTTAAAATACGGTTGGGACTATACCTGCAAGCAGATTCAAGCCACAAATCCAAAAGATTTTCAGGTAATCGCCATCTGCCATAATCGGGACACCTATGCAGATGAGGGGCATTTCTGGAAACCAGCCATTGAAAAGGAACACTACCATATCATTTTAAGATGTACAGACCGAAAAAAACGGATTCGTGTTCAGAAAGTGCTGAAAGACCTCGGAATTGAATACAGACAAAAATTAGATGATGAGTTATGGGCGAACCACGGAGTTGAAACGGTCGGGAACTTTGCCGCATATGCCACATACTTGACCCATGAAACGGAAACAGCAGTCAACGAGGGGAAAGAGCTTTACTCAATGGATGAACTTGTTAGCAACCTGACAACTGATGAAATCCAGAAGATTCGGGACGGATATATCCGGGTTGCGGAGAGCAATAAAAAACTCACTGGCGACGACTGGACTTCCATTGATGATACAGCCTATAATCTTGGCTACGAATTGAAAAATTTTTCGGAATGGTATGATTCACTGCCTTTTAATGTCCGTAGCAATACGAAAGTAAAGACAATCCGTGAAAGCTATGAAAGAGGGGTAAACAAACGGATTGCAGAGGGCGCAGAAATGCTCCGTTTATGCGTTTTTATCCACGGAGAACCAAACAGCGGTAAAACCTATGCGTCCGAAAAGGCATTGTCCGGCAAACGGTATTTTACAGTCAAAGGCGGCGGGACTGGAAAATTTGACAACTTGCGTGTTGACCATCAGGCGATTATTATTGATGATGATGTCTGCCCCTACCTCTTAAACATGACGGATAACTATATCTGCCGGGCTTACAAAAGGCAGAGCAACAACCCGGCATGGACGGGACAATATTTTATCGTCACAAGCAATTATACATTTTTTGAATGGCTTGAAATGTGCAAACTTGGTGAGAAACATTTTAAAGCCGCATATTCCCGGTTCTATCTGTGTGAAATCAAACAGAAAGAGGATGGAACAAATTACCTTGCATTAAGCAAACCATCAGATAGGGGTTCGCTGGAAGAACAGAAACAAAGGGCGGAAATGTTCAAGGATTTTCAAAACAAATTCAATCAGACAATGGCTGGCTACCATCCACAATCCAATACATACGATTACAGCGGAATGATTGACGAATCCTTTCAAGTCACGGAAGAGCCGGAAGAAGAAAAAACAGCCGCCGGAACTGAAACAGCGCATAGCGGATTTGAAACTGGAACAATGAGCAAAAAACTTCCCTGTGGAAATCCTTACAATCCATACCTTAGTGTGGATATTCTTGATAAGAAAACATTAGGGGGAGATACAGCAACTTGCGATTATTACGGTTCATGTGGAGAATGCAAATTTCATCCCGATAAAAGAGAATGCCCCTATACAGTAAGGAATATCAACCTTTCCTCCGAGAAACTCACCCCGGAAACCAATAGGGATTACTAGACAGAAATAATGCCCCCTATCCTGTTACGATAAATTAAAAAAGGATCGTAACAGGATTTAGGGGGCATTATCCCGGTCAAAAAACCATAAAAAACAACCTCCCACTTCTCAGCAGGAGGTCATTTTCTTTTACTGAACAGGTCTTGTTTTGTGACAGATTGTACATTCTTGATAATCTGTTTCATAGATTGGTTCTTCGCTGTAACCATGACCTGTGTTTTCAGTCACACCTATATTGAAATTGTGTTGTTTCCAATCTTCAATAGTGTTATATGTTTTTCCACATGAGCAGTGGATTTTATAGCCTACTATTTTCTTATGGTCAACCCACACATGCTCACACTCACCATCCGGTTTCGGTGTAGGAGCGGGATTCGGTTCCGGATTCGTAATCGGTTTCTTCGTAACAGATTTCCTGTTATCTTTCACCGTTACCTTACAACGCAACGTCTTACTGCCTTTCACCTTTACGGTAATCATCGCCACGCCTTTCTTCTTCGCAACGACTTTCCCTTTCTTGCTTACCGTAGCGACTTTCTTGTTAGAAGAAGTCCATTTCACTTTTCTTCCAGCGGCATTCTTTACTTTGAGCTGAACAGCAGGCTTTGTCTTTTTCTTCGTGATAGTCAACGTAACCTTCGTTTTGTTCAGTTTCGGAGCTTTCTTGCTTGCCGCCTCCGCACTCATAGGCATAGCCAGTGTTAATGCTAAAGCCATGATGATAATAGATGTGATTGATTTTTTGATGATGTTCTTCATAGTAAATCCCCTTTCTTTGGTATATGCAAAAAATTTCATCTTTGTGAAATGTCGGTCATTTTTCGACAAATTTCTTCTTATCCAGAATTATACTCCTTGTTATCCATTTTGTCCATTTCTAAATTAGCCCCTTTCCGTTTTTACTCCTGCACCCGATTTTTTATTAGACATTAGAGCATTAGATACCGAACAGGAAAAAAGAGGTACAGTGCCGGGGGCAACAAAAGCAAGGGGTTCAAAGGGGATGTGCAACATTCCCCTTGCAAAATTATCCATATTCTTTAGATATGGATGTATTTTGCTTACAACGAATACAAATCGGAATACCTTTTCGGAAAAAAACAGTCTATCGCGAACAGTACAAAGCCTGTCGGAAATGAAATATAAACGGAAAAAAATACAGAAAAAAATTTCAAAAAAATACTTGACAGAGGGGTTGCATTCTGAAAATTCTGATTTATTATCAAAGTATACCAATTAAGAAATGAGGTGATTAAAATTGGTTACTTATCTTTTGACACCAGTGTAAAAGTCCATTATTCCGGGACATACACAAACACAAAAACAAGTAAAACAGGACATGGCGGCATTGCCGGATATATCCGACATATTGACAGAGGGACAGATAAAATGAATGGTTGCGAGGTACACCATAGCAATTCTGACATTGATTCTGACCTCACATTAGAAAACGAATCTTACTATAGAGATTCTAACGGACAGTGGGAGAAAACAAGCCATTCTAAAGATATGGTTGACGCAATTAACAGACGAATTGAATATGCAAAAGAACATGGAGCGAGAATCGCCACAAAGGGAAAAAACGATACAGTGATTGTCCGTCCGCTTGTGGTTCAGCTCGATAAAGAAACCATTGCAGAACACGAAAATACATGGATGTGGGATGTAATGGAAATTCTTGAAGAGCAGTTTGGAAAAGAAAACCTCACTGGTTTTTCCATCCACAAAGACGAAACAAATCCTCACTTACATATTTCATTTATTCCTTGTTATGAATCACAAAAAAACGATGAAATTAAATGCACGATTTCACAAACCAAATTTTTTAAGAATCCGAAACAGTTAGCCGCATTACATAGAAAAATCCGAAAGTCATTGATTGATAAAGGATATGACATTGAATTAGAAAACAAGCCGATTGAGGAATGCCTTGCCGGATATTATGACAAAAATGGTGAGTGGCACCAACAAGGCTTAACTCCAGACCAACTTAAAGAGTTGTCTGATAGAACAATAAATCTAAGATTGGAGGAACTCAAAATGAGCATTAAAAGAGATGAATTAGATAGACTTGAAATGGCTGTTGCCGATATGATGAAATCGTCAAAAGCCGAAAAGGAAGAACTTGAAAAAGAGCGTATCTCCATTGAGAATGACAGGGCTACCGTTCAAGCACAATCACAAGCGGTCGCTATCAAAGAAATGGAAGTACAGAAAAGGGAAACAGAAGTAGCGGAAATTCTTGAAATCTGCAATCAGATTGTTTCAGACGAAAAAAATCTGAACGCTAAATTTCTCGAATTTCTTGACCGGGAAAGCAAGCGAACCGGAAAAAGAATCCGTGAAAACGTGGAAAAACTCTACAAGAGATTTCAGAACGAACGCAAGAAGAATGTTTCAGATTGGCAGTTGGAATTATTGCGCTTGAGAAATGAGCGATTGAAACATGGAGATACAACTACCGATAACTGCCTGGATATTATTGACATTACTGATATTGGCTACGATGATTTATCAGCATAGGTCGTTAAAAGCAAACATGGTCTGCGATACTCCGTATCGCAGATCATGTTTGTTTACGAAAGGCTCGAAACACCTAAAAATCAAGCCTTTGTCCTATTATCAACCGATAGCGTACTGTTTGGATTTGTTATGTATGGTTTTACTTCCATATTTCTGCCGGATTTCCTCAAGCGATACCTCGTCTTTGTGATACCTTACATAATCGCCATAGTGAAAACACCAACACTTCTTCTTAGGAGCAAACCGACAACCGACAGATTTCAATAACTCTCTGTACTCATATCCCCCATGTACCCATATCCACGAACCAATAATTTCTATATCTGCATTGATGTGGATAATCTTGTTCAAAACCTCTTTAAATGCGTCATTTTCAGCTTGATAATCATACTTAGGGGTTTCCTTGTCTGTTTGCTTTTTTTCGTTCAAATCCTCAAATAAGCGGTCATACTCGGTGTTTATCTCTTGTGTGATTTCCACACTGCCGCCCTCATTATCGGGATGATATTTTTTCAAAAGTTCTCTGTACCTTTGGCGCAATTCCTCAATCGTCTTTACTTCTGCAAAATATTTATACATAATGCCTGTACTCCTTTTTTAAAAAGCACCCGACTTATTGATTTCATAACTTGCAAAAGAGCAAAAAAACAGACTACCCGATTTAAAATCGGGCAATCCATTTATTAAATGCAAAAGTTGTAAAATAGTTGTAAAACTGCTCCTTTCATTGCTTGTAAGTGCCTATTTAACAGCGTTTTTCAAGAAATCTTTAGTGTTTAACTTAAAAAGTAATGGTGTTCCAATCAACTGTACTTTTACAAGTATGGGAACATTGAACGCTTCCATTACCTGTCCAAGAGAATTGCTAAAAGCTAGTATTCTATCAAATTCAGCAGGAATCATTTTGGTACACAATCATCCATCAGGAGATACTTCACCGAGCAAAGATGATATTCGACTAACAGATCGAATGCAGCAGGCTTGTGAGTTGATAGGAATTCCTCTTACAGATCATATAATTGTGGGAACTGACAACCGACAGTATTTTAGTTTTAGAGAAAAGGGTGAGCTTAAAAATCCTTTTCAAGTGTTTGCAACAGATGTAGCAGCACTTAATTGGAATCAGGTAGCAGAAAGAGGTGGAAAGCGATGAGATTTAGTGAGGAAGAGTTAGCACTTGCAAAGTCTGTTGACCTTTGTGATGTAGCTACAGCTTTAGGTTATACGGTAAAAAGAATTGGTCGCTATCATACCTTAAAAGAAATGGATTCAATACGAATTTATAATCGTTCACACTGGTTTCGCTGGTCGAGACAATATGAAGCTGGGAACAATGGTGGTAGTCAGATTGATTTCTTACGAGTCTTTGCAGGAATGGAAGTAAAGCAAGCTGTGTTTTGGCTATTAGATTTTGCAGGATATCAAAAAGGAATGGATATTCCGAAGATTGAAATGCAAAAGGAAAAGCCAAAAGAAATTAAGGAGTTTGTTCTTCCAGAGGCAAATGAGAATAACGATAAGATTATTTCTTACCTTGTAAATCAGAGAGGTTTATCAAAGGATATCGTTGATTATTTTATTAGTCAGGGTTTGTTATATGAATCAAAACAGTATCACAACATTGTTTTTCTTGGAAATGACAAAGAGGGTGTGACACGATTTGCAAGTATGCGAGGCATCTATGATAAGGGGGGAAAGTCCTTCAAATGTGATGTGGCTGGAAATGATAAGAACTATGGTTTTTGTGTAACGCTTAGTAGTAGTGATGTAGTAAATGTTTTTGAAGCACCGATTGACCTTTTGAGTTATGTGGAACTGTATCAGGCGTATGGTGAAAATGCTATTGCTCTTGGTGGAGTAGCCGATCATCCATTGGAAACGTTTTTGAGTGATTATCCTCAGAGGCTGTAAAAAATCTTGTGTCTATGGATTTTAGACTTTCCTGATAAGAATTAGATATGTAAGAGGTTTTTGTCGGTTTTATGTTTTTGGGACTGTCGAATTATTTCTTCTATTTATAGTATAACCATTCAGACGAAACCTATACATTTTTTTCGTTTTTTTATATGGCAAACAGGCATTTTATTATTGCCCTTTCCGTGGGCTCTGCCCACACCCGGCCTCCGGAATAAGGATGGGATATTCTGGCAATAATATAAATGCCGATGGAATAAGGCTGGGATGGCAGGGTTTTCAAATGTTGCCATCCCGGTCTTTTTTACAGATATTCCGTGAGACGTTCCCCATATAGGACAATCAGCTGGTTCAAGACCTGATCCCAGTTCCGGTATCTCTGGGTCCATTTCTTTGTTACATTCTGGCTCGCCAGGTACAGCATTTTCTCCAAGGACGTGTCACTGGGAAATACGCTTTTTGTCTTGGTCACTTTACGGTACTGGCGGTTCAGCCCTTCTATGATGTTCGTGGTGTACATGATCCGGCGGATGTCATCCGGGAACTGGAAGAAAGAGCTGACATCTTCCCAATTGTTTTCCCAGTTGCTGATGGCGTAAGGGTATTTCTTTCCCCACATCTCTTTTATGTTTTCCAGCTCTGAAAGGGCGGCCGACTCGTTCGGGGCATTGTAGACGGCTTTAAAATCAGAGGCAAATTTCTTCAGGTCTTTGTAACTGACATATTTGAATGAGTTGCGCAGCATGTGAATGACGCACCTTTGTATCTCCGCTTTGGGGAATACCGCCTGTATTGCCTCTTTAAACCCTGGCAGCCCGTCCACGCAGAAAAACAGCACATCTTTCACTCCGCGGTTATGCAGGTCGTTCAGCATTCCCAGCCAGAACTTGCTCGTTTCGTTTGCCCCGACAGTAATGCTCAGTATCTCCTTATAACCCTCTGCCGTCACACCCAGCACAACATAGGCTGCACGGCTTACTATCCTCCCATCCTCCCGGACTTTGTAATGGATGCAGTCCATGAATACAAACGGGTATACCGGGTTCAGGGG
Source organism: Hominisplanchenecus murintestinalis (assembly GCA_004793585.1). GTDB lineage: Bacteria > Bacillota > Clostridia > Lachnospirales > Lachnospiraceae > Hominisplanchenecus_A > Hominisplanchenecus_A murintestinalis. The sequence goes on along the minus strand of SRZB01000056.1, from coordinate 1,187 downwards.
GCGTGACTGCCATTCTTTGACCTGCGGGAGGATTTTGTCTGTGATCTTGCTGACCATTTCTGCAGACAGTTCGATTCCATACAGGTCATTCAGCTGGTCGTGGATGTCCCTGGTGCTCATCCCCCGCGCATACAGGGAGATCACCTTTTCTTCAATCCCGGAGATGTCGCGCTGGTATTTTGGTATCAGCTTTGGCTCAAACTCCCCATTCCGGTCCCTAGGCACGTCAATCTGGAACTCCCCATACTGGCTCTTGAGGTTCTTTGGGGAATGCCCATTGCGTTTGTTGTCTGTCTGTAAATCCCCCTTACGGTTTTTCTCATAACCGAGGGTGGCGTCCAGCTCTGCCTCCATGAGTTCCTGCAAGATGTCTTTGAAACTGTCCCGAAGGAGGGCATAGACATCGGTGACGCTGCTTAAGTTGTTTTCTGAGATAATCTGTCGAATTTGTTCCTTTGCTACTGGCATAAAAACACTCCTTTTCGATAAGAATTTCCATATCCTAATTCTTACCAAAAAGGAGCCATTTATTTCCAAAAACACAAACTTATTTACACTACCTATCCTCATATCAAAACGATACGATTTTGCTTAGATTCGGATGAAGCTGGTGTAATAGCAGCTAATGAACTAGCAAAAAAGTATATGGAAAAAGGATATGAGATTAAGGTGGTCGTTCCTAATAATGGGTATAAAGATTTTAATGAGATGCTTTTAAAACATAAAAATGCAAGGTTAAAGGATAAGTCTAGATAAAACTAAGGTGGTGCACAAGTGACTGAATAAAATCATAAGGTGATGGCATTTAGTGATAGCAAAAAACATAAGGTGGTAGCAAAAAGTGAAGTCATCAGAAATTTGTTTTTTAAAGGTGGTGCACAAGTGACTGAATAAAATCGTAAGGTGATGGCACTTTATGATAGCAAAAACTATTAGGTGGCGGCAAAAAGTGAAGTCATTTAAGTGTTTTTAGATATTTATATCGTATTCGGGGGCTTTTAGGGGGTGTCCCCCTAACCAGATGCATTTTGGGAAGCGGAGCGTCAGACAAAATGCGTATCTGGCAAAGCACCCTAGCAACTAAGCTGGTGCTTTAGATTTGGAGAAGTTGTTAATGTGGTTTGGACAGATAAGTCCAGCTAATAAATGTCAATAGCAAAATGAGAAAAATCGAAATTATTTTTAAA
>SRZB01000055.1 GCA_004793585.1 Hominisplanchenecus murintestinalis | reverse complement strand
TTGTTTCGTCCCCGACAGCTTCCTTAGTCTACCAAACCTTTCCGAATATGTCAAGCACTTTTTTTAACTTTTTTATCCTTTTTTTATTCATGCAAAAAAGCACAGACCGAAATTCATTGAAAGATTCCCCAGCCTATTCTAAAATCACTGCGCTTCCAGTCGAACAGGCTTTCATATTCTTCTTCGGTAAGTACATTTTCCAGTTGCTGTTTCTGCTTATCAGGAACTACTGCATGAATAGAATCAATAAAGCAGAGATTAGGAAAAAGTACACACCACCAATTCTTCCCTTCGGCCTTTCCGATACACACCCGCAGCGCCTGATAACGTCCTGCCGGAAACGTACAATCCCCGTAGGACTTTCTGGGAAAGTAGCATTCCGTAAGTTCCGTATGGATAGAGTCTTCCCCCCCTGCTTTTTTTAACGCTTGTTCTGCAGTATATTCTATGTCCTCCACATGTTCTTCTATCCTGCGCTTTGTTTCCTCGATATCCTCCGCGCCGTCCAGCAGCGTTTTCATATATTCTACCACTTCATCCCTGACCATTAATTTCCTCGCCTGGTCTTCTTCACTGTCACTGTTTGCAATGACGTGGAAGCGCAGGATTTCTCCGGCAATTCCCTGTTGCACATCAGATGCCCTTCCTTTGAGAACGGCACATGCTCCCAAGATACCTGCAAGCGTCACTACGACGCACATGAACACTATTTGCTTTCTATATAGCCACAAAAGTTCTTGCAGCATTTCTTTTTTCCCTTTCATATCCCCTCTCCTCACTCTTCTTTGATAACCAGAGTGTTTCCAGGAAATAACTTCCTATTCATGATTGTTTTGGTTTTTCCCAAAGATTTCCTCTATTCCTTAAATCCTGTTTTCCTGGGAATCGGCACATTTGATGCAGATGCCGCTTCCTGTCTAAGTTCTATACTGCCTCCCGGCAGAATCTTCCCGTTTTCTGTATAAAGCGCCGGCAGTTTAATAGATGCTTCTCCATTATGCAGATAATTCAGCAAGTCCTTTAACGGCAGCTCCAGCGCTCCGTCCCCAGGCTGATTTTTTGCTAAATCTTCCAGATAAATCCCCGTATCCTCTTCCTTTTTCTTCGCTGCTTCCAGCGTTTCTTCATCTCCTACATATATTAGAATATTCCGCGCAAAAACAGGGTTATTTTCCAAGTAACTCAGGATTTCACGAAGCATTTGCCCGTTTTCTGCCGTTTCCCTCGAAAGAATCACGGCCTTTACATGCCCATAGTCAATATATTTACTGTCCTGCGCCTGACGTTCTTCCTCCTGCGCTTTTATATTTCCCGTCTCCGCCGTCAGCACGGTAGGAAAACGCCTATCCTCCAGCTCTCGCCTGCCGCATCCCCCCAGAAGCGCACACAGCCCCAGCACAATTACTACTCTCTTCATCCCCTCCTCCTTCCTGCACATTCCACAATTGCTAAAGTCAAGGTAAATATCACCAGAATAGGAACACACACATATCCATTTACTACGGTAAACACCCGAAAAGCCGTATCATAAGTGCCGCACCACAAAGCAAACAAGTACACTAGAAACCCTATCCCGATGTTTCTCCCACCACCTCTGTTTTTCCCTTTTCCCATCAATCCTTCCGACAGAAATTTGAGATAATACATCCCTGCACCCACAGCGGGAAAAAGCGTTGCCAGCATCAGACCGGTAAAAACTACATCCCATCGCTGAAAGAAACTTCCCGGAATCACCGCGCTGCTCATTAGCGTAATCGCCGGCCAGGGCAGCGCCCGCATCCCTGACTCTCCAAAGGAACCGATAGATGCCAGACAAAGCGCCAGCACCGACACCCCTGTTACGATTGCAGCCCTCACCAGCGTCCTGCCCGTATTTTCCCTTTTGTTTAAAGAGGGACCCAGAAATAGAAAAATCCCTGTCCCTCCGAATGCAATAAATGTTTGCAAACCATGTTTTGCTGTCTGCATGGAAAACTCTGCTCTCCCAGTCCCCAGATACCCGGATTCCGTAGAAAATGCCGCGCATACCAGCAGAAAAAGAAGGGGATAGAGCAATGCGGAAAAAAGCACCTCGCTGACTCTCGCCCGTACCTCCAGACCACCGGAAATAATATACACCCCTCCCAGGACTACCGCCGCCATCAGCACACTCTGAGACATCTCCGGCAAAACAAACACCTGCGCAACCACGCCAAACAAACGCACTAAAAGAACGCTGTTCATCAGTGCATAGCAGAAATAGAAAAGCATAAGTACTTTCGCGCATCCGCCTCCCAGCCTCTCCGCCGTATATGCATACATCCCCTGTTCCATATGGCGCGCTGTCCAGCCAACCACCCAGGCATAAGCCACAGCCAGGCTCACACCGGCTATCAGGCTCAAAATAAAACTCCTTCCGCTTTCATTTTCAGCAAAGCCGGGCAGGAGAAGCGCCGCCTTTGCCAGCCAGTCCATCACCACCATACGTCCAAACTGGCGCTGGGAAATTTTCTGATTTTCAGAAATCATTCCGCTATTCTCCTTTCATCCGCATTCTTCGCCGATTTTGCCTGCGTGCAAACAACGGACGCTTCCACATTCTGGAAAGCGGCGCCCGCAGGATACTGTCGCGTGCCTCCCCTTCCGGGTTGGCGTCTTTTCCCGCAAATGGCATTAAATATGAAACCCCAAAACTTTTTAGTCCCGCCAGATGTATCAGCACCAGAAGCCATCCAAACATGATTCCCAGGATTCCAAATCCCGCACACAATACAAGCATCAGGTATTTCAGCAGCCGCAATGCTTCAGATAATTCCTCATTTGGAACTGCAAAAGACCCCAGAGCCGTTAGCGCCACAACAACAACTACCACAGGACTTACAATATTCGCGCTCACCGCTGCCTGTCCTATAATTAATCCCCCCACAATGCCAATCGTATTTCCTATGGGGCCCGGCATCCGAAGCCCCGCCTCCCGCAGCAATTCAAAAGACAACTCCAAAAGCAACACTTCCACCAGCGCCGGGAAGGGCACCCCCTCCCTGGCCTCCGCCAGTGAGAAAATCAGATTGGTAGGCAATAGCTGAGTATGGAAATTCACTGCCGCCAGATAAAGCCCTGGCAGCGACACTGCCAGGAATGCCCCCATGTACCGAATAATTCTCAGGAATGACACAATTGCAAAATGCCGATAATAATCATCACTTGTCTGAAACAGGGAATTACAGGTAGCCGGCAGCACCAATGCTTCCGGAGAATTATCACACACCAGCACGACACGTCCTTCCAGCACTGCCATCGCCGCTCTGTCCGGCCGCTCCGTAGCCTGATACTGGGGAAACGGAGAATATTTTAAGTCTGCCGTCAGATGCTCTATCACTCCTCCGTCCAGAACACCGTCAATTTCGAAGTCCTCCAGCCGCTTTTCTAAATTTTCCAGGATAGGCGGATAAACCAGCCCGTCTACATACACCATAGCACACATAGTATTGGAATACTTCCCAAGAGGCGTCTCCTTCACTTTTAACGCTGTATCTCGAACGCGTTTTCGAATCAGCGCCGTATTGACCTTCACCGACTCAGAAAAAGCTTCCTTGCTGCCCCGTAATACTTTTTCCGAATCCGCCTTCATCACACCTGTTCCGGGATATCCTTTACTGCCTATCTTAATTGCTTTGTCAAAATAATCTACAAACAGTACCACATTGCCCGCCAGCATTGCCGCCATAGCTTCGTCCATAGAAACCAGCTCTTTTGTATCTGATACTCCCAGGCTGTTTTCTTCGATCGCCTTCTGTATACCGCTTTCATCCATTTCCCACATGTGATTTAGCATTTTTCCGATCACCGAATCTTCCAGCATCATATTGCTGGCCGCTACTTCAATGTAAATTAAAAAGCAGCTTATCTCCTTATTCTTCCCGAGTTTCATAGGACGAAAAAGAATGTCGTCACATCCTTCTATCATTTCCCGTACTCTCTTTTCATTCTGCTTTAAATCTGTCGATATGTCGCCCATGTCTTACCGCCTTTGCCTTTATTCCCGCAGACTGCCATCCAAACTCCGGACTGCTTCCATTTATGCTAACTTCTGACTTTCATGACCTCTGCATAGGTCAATACAAAAAAGGATAAGATTTCTCTTATCCCTCTTTTCCTAACATGTACAGTTTTTCCGATTCTATTCTTTTTCTTTCAGGCTGTTAATAATTGACTCCTTCTGGTTTTCGATATGGCTGCGTATAGCTTCCCCTGCCTGCTCCGCATCCCGGCTGGCCAGTGCGCTGCAGATAGCTTCATGCTCTCCTAAGAGTACCGGATGCATCTCCCTGTCTTTTAAATATTCCATCCGGTAACGGTACATCTGCTCACGGAGGTTATTCAATATCTGCATCAATCTGCGGTTATCCGTAGCCTTATAGATAATCTCATGAAAATCCATATCTGCCTGCCCGCTAGCCAAAATGTCGTCACCGGACAGCGCTATTTTAAACGCCGCATTTGACCTGCGCAGCTCTTTTAGCTGTTCCTCTGTAATTTTCTCACACGCATCCCGCACTGCCAGTTCCTCTAAGGCAGCGCGCACCTGCAGTACGTCCTCTAAATCCTTAATCGTAATCTCAGCCACCTCCGCACCTTTCCTGGGAATCATCAGCACCAGACCTTCCAGTTCCAGTTTACGGATAGCCTCACGTACCGGGGTACGGCTCACCCCCAGCCGCTGTGCCAGCTGGATTTCCATCAGACGCTCTCCCGGTTTCAGTTCCCCTCGCAGAATTGCCTGGCGCAGAGTATTAAACACCACGTCCCGAAGCGGAAGATATTCGTTCATATCAATCTGAAAATCACCTGTCATTCGCGTCCCCTCCATGATTCATAATACGTGTCAGGTACACCTGCTTCGCCAGAGAGCCGCGGCGCATCTTTTCATAAGCATACCTTGCCTTTTCTTCATCTTCAAATAGTCCAAACACCGTCGGCCCGCTGCCGCTCATCATTGCCCCCAGGGCGCCGTACGCCATCATCTTTTCCTTTATCTTCCCAATCACAGGATATGCAGGAATCGTAACGGTTTCCAGAACATTTCCCATAAGTTCTGCCGCCCGGCGCAAATCCCTTTCCCGGATAGCCGCAATCTGCCCGTCGATATCCGGATGGCTCACCAGCTCGTCCGCTCTAAGATTCGTATACACCATCTTTGTAGAAACATGAATACCTGGCTTTGCAATCAGCACATGGCATTTCGGCATCGCCGGAAGACGTGTCAGCTTCTCTCCGATTCCTTCTGCCAGCGCCGTCCCACGCAAGATGCAGTAAGGAACGTCAGCCCCCAGCTTTACGCTCCTCTCCATCAGCTCCTGCTTCGTAAGTCCCAGCTGAAATATGCGGTTCAGCCCTACCAATACTGCCGCCGCGTCCGAACTGCCGCCCGCCATGCCTGCTGCTATGGGAATCACCTTCCTCAAACGGATAGATACGCCTTTAGGAATCCCAAATTCTTCTATCAAAAGACGCGCTGCCCGATATGCCAGGTTATTCTCATCCACTGGAAGATACTGTAGGTTCGTTTTCAGACGAATTCCCGGTTTATCCATCTTATGGATATCAATCTGATCATACAGCTTCACTGTCTGCATAATCATCCGCACTTCATGATATCCGTCCTCTCTTTTTTTCACCACATCCAGACCCAGGTTAATCTTTGCCAAAGCTTTCATCCTGATTTCCTTCATCGATGTTCTCCTTTGCACTTTGTATACAAAATCTTCTTTTCGCTATTGTACCATTTCTTTCCCGAAAGTCAAGTCCCCGCAGACATTCTTAGAGCCTCGCCGGAACAAAAAAATAAGCGCACCACTATTCTAATGATACGCTTATTTCTACATTATACGATATGAGTCTTCAACCCCAAAATAGTTTTCGCCTATCTTTGTGCGATTGCCGCCTGCGCCGCCAGCAATACAGTCAGAAAACCCACTGTAATTCCACAGACAACACTACTCCAACACACCGAAGCATCCCAACGAATTCTGTCCGCCGCGCCACATTACTGTTGAGACTGCTTGTAATCATCAATACACTTGCAGTCAATACCAGAAAGAACAATACAACCGCGCAGCCGTAAAGCTGGATAACAAAATTATTATCGCCCTGTCCCAGCACAACGAGCAGATTTCCATTCTGCGCCGCCTGTTTTTCACCCAGATGAAATGTTTGGGTAATGTCAGCAATTACTTTCTGCATACAAAGCGGCAGAGTGTAAAAGCTCTGTCGTTTTTTTGGGCGACATATAGGTATTTTTTAGAGAAAAACGAAAGAATATTGACACGCAAGTGCTATATGTATATAATGTGTATGTATCAACATCACACCAAAGGAGGCAAGATATTTGAAGATTGTAATATCTAACACATCGGAAGCCCCCCTTTACCAACAAATCAAAGACCAGATAAAAGACGCAATCTTAAAAGGAGAATTAGTAGAGGGCGATGCACTTCCGTCTATTCGTGCCTTTGCAAATGATTTAAAGGTCAGCGTCTTAACAATACGGAGAGTCTATGATGAATTGGAACAAGAGGGATTTGTAACAAGCCAAGTCGGTATCGGCACTTTTGTTTCTACAAGCAACATTGAATTATTGCGGGATTCCAAGCGGCGGCTTGTGGAGAAAAAAATGCTTGATATGATTCAGACAGCGAAATCTTTGGGCATTAGTAAAGACGAATTAAATGCCATGATGGACATTTTATACGAGGAGGAAAACTGAATGGATAACATTTTAGAAGTATCTGGATTAAATAAAAGGTATGGTGATTTTGCCTTAAAAGACATCTCCTTTTATTTGCCAGACGGCTGTATCACGGGATTTGTCGGAATCAACGGAGCGGGAAAAACTACTACTCTCCGAAGCATCTTAGGGCTTACAAACAAGGTGTCTGGAAATATAAAGTTTTTTGGCATGAACATAAATGGAAATGAAAGTAAAATAAAAGATCGCATCGGCATTGTGCTTGATGAAGGAGGCTTTTATGATGAATTAACGCTCTCAGAAATGAAAAATGTAATTGCCCCTGCTTACAGGAATTGGTGCGAACAGGACTTTATAGATTACATGGAACAGTTTTCATTGAATCCGAAACAGAAAATCAATACCCTGTCAAAAGGAATGCGGATGAAATACGCTTTAGCTCTGGCACTCTCCCATAAAGCGGAACTGCTTATCATGGACGAGCCAACAAGCGGTCTTGACCCATTAGTCCGAAGCCAGCTTTTAAATATATTAAAGGACTATATGGGCAAAGGTGGAAAGGGCGTATTTTTCTCTACACATATTACTTCCGATTTGGAAAAGATTGCAGATATGCTGATTATGATTGATGGCGGTGAGATTGTTTTTCAAGAGGAAAAAGACCAGTTGCTTGACAGTTACCGAATCATAAAGGGAAGCACTGAAAAACTGAATACGGATACAAGAAAATATTTTTTGAACATTGAGGAAAGTGCTTTCGGCTTTACGGGAATCACAAAACAGGGTTCTGATGTTATGGAGCATATGCAGGATGCTCTTACAGAAAGACCGACAATCGAGGATATTATGCTTGCGAATGTGGAAAGGAGAAAAAAAGATGTTAATTAGCTTAGTGAAAAAAGAATTTCTGATTGTAAAGAAATATGTGGGCATCATGCTTATCGTGTCATTTCTGATTCCGCCCGTTATGCTTTGGCGGATGCCAGAAGCGGCGGGGGCAATGGGATTTACACTCACTGTTATTTTTAGCATTTTCATGTTGACCCAGTATGTTTCTTTAAAAGAATACCAGTATCCAAAGGCAACTACCCTGCTTTGTGCATTGCCCTATCCCCGAAGAATGATTGTGCTTTCAAAATACTGTTTTTGTCTGATTATTTATGCGGTCTGCTGTTTGGTTTTTGGGATTGACACAATCATTTTCCCGAAATTAGGAACATTTGATATAAGAATGGCGGCTATCGCTTTTTTGGTAATCACGATACCATTATCTTTTTATTTTCCTGCTTTGTATAAGTTGGGATACGAAAAAACAAAATTTGTATTTGTCATAATTATTATGGCATCCCCTGTTTTATTTGCCTTTCTGTTTAAACCAGAAAATGCAGTAAGATTTAGCTTTTTAGACAGTATCTCAACAACAACGATAGCAATTTTAAGCGTTATCATCAGTCTTGCCACCTTTTCAATATCAGCCATTCTGTCAATTCGGTTTTTTGAAAAAAGTGATTTGACATAGGAGGTTTTCATATGGAACGTGATGTAATAGTCCTGTATATAATAGCGGGTGTATCGTTTTCCTTTGCCTTATTCAACTGTATTCTTTTTGCAATAAAACATGGAAAGACAACGAAAACGAATGGAACGATTGTTTCCATAAAATCAACAAATCCGACGAATGAAAAGTGGCGTAATGCAAAATTGGCAGAGATTTCCTATCGGGTTAATGACAGAAACATTGTATCTAAAAATCGCATACAAGTTCCTTTAACATCCAAGATAGGAACACCGATTACCGTTCGTTATGACCGAAACCAACCAGAGAGAATATACAGTTATTCTGCGAAACGAATAATCACGGGATTTTTAATTGGCATAGGCAGCGTACTGATAGCCGTACTTATGCAAATCCATTAGAGAAAGGGGGATAAAGGATATGCCACATTTTCCAGAATGGTTTGTAATTATCTGTATTCTGCTTCCTGTTGTAAACTTGATTTATAAAGCATGGAAAAACAGAAAGAAATAGCTCACACGTTCATCGGCTCTGCGTCTTTGCGTCTGGCTCTGTGATGACTATTGTTTGTAAATTTCTCACTTCTATCAATCTTTCCTGCCTGCATTTCGGGCAGTAGAGAGGATAATTTATCAGAATAGTATCCTCCCTAATTCTGCTGCGGGTTTTGCTCCCGCAGACAGGGCTTAATATATGCTTCTCAGAAATTGCAAAACAATTTCTGAGAAAAGGCGCTGCTTTGCGCCGCCCATCTAATGACAGGGTTCCCAAAGGGGTTCCTGTCATCTGCATTCTGTCTGTTTCAATTTCTTGCCTTCCTTTCTTTCAAAAATAATGGTATTGCTTCCAATGCCTGCATAGCAGATATACCGTCAGCATAAGCGTGAAAAACTCCGCAAGTGGGACTGCAAGCCATACGCCCGTTACCTTTAAAAATCTCGGCAATACCAAAAGGGACACCGTAATAAATCCAAATGTCCGCAGAAAAGATATGGTTGCAGATGCTTTCCCATTGGATAATGCCGTAAATAATGCGGATGAAAAAATATTGCATCCAGAGAACAGAAAGCTGAATGAAAAAATGCTAAATCCATTCTTTGTAATCTCAAAAACATTCCTGTTGTTCTCCGCAAATACCTTTGCAATGCTTTCACCACCAAGCAGGGAAAACAAAAATACAAATATGGAAATCCCCGATATAAAGCTGAAACAAATACGGACAGTCTTTTTTAGCTGTTTTACATTCCCGCTCCCATAGTTATAGCTTACGACGGGGGCTGTTCCCATAGAAAAGCCAATATAAAGCGTTGTTAAGAGGAATTGCGAATAGATGAGTACCGTAATCGCCGCCACGCCGTCCTCGCCTAACAGCTTCATCATCGTTACATTAAACAGAAATGTAGTTATGGCAGTCGAACACTGGCTTACCATTTCCGACGCACCGTTGGAACAGCTTTTCAACAGAACAGATGCGTCCATGTCAGGCTTACAAAAGTGCAGCTCACTTCTTTTAGCTACAGAGCCTGCCACTGGCATCCTCTTCCGCATGCTACGGCACATCAGAAAAAATATTGTACCGATAATTGTCGGTATCATATATCCGATGCCTGTCCCAATAGCAGCTCCCTTGATTCCCATTTGCAGTAAAACGATAAAGACATAATCAAAAACAATATTGGCAATCCCCGCCAGAACAGCAAGCACTAAGCCTAATGTCGGTTTCCCCGCCGTCACAAACAGATTCTGATACAGCACCTGCATCATATTAAAAGAGGCGAAAATGAGCTGTATCGTCAGATAATCCCTGCAATATGGGAACAATATTTCACTCGCCCCCAATCCCCAGATGATTTCATCCAAAAAGAGAAGCCCTGCCGCTGTAATCAGCAGACCGATAACCGCCCCTGCCACGACAATCAACGTAAAATTGCTTCTGGCTTCCTCTGTGTTTCCATTCCCCATTTTCTTCGCAACAACCGCACTTCCTCCTGTCGCAAACATCGTCCCCAGACCGACAATCAGATTGATGACGGGACAGACGATATTGATGGACGACAGAGCGTTCGTGTCTACAAACCGTGCGACGAAGATTGTGTCCACAATGGTGTATAATCCCATAAACAGCATCATCACCATGCTTGGGAAAGCAAATCGGATAAGGGATAGGGCGTTAAAGCTCTCTGCTAACGGGTTTTTCTGTGTTTCGGTCATTCCTTGTTTCCCCTTTCCTGCCCGTGTTTTCGGGCATAGAGGTATCCCCGAAGGGGGGTTCCTCCTTGTTTTTCGGTGGAAGCACGAAACGCTGCGTCGGGTAGCCATATTCCACAAGCAGTTCCCGTTCTGCAAATCCAAGACGGCGGTATTCTTCCCGCCAGCCCGTGTCTGCCTTATCACCTGCACGGTATGTCGTCAAGGTAATTTCTTTCCCATAGAGCAACTCGTCTGCCAGCTTATCAAGGAACAGCTTTGTAATGCCGAGATGCCGATACTGCGGATGGACAGCCAGAAAGTCTATACTGCCTGTGTCGGGCGAAAATCCCATCACGCCAATAGCCATATTGTCATCCCGCAATATCAGAGCCTTTTTATCCGCAATATACCGATGCAGGTTTGCGGTGTAATCTCCCTTATCCAGACATGGATAGCCGTCAATCGTGAGGCTGACCAGTTCCATCCAGTCATCCGCATCTTCGGGCGTGGCAAATTTTATATTGTCTTTTGTCAAATCCATTTTTACAAGCTCCTCCTTCAGATAAATTTCAAGCTGTAACGGGTAAAAGTTTTCCGTTTCCCGAAATTCCGCAGGGGAAGTCTTATACATCGCCTTAAAAATATCCGTAAATGCCTGCTGGCTTTCATACCCGCTTATAAGGGCAATCTCGATAATCGGCTTTGCAGAAAACACCAGAAGTTTTGCCGCTTCTGTAAGCTGCCGCCGTTTTGCGTAGTCATGGATAGTCAAGTCAACGGTCTTTGTAAAAATCCGATGCAGATGGTATTTGGAATAGTGCAGTGACGATGCCACCATATCTAAATCCATCTTTTCATGCAGATGTTCTTCGATATAGCGGATAGCCTGTGAGACAATGCGTACTGTCTGACCTTGCATTTTGCTCCCTCCTTTCTTCATTTTTGCCCATGCTTTATGGGCATAGAGGTACACCCTTGTGGTGTTTCCTCGTTTTCACCCGCATTTTTTTAACATTACGAAATGTCAAAGCAGGGGTTCAATGAGATATTGTAGCACAAGGAGTTTTCTATCTTTTCATCATTCTTGCCATGTTTTAAATCATCCACATTTACAGCAGTTCTTCTTTCAATGCCCTTATCCATTCTTCGATTGCCTGCACTAATCGAAATTGCTGATGCAGAACTGCCATGCCCGTAGCAGGAACATCGGGAGCGTTTTCTTTTAAGTCCATGTTCTCCTCAAGATAGGATTTCAGCACATTGATATTGCTCTCAATGTTATCCAGACATTCCCTCTGCTGTTCTTTTTCCATGCTTTCTAAATTAACAATGACCGCATTAAAATCCAAGAATATGTTAATCGGCTTGCAGGATATTTCAAGCATCAGCTTCTCAAATTCCTCATTTCCTGCATCCGTCAAGGAATATACCGCCTTTTCGGGCATTTTTCCCTCTTTCTCCGTGCGGCTTGTGATAAGCCCCTTTTCTTCCAACTGGATAACCTTTTTATAGATGGATGGTGTGCTGATTTTTACCCACTTTGAAATGTTGCGGTATTCCACCAGTTTCTGAATATCGTATGCACTCAAGGATTCCCGTTTCAACATTCCCAATACAATCAAGTCAATGGTCGCCATTTAAAATCCCTCCTTTTTCTATTGACAACTACTATAAATTATAGTATTATAATCCCCGCAACGCAATTACTGTATTTTATAGTAGTGTAAACAACAGTATTTGTCAAGAGAAAGGAGTTCAAAATGAACAGTCAAAGTAAAAAGATGGAGCTGCTCGGCAACACATCCATACCAAAGGCACTTTTAGCAATGGGCATCCCAACAATGATTGGCATGTTGGTAAATGCTTTCTACAACCTTGTTGACGCTTATTTTGTCGGCGGGCTAGGGGAGAGCCAGATGGGGGCAATCTCCGTGGTCTATCCGCTCGGACAGGTCGTTGTCGGTTTGGGTCTGCTATTCGGAAACGGTGCGGCTTCTTACATTTCCCGATTGTTAGGTCGTGGGGATAAAGAAAATGCGGATAAAGTGGCAAGTACCGCTTTATACAGCAGCGTATCCGTAGGGGCGGTCATTATTATCATTTCTATGGTGTTCCTGCATCCCATACTGAAGCTCTTGGGGGCAACCGACAGCATCCTTCCCTTTGCCGCCACATACGCAGGCATTTACATTGTTTCCTGCATCTTCAATGTATTCAATGTCACGATGAATAACATTGTGACTAGCGAGGGGGCTGCTAAAACAACCATGTGTGCCTTGCTGACGGGTGCGGTACTCAATATCGCCTTAGACCCGCTGTTTATCTATCTGTTTGATTTAGGCGTGGCAGGAGCAGCGATAGCGACCGCAATCTCACAAGTCGTTTCAACCTGCGTATATCTGACCTATATTTTTCGGAAAAAAAGCGTATTCCATTTTCGGGTTAAGGACTGCACATATACAAAAGAAACCATGTCTGAGATTTTCAAAATCGGCATCCCGACATTAGTATTCCAGATTTTAACGAGTGTGTCCATTTCCTTAATCAACAATGCCGCTGGCGATTACGGGGACTCTGCCATTGCAGGCATGGGCGTTGTTACCCGCCTTATTTCAATGGGCAGCTTGTCCGTATTCGGGTTCATCAAAGGCTTTCAGCCCATTGCAGGGTACAGTTATGGTGCGAAAAAGTTTGACCGTCTGCGTGAAGCAATCAAGACTTCCATCCTATGGTCTACGGTTTTCTGTGTGATTTTCGGTGTGATACTGGCTCTGTTCCCTACGGCTATCGTTTCCCAATTCACAAAGGGCGATGCCAAGATGATTCGCATCGGGGCAGCGTCTTTAAGGGCAAACGGCATTTCCATTATGCTCTTTGGATTTTATACGGTGTATTCTTCTCTGTTCCTTGCTTTGGGAAAAGGCAGAGAGGGTTTTATCCTCGGAGCTTGCAGGCAGGGGATTTGCTTTATCCCCGTTATCCTGCTTCTTCCGATTGTCTGGGGGCTAAATGGAATTATGTACGCCCAGCCGATTGCCGATGTGCTTTCCGCAGCCATAACGGTATTCATGGCGATACCGCTCCACAAAAAGCTGAATGAGATGTAGAGAAAAACTGCTGAAATAAGCCCAAACAACTAAATATCTTTTCTTTCTAACAAACATAGCCGATGAGCTGTGAGGTTACACCAATCGGCTATGTAAAAATCTATTCTGTTTTATTCTCTGCCTTATCTGCTCTTACATGATATGGCTTCCCTTATTCTCTCTGTATCCCATTTTTCTGGGAACAATACCGCCATAATATGAAACGCATCCATCAGTCCTGCAATATACGCATGAGTGCCATATTCAAAATCCTGCTTATCTCTACAATCTAAAAGGCGTTGGCAAACCGCCTTCTGTTTCTCCGTCAAATCAAGCTGATTAAAAGCGTCCTCTGCACTCCCCTCATTATTACTATCCTTTTGATAACTTGCATCCGCTTTTAACAGTTTCAATACAGATTTGTCTTTTAGTTTCTCTACTGCTATTTTCACCAGTTCTTTAAATTCCTTATCGCACATCACTTCCCCCTGCCAGTTCTACTCTTAATTTTTTAATAGGTGCATGGATAACCTTAAAAATAAGTTCGTCAACGCAGTCTGTATATCTGCCCTGCTGTATGAGTTGATTCTTCAGCTCCACAAGGCTATGTAGCAAAATGCTCCGTTCCCCACTGTCCACATACAAATGATTTTTCTTTTCTCTCATAATCAACACCAACCTTTTTTGATTTCATTATATAGAGAAACAATAAACCAATCAAAGGTACGATTCGGACAAAAAAATAAGCGTACCACTATTTCTAATGATACGCTTATCATAATTCATTCTCTAATCAAGGTCGATATAAACGGTTACATTCGTTTCTCTCCATTGATTTTTCCTTACATACTGTCCGTTAGCGTTTCGGTAAGCTGCCGCCTGCTCGAAAGATAGCGGTAATTCAAAGGAAAGAGAACTCCTACCTACTTTGTATAGCCGCCTGTGCAGAACGTAACTTTGATAGGCGTTTTTTGCTGTCACACTTATGTTGCTGTAATCCATGCTTAAGACATATGTACGAGGACTTTCGTCCTCATCTTCGTTCCCCTCCTCAATAGTTGCATTGGCATGATTTTTTCTGCCCTCAACTTTGCAAACAAGTGATTGCGTTTCATTCGGCAGGAAATTCAAATCCCAACGATACCTGCAATTATCTACGGGAATAATTTGTGAAACAAATTTATCAATTATGCTGTCATCAAGTTTGGGTTTGGAAAAGTCTAACACTTCCCCAAGTACAGCTCCTATTTTCCCTATGTCAAATTCCATGCCACCCTCGCAATCAGATTGCTCACTCATCCGTGACTTTTCTTCCATATATTTATTAAGTTCCGCTTCGGTCGTATCTTTCAGCGACTTAAATTCTTCTTTGGTAATTTCCCCATCAGCCCTCATGCTGATAAGATTATCAATCTTATTTTTTAGCCTTGCTATTTTTCCCTCTAACGCCGAAGCTGCGGCTTGATTGTTCTTGGTATCTGATTGATAATGTTCATTCAAGAGCCTATAAACCTCTAAGATTGCATTCTTACGTTCTTGCTCTGACCAGATGCCCTCGAAAATCTTCTTAGCCATAATTTCCAATTTCCAATCACCGACCATACGGATGTCACAATAGCCCTCTGTATCAAGACCATTCTTCTCTCGGAAAGCCTTGCTGCCATTATTGACTTGATTATAGCACTGATACCCGAAAACTTCATCTCCCCTCTTATTAGTTCTCCACTTGTTTTTTCGGAATGTTGAACCACAACTGCAACGTAACTTTCTAAGCCATACATCTTGTGTAGATTTCTTTCCATATGTTCTCTCACCTTTGTTTACTATCATTTTTGTTGTCCGTGCCTTGCGTATTTCGCTGCACTTATTCCAAACTTCCTCTGAAACAATCGGCTCAAAATCCCCCTTGACATACATATATGTTTCTTCATCAAGATTCTTTATCCGCTTCTGTTCCAGATAATTATTGCTGAACGATTTCAGATAACAATTATATCCTTTATATGTGGCGTTATGCAGGATGCGTCCGATTTTTGATGCAGACCAGCTCACCTGCCCATGCCCATCCTTTCTCCCAAGACGACAGAGTTCTTTTGCAATTTTGGTCTGCCCTGCGCCTTGTAAATACAAATCAAAAATCATTCTTACTGTTTCTGCCTGTTCCTCATTTATTACATAAGTGCTTCCTACACGGTCATAACCAATGATATTTCCATTTCCATATAAAACACCATTTTCACGGCTGATTTTCTGCCCCGCCCGAACACGTTCAGAAACTTTACGGCTTTCCTCTTGTGCTAATGTTGCCATTATCGTAAGTCTAAGTTCTCCGTCCCCATCCATTGTCCAAATGTTATCTTCCACAAAATAGACTTCAATTCCAAGATTTTTCAACTCCCTTGTTGTTACCAGAGTATCAACCGTGTTTCTTGCAAAACGGCAGACTTCACGAGTTACAATTAGGTCAAACTTTCCTGCCCTTGCATCTTCAAGCATCCTTAAAAATGCGGGACGTTTTTTCGCTTGTGTCCCTGTTATTCCCTCGTCGATATATTTTTGAAGGACATTCCAGTTACTGTGCCGTTCCGTCTGGTCATCGTACCACTGTAATTGATTTTCAAGAGCTGCAAGTTGAGCTTCATGCTCTGTTGAAACTCGCCCATAATATACAACCGTCCGCTCTCTGTTCTTATCTAAAAAAATATAAGGATTATGCCTAGCTGCTATATTTTGCATAATGAATTCCTCCTTGCTTTGTTTTTTATAATCGTACTAAAAATCAAGCCGCTTGTGAAATGTGCAAATTGTAGTGCTTGTAGACATTTATATATGTTTCTTTGTTTACAAGCCCTTTTTCAAAGAGAAGCTCAATTAATATGGCAGCAACATACTCTTTATCAATCTCAATTTTATCCATTCCGATGTCCTCCTTTAATGGAAACGCTGATGGCAAGAGCCTTGTCAACTCTTGCCATCGCTTCAGCGGGCATCATGCCCATATACTGTTTTAATCTTTTTTTATCTATTGTACGAATTTGTTCAAGCAAAACAATAGATTCTCTGTCAAGTCCCTCAAAGTTCTTTACTTCGGTGTGTGTCGGCAATTTTGCCTTTGTCTGTGTCCTGCCCGTGATAGCGGCAATGATGACTGTCGGGCTGTGCCTGTTGCCTATATTATTGGAAATGATAAGTACGGGTCGTGTGCCGCCCTGCTCCGAACCGACAACGGGATTAAGCTCTGCGTAGTAGATGTCGCCACGCCTGATTGTTTTTTCCATATTTTTTATAACCTCCATCTGGATTTAGGCAGGAATACCCTGCCTATGTAACAGCCAAATGCAAGGGAGTATTTAAGGTCGGGAGAGCATAAAACAAGCCCTGTTCCAATAGACCGCCCTGCATCTGGCTTTATGATAAAAGGCATTTTCTATTTGTCCCCGACATCCCGAAAATGCTGATGCGTGATTACGCAAGGGAAATCACCAAACGGTCAGCAGCGAACTGACGCCACGGGAGTTGCACCCCAACTGTCGGTCTGACAGAGCCGCCCCCATTGCCTGCGGCGGATTGGTTACCGCTCGGACTGTGGCTGGACGGGAGTATCATTGTCCTCTTTGTGGGTCTTGGCGAAATCGGGAGCTGCCCGATATTTTCAGTCGATATTTTCCGCTTGCCGTCTTTCGGCGGGTCATGGCGTACCGCTGCACACGCTTAC
>SRZB01000054.1 GCA_004793585.1 Hominisplanchenecus murintestinalis | reverse complement strand
CGTGGGATTTCAGCGACAAGCCGACCTGCACGATGCCGAAGCCGAGCATAATCATCCCGACCGCCCGTATCAGACCGAAGATGAAATTGGAGAGGTTGTTGACAACGGCAATCGGGTCATTGGCGGCAAAGGCGGTCATGGACGTTCCAAGCATCAAAGCCGCAGCCAGTACCGCCACGCAGTAGCAGCGGAAACCTCTTTTTACCTTGCCTGTCATCGGCAGTTTCTGGGTTGCTTTGTTCTGGTTGTTCTCGTTTTTCTGAAAAAGTTTCATAGGGTAAATCCTCCTTATAAATTGAATATTTCTTCCAAGTCCTCATCGGACAGAAGCTCATAGGAAGTGCTGACAGGATTAAGCGCAACAGCGTCTTTTGGAATATCCCCGCCAAACACAAAGGTTGCGACCGCCTGCGTCGGCTCGCCGTGGATATACGGCGGCTTCCCACCGTCGGCGGTCAGTTTCACGTTCGGGTGTTTCAAGATGTCGTACTTCAAATCCATGACGGGGCGTTCCCCACGCACAAAAAGAAGTGCGTAGCGGTTGTCAAGCATACGCACCTCGTCTGGGGTTAAAAGCTCACGCCCCGAAATCTGGTAGTTGGTGGAATAGTTGCCGCTCCGCCCAGAGCTTTTCCCATAGGTGTTGGTGTCGATGGTCGCCTTGCCTAACAGCTCCGACACAAACTTGTGGGTACTCTGCTCATTGCCGCCGAGATAGAGGAACTCGTCGGCGTTCCCGACGATGCTTTCCCATTGTTTCTCAAACAGGGCTTTGAGCTGCGCCAAATTCTGTAAAATGATGCTGACCGACACGCCCCTTGAACGCATGACTGACAGTATCTTGTCAAAGTCATCTGGCAAACTGACGTTCGCAAATTCATCCATAATGAACTGACAGTGGACGGGCAGGCTCCCGCCGTACTTGTGGTCGGCGAGGTAAAATAGCTGTTGGAATAGCTGCGTGTATAAAAGTGACACCAAAAAATTAAAACTGGTGTCGTTGTCTGGTATCAGTGCGAACAGTGCGACTTTCTTCTCGCCCAAAGACGGTAAATCCAATTCGTCCGTGGCAGTCAAAGATGCAAGGCTTTCCAGATTGAACTTCTCAAGCCTTGCGGCAAGGGTTATCTGGATGCTCTTTAGTGTCTTTGCCGAACCAGAATGGTAATCTCTGTAATACTTCAAAGCGATATGCTCTGGGTTTACCATCTCCAAGCGGTCAAACAGCTCGTCAAGCGGGCTTACATAGCCGTCGTCATCCTCCCTTACCTCACCCGCCCTTAAAAGCTCCATCACCATCGGGAAATTCTGCTCGTCTGGCGGGGCTTCGTATTTCAGATAGAATACGAGGGATAAAAGCAGCATACTCGCCGCCGTGTCCCAGAACGGGTCTTGCGACTGGCTTCCTTTCGGCGTGGTCGCCTTAAATAAATTTGTTACCAACCGCTGCACGTCGTTGCCGTTTCTTAGATAGACAAACGGGTTGTAGCAGTGGCTCTTGTGCATGTTGATTAAATCAAGCACACGCACCTCATAGCCTTTCTTTTCCAGAAGCCCGCCCGTGTCACGGACAATCTCGCCTTTCGGGTCTAAGATTACCATTGACGTGTTGCACTGCATGACGTTGGGCTTACAAAAAAATCTGGTCTTTCCTGCGCCAGAGCCGCCCACCACGAGGATATTTAAGTTCCTGCGGTGTTTCTTCCCGTCAAGCCCGATGCGGACGCTCTGGGTCAGCAGCTTGTTCTCCGATGCGTTTTTATCTCGGTATTTTTTATTAAGCGTACCTGCATTGCCCCATTTTGCAGAGCCGTGTTCCTCCCCCTTGCGGTAGTTCCTGCGTGTGGAGAAATAAACGCCGATTCCCATGCCGTAGGCAAGCAGGAAAATAAGGACAGTCCTTACGCTGTCCCCGCATACCGTTATGGAAAACGGGTTCTCGATTGCCACGGATAAATTCTGCATTATCTCCACGATGCCGCCGCTGACATAAGGGGCAGTCAGCAGTGCAAGCCACACGACAGGGACAATCCCGCATAAAGAAAGGATTAAGCCCGCCTTGTAATCATCACCGTTCTTCATGGCACTTGCATGGGGCGACCTTTACTTTCCTGGTCGGGGCGAATGCCACCCTGCTTATCAGCTCGTCAACAGGCTCGGTGGGGCGTTCCTCCTGTATCTGCTGCGTCCGCAGGGTGTTGAGGGCGTTGAGGACGATGTTCTTATCGTATTTGTCCAATGCCAGATGGTATCGTTCTTCTTTCATGGGCTGCACCTCCGATTAGCGTTCCTGCCCTTTGGATTTGGGCGGCTTGTTCTTCTCAAGGCTCTTATACATGTCCGACTGGATTTCGCCCAGAACGTCACGCATCGAGCCAAGCTGCCCTTTAAATTCCTGCGTTTCCATGCCCGCAAACTCTTTCGGGATATTGTCGAAGCGGAAGCCCTTTGTGTCCACGCCGTAGCGGGAGCTTACCATATAGGCGACGCAGAACGACTTGAACTCTGAAACGTCACGGCTCTCCTTGTGCTTGAAGTCAAAGACCGCTGCCGACACTTCCTTTGCCATGCTGACAAAGAGCTGTTCTTCGTTCAATCCCGTCTTGATGAAGATGGTCTGCTGTGCGCTGTCGTAGAACGCAGGCAGCTCAAGGTCGTCCACTGGCACAAAGGAAACGGGGCTTGCGTCAATCATCGCCGACACAAGCTCCCGCATGGTTTTGGCTTCCTGTGGCTGCTGCCTGTCCTTTGCCGAGGTCTGGGAAATGTCGTAGACCACTTTTGCATTATAGCCGACCGCCTTTGAGCCGTCCTCCCGCTCGTACTCTTTCCCCGGCTCAAGGATGGTGATTTTCTGTGCGTCCTTGTCCATATAGGCACGGCTCTGTTTCCAACTGCCGTAATCCTTAAGCTGCGTCGCTTCGGGCATCTGCGCCGAAACCAAGATGGCGTTGTTGACGGAGTAGCGGTCAAAATGCCCCTGCACGTCAAGGTACTGCTGAAACGCACCTCCGTCCGCCATCATTTTTTCGCAGGTCGTGTCTATCAGCTCATAGGCTGCTTTCCGCTGCTCCTGTTTCTGCGTCGCCCATTCCTCTTTGTTAAAAGGTCTGCCTCCGCCGCTGAATACGTCATAAATGCTCATGCTTATCTTGCTCCTTTCGATTTTGGTTTCCGTTTCCGCTTCTGGGGCTGCTTATGCTCCGTCTTTCCTGCGGGCGGTTTCTTTCCCCTGTCGGGAGATTTCTCTTTTGCAGGGGAAACGTCCGCTTCCTGCTCCTTACGGCTCTCCTTGATTTTCCGCAGTTCCTCCCTGACTGACGGCTTTTGTGCCTTAGCCATAGTAGCCCCCTCTGCGGGCTTCCTTTGCTGCTTTGAGGTAGGCTCGGACAGAGGGGATTTTTCTGTCTTTGCCACCGAGGGGTTTGGGGCGTTTTCCTCTTTCTGCACGGGTTTTCCCATAAGGGCGTCCATGAGTTTGTCTTTCTCCGCCTTTTCCTCCACGCCGACGTCTGGCTCTGGCTGACCGTCCTTTGCATCTGCGGTCTTGGTATCTCTCGCCTTTCCTTTTTCCCCTTTCGATTTTTCCGCTTCGGTCACGATGGAAGCAGTATCTACCGACGCAAGGCTGAACCTCTCCACGATGCGGCTGATTTTCGATGCGTCCTCGGCACGGGCAATCACATCCACCTCCGCATTGGGGTCTTTGTTCTTGCGGTCTGCCAAAACGCAGTAGAGTACGCCGTATTTCTTCGCTTCCTGCGTGAACTTCTTCAAGTCGCCGCTCTTGACAGTAAAGACTTTTAACTCTTTCCCAGAGCGGAGCATGTTTGTGAGCCTTGCTTTGCCTTTGGTTTTCTGTTCTTCCTTTAAGATGGAATATAAGAGGATGGCGATATTCTTCGCACCCGCCCCCGTGATTTTGGCAGCAACCTCAAATCCCTCCAAGCTCATCCTTACGATTTGCTCCGCCGCTTCGCCGCCTGTGTTCATGCTTCATCAGCTCCTTTCCTTTTTCTTTGTTCTCATCTGCCCGTATGACATTTAATTTTTCCTTGAGGGTGTCGCTGCGGGCTTCGATTCCCTCGCACAATCTGACCTCCTTTCGGATTGTTTTCATGCGCCCCGTGATTTCCGACAGCCGAGCCTTGACCGCTTCTTTTTCTTCCCCGACAGATTTTCGGGATTGGGAGTAAAGCCCCTTACGCTGTTCGGTCAGCTCACTTATCTCGGATTCCAGAGAGCCTTTATAGGACAAAAGCTGCTCCGCCGTGTCGATATGGTTGCGGCAGAGCAGCCTTGTTTCGTTGGTGATGGCTTCCATCTTCATAAGGTCGTCCTTTAGGAGATAGTGAAGCCGTGCGTAATTCTGTTGTTTCTTTTTTGGCAGGATGCCGAGCTTGTAGCAGTAGTGGAGATACAGCCCACGCAAGCCGCCGATTTTCTTGGCATCCTTTAACGTGCCTTTTACCCTTATCACTCTGACCTGCGGCTGTTCTTTGGAAAAGCTCTGGAACTTGACCGCATAGGAATTTTCCTTGATGCGTTCCGTTATCCGCTCATTGGTGTAGTCATCGCCGAGCTTATAGAGCCGCTTCGGTCTTTGCCATCCTTTTCCGATTATCGTCCAATATTTTCGGTTGGGGTCAAAATTGATGCGGTATCCCATTTCCGACAACTGGCGGTCAAAGTCTTTCAGCGTGAACGATTTTGAGATGGCTTCGTCCACCGCCTGCCGTGCCACGGTATCCCTTGTGGGTAAGCCCTGCTTCTCGGCTTGGCATAGGACATAGGGCTTCTTCCTGCCGCTTGGGTGTTCGATGACCGATAAGGAATACTCACGACACAATTCATCCGAACGCTGGCGGAGCAGACGCAGATTCTTCTTGTTGTCGTGGTAGTGCCTGCCGTCAATATAAGAAATGGAGTTGACGACAAAGTGGTTGTGCAGGCAGTCCGTATTTAAGTGGGTTGCCACAATCACTTGGAACCTGCCGCCCCACATCTTCTCCGCCAGCTTCACGCCGACCTCATGTGCCTGCTCTGGCGTGACCTCGCCCGCTTTAAAACTCTGGAAGCCGTGATAGCAGACAATCTCGCTCTGGTCGTTCCATTGGGCTTTTGCCATCATCATCTCGTCCCTTGCGGTGGCAGGGTCGCAGTTTACGCCCGTGACGAAAAACTGATGCTCGGTCTTGTCCCCATTGGTGGCATACTTCATCACGTCGCCCATCGCCTGCAAATCCGCATCCGTGTATTTTGGGTTGGCGGTCTTTTCTGGGTTCTCCGCATAGTCGATGGGGTGGTCGAGCCTGCCCTTTACGTCCCATATCTCGCAGACCGCCATCAGCCAGACATCTTCCTCGGAACAAGGTAGCACCTGCCCACGTCCAGACGGAAATCCCGCCACCGCTTCGCTTCGTCGTAGAGCATCGGCGTGTCCACAAAGTTTAAGGCGTTCGCCTTTGCCGCAAGCTGGTTGATGCGGTTGCCGATGGCGGACAGCTCCCGCATGATTTTATAAAACTCTGGGTCTGGCTTCTCGCACAGGCGGTAGCCCATGACCATCGACTGGAGCAGGGCTTGTCTGGAGTGTCCCGACCTTTCCGCAAGGGAGCAGAGGTATTCAGCTTCTTCCTCGGTCAGTCGGAACAGTATCTGCACGTTTCGTTTCCGCATCCAAATCCCCCTTTCCCTCGGAAAGCCTGTTAATCTGCAGCACGCACATACACGCCACGCCGACCATGCCGCCGAGCGTTGTGCCGAGGATAAAATATAAGAAATTACTCATTCTTGGATTCCTTTCTGTGACCGCCGTACCGCACACGGCATGGCGGCATACTTTAACATTGTTCTTTTAACGGGGTATTAGGGGAACTGTCCCCTAACAAGCGAATTTTGTTTCCATCGGCAGATGGATAACCAAATTCAGTGCTTGGTAAGACGTGTCTTTAATCCCCACCCTCATGACAGCATCCTTTACATACCGTTCTGAAGCACGGACACTCCGAACAGCAGCCGTCCTCAAAATCCTCTCCCTCGGATTCGATTTCTTCCCCTGCATCCTCCATAGGGTCGTTAATCTCGGCTTCGCCGCAGACAAAATCCTCTTGGGAAAACTTCACAAGGTCGGTATCAAACAGGACGGTCTTTAACTTCTCCGCCGCCTGTTCGGGGCTGTCGGCATGGATGGAAACGGTCTTTGCATAGTGGGCGACAAGGGTCACTTCATAGTTTTTCAATCGGTCTTTCCTCCCTTTTGGTCTTAAATTTAGTTGTGGTTACGGTCATTTCTTACAGAAAATCGTTATTCAGTCAGCGGGCATCCCTTCTTTCACGGCTCGGTTTCTGCCTTGCAATCCCCAGATAGGACATTAAAAAATCGTTGAAGTCCTTGCCAACTGGCGGCGGTTCATCAACGATTTGGTAGTCTTTCTGCAATAATTCTTTCAATGCGGCGGTACATAAACGACCTGCCCTGTCCTTATCCAGATGCAGAAATATGGTCTTGATTTGTGGATTTGCTTTCAAAAAAGTCGTGAGGGCAATAGGAATTTTGCTTTCTTTCAGCTCTTTCTTCGGCTGATATACGCCCGACAACGAGAGAAGATTCTCTGCCTTATAATCCTTTCCCTCGCATTTTAAATAGGTGGCATAGGATAATAAATCAATGGCGGCTTCAAATAAATGCACGGCATCGGTCGGGTCTTTTGCCAGAAGCCGAAACGAATACCGCTTGTCGCTGCCCGATGCGTCACGCTTGAAGTTCCCCATCGTGCCACGGCAGGCAGCATATTTTGGCGTTCCGTTCTCATCTTTCCCGATAAAAACGGCGTTGTGGTAGTCGGCACTCTCGAAAATAATCCCCTCGGCAATGCACTCTTGAATAATCTGGTAGTCAATGCCACGCCCGAAAAGATACTCTGCCACCCTGTCACAATTTTTGTTCTTCGGCGGCAGGAGCAGCACCTTTGGCTCGTCTTTCTTCACGGCAGGGGGCGGCGGTTTCCAGTCCGCCATCGTCTGCCCCGTGAGGGTTTCCACGGCTTCCACAAATCCGTATTCCTTGACTTTCATCAGATAGTCAAGGGCAGAATAGCCGCCGAAGCCCCTCGACCACCAGTACCATTTTCCGTTGGAAATCTTTAGGCTGTCATGCTCGGCGGTACAGTAGACGTTCGTCGTGCCTTTGACTTTGACAAGGTTGCTCGGCTCATAGGCTCTAAGATAGGAGAGTAAATCTATCTGCCTTGCCTGCTCAAGCACGTCGGGGTCAATCTGCACATAGGGTCTGTTACTTCTCATTCAAATAAAATCACCTCCAGAAATGAATTTAGCCGAAGGATTTTCGCTAATGAAAACCTCTCGGCTATGTAATAAATTCAATATTAATTCTAATTTAAGTTGTCTGAAAACCGTAATTTATTGTTTGACAGCATTCTTTCTGTTTCAATCTACAACATTCTCTCAATTATAATGACTAAAGAAAATATTTATTCTATTAAATTAGGATATCCTACATCTAAATCATATCCTGTACCATCTTCATTTCGTTTTAATTCGTAATATTGAATATACTCGTTTGTCATGCTGTCCGCAAACCAGATAAAAAATGTGACTCTTTTTCCCATTTTGTATGTTTGAACATTTAGTAATATTTCTTTTTTCTGATTTACTGTAAATACTTCTTTAAAGCTTATACCAGTTAAGTTTTCTCCCGTTCCAAAAGTTAAAGTGTTTGCAAATCCGTTTCCTATATTTGTAATAGATAAATATATAGGATAAAACTCTTGTGTAGCTTTTCCCTCTACATATTTTGGCTCATCTGCGATTTGAAATTTTTTTACAGTTCCAGATGGTTTTCCCACCACTTCTACATTAAGAAATGGCTGAATACTTTGTCTTTCCTTTTTTCTATCAGCTTCACGGGTAAACTGTATTGTATAAAAAACACCAAAAATTGCAATCGTTCCAGAAAATACACCACCAATGATGCCACCCCAGTACGATGCTAGCGACCCAATCCAAGTTGCGTTAGCATCATTATCAATGGATAATTTGCCTATACTACATCGTATCACCTCTTCACACTTCAAGGACAATAATACAAATAAAATAGCGATAATGATACCCATTAAAACTGGCTTTATCCATTTTTTCTTTTTGCGTTTTAATTGATTCTTTCCAAATCGCGATATATCCATTTCATTTTTCATTTACTCAACCGCCTTTTCAAATGCCACCGTCTGCTCCTTCATAGAAATCTTCTTAATCAATTTTTACCGTTTATTATTTTATCATTTTAATAATTTTCTCTGCGACACTATCTATATTCATATCTGATGTATCTATTCTAACTGCATCAGAATAATGATTTTTCAAATATATAGTTGCAGTTTGAAAATACGTTTTTGCTAAATCCACATCTCTATTTTCTTGGTTTTCTATACGTTGATACAAAATCTTTTCTGATGCAGTTAAGATAAAATGATAGCATTCAACATCTACAAAAGTATTTACAAGTTTCTGATTACAATAATCATTAATCAATGCAATCGGAACAATTATATAATCATAATCTCCGCCTTGTATCAAAGTCAATATTTTATTTCTAAGTGCATCAATCAAATATCTTTTCGCTTCAGGATACCTTTCTCCAAAAAAATCGGAAATAGAATTTGGTTTATATTCCTTTTGCAAAGCATCAAACTCAAGTAAACACATATTATTAATTCTTTTAGCAATTACATTGGCAACAGCAGTCTTTCCACTCCCAAAAGTTCCATCTATCCATATTATTTTCATATTCTCACCTGCAACTTCTTATTTATTGCTCTTATTGTACATCCAGATTATGAATTTTTCAAGCCAGTCAAGCTATTGCATTTCTGCTCCATAGAAATATTATTCCTTTTAAGCTATATAAAAAGACGGCATCAACACTCACGCCAATACCGCCTTTTTCTCGGTCAGTCCGTTATAAAATCCCTGCCTTTTTCAGATACCCCACGCTGTCATAGCAGCCACGGAAGTAGACCGACTGCATCTCCATGTCTGTAAGTTTGTTCCTAAGCTCCATCACTTTAATCAGTGCGGCACATTCTTCCTCGGTCAGTTCCGCCGCTGTTTCCGTGTCAAACACGCCTAAGACTTTCGGATGTTTCTCATATAAGCCCTCAATCTCGGCTCTTATGGCACGGTATTCCTCATTTTCTTTGGACAGTTTTGCGATGACAGAGCCGAGATATTCATTAAAAACATTGTCATGAACATCTACAAAAGTTTCAAATCTGAACGCATCAGACATTCTTCCTCACCTCCGATTTTTTCTAATCGTCCTTTATTATACTGCCCAGAAATACTCAATACAAATGTGCAAACTGGATTTAACGCTCCCTGTCCGCACTTTTTTTCTCTGGCTGCTCATCGTTCTGCTCTGGCTCATCGTCAATAACAGTCTTGTCTTTTTCATTCAGATTCAGTTCGATATTGAGGGCGTTCAGCCGTTCCGTCTTTTCTTTCAGCTCATTTTCAAAGGCAAACGGCTTCTTCACTTCCTCTTTTGCGGTTTCAAGCTGTGCGGTGGTTTCCTCCTTTCTGGTCTTGGCGGCTTCCAGTCTTGCGGGAAGTTTGGCAATCTCATTCTCAATTCTCGTTAAATTGCCGAGGGCATCCGTTCCTAAATCCACTTTGTATTTCCTCATTCCGCATAAATTTAAGCAGTAGTGGGCATTGACCGTATCATAGAAAACCTCCATCTGGAAGCCACGGTAGCTGCCGATTTGTATCGGCTGTGACAGCGGGTTTTCCTTGCAGATGGCAAGGAGCATTTCGCCTGCGTCCGCTTTTTCTTTGTAGGTCACGCCGTTTAAGGTCATCGGGCAGAATTTATCCTCGCCCTGCGGCATATGCTGGCTTGCAATCTTGGCATCATTTCCATATCCTACAATGCGTTCCCCATACTCCTTAATCTCCTGCGGGTAGTGCTTCAGTATCCTGTCCTCAAGGTCGTAATGCTCGGAAAGGTAGCTCTGCTTCAAGACTTTCAGCTTCGCCACCTGCATATCCAAATCCATTTTTTCCTTAAAGCGTTCATCGCCCGTGGCAAGCATTTTCACCTCCGCAAAAGAGAGGGCGACCTCGTCCACGTCCTCGGCAGAACGCACGGGGCTTTTGCTCGTCATTATCTGGGAGATGAATTTCTGCTTTCCCTCGACAAGCTGATAGAGATACGCATCAAATGTCTGTTCTGTCACATAGCGGTAAACTTCCACTTCGGGAAACATATTGCCCTGACGTTCCAGACGACCTTGACGCTGTTCCAAGCATGACGGCTTCCACGGGCAGTCGAGGTTATGAATGGCAATCAGCCTGTCCTGCACGTTTGTACCTGCGCCCATCTTCTGGGTAGAGCCGAACAATATACGCACTTCGCCGCTCCTTACCTTTGCGAACAGCTCCTTTTTCTGTGCGTCGGTATTCGCTTCATGGATGAAACGCACTTGCTCCGCAGGGATTCCACGCCGTATCAACTTTTCCCTCATGTCATCGTAGACATTAAACATGCCGTCATTTTTCGGTGTGCTGAGGTCGCAAAACAAGAGCTGTGCAGCCTTTGTGTCGGCGTGTCCCTCCCAGATGCGGTACATATTTTCCACGCAGGCGTTGACTTTGCTGTTCGGGTCGTCTGGCAGCATCGGGTCAATCAATCTCTGGTCTAGGGCAAGCTGCCGCCCGTCGTTTGTCACTTTGAGCATATTATCTGTTTGTGGTTTTACCAGTCTTGCACGGATTTTCTCTGCCCGCTTCGCAAGCCCCGCCACCATTTCGCTCTGAATTTCACTCGGTTTGGTCTTGATGTTGTGGTAATTGACCTTTGGCACGGGGAGCTTTAGCATATCGGCAGTCTGGATGTCCGCAACCTCACGGAACATCTGCATCAGTTCTGGCAGGTTGTAGAACTTCGCAAACCTCGTCTTGGCTCGGTAATTCGTGCCTTCGGGGGCGAGTTCCAGAGCCGTGACTGTTTCGCCGAACGTGGAAGCCCAACTGTCAAAATGCTGCAACCCGTTCCTTGCGAGGGTGTCATACTGCAAGTACCGCTGCACGGAATACATCTCGACCATTGAGTTACTTATAGGCGTTCCCGTTGCGAAAACCACGCCACGGTTGCCCGTGATTTCGTCCAGATAACGGCATTTCATAAACAAATCGCTTGACTTCTGGGCTTCGGTCTGGGCGATGCCGCCGACGTTCCGCATCTTTGTGTAAAGGTAAAGGTTCTTGTAAAAATGGCTCTCATCTATAAAGAGCCTGTCTATGCCCAGTTCCTCAAAGTTTATCACGCTGTCTTTCCGTTTGGTGTCGTTGAGTTTATCGAGCTTCGCCTTGATTGCTTTCCTCGTTTTCATGAGCTGCTTGACCGTGAACTGCTCCCCGTGGGATGCCTGCACGTCGTCTATCCCCATCTCTATATCGTCAAGCTGCCGCATGAGCTGTTCCCTCTGGCGTTCCTCGCTGATGGGGATTTTCTCGAACTGGCTATGCCCGATAATCACCGCATCATACGCCCCCGTCGCAATCCTGCCGCAGAACTTTTTGCGGTTTCCCGTTTCAAAATCCCGCTTGGTAGTCACAAGGATATTGGCAGATGGATAGAGCCTTAAATACTCCGACGCCCACTGCCCGACAAGGTGATTCGGCACAACAAACATGGATTTCTGGCATAAGCCGAGCCGCTTGCTTTCCTGTGCGGCGGCTACCATTTCAAAGGTTTTTCCCGCACCTACCTTGTGGGCAAGGAGCGTGTTGCCGCCGTATAGGATATGGGCGATGGCGTTCACTTGATGCGGTCTTAGCTGGATTTCTGGGCTGATGCCTCCAAATGTGATATGGCTTCCGTCGTATTCACGGGGACGGATGGAATTAAATGTGTCATTATAATAGCGTACAAGCCTGTTCCTCCGCTCTGGGTCTTTCCAAATCCAGTCCTGAAACGCCTGCTTTATCACCTCCTGCTTTGCCTGCGCCGCCGTGGTTTCCTTATGGTTCAGCACCGCTTTTTTATTGTTGTGTTCATCATAAACATAGTCAAAGATGCGGGTGTCACGGAGATTTAAAGTGTCCTCCATAATGCGGTATGCGCTCGCCCGCTTCGTGCCGTAAGTGCTGTCCGCCTTGACATTCCCAATGTCGGAACTCTTATTCTCGATGAACCAGTCGCCGTTATATGCCGTGTAGCGCACTTGCAGCCTGCCCGCCGCATAGCTTGACGGCGTTAAAAGCTCCATCATAAACTGCTGTATATCCTCCTGCGGTATCCATGTCGTGCCGAGACGGACGGAGATTTCGCTTGCAGGCAAATCCTTTGGGATGACTTTTTCCAGAGCCGCCACGTTGACTGCAAGCTCTGGGTCTGACTTTGCCGCTATCCCTGCAACTTTCAGTTTCTCCCGCACATTCCCCGATAAATACTCGTCTGCGGTCACATACCTTGCAGGCTCACAAGACGGCACTTTGTAGATAACGCCCTGCAATTCCTTAATGATTTCTTCCTCTGACCTGCAAGTGAGCCGTGCCATATAGGGCAAATCGACACGGGCTTTCTCCCCGATGGAGAGGGCGAGGGCTTCGCTGGCGGTTTCCACAAAAGTCACTTCTCGGTGGGGCTTTATCGTCCGTTTCGTGAACATATCCGCCTTGCGTTTGAATTTCCCCTCGTCGTCAAGCACTTCAAGGGAACAGAGTAAGAAATAACTTTCATCTGCCCCAAAAGCGAGGTAGTTCCCCCTGCTGTTGATTAAGCCGTACTTTTTGGTAAAGGCATCATATAATCGGTTTAGGTTTTCCTGCTCGGTCTGTATCATTTCCTCTGGGCAGTCGTCGGTCTGGTACTGGATGAGCTTCCTCACGCAGTCACGGATTTCCAACAGTCCCCTGATGCGGTTCTCCGCCGTCATGGACACGTTTGCAGGGGTCATCTCGTTATTCTCTCGGAAGTAGACCTTGCCGCCCACAAGGGCAAAAGAGAAGTTCCGCACGTTCGGGTCGGCGGGGATGGCTTTCTCCTGCTCATCAGAGATACGGTCAACCTCATTTTCTATCTCTGGGATTTCGCCATTTATCCGCTGAATGGCTTCATGGAGAAGCCCCGCAAGCGGCACGTCGGGGTAGGCTTTGCAGGCACTGTCCATGCCGAACCTCGTGCTTTCCATCTTCATCTCGCCAAGCACCATCTCTGGATGCTGGACAAAGTAGCTGTTCATCGTGACGCCGTTTTCGTCTGTGTCGAGGTGTACCCACTCTGGCTCTATCTCTACGATGCGGTCACGTTTCTGTAAAATAAGGATATCGCTCGTGACTTCCGTTCCTGCATTTGCCCGAAACGTGCTGTCGGGAAGCCTCACCGCACCTAAAAGCTCGGCTCTCTGTGCGATATATTTCCGCACTTCTGGGCTTGTCTTGTCCATCGTCCCCTTAGAGGTGATGAACATCACAACGCCGCCTGAGCGCACCTTGTCCAGTGCCTTTGCAATAAAATAGTCGTGGATTAGGAACTTCTGGGCGTTGTAGCGGCTGTCGTTGACTTTGAACTCCCCGAACGGGATGTTGCCAAGCACCACGTCAAAATGATTGTCTGGGAGCTTCGTTTCCTCAAACCCCTCAATAGCAATGCTGGCTTTCTGGTAGAGCTGCTTCGCAATCCTGCCCGATAACGGGTCAATCTCAATGCCATGCAGCTTTGATTTCTCCATGCTGTCGGGTAACAACCCTAAAAAATTGCCCGTGCCGCAGGACGGCTCTAAAATATTCCCCTGTGAAAATCCCAAATGGTCAAGTGCTTCATACATCGCCTTAATGACAATAGGCGGCGTATAAAAAGCTGTCAGCGTGGATTCCATAGCGGCATGGTATTCCTCATCGGAGAGTGCTGATTTTAATTCTTTATATTCGTTCTCCCATGCCGCATTATTGCTGTCAAACGCCATCGACAGACCGCCCCACCCGACATATTTTGCAAGGGTTTCCTGTTCTTCGGGCGTGGCAAGGCGGTTTTCTATCTGAAGGTCGTGGAGAAGCCTTATTGCGGACATATTGTTTCGGAACTTTTCTTTTGCGCCGCCAACGCCTAACGTATCATCGGTAATGCGGTAGTTATGGCAGTCGGCGGAGAGGGGGAGCAGCTTATAGGCGTTCAGAGTGCCTTTCTGGTAACTGTCCGCATATTTGCGGAACTCATCATCGGGCATATACGCAAGCTGTTTCAGCCATTCGTCCGAAGCAATCCCCACAAGGCTGTCGCCGTTCTTATCCATGAAAAGGGTGTCTATATCCTCTTGCAATGCGGCATGTCCCGCACTGTCTTTTGCCCTTTCCAGTCTGGAGCGGAGCGTGTCTGCCAGATTCTGGCTCTGCGGTTTCTGCTCTGGCTCGTCAAAGCGTATCTTCTCCACCACAATGTCATAGGGAAGCCCGTTCTCCACGGCGGGGTATTCCGCCACGGTTTCCGTGGTCGGCTCTGCGGGGGATTCTGTTTTTTCTTCGGATGGTAATTCTTTCTCTGCCTGCTCCAAGAGCCTGCGGACATAGCCGACTTTCTCCACACGGTTTATCGGGAAGCCTACGTTGTTCTGAAATGTGATGTCACGCATGGAAACGTCGCCGCTGATTTTCCCGACGCTCTCAATAAGATAACGGCGGTTGTCAATCATAAGCTCTTTGCCGATAAGGTCAGAATTATCCTGCTTTTCATCCGTCCCAGACGGGGCAGACTCTGATTTCTGCTGTTCCTCACGCTCCGCATCTTTCGCTGCAAATAGCTCCGTGATATGCTCCGCACTGTTTAAGGTGTCGGCGTATTCCTGTGCTTCTTCCTCGGTTTCAAAGGTCTGGTAGATGCCGCCTACGTCGTAATATCGGTCGGCACTGTCCTCTGGGGCTTCATTATTCCGTATGATAAATGGGTCAGCAAAAGCATCGGAAGTCTGCTCTACCGTGTAATGGGGCTTCTGTTCTGTTTCATCAGAGATGATGTCTGGGCTTGGGTTTTCAGCCGCCTTTTTGTTTTCCTCCCAATAGAACGGCTCAAGCTGTTCCTCCGTCAAGGACACTAAATCGTGGTAGTACAGATTGGAAAGTGCGTTCTGGATAAGGTCGGCAAGGTCATTATACTGCGTATATTCTGCAAGAACGCCGTCCACATACGTTTCCATGCGATACTGCAAGAGGTTGACGGATACCTGTATCCCATGCAAGCCGTCCTCGGTATTCTGAAAGGCAATCTTGACGTTGGATAAATCCGTATAGTCCACTTCGGCGTCGCCGCCAAACTCCGCATCGCAGTATGCGTCAATGCAGCCTTTCGCCTGTTCCAATAGTTCTTCCTCGGTGGGTTCTTTCCTCCTGTGAAACCAGTCCTCCTCGGTAGCCATTATATCGCCAAGCCGCTTTTCATCCTCTTGGGTCAGCCCCGTGTTCCGCTCCAAGAATGGGATGAACACGTCATGCCCCAGACGCAGGGATTCCATTTTCTCTCGGTAATAATCTTCGCCCTGCCGTTTCCATTCTGGGATAAACGGGCAGTCGGGGGAGAGGGAATATTCATAAAAATTTCGGATATGGGCGATTAAATCCCCCTCGCCGTCGCCGATGTCAAACCGCCCTTCATAATTAAATTCCTCGCCGCCGATGACGGCATGGATTTCAAAATCGGTCTTATGATACCATCCGACATGGTTCTCCTCATTCTCCCTTTCACGGTTCTGTTTTTCGTCCAGAATGCCGAGCAGTTTATTTCCCAGAGCGAAACTCAAATCCGTAAATCGGTCGTTCAGCTCCTTGTCATAAAAAGCGGGATGCTCGGAGAAGCCGATTGAGAGGGTGATGCTGTCGGGCTTTTCCTCGGCAAGTGTTTCTGTTTTCTGGCTTTCGGTGATGACCGTTTTTAAATGGTCGTTCGCAGGGTTCTCCTTTAATTTCTGCTCAAAATCCTCCCTGCTAAACTCTTTTCCGAACAACGGGAACTCCGCATTTCGCAGGGACACGGCGTTCTCATCAAAGGCGGTAATCTCATATTTGTCCGCCCCGATATACACCACGTCGCCCTCGTGGTAGAGGTAGCGGAGAGGGTACAGCTCCGTAAGCTCCTGCGAGAACCGCCACGCATTGCTGCGGCTGTAAACGCTGGTCGTCTTTTTCTGCACAAGGGAGAGGAAGTCTAACAGTTCCTGCACGTTGTCGGGATGCTGTAATGCCTGTTCCATAAGGTCGGCGGGCATATCCGCAAAATCCCTGCATCCAATCACGCCCAACAAGTCTTTTTCATAGCCGTCCAAGTCACGGATGAAGTCGGAGAGCCGCAGGGCGAGCGTGTCCCGCTTGTCCGCAGGGGGCAGCTCCCTTTTTTCCTCAATAAAACGCTGCCTTGCCAGTTTCCTCTGGGTGTCGATTTCATGCTGCGGGGCAGAGATGCTTTCCAGATAGTCGGCGTAATGGTCTTTCTCTTTGGGATTGAGGTAGCGGTTATCCTTAACCAGCTCCCGCAGCCGTTTTTCCGCTTTCGACCAGCTCAAAACAAGGTCGTGTTCGGTGGAGATGCCGTCACGGTCAATGGAGATGCCCTTGCCGCTGTACCACACATACCCCTCCGTGCCGTCTGAAAAATTAACAAAAAATCCGCCCGTGCCATATTCCCTTTTCAGAAAATCAATGTTCTTCTTTTTATCTTCCTGCTTCTGGAACTGGTGGTAAATGCGGTATTTCCCGTTCGCAACGCTGTTCCCTTTTACAAGGACGGCATCAATGTCCTCCTGTGAAACAACAAAAGCAGAGGCTTTTTCGTCCTCTGCTTCAGCTATCCTTTCAATCTGTTCGTCTACGGTCGGGAGATTGACGGCAACTTCTTCCTCGTTGGCAACGCTGCCTTTTTCCGTCTGTCCCTCTGGCTCTGCGGTCTGTGCCGTGTCTGTTTTATCTTCCTGCCTGCCGCCGTCCGACTGCGGCTCTGGTTCTGGTTCTGAATTTTCTAATTGTAAATCAGTTCGCTCAAGATGGTTTCCTCCGCTTGGCTGCGGATGTTGTTCATCATGCCGAGCCACTGCATCGGGGCTTTCTCTTTCAGCTCCTCCGTCACTCCCTGCTCGGCTGCTAACTGCTTCGTCAGAAGCTCTAACCTCTGCAACGCCGTCTGCTCGGTCTGGTAAAGGTGTGCGTTCAGTCTGCCCGCTGTCAGCAGATTGAGATAGGTCACTCTTTTGTGCTGTTCCAGATAATCCCTGTGCATCAAAGCGTACCTGCCAAGCGGAAGCTCTGGCTCTGTCGGTAATGTCAGGTCGGGTATAAGGTAGTCCGCCTGTTTCGTGTAAGTGATTTCGCTCATTATTTTCGCTCCTCGTATAATAAGTTTGTAAGCAAGAAAAACAGCTTACAGGCTTATTCTTTTTT
>SRZB01000053.1 GCA_004793585.1 Hominisplanchenecus murintestinalis | reverse complement strand
AATCCATCCCCAGAGGGCAGGAAACGGATTTTGTCGTAAAGGCGTTGGAGTTTTATAACCGCCACTTGCAGCGGAACAAGGCTCACGAGAGGTAAGGCAGGAAAGATGGGGATTTTTGAAGTGGACACCGAGGGGAAAGTCTGCCCTTTGGGAAACAGAAAAAATTTTTTAACTTCCCCCTCTCCACACCTCTCCCCCTAGATACTGCCAGTAACTATCCGAGAAAAGAACTATTAAAGGCTGTCCACATGGGCGGCTTTTTTTCTGCCAGAAGTCAACTATCAACACGAGAATGAACAGGAGGTAATGAATGAAGATATGTAAATTATTCAAAAGGGCTGCGGCGTTTGCTCTGGCTGCGGTCACGGCATTGTCCGCCGTCCCTGCCACGACAGCGTTTGCAGCGGGCGACATCGGAACAATCAGCTTTACCCACACCTACGACGGTGCAGGGAACGCCATGAGGTATAATTCCAGTGCCAACATTGGAGGTCATACCGCAGGAGGGACAGGCGAATACAAATACCGTATGTATGTGGACGGGGAAACGGCGTTCTGCCTTCAGCCGGGCGTGCCTTTAAAAACAGGCAACACGCTTGCAAAAGCATCTTCCAACGCTTGGAACGCCCTCTCCGCAGAGCAGAGAAAAGCGGTAGGGCTTGCCCTGCTCTATGGGTATCAGGGCAACAGCGGGAATTTATCTGGGAGCGATGATGAGAAATGGCTTGCCACCCAGACCCTTGTGTGGGAGTTCGTCACAGGATGCCGCAACGCCACAAGCCCGTACAGCCAGACAAGCACGACCGTTTACAGCCTGCACTTTGGCTCAAATTATGCAAACAGCGGGGCAAGGGCGGCTTACGACCAGATTGTGTCGCTGATGACAAGGCACAGCACGATTCCGAGCTTCATGTCGGCAGGGAAGAAAGACATCACAAAGGAGCTTGCCTATAAGGACGGCAAATACAGCCTTACGCTGACCGACAGCAACGGCGTGTTATCCGAATATTCCTTTACAAGCTCTGACAGCAATGTAAAAGTGTCTAAGTCTGGAAACAAGCTGACTATCACATCATCAAAAGCAATTGACGGCAAGGCAAGGATTACCGCAGCAAGAAACAACACGCCGACGGTCAGCAGCGGTGCGATGATGATTGCCTACGGCGACCCAAACCTGCAGGACGTCATTACGGGTGTGGAAAACGTGGACACCATGATGGCATATATCAACGTGGAAACGCCGACAGGCACGGTTGCATTGAAAAAGACTTCCGAGGACGGAGTTGTTGAGGGGATTTCCTTTACCATCAAAGGCGACGGCTTCAATAAGACCGTAAAAACCGATAAGAATGGAAACATCACGGTGGAGGGCTTATTCCCTGGCACTTATACTGTTACGGAGCAGTCCATTGACCGCTACGAGCCGCAGAAAACCCAGACCGTGACGATTATCGGAGGAAAAACATCAACGGTCACATTCAGCAATACCTTAAAGCGTGGAAGTCTGGAAGTTGTAAAAACATCCGAGGATAATCTTGTGGAGGGCGTGAAGTTCCACCTTTACGGAACATCATTGAGCGGCTTGGCTGTTGATGAATATGCCATAACCGATAAGAACGGACTGGCAAAGTTTGAGAACGTCCTTATCAGCGGCAGCACGCCTTATACCCTTGAGGAAGTGGACACGGCAGTCCGCTATGTCGTCCCTGCATCCCAGACCGCCCCGATTGAGTGGAAAAAGGTCACAAACCGCAGCTTCCACAACATTTTAAAGAAGTTCAATGTTACGGTATTAAAGACCGACGTGGAAACAGGAAAGAAGCCGCAGGGCGACGCTTCCCTTGCAGGTGCGGTTTACGGCATCTATAAAGGCGAGGAACTGGTTGACACTTACACCACCGATGAAAATGGGCAGTTTACAACAAAATATTATGTATGCGGCGATGACTGGAGCATCCGTGAGATTACCCCGTCCGAGGGTTATCTTCTGGACACGACCGTACACCATGTGGGGGCAGAGCCAGAGCTTTACACCGTGGAATATAATTCCGCAAAGAATGATGTGAATGAGCAGGTTATCAAAGGCAATATCGCCATCATCAAGCACACCGACAACGGCGAAACCCAGATTGAAACGCCAGAGGAGGGGGCTGTTTTTGAAGTGTATTTGAAATCCGCAGGCAGTTTTGATGCGGCGGAGGAAACGGAACGTGACACGCTCATTTGTGATGAAAACGGTTTTGCCCAGACAAAGGATATGCCATACGGAATTTATACCGTGCATCAGACTTCTGGATGGGACGGGCGTGAGATGATGAAAGACTTTGATGTATTTATCTGCAAGGACAGCCAGACTTACCGCTATCTTATCAACAACGCCAATTTTGAGAGCTATATCAAGATTGTGAAAAAGGATATAGAAACAGGCAAGGTTATCCCGTATGCGGGGGCAGGCTTCCAGATTTACGACCCGAACGGCGGGCTTGTGACGATGACGTTCACTTATCCCGAAGTGACAAAGATTGACACGTTCTATACTACCGCAGACGGAGAGCTTATCACGCCGCAGACCCTTGAATACGGCAAGGGATATTCTCTGGTTGAGGTGCAGGCTCCGTATGGATATGTGTTGGATTCTGAGCCAGTCTATTTTGACGTGGAGCAGGAAAACTCCGAGGATGAAAGCGGCATCACCATTGTCAAGGTGGAACGCTCCAACGTGGCACAGAAAGGGAAAATCACGGTATCCAAGTCTGGGGAGGTATTCAGCAGGGTATCAGGAAACAAGGGGCTGTATCAGCCGATTTTTACAGTGGACAGCCTTGAGGGTGCGGTCTATGAGATTACCGCAGCCGAGGACATTATTACAACAGACGGAAC
Source organism: Hominisplanchenecus murintestinalis (assembly GCA_004793585.1). Lineage (GTDB taxonomy): Bacteria > Bacillota > Clostridia > Lachnospirales > Lachnospiraceae > Hominisplanchenecus_A > Hominisplanchenecus_A murintestinalis. The sequence continues at coordinate 14,650 of SRZB01000053.1, read as the reverse complement.
GGTAAGAGCCGAAAAAGGCGAGGTTGTAGACACGCTTACCACAGGCGAGGATGGCACGGCGGAAAGCAAAGAACTTTACCTCGGAAAGTATGAGGTTAAGGAAGTGACCGCCCCGTATGGCATGGTGTTAAGTGAGGAAGTCCACGCCGTGGAGCTTGTGTATGCGGGACAGGAAATCGAAGTGACGGAAGCAGGCACGGATTTTTACAACGAGCGTCAGCGTGTGGAAATTGATTTAATCAAGAGCCTTGAGGTTGACGAAGCATACGGCGTGGGCAATAACGGAGAGATGAAAGATGTTACGTTTGGACTGTATGCTGCTGAAGAACTGACCGCCGCAGACGGTACAACAATCCCTGCGGATGAATTGTTAGAGGTTATCTTCCTTGATGAAAACGGTCACGGAAAGGCGGTCAGCGATTTACCGATTGGCAGCTATTATGTGCAGGAAATCAAAACAAACTCCGCCTATCTTGTCAGCGACGAGAAATATCCCGTTGACTTCGAGTACGCAGGGCAGGAAACCGCCGTTGTGCATATCACAGCCAACGGGGGAGAAGCCATTAAAAACAAGCTAATTTACGGCTCTGTTAGCGGTAAGAAATCCAATGAGGACAGTAAAGATTTAGGCGGTGCGTTAATCGGCATCTTTCAGACAGGCACAACAGAATATACAAAGGAAAATGCTATCGCAACTGCCACATCCGAGGATGACGGCAGTTTTTCTTTTGAGGAAGTGCCGTATGGCACATGGGTCATCCGTGAAATTGAAAGCCCGAAAGGATATGTACTCTCTGAGGAAGAAATCAGCGTGACAATCAGCGAGGTGGATGAAGTTGTAGAGGTAGAGCTTGTCAATTACTTCATCACGGGCAATATCGCTTTAACAAAAGTAGATAAGGACTATCCAGAAAACAAGCTCACGGGTGCGGTGTTCGAGGTCTACTCTGATACGAACGGTAACGGCAAACTGGATAAGAAAGACGAGCTGCTCGGCGAGATAGGCGAGGTGGAGAAAGGCGTGTACCAGATGGACGACCTGCGTTACGGCAAGTACCTTGTCCGTGAGAAAACCGCCCCGACAGGATTTGTGATTGATGAGAATATCTACCCCGTATCCATTGAGGAAAACGGCAAGACCTATAACGTAGAGAACGAAGCAGGTAAAGGATTCTTAAATGAAGCACAGAAAGGCTCACTCAAAATCGTCAAGACTTCCTCTGACGGCAAGGTAGAGGGCTTCTCTTTCCGTGTGACTGGCAAAGATTATGACCAGACATTTACGACAGACAAGAAAGGTGAGATTACTGTTGAGGGGCTGCGTATCGGTGAATATACCGTGTCCGAAGTCAGCGACAAGGCATCCTCTGGCTATATCCTGCCTGCCGACCAGAAAGTGACTATCAAGACAGATGAAACGGCGACCGTCACCATGCACAATGAACTCCGTGACACGCCGAAAACAGGCGATGATTTCAGCTTAGGCTTATGGGTAAGCCTTGCGGCGGCATTTACAATCGGTGCAGGAATCTTCGGATTTGTGGGCTACAAGAGCGGAAGAAAGAAAAAGGAGGATTAAGGGATGAGGGCAAAGACAATCATTGCCGCCACTCTTGCCGTATTCATGGTAAGTGCGGCGGTATGGCTGAAAATCCGTAACAGGAAGAAATAAGTAAAAATATGGTTTTATGGATTGGGGCGGTTCATAGCGACCGTCCTTTTTCCATGTACGGAGGTGACTATGGACAATTTAAAAACCATAGAGGGGAAAGTGAAAGCTGTCCTGCAAAAGAATGAGGATGCCAGAAATGACGATATGGTGCTGTATCTTGCCCTCTGCAATCTTTATCTGGCGGATGCGGGAAATATGCCCCTTGCCCAGATACTGACGAATCATAAAGAGCTTGGCTTGCCGAGCTTTGAAAGCGTAGGCAGGACACGCCGCAAGCTACAGGAGAAATACCCCGAACTGCTTGGCAGCACAAGAGTACGGAGGCTTCGAGCCGCAGGCGAAAAAGCATACCGTAAATATGCAAAAGAATCGTGAGGTGAAAAATGCAGGATAAATCTTTTGAATACGGTGGGCATCACTTTATCCCAGAGCGGCAGTTCACAAAGCGGGAAGATGATTTTTTCAAGATTACCCGCAGATTAAAAACAGACAGGGAACTTGGCTTTTTTGCCGCTGACTATTATGGTAAGGGAAGCCAGAAATTTTCCTACTCTTATGATGATTTTTACGCTGCATCCACGGATAAGAAATGCGATATTTTCCGCTGCGTGGAGAACGGCAGGCTGTACGTCCCCTGCCAGTATGAATTGCAGCAATATATGGACGGAAAACAAAAGGAAATACCACAAGGGCATACCTCTATGCCCAGAGAACGTGGGCAAACCAGAGAAAGGAGGAACGCCTATGAACGGTGAAACACGCTCCAATCAGGGCTATGCAATCATAGAGAGCTGCACTATCGGGAATACGGAGCTTGTCATCGGGCATCACCCGAAAGCCCCGAACCCGTATGTATGCTGGTACTGCAAAGGCGGCGGCAACTATTATTGGGGCTGTTACTGCAACACCCTTGAAGCGGCAAGGGAAAAGATGAATGAACGCTACCAGTCGGAGTGTCAGATGCCGTACAATCAGCAGCCCGATAAAAAGGCGAAGCAGCACGATGGGCGTGAGCGGTAGCATGAGCAGCAATGAAAACCCAAAGAAATATGACTGCACGACCTGTCCTTATCCCCGATATAAGGACAGTCGTACCATCTTCTGCGATGTCTGTATCCGAAAGATTTTAGATGAGCAGAGGGAGAAAAAGCAGGGAAAGGAGAAGCCCGATGGAGAATGAAGAAAAACGGATGATTAGCTCCTATGAGGTCACACAGAGCATCCATATCGGTAAAAAGGAAGTCGTGTTCGGTGTGGATTTGAAAGAGGAATATCCTTTTTTAGTCTGCTACTGCACTTATGACAATCCCCTGTCCGCAGAATGGGTGACGGATGCGGTCGGTTCTGACGATTATCTGGAAGCCATGCAGATTTTTACGGACAGGGTGCAGGAGCAGATAGGGATTGTGAGAGCCGAGCAGGAACAATTCAAGTTCGACATGACGCCGTTTACCATTTCTGACTGTTTCCCCGATGACAGGGATAAAAATATTGTGGGAAAAGTTGTTGTCATCAATGCCGAAGTCAATCGTTATGAGTACCGACATTCCGCCTATCAGCTTGTATTGGTGGACGGCGGGCACGGTGCGAGGGGCGGCAGGGGGCAGGCGGTGTTTGGAACTTCGCTTGCAGACGGCAGGCACGCCCGATGGGAAAGGTACGATGTGCTTGGAGAAATCAAGCCAGAGAAAATGCCCAATTGGGCAAAGGAAGCCCTTTCTAAAATCAAGGAACAGGAAAAGGCGAAAAAATCAAAGAGCAGGGAGGAACGCTGATGGAGATACGAGCTTTGACGCAGCCCGAACAGAAATACACCTATGCCCAGAGTATGCAGCTTGAGGGGCAGACAGGGTGCATCGGGCATCTGCGAGGGGATTTTGCAGCTTCTGGATATGGCTTTTACACTACTTGGTTTGATACAAGGGAGCAGTGGAAAACGGATGAATTTAAGTCGAAGCTTGATGATGTGATAAACGCCCTGCGTGAAGATAAAGGGATTCTCCACAACCGCTATGATATGGCGGCGTTTGCGGGGAAGAATCCCGAAAGTGCTTTTAAGGGTAATTATTGTGCGGAGTACGGCTTCCGTGTGGATACGGAGAAACACGCTTTCCTGCTCCGATGCAACCCGACCAAAGGTGATTATAATTTTTACTGTTACTGCTATGTGAAAGAATGGCTTGATAAGCATATGGCAAAAGCAGAACAGGGCATCCGTTTTATTGACCCGCATTACAAAGAGAAGTTCCGCATCCCAGACGGCGGTAAAATCATCATCACTTATGGTTGGGGAGAAAAAGCGGAAAAGACCTGCCGCTATATTGACGAGTACCATACCGAGGTAGGCAGCAACCTTTACCACATCTGCGAGTTTGCCGAGCGTATGGAGAGGAACGGACACGCCTATGAGCCTAAAACAGAAGATGTGAAACAGCAAAGAGCGGTGAAGCATAAAGAGCATGAGCGGTAAGGAGAAGTGGTATGACGATTCAGGATATATCAAGAAGCAGGGAAAAGAAAGCTGTTTTTGCTATGGTATTGGAGGAAGCCTGTCGTCAATGGTGTGACGGTATTGACAATTCACCCGAAAGGAAAGACGGCGAGGGTTTTGCTGATTTCTGCTATGAAATATTTGAGGATAAGGAAAAAGAATATCTTGAGCAGATATTGGATTTGAATGGCGGAAGATTACCGTCTTTGTCGTCAAAGCAAAAAGAGTATGAACGATAGGAGGGATATGGAATGGCTGTAAACCAGAAAGCGGTCAGAGTGTTAAACAAAGTCTTTGAAGCAGGGTTTACTGATGAGAAAGCCATCGCCGCCATGACGATGGACGACATCCTCTCCATGCAGGGAATCACGGTTGCGGACATCACTCTCATCAATGAGCTGCAAAAGAGCATCAAAGGGAACAAGGTCATCTCTTTTCTGGGAGGTGGCACGGAATGAGCGGAGGACGGAAAATCTGCATGACGGACAGCGTAGGAAAGGCACTTTTTTCTGTTCCCGATGGCGGCATCATCCGTATGCTTTACGGGAACGGGGAGGATTATTTTGCCGTCTGCCGCTATCTGGACGAAACCCATGCAGAGATTGACGGCGTAAAATACGCCGTTCGGGAGTTTGCACAGAGGATGGAACAAAACAAAATCAGCTATGCCCCTGCCTAAAGGCGGGGCATGGACAACAGGAGGATTGATATTTTATGGAACAGATTGTTTTATCGGGCGGTGATAGGGATTGAGTACCGAGCTTATCAACCGCATTACGGTAAAGAAAGACGGCGTGTATGTGTCTTCCCACAGCTCCAATGACACCTCTCCCTACCATTCATGGAGGTGCAAGGGATTGTCGGAAATCTATGCCGCCGAGGGGCAGAAAGGGCTTGACCGTGAGGTTATCCGTATGCTCTATGAATATGCCGAGCTTCGTGGCTCTCATAAAAGCCTTGACCGTTACCGTTATGCAAAGGACGCCCCTGCCGCCCGTGCCATCTATCAGAGGTTTATTGACCAGATTGACGACCGTTACGGGCAGATGGACGAAGCCGACCAGAAAAGCGTCTGGTACAAGCCCACGGAAAAGGCAAAGGAATACCGAGCCTATGAGCGGGATATGAGGGAAAAGATGTATTCCGAAATCGCCGAACGGTGCGGGGAATATGACAGGAAGCATAAAAACAGGGATTTAGGACGATAAGGAGGTGTGAGCCTATGGCTGCAAAGTACCAGCTAATCACAGAGCTGTACCGCCGCACAGGGAGGGACGTCACGAGAAACCCGCAGGCTTGGCAGGGCTTTTTATCCTCTGCCTGCCGCAACTACAAGTGCCGCTTTGACGAGCAGCTCTTAATCTATGCCCAACGCCCAGACGCTGTCGCTGTTGCCGAGATTGGCACTTGGAACAGGCTCTTTAAGAGGTGGGTAAATAAGGACAGCAGGGGCATAGCGGTCTTTGACCCGAAAGGACGCAGGAACACGCTGAAATATTATTTTGACGTTTCCGACACCCATGAGGGCTATTATGGAAGCCGACCCGTCCCGATATGGCAGATGGATAAGCGGTACGAGCAGCCTGTCATGGAACGGCTTGCGGACAGGTTCGGCGGTACGGAGGGCAGCGACTTTGCTGATTTCTTAATGCAGACGGCGGAGAACGCCGTGGAGGATAACCTGCCCGATTACCTTTCACAGCTTAAAGGCTGTACGAAAGACAGTTTTTTAGAGGAACTGGACGATTTTAATATAGAAGTGATTTACAAGCGGCTTGCCGTAAACAGCGTGGCATATATGCTTTTGAGCCGCTGCGGACTGGATGCGGACGGCTATTTTGAGCTTGAGGATTTTGTTGACATCACAAATTTCAATACGCCTGCCACCCTTAATGCCATCGGCATCGCCACAAGCGACATTTCCGAGATGGCGTTGCGGGAAATCTCTGCGGCAGTCCGAAATGTGCAAATCGAAGCGAAACAGCAGAACCGCACATTTGCAAGAAATATCACAAGCCAGTATGATAAAGGCAGGAAACAACCCGAAAGGAGCGAATACAATGAGCGAAATCACTTACACGAAACAGGCGGATTATCTTATTCCCGACCTAACATTACCGACAGAGCCAGAGCTTCCGCTTGGCAGGTACGCTTTGATGCACAGGGATTATCTGGAGCAGCACAAGAGGGTGGCTTACCTCAACCTGCTGACGTCGGGCGGGCTGAACGCACACCTGCACCAGACCGAGCAGACGGCATTGCAGCGGCTGGAGCTTCTGACGAAGCAGCTTTGCAGGGAGCAGGGCGTGACGGAGGAACTGAAAGAGAAAGCACCGATGCAGTGGGTGCAGGCGATGAACGCCATCCGCAGCCAGGCGGAGGAAGTGATACTGGAAGAACTGATTTACAGTTAGAAAAATCAGAGCCAGAATCGGACGGTGGCAGACAGGAAGAAAAAACGGCTGCGGCACAGACAGCAGAGCCAGAAAAACAGGCGGGAACTGAAAAAGGCAGCGTTGCCAATGAGGAAGAGGTTGCCGCAAATCTCCCGACCGTAGACGAACAGATTGAAATGATAGCTGAAGCAGAGGACGAAAAATCCTCTGCTTTTGCTGTTTCACAGGAGGATATAGATGCCGTCCTTGTAAAAGGAAGCAGCTATGCGGATGGTAAATACCGCATCTACCATCAGTTCCAGAAGCAGGAAGATAAAAAGAATAACATTGATTTTCTGAAAAGGGAATACGGCACGGGCGGTTTCTTTGTTGACTTTTCAGACGGCACGGAGGGATATGTGTGGTATAGCGGCAAGGGCATCGCCATTGACCGTGCCGGCATTTCCACTGAACATGACCTTGTTTTAAGTTGGTCTAAAGCGGAAAAACGCCTGCGTGAGCTTGTTAAGGATAACCGCTATCTCAATCCCAAAGAGAAAGACCATTATGCCGATTATCTGGAAAGCATATCTGCCCCACAGTATGAAATCGACACCCAGAGGAAGCTAAAAAGGCAGCGGTTTATCGAAGAAAAAAGGGAGCTGCCGCCTGCCGACAAGAGGGACACGCTCGCCCTGCGGCTCTCTGATTTTATCCGAGATTTGGACGGATATGAGAAAGATTTGTTGGGCGTGGTTGGCTGCAAGGATTTTGCGGATATGCCTGCCGACCTTATGGAGCAGGCGTTGCAGCATCCAGATAACGTGCAGGAAATGCTTGATTTTTTGGCTTTAGTGCAGAAAAAGACTACAAGCGTTTACAGCCGAAGCAATTCGTGGCGTTTTTCTCAGGAGCTTACGGAGCTGTACCCTCTCCACTACCTCTACCATGAGGGCGATGTGGTATATATCGGTGCGGATAAATATGAAATCATAGCCTTTGATGAAAACGCCGTGTCTTTGCGTAATGCGGAGTTCCCATTGTTTGGAAAAGAGTTCAGCAGGGGTGATTTTGAGGAAAAGTTAAAAGAAAACCCTGCCAACGACCATCTGAAAACGGTCATCACCGAAAGCCAGAAAACGGAAACGCTTGCCGAGGAAAAGCCCGACAGCATCACGTTTTCCATCGGGTTCTCCGAGCATCCTGCTTTTTATGACAGGGAGCTGAACGACCGATTTACGGAGCTTAGCTTTGCACTTGGGAACAGGCTGCTTGGCGTTTTAGATGAAAAACAGCATTATGAAAGACTGGATGAGAGTAAGGGTGTCGGCTGGTATAAAAAGACCGACTTTGAAATCCATGCAGTTATCGGCGGGGAAGAATTTCATTATGAGGGGCGGTTTGACATCGGTGATGGTGAGGGAGATTTGATTGCCCATATCCGAAATTTTTATGAATACTCCCTCTCCCCCGATTGCCCGTTTATCCCAGAATGGAAACGGCAGGGGGAAGATTACTACCGAGAGAAAATGGAATCCCTGCGTTTCGGGCAGGATGTGTTCATCCCATTCTTAGAGCGTCATACCGAGCTGACGGCAGAAGATGAAAAGCTCCTTGCCGAGATTTTGGCTACCGAATCCGACTGGAACAGGAAAGGCGGGGATAAGGAACAGACCGAAGAAATAGAAAATAAAGAGGAACAGCCTGCCATTGATGAAATGTCTGCTAAGGAACAGGAAACCGAGCCGCTACAAGAACGGTTTGAGGTCACAATGACTTCCGACGCTTTCCCAGACCCCGAAGATGCTTATGCTATCTGGGACAACAGCCGTGGGGATTATTATATCAACGGGGACGGTATGGTACTGACCTATCCAACCGAGGAAGATGCCGAAGCAGGACTTTTAAAGGTCAGAAAAACCGCTGCGGATAAGGAAGCGGCAAGCCCTATCATAGCAAGATACTTGTCTGGTGATGAAGCCATCGTTATCATGCAGTATCCTAACGGCAAATATTACAACCGATACGGATATGATGAGCAAAGGGATACTGCCAATACGACAGCAGGCGGCTTTGACACATTTGATGAAGCGGAAAAAGCTCTGTACTCCCACCGCCCGAAAGCGGAAAAGGCGGTCGAGCCTACGCAGAGCCAAGACAGAGGGCTTCTGCCTGCACAGGATAATTCTGACCTCATCGGCAAAGATCTTGTGATTGACAACCGCCGCTATGTAATAGAAAGCGTTGGTAAAATCAGCGGCGATGTTTCCATGCGTGACGTCACTTTCCAGAACAGCACAGGCTTCCCGATAAACCGTGTGGAGAAAATCGGCTATGTCCGCAGGCTCTTGGAGCAGGCACAGGAAGAATTACCGCCCGAAGAAAAAGCAGAAGTTCCCAAAACGGCAAATCCGACTTCTCCTGCTGTTTCTGCCGACCGCCACAATTATCATATTACCGATGATGCGTTAGGCGTTGGTGGTGCAAAAGAAAAGTTCCGAAACAATATGGCAGCAATCCATCTGCTCCACGACCTTCAGATAGAAAACCGACTTGCCACGCCCGAAGAACAGGAAACCCTTGCAAAGTATGTGGGATGGGGCGGTCTGTCTATGGCGTTTGATGAAAAAAATGCGGCATGGGCAAACGAATACAAGGAACTGAAAGCGGAACTTTCCGACGAGGAATACCGTGCAGCTATGGAATCCACGCTGACCGCTTTTTATACGCCGCCCGTCGTTATCAAGGCAATGTATGAAGCACTTGACCGTCTGGGATTCTCACAGGGGAACATTTTGGAGCCGTCCTGCGGCACAGGAAATTTCTTAGGATTGTTACCCGACAGCATGGAGAAATCAAAGCTGCACGGCATTGAGATTGACCCGTTATCGGGCAGGATTGCGAAGCAGCTCTACCAGAAAGCCAGTATCGCCATTGAGGGGTTTGAGGACACAAAGCTCCCAGACAGCCACTTTGACGTGGTGCTTGGCAATATCCCGTTCGGGGAGTTTAAGGTCAACGACAGCCACTACAACGCCCAGAAATTTTTAATCCACGACTATTTTATTGCAAAGGCTCTGGATAAAGTGCGGGCAGGCGGCGTTGTGATGTTCATCACCTCTAAGGGGACGATGGACAAAGCAAGCCCAGAGGTGCGGAAGTATATCGCACAGAGAGCCGAGCTTTTAGGTGCGGTAAGGCTTCCCGACAATACGTTTCGGGCAAACGCAGGCACGGAGGTCACAAGCGACATCCTTATCCTGCAAAAGCGTGACAGCGTAATTGACATTGAACCAGAGTGGGTACACCTTGACACAGATGAAAACGGCGTCACGATGAACAGCTATTTTGTATCCCACCCAGAAATGATTTTAGGCAAGATGAAGATGGAAAGCACAAGGTTCGGCATGGACAGTGCCTGCAAAGCCTATCCCGATATGCCGCTTGCGGGGCTTCTCCATGAAGCCATGCAGCGGATAGACGGCGAAATCCCAGAGATTGAAAATGAGATTGACCGAATCTCTGATGAGCAGGACAAATCCATCCCTGCCGACCCGAACGTGCGGAACTTCTCTTTTGCCCTTGTGGACGGCAGGGTTTACTTCCGAGAGAATAACACCATGACCCCTGCAAAGGTATCCATGACCGCAGAAAACCGCATTAAGGGATTATTGGAAATCCGTGACTGCGTGAGAAAGCTTATCCAGTACCAGACCGACGATTACCCAGAGGAAATGATACAGACCGAACAGAAAAACTTAAACCGCTTATATGATGCATTTACAAAAAAGTACGGTCTGATTAACAGCAGGGGGAACTACCTTGCTTTTGCGGCAGATGAAAGCTACTTCCTGTTATGCTCCCTTGAAGTGCTTGACGATGAGGGGAAATTTAAGAGAAAGGCGGATATGTTCTCCAAGAGGACGATAAAGCCCCATCATGAAGTGACCTTTGTGGAAACCGCCAGTGAAGCCCTCGCCCTCTCCATCGGGGAGAAAGCCCGTGTCGATTTATCCTATATGGCACAGCTCACGGGCATGATGCAGGAGGAAATCATCAATGATTTGCAGGGCGTTATCTTCAAAGTGCCATCTTCCGAGCCTGCAAGGTATGTAACCGCAGACGAGTATTTATCGGGCAACGTGCGGGAGAAACTGAAAATTGCAAAGATAGCGGCAAAGGCAGACCCAGAGCTTGCCGTCAACGTGGCGGCTCTGGAAAAAGTCATCCCAAAGGATTTGCCCGCAAGTGAAATCTCCGTCCGTCTGGGTACGACGTGGATACCGCAGGAGGATATACAGCAGTTTATGTTGGAGCTTTTAACGCCGTCGAGCTATGCGGAGGGCAAGCTGAAAGTACGCTACACGGCATATAACGGCGACTGGTTTATCGAGAATAAGAGTTCCGACGTGGGGAATGTCAAGGCGGACAGCACTTACGGCACGAAGCGGGCAAGTGCCTACCGCATTATGGAGGATACCTTAAATTTAAGGGACACCCGTATCTTTGATTATATTTATGACGAACACAACAATAAAAAAGCGGTATTAAACCATAAGGAAACCACGGCGGCACAGGCAAAGCAGGAGGTGATAAAGCAGGCGTTTGGGGACTGGATTTGGAAAGACCCAGAGCGGAGGAACCGCCTTGTCCGCTATTATAATGACACATTTAACAGTATAAGACCCCGTGAATATGACGGAAGCCATATCACGTTTGGCGGCATCAGCCCAGAGATTAAATTAAGACCGCACCAAGTCAATGCGATTGCCCATATCCTTTACGGCGGTAATACGCTCCTTGCACACAAAGTAGGGGCGGGCAAGACCTTTGAAATGGTCGCCGCCGCACAGGAAAGCAAACGGCTCGGACTCTGCCAGAAGTCTATGTTTGTCGTGCCGAACCACCTTGTCGGTCAATGGGCGTCGGAGTATTTAAGGCTCTACCCATCTGCCAACATTCTTGTGACGACCAAGCGGGATTTTGAAACGGGAAACCGTAAAAAATTCTGCGGCAGGATTGCGACAGGGGCTTATGATGCGGTGATTATCGGACACTCGCAGTTCGAGAAAATCCCCATCAGCGAGGAACGCCAGAGGGAACAGCTCATGCGTCAGCTTGACGATATTGAGCGTGGCATTGACGACGTGCAGGCATCCCACGGGGAGCAGTTCACGGTCAAGCAGCTCATGAAAACAAGGAAAGCTATCAAAGCAAAGCTCGACAAACTCAATGATACCAAGCGGAAAGACAGCGTGATAAACTTTGAGGAACTGGGGGTAGACAGGCTCTTTATAGATGAGAGCCATTTTTACAAGAACCTTTACCTTTACACCAAGATGCGGAACGTGGGCGGAATTGCCCAGACCGAAGCCCAGAAGTCGAGCGATTTGTTTATGAAATGCCGCTATCTGGACGAAATCACGGGCAGCCGTGGCGTGGTTTTTGCAACGGGAACGCCTATCTCAAACTCGATGGTCGAGATGTATTCCGTGCAGAGGTATTTGCAGTATGACACCCTTGCGAGGAACGGATTGCAGCATTTTGACAGTTGGGCGTCCACGTTTGGCGAAACGGTCACGGCTCTGGAACTTTCCCCAGAGGGGACAAACTACCGAGCCAAGACGAGGTTTGCGAAGTTTTATAACCTGCCAGAGCTGATGCAGATGTTCCGTGAGGTTGCGGACATCCAGACCGCCGATATGCTGAAACTCCCCGTGCCAAAGGTCAATTACCACAATATCAAGACCAAACCGAGCGAAATCCAGACGGAAATGGTGGCGGGGCTTGCCAAGCGAGCCGAGAAAGTAAGGGCAAGGCTTGTAAAGCCGCAGCAGGATAATATGCTCAAAATCACGAATGACGGGAGGAAACTGGCACTCGACCAGAGGCTGATTGACCCGATGTTGCCAGACGACCCAGAGAGCAAAGTCAACGCCTGCGTGGACAATATTTACCGCATCTGGGAGGAACACGCCGACACCAAAGCGGCACAACTCGCCTTTTGTGATTTATCGACGCCCACCAATAAAAAGATAATAGAAACGCAGGAAGTCAGAGAAAATGTTTATGAAATGATTCCCGACCAGTTTGATAATGTCTATGATGATATGAGGAAGAAACTCATACAGCGTGGCATCCCTGCGGAGCAGGTGCGTTTCATCCACGAAGCGACCACCGATGCACAGAAAAAAGAACTGTTTGCAAAGGTAAGGAGCGGCGAGGTGCGTGTGCTGTTCGGCTCTACCCCGAAGATGGGTGCAGGTACAAACGTGCAGGACAGGCTAATCGCCATCCATAATTTAGATTGCCCGTGGCGACCGTCGGATTTGGAACAGCGTCAAGGCAGGCTCGAAAGGCAGGGCAATATGTTCCCAGAGGTTGAAGTTTACCGCTATGTGACGGAACAGACCTTTGATGCCTACCTCTTTCAGTTGGTGGAGGGAAAGCAGAAATTTATCAGCCAGATAATGACGAGCAAAAGCCCCGTCCGTTCTGCCGAGGACGTGGACGAAGTGGCTCTCTCCTTTGCGGAGGTCAAGAAGTAAGCGGCTATTTGTTAGTAAAAAAAACAATAGCCGCTTGTTTTCAGCAGAAAGCCCAGTATATAGTTATATCCCCGTTGAGGTACACGACTTTTTCTATAAGGGTATGCACCAGGTCATAAAGCGCGGCGTTATCCCCGCTTTCTATAACGGCCCCCAGGCTTGCGAGGGAGGCTATAGCCGCCTCTTTTGACAGCTTCCCGGTATTTGCCTTTTCAGCTTCGTCCAGCCGTTTCTGAACCGCTTCCCGTTCTTCCTTAAGGGCAGCAAGGCGGCCTTGTATTTCTTCCAGTTCCATGACTCCGGATTGATACAGATTAAGAAGGCGCGTAAGTTGCTTTTCCACATTTGCCATACGCTCCTGGAACACCGGAAGGTCGGGCGCGGCTTCTTCGGCGCTTTCTTCGATAAGGGGATCGAGGGCAGCCGGATCAAGGGCGAGCTTTTTAATTTCTTCCAGCACCAGGGCGTCAAGTTCCGCCAGGGTAAGATGCTTTTTACGGTTGCTACAGTTTTCAGAGCGGATCATAGCCGGAGTAGCGCGGCTTACAGAATAGCACATATATTTCTTGACTTTTTCCCCGCTTTTTTTCTTCCAGGAGCGGATCGCCATCCGGGCGCCGCAGTCCCCGCAGAACAGAAGGCCGCAGAGCAGCCCGTCCGACTCGCCGTAAGAGCGCTTGAACGCCTGGAGGTTTTGGCTTAAGCGGTCATTGACAGCTTGCCATAGATCGGAGTCCACCAGGGGATCGTGCCGCCCTTCGTAACATTCTTCTTTCATTCTTACCTTTCCCATATAAACCGGATTACGCATAATACGGCTGATACGCCCGACGGCAGAATGGCGGTCAAGCCCAGGGAAAAGCCTGTACTTTTCCTGCACATACCCGGCAACCGCGCTCTCGCTTTTCCCGGAGGCATAAAGCCGGAACATATCCCGGACGGCTTTAGAGGTATACGGATCTACAATAAGGGCAAGTTTGCCGTTTTGTTGCATTTGGTATTGATACCCGATAGGAGCGCGTCCGGAGAAATAACGGCCTTCCTTAAGCCCGGCTTGCTTCCCCATCATAGTGCGGAGCTTTATATTTTCCCGTTCCATTTGAGCGAAAGCCGCCAGTATACCGACCATACACCGACCGAAGGGCGTGGCCGTATCAAAACTTTCCATAATTGAAACGAAGTTGCAGCCATTTTCTAAAAAGACATCTTCCAGCAGGACAAGCACGTCCTTCTGGGACCGGGAGAGCCGGTCGAGCTTCCAGACAATAACCTTTTTCACATAACCGGCCCGGACATCCTTTATAACTTTATTGATACCAGGCCGGTCCAGCGTAGCCCCGGAGTACCCCGGATCGGACTGGATACTCGCTAGTTCCCAACCCATAGCTTTACAATAAGATTTAATTTTTTCAGATTGTTCTTGTATTGAATAACCCTCTTCTGCTTGCTCCACAGTAGACACACGCACATAGCCAGCTACAAGTTCTGGTAAATTCATAACAACACCTCCCTAGTATAATAATGGTGTAGTCAATCAAGACTACTTGGTTAATAAATTTCTAAA
>SRZB01000052.1 GCA_004793585.1 Hominisplanchenecus murintestinalis | reverse complement strand
GCTTATGAAAGGATAAATCCAAAATGATAAAAATATTATTCGTCTGCCACGGCAGTATCTTGAAAAGTTCCTGAAAAGCCTATAAATTCAATGTTTTTATGGCCCGACAAGACACTTACTACACCATTTTCGAAAGAGCCTTGAAATGACATATAAAATCATCATAACTTTGACAGACATAACATTCCACCACAGGAGGGAACGATAATGGAGAAGCTGAAAGAAAGAATCACGGAAAACGGCATTGATTATATATTGGTAGGCGATTACTATATTCCAGACCTGAAATTGCCGGAAGAAAACCGTCCCATCGGACGTTATAGGCGGCTGCACAGGGATTATCTCAAAGAGAAACACCCAGTACGGTACAGCTCTCTTATCCTGACAGGAAAATTATGGGCATATCTTGCCGATCTGAACGAGCAGGCAGAGGAACGGCTTGATCTTATCATAGAGCAGATGAAAACCGCTGAAGGAGTGACCGAGGAACTGAAAGCCCGGAACCAGCTTGAATGGGTAGGCCGGATGAATAATATCCGCAGCCGGGCAGAGGAAATCATAAAGAGCGAACAGATTTATATTTGATTAAGACATAGAGCGACCAGTCGGATAACCGGCTGGTCTTTTCAACCTTTGTTGTGTTCCAATACTGCACGAATCATTGCAGTAGCGATTTCTTGTTCACTGGGAGAAGTGTTTTCCCATAGTTCGGTCAGCTCTTTGATTCTGCTGATTTCATTTTCCACCAATACATCCTGCAATAGATAATCGGGAGATATTTTCAGTGCGTTGCAAATAGCTATGAATACCGGCAGACTGGGCATTTTCGCACCACCTTCAATCTGTCTGAGATATGTTGCATTGATATTGCACAATTCTGAAAGTTTATCTGCGGTAAATCCTCTGTCTTTCCTGACCCTGTTGATACGTTTGCCTAACCCTTTTTCGTCCATAACCCTCACCTGTATTATAAGCTGTTAGTATTTATTTTATTCACTTTAAGACTATACTAACAATTGTGATTGCAATAGATTCTAAAAGACTATATAATATTAGCCAATAGACCACAAACCAATCGGAGGGAGTTTTATGAAACGGATATGGAGAAAAGCGAAGGAAATCTGGTGGGATTTTGGGGAAGTGGACAATAACGATAACGGAAAGAAACGCCTGAGTTCATCAGATAAACGCTGGCTCCTGTACTGGAATTTTTTAATCTGTATAGGAGTAGCAGGATTTTTCTTGATAATAACAGGAATCAATAATATCCGGATAACCCATCAGAACGGAAGGGACGTGGAAAAAGCCATGAGCATGATTGCGACCTATATGGCATCCGCTACGAAGGACGAATATGATGAGATTGCCCAAAGCATCCGGAATGATCTGGTATTCAGTGAATATGGTGAGGACATAGAGAACTTTATCCAGTATATCCCCAATACCGCTGAAACCTGCTATACCTGTATGGACAACTATCCGGCGCAGGCACTTCTTGTCTGTGCCAATACAGGACAGTTCTATTCCTTAGACTTGTATGAGAAAGGGGACAGCCCGGACAGCAACCGAGGGGGAACCATCATGAATTTTGGTTATGATGAAGTCAGTCAGACCCACATTCACATTTCCAAAAGCCCCGGACAACAGACCGGATATGCCGGGATAGACCGTGGATGTGGTATTGTCAGCGTCCACAGGATGAAAACACTGTTCTGCGATGATTGCATCTGGGAGATTCTGGAAACGGTGGAACACCAGCTGATAGAGGAATTTTTTATTTATGATACAGAGGAAAGAAAGTTTTATCCGATAGACAATGGAACGTCCATACAGATAGGCGATTACAGTCTGGAGATTGAATACAAGAACAGTGATTACAAAATTGACATAAATTATGCCAGTAAATAAAAAATTACCGTTGCAGGAACCGCAAATCGCCCATGAGGTGAAAAGAAAGCCTAGAACAAAGAGTAGATTCTATTTGATGTTGCGAATTGCAAGTTGAAAGATGCAAGAGTGTATGATATAATTAATCCGTAACAAATTCAAGTTAGGTTTGCTATTTTTCTGAGAACCGTGTATTTATCTAGCTTTTCAAGGATTGGTACATCTAATAAAATTTGTTGGAGATTAATGTTAACTTGTATAGTTATACTTATTGCCATGCAATCAATTTAGGAGGACTGAATATGACAGTCAGTTATGATAAGCTTTGGGTTATTCTGAATGAAAGAAATATGATGAAAACAGATTTGGTTCGTGCAGCAAAGATTAGTACCAATGCAATGGCAAAGCTTGGACGAAATGAAGATGTACGAGTGGGCGTTTTGGTTAAGATTTGTTCTTGTCTTGGATGTACAATAGACGATGTCATGGATATTATTCCAGAAGAATAATAGTATCCTATTAATTCTAAATTACAGAGATTATAAGCAGAAAGAATGAGTTCGATAGTAAAATCTATGATTATTATAGATACGATTGATCTTAACCAATAAGGAGAGGAACAGAATGGATAAAGCTTTTGATGCTGTTTTGCAAAGTGAGGTAGACGCTGCAGTTATTGCAAAATCCTCATATTGTTTTTTGGGAGAGCGATTTCGTTACCAATGTCTGTGTTGCGGTGAAGAAGTTTATCTTGCTGCAGCTGATAGTAGTGAGCGTTCTCCTCATTTTAGGCATCGAAAAGGAAATAATGATACAGAATGTGAACAATATCTTGGACAGTTGGACACAGTGGAACATTTAATACTTTTGAGAAAGCATAAACAGGGACATATAGAATTTTATTTTAACAGGGACAGAATGACATTCGAGATTTGTGCTTCTTTTACGGAAGAAGAACTTCAGGCATATGAGAAAGAAAACAACAGGCTGATGGTATCTTCAAAATATTGCACTGATCCATTTCTCTCCATTCCTCTTAGTAAAGAAGTATTTGTTCCAGGCAGAAAAAGTTATTTTACCATCACGGAATTCTCAACGCAGTATATTGTTTCCTTTGATTCCGGGGTTAATAGCTATACATATCAGGATGTAATGAGAGATATGAAGAAAATCAATATATTCAGAGTTAGGATGCAAGATGAACACTGCAGGCATCAGACATCATCACTGCTTTATACAAATACTGAATATATTGGCATATCTGAGTATGAAGAAACTATGCAGGAACTTTCAACTTTAGAGTATATCACCTCAGAAGAGCTGTTTTCTTTTGTCACAGAAAACAGGGTGTTTTATGGACTGAAGTTTTCTGTACAACAAGCAGAATTTTCTGTTCGGTATTTCTTTCAGAAGCATGATTATCAGATAGAAACATCAGAATCGTTTAGCATTTTATGGCCACCGATTTATGTTAGAAATTCGTGTTCAATATGTACTGGAGATACAGTATATGTTCATCCAAGCTTTGAATTGATTCCCTATGGAAATATAAATGTAGATGATGTTTTTGTCCGGGAAATCAACAGAGATGTGCTGAAACTTCATGTTGATGATGAAATCATTATACATGAAAAGAATATTGATATATGTATCCAAAAGGAAAGAGAACTGGTGAGGGAAACAGTTCTGGAAGAACCTGTGGTTATATATTCTGACAGATATACCGTTCCTGATCAGTACGATTACTTTTTATTTGACCAGAACGGATGCACACGGTTGATTCCAGGTTCAAACATATATCTTTCTGAATCGGATCGGATTGTAGGATATAAAAACGGACATATAAAAGCATATGTGTATGCGTGTTCAAAAGAAAAAATGGATACAGGACAACTTATAAATGATATAGTGAAATATCATCCACAGTCAGAAATATTTGAACCGGATGATTTCATGGATGTCACGACAGACGAAATAGTCTTAGCGTACTTGGAAAACTGTTATAGGAGCAGACGGATTAATACAGTCGTTAAACAATACATTAAGGAGGGACTGCTTTGAATTATTTGACAGACCTTACAAAAGACGAAATTAAGTATGTTTGTACTGTTATCCCGTTTAAGGAGATATCCGAATACTTCAGAAAATATCCGAAGGAATTCGATAAATTACAAGGGGGATTCCGTGTAAAGTCGTTGAACGAGGATACTGCCATCCGATGGCTTTATAACTTTCGTAACAGGGATTTTATTGCGTCTTTTCTAAACAAGCATATTGAACAATGGATTGAAGAAATTGATGAGGAATTAGCAAAAGTACTTGAGAGCGGGCTTGATCAGGAGGCAGCTTATATTGATGTGCTGTCGCGCTCCTTTTTTTCTGGAAACGTTGCACTATTTTTCAAAATCAAAAGAGAAGAAAAATCCGAAGATTATCTGAAGGTTATGTGTTCATCTGTTTTTTATCAGTCTGCTCATCAAAAAACAAATGAAGCAGAACTGGATTTTTTGAAGAAAAGACAACGGGAACTTACTGATATTCAGGAAGAGTTGAAAAATCAGATTTTTGATGAAGAGAAGAACATCGAAAAATTGAAAAAAAAAGAGACAGAGCTGAAAAAAGAACTAAAAGAAAAAATAAAACAACTCGAGCAGGAACAGGAAAAGAGCACTCGTTTGTCTGAAAAAATAGACAAATTGGAAGCAGAACTAAAAAAAGTTCAGGATGATGAGGTGTGGAAGACTGCGGAGATGCAACAGAAAATTGACACCCTTACATCCAAACTAAAGGATCAGACCGATAAGGCAGCAGGATACGAGACCAGCATCTCCGAATATGCATCCAGACTTTCTACTGCTGAGGATGACATCGAGACATGGAAAAACAAGGTAAGAAGTCGTGAGAAACAGCTTTTTACATATAAAGCAGAAAGAGCGACATTTTTATCAGACAAAGAATCAGACCGGAAGAAGATCAGAGAGCTTAAGGAAGCACTCGATAAAGCGCTTGGTGTTGAAAAAGCATATAAAGAATATCTTTCTGTATTTAGTACACAAAAGGAGTTCTATCCGCAGAAAAATAGGGAGTTGGAAGAAACATTGAAAGCGCAGAAAAATATCGAGACTGCAGCAGAAGCTGTTTCAAAAAGATATGCAAATACTGACTGGAGGATGCCATTATGCCCAGAAGATATGGATGATTTTGATGAATATTTCAGCTATAACCTTGAAAATATCGGATTCGATAAGAATGAGGATGGTTCATCAGATTTTGTAGATTATCTTGAAAAGAACTTTTTCTGTGGTATTCCGTTGCTGATAAAAAGAGGACTAGGAATTAATTTGGCAAATTGTCTGGCAAACACGATTTACGGTGTGCCGATTGCAGCTTATTTGCTGTATTCGGAAGGTGCAGGCCTGCAGAAAATAAGGGAGTTTCTTGCAAATACTCCTGATCGAGTTGTCTGCATTGACGGCTTTATTGGGAACTGTAATGAACTGGAATTAATCCCAGCGCTCGAACAATATCGCAACAAGATTATCATCCTTACCTACATGTATGACAAGACGCTGAGTTTTATTCCGCACGAAATTCTTTCTTCGGTTCATTTTATCAGTGCAGATGTTTTCAGTTCTGTATTAAGAATCAGGGATATTACGGAGGACCCTTCCGAAGTAAAAGAGATCTCGTCTGCATACAAAAGCAATGCAGGAGCTGACAGCCGATCACAGAAAATATTCTGTGAGATTGCACGCGAATGCGGATTAGGAATGGATACAGCCTATGTGATGGCTGACATGATTGAAGATGAAAATTATTTGAACGAGATGCTGATGTTCACGCTTCTTCCATATGTGTCCAAAGTTCTCGGGAAGAATCCTTACAACAGTTCCAAACGTCTTCAGAGGTATGCAGGAGAAACAGGACGCTGTTTGAAGAAAGATATTTTGATGAGGTGGTTTGGATAGTGAATGAATTGATCAATATCATGGCAAATGACATGAATATACGTCCTTATACAAACGAACCGGCTGAATACTTTGGATACAGGGTCATCTATTCAGCTCTCGGTCTGTGGTGCCTTAAATCAGCACTCAGTGAAAAGGAAAATAAGAGGGGAGTTAGCAAGAACGCACAAAGCATCTTGTTACATGATCTGTCTAAAAAATATATTGAACTTTGTCCGATGGCAAAGCATTTTGTGTTTGCTTCAAGAAATACCAATATTGCTGTGTTTATCCGGAATATCTACGAACAGACAGGATATCTGCTGACACTCGATAATAATTACAATGTTCTGAATAACAGCGGTGAAACCATAAGAGTCTCTGAAGCAGATTATCTGTATCTTGGACTGCCAGAAACATGCTATATTGTAAATGGGCTTGGAATCCACTGCAGGAATGGTAGACATGAAGTAAAACTAAATGATTTTCTCGTACGTGATAGTTTGACACCGGAAGAATACTTAAAAGTAAAATATGATGAGTGCGATTTTGATGAGCGAGATATCAATGTGGAGGAACTGGAGTTTTTTAATCCGTTCTATTATGGAAACGTATACAACTCGTGGTATGGATACATAAAATCCAATATGACGATGGCACGGAAAAGCATGACAGGGCCATATTATAGAGTCATTAGAAAAGATGATGGAACGCTTCTTTATGCTGATGATAACAGTGCGGACGAGCTTGATGCCTTAACGGGAGCAGAATTCCGACGGTTATATGTTGCCCTTAGGAATCACTATGACAATCCGATGCAGATCCTTATATGTCCGATAGATGAGGAATATTCCTATATTCGTATTCTTGGACAATTGCCGAATAGGGAATACTTTTATTTGCTTATGAATGCATGGCCAAGATATGGTTTCTCCGATCGGAGTAATTTTATCATACGAAACGAATTGACAATACAGACTGCAGAAATCCTTGGAACAATAGGATTTACTGCAAGAAAAGGTGAATTTTATGGATAGAAATACAAACGGTGTACAACAGTACTACCAGACAATAAGGAATCGGCTGGTTAACTATATCAAGTCGGATTATCTTGCTAACAGCGAAACATTGCTTCTGTACGCAGACGAGCTTCTTGGAGAGATGTGTCCGAATGATATTAACATTGCAAGGGAACCGTACATTGAGACGTCCTCTTCCTACTGCAAGGTAAATGACGGTATCCGGACAGCTGATATTGAGAATAATGTTAAGGAAGTCCTTTTAAAGCTTGTTGATGCAGAACTCGGCATTTATTCCAACCCTTTTACTCATCAGGTAAAAGCTCTTACAAGTGTTTTGAATGGGAAAGACCTGTTTGTAGCTACAGGTACAGGTTCCGGTAAGACAGAGTGTTTTCTTTGGCCAATTATTGCGCGTGCTATCGAGGAATCTCTTAACAGGCCGAAAGATTTTAAAATGCCAGCTGTAAGAACTCTTATTATTTATCCTATGAATGCATTGGTATCTGACCAGCTTGCCAGATTTCGAAAGATTATGGGCTCTAAAGAGTTCGTGGATATCTTTACATCTTCTTCGGGAGCAGGACGTATCCCGCATTTTGGTATGTATACTGGAAGAACCCCCTATTCCGGAGAGTCAAAAAAACAGAGCAATATTAATCTCGCAAAGACATACCGTGAACAATATCTCGTGGATGAGAATGCTGCAGAAGAACGGAAAGAACAGCTGAGAAAGATAAATGGCTTCAAGAGCATCAATAAATATCCTGCAAGATGTGGTGGAGAAGAAGGTCTGAAGGATTTTATTGATAATCTCGAAAACGATATTCATAAGCCGAGTCCTTATGATGCAGAATATATCACCAGATTTGAGATTCAGAAAAACACTCCAGACATCCTGATTACTAACTACTCTATGTTGGAGTACATGCTCATGCGTCAGATGGAAGCGGGTATATGGAATGATACGAAAGAATGGTTGAGCAAGTCAGAGGTAAACAGACTTCTTATTGTCCTTGATGAAGCACATATGTACAGAGGCTCCTCAGGCGGAGAAATTGCACTTCTTCTTGACAGACTTTTTTCGCGTCTTGATATTTCTCTTGAGAAAGTACAGTTTGTTCTTACAACCGCAAGTATGCCAGTAGAAGATGAAGGAGTCATATCCAACTTCTTTAACGGTCTTACCGGAAAGAAATATTCCAAATGTGTTCCTCTTTTTGGTGACAAAGAAATTGTTCGTACTGACTTTAAAGTGATGACAGATGCTGCGGCTCTTGCTTCTATAGGAACAAGCCAGGTAACAAAGGCAGAAATTGGTGCAAGAATTTGCGCTTTTGCCCAAAATGTGTTCCAGATTAAATTGCCTTCTGATATCTCCGCTTCAGATGCACAGGAATGGCTGTTTGAAAATCTCTGGGATTATCAGGCATTTGTGAAGCTTTATGAACTATGTAGAGACGGTGCAAAATCCTATACAGAATTAAAAACGAAGATATTCGGAAACAGTGAGTATGCAGGGGATGCCCTTGACGCATTGCTTGCTGTTGTTTCCCTCGCAAAAAAGAATGGTGAGATTCTTTTTCCCGTAAGACTGCATATGTTTGTCCGCGGAATCCAAGGATTATATGCTTGTTCTAATCCGAAGTGCACCTGTGGGGCGAAATACTCTGACGAAGAAAAACTTCCTCTTGGTAAAGTGATTTCTATCCCGCGTGAAAAGTGCGGATGTGGTGGCAGGATGTATGAGCTTGTAAACCATATCAAATGCGGAGCATTGTATTTTAAGGTATATGTCCAGAAGATATCCGGAACAGGATATTGGTATGCATTCCCGAATAAAGGACTGAGTGGTGGAGCGAATGACCTGACGGAGATGCTTCTTTACATTTGTCCAAATGAATATGAGACGAAAAGCAAAGATAAAGTGGGATATCTCGATCCTATAACAGGAAAACTTTATCTTGACTATCAGGATGGCGGTGGACTGCTTAAAGTTCTTTATCCGGAATATGATGAAAAATACAATCGTTATATGTTTAGTACATGTCCGAAATGTAAAAAGATTATGCCATTAAAAAAGCCTACAGATCTGGCAACAAAAGGTAACATTCCTTTTTATAACCTAACCAAAGCACAGTTTGAGCTTCAACCACCGGCAAAGCCTGAACTTATAAATGAAGGTAAGAAGGTACTTCTGTTCTCGGACTCCAGACAGAACGCGGCAAAGCTTGCACTTGATTTGTCCAAATCATCCGATGCGGATGGGTTCCGTCAGGCTGTTATGTTGGCTGCAAAGAAACTGTTGGCAGATGGAAGAGAACATTCCTTGAAAGAACTGTACAATATGTTTTTAGTGGTCTGCGTGGAGCAGAGATTGGAATTCTTCTCTGGTGGTAGTGCTGATATCTTCCAAGATCATCTTGAGAAGATTCGTAAAAAACTCAGACGACGTAAGGATATTTCAAAGGAAAACCTTGAACCGCTACCATATGACTATTACGAGCAGTTGTTAACCTTTTTTACAGAGAGTCCGCGTTCTTTCAAGGATATCGGTCTCGGTTTTCTTGGGCCTATGGACGGAATTCTGGAAGATTGTGCTTATGAGCTTGAGGATGATTATGGCATTGTAATTGATGAAGAAATACTTCGTTCCGTTTTAGTCCTGCTTTTCTGGGATGTCATGGACGGAAGTGCGGCTCTTGGTAATACTATTGAGGATGATGTCAGAAGAAACCTTCCGGGACGAAGTAAGATCCAGTCCTTTGGTCTTAACGGAGATTTTACTGCTTCCGTTGATAAAAAGTTTATTCAGATCGTAAAAGATATGACTGGACTTAATGATAAAAAGATGGAAGAGTTTTTGAACTGTATAAAGAACGATTTCTTTGGACCAGGAACAAACCAGCGATATTATCTTAAACTTGATGCGGTAAAAATCGTCATTACAGGCGAGAAATTTAATTGGTATCGATGTGAGAGATGCGGTAAAATTTCTCCTTACAAGCTTGGGGATTACTGCGGTTCTTGCTTTGAATCTAAAAATCTCCATATCATCACCAATGTAGATCTTTCCAGATTTGATTTCTGGAGAAAACCTGTGCTTGCTGCCATTGATGGTGAAGAGAAAATCCACACCATTGATACCGAGGAACATACAGCTCAGCTCTCTCACAAGGAAACAACGAGCGATATCTTAAGTAGAACTGAGGACTATGAGATTCGCTTCCAAGATATTGCTGTCGGAGAGTTTGGTGAGGATTCTATCGATGTATTAAGCTGTACGACTACTATGGAAGTTGGTATTGATATTGGTTCTCTGACAGCGGTAGGATTGAGAAATATCCCTCCTATGCGTGAGAATTACCAGCAGAGAGCAGGTCGTGCTGGTCGAAAGAATTCTGGAATTTCTACTATCGTTACTTATGCTTTTGGAGGTGTTCATGACAGTCACTATTTCAAGCATCCGGATGAGATGATCTCTGGAGAACCTAGAAAGCCATGGATTGACAGGGACAATCCGAAGATTAAACAACGCCATTATAATATGATAGCGTTAAACAGCTTCATGTCGACGGATTTGATGCGCAGCAAGTTTGACAGTATTGTTAAGGTCGGTATCGTTACATTCTGTGAGAAATATGCAGATGCCTTTATCGAACATGTACAATCTCTTGATTTTCCGATAAATAGTACGGTCGAAGTATTTTGTAAGATAAGAGACATGGTACTTTCAGAAGGTAAGAGAAATGAGTATTTCAACGGAGATAAAGAGACTTCTGCATTTGATGTATTCTATTCTGAGGGATATATTCCTTCCTATTCCTTTCCGAAGAATGTCGTAAGATTCTGTGTGGAAAAGGATTCTGAACATGGGCGTAGGGCTCCTAAGGACATTAAATATGCCCCTGAAAGGGATATTGCGGTTGCCATTAGTGAATATGCCCCAGGGCGTTTCATTACTATCGATAAGAAGATATATAAGAGTGGCGGACTGTATTCAAATCCGAGACCGAAGGGATATGAGCATAATCAGGCAGAATACTATTTCACAAGTAAAGACTACAAGAAATACATCATTGTCTGCACAGAATGTAATTGGTTCGGCGATGGTCAGGAAGAATATACAGAATGCCCTTACTGCCATGCACCGGTGGAACGGCATTCAATGATTAAGCCGTGGGGGTTCGCGCCGGTTAAGGGAGACCCGGTCAAGTACGAAGACGAGGAAGAAGAAAAGACATATGCGGAAGCACCATATTATTCCTATGTTCCCAAAGATACGGAAATGCAGAATTATAAACACAGTTACATCCGCTTTGCAAATCTCCAGAACCGCAAGGTACTGACTGTCAATATGGGAAAGAAGAAAAATGGATTTAATATCTGTACTAAATGCGGTGGAGCAGAGGTAGCAGAATCGCTTCAGACGAGCGATTTTCGATTTTCCCAGCCGTATCATGATCGCTATCTCTGTAGACATGAAGGCACAGTTGCAACAAATATTTATCTTGGATATGAATTTCTGACAGACATGTTTATGTTAGATATTAGATATGATAATCAGAAGCTAGTATCAAACTATGATAGTGAGGAAAAGAATATTCTACGTTCCGCTGCAACGACTTTGCATGAGGCGATTAAAAAGGCAGTGTCCCTTTCACTGGATATTGATTATAATGAAATCAACGGCGGATGGAGAACGCGTCTTGAGGAAAATGGCGAAGTACATATTGAGATGTTCTTTTATGACAATCTGACCAGTGGTGCCGGCTATTCTGCCCTTATTGGAGAAGATAGAGTGCTTGATGATGTGTTTTCAAGAACAAAAGAGATTTTGACAGGATGCACATGTTCTAAGTCATGTAGAAACTGTCTTGATAATTTCTATAACCAGAGAAATCACGATATTTTTGACAGAACGCTGGCTGCACAGCTCCTCGAATATGCTCTGAATAGAAAATATCCAGAAGACTATTCGGAAGAAGAGCAGGAAGTTTATCTAGCGCCTCTGAAGAAATTGATCAAAGAGTCAAAAAGTATATCTGCAAAAGATAATATTGTATTTGAAGTTATTCCTTCATTAAGAAAGCGGGAAAGAAATGAAAAAGGTAAGATGTATCTGAATCCATACAATTTATCAGACTGGCTCCCCAATACTTTTATGGAGTATTTGGGAAAAATCAGTGAATAAATGAATGAGCAAAAGAGGTGAATATATGTTCTATTCCCCGTTAAGATATCCGGGCGGAAAAGGTAAACTGACTGAATTTATGAAATATATGATTGATCAACTTGGACATAGTGGAGGAACATATATCGAGCCTTTTGCTGGCGGGGCAGGTATTGCGATTGAACTCCTCCTTCGGGGTGTTGTCAGCAGGATAGTCATCAATGACTATGATAAAGGAATTTGGTCTTTTTGGAAAGCTGTCCTTACTGAGACTGATCGATTTATAGCGGAGCTTGCAGTTGTTCCTCTTACTATGGAAGAATGGAACCGACAGCGCAATATCTGCCTCACACGAAATGATAAATACAGTTTTGAACTTGGGTTTGCAACATTTTATATGAACCGTACGAATCATTCTGGTATTATTAAGGGCGGTGTGATTGGTGGTATGGATCAGTCTGGATTATGGAAAATGGATGCCCGTTTCAAGAGAGAGGAGTTAATTCGAAGGATAGAGAGCATTGCTGAGAGAAAATCAGGTATAAAGCTTTATAATAAGGACATTAATAGCTTTATTACACGATATATTCCTCTGTATGAGGAAAATACACTTGTTTATTTTGATCCTCCGTATTTTAAGAAAGGGAAACAACTCTATATGAATTACTTTCAATTAGAAGACCATGTTCGGATTGAAAGAGCGATAAGAGACTGTGTAAATTGTGACTGGATCATTACTTATGATGATGCGTCAGAAATAAAAAGTATTTATAGGGGTTATTCGATATGTCTGTATGATCTGAATTACAGTGTGTCCTCCAAGTGCAAAGCAAGTGAACTTATGATATTCAAGGAAGGGATTAAAGTTCCATATGACAAAGAACTTCAGGAACGAAGAATAAAAATTAATATCCGATTATGTGATACAAATTTTTGAGTAGATGTTTTATATACAATGCTTGAGTGTTGATATAAGTTATATCGGCAAATAAAAAGCTACTGTTGTAGGAATCGCGATTGGGACTATCCTAAAGTTTGTGTAAACCTTCAGACTGATGTAAGATTAAACGATTCAGTCTGGAGGTTTTATTATGGTAAGAAAAACGAAATTATATACAGAAGATGTAGCAACAAATGTAATACGACGTTATGCGTAACTTATGGAATATAATGGTTATTCCAGAAACTTCTTGTTTGAGTGTTTAATGCATGGTAAACGGTAGATTCCCCTTACTATACGTGATACAAAAATTATAAAAATTCACAAGAGAACAAATGAAGTTCAACGCAGGGTTATTACATCATGGACAAGAATTGAATAAGCTATTTTGTAACCAAAACTTTCATGATTAAATTTGCAGTATAAGAAGCATTTCAGACCTATAAAGTATATCGTAGTGGGAAGAGATTTTCCAATGCAGCACATTATGTATTTTATTCAAAAAGGGGTTAGGGGAATATATCCCTTAGCAACCAAAAGCAAGCAGATTTTTCAATAAATTCCGCAGGAAAAATTGAAAAATGAACCTGTGTTATGACATAGGAAGAGTTTGCTATTTTAGCCTGTGGACGTCCATAGGCAGTGCTTGCTATTCCAGAAATTGAATACAAACGGGTGTCTAGTCTGCAAAGGCAGACTATTCTAAAACCAATACTGGTGTTACTGTCCATACTGACTGAAAAAATATTAAAAAATTTTAGTAAATAGGAAGGAATTTTGCACCTTTACCATTTACTATCATAAGGGGATGGTTGAAGGGTGGGAACCATATGACCGTTGCAGACTGCAGAATGGAAATGGCCAGTATTTTTGTGGTCAGTGGTCATGTTACATCACGGGAGTTGGCGCAGGAATTTGGCGTTTGCGATCGCATGATATGTAATGACATTGTAGCCATCTCCTAGGGTTATCCCATATACATAAAGCAGGGGCAGATGATGGAATTTTTATCATGGATAGCTATAAGTTGTACAACAATACGCTTACATTATACGAGCAGGAAAAACTCAAAAAATATATGATGAGGCGGAGAGAGAAGAAAAAAATCTTGGAACATGTTCTCTGAAAATATGGGCTTATAAGCTGAAACTTTAGGACAGTCATATCAAAAACTGAATACATAATCCTATATATGATTCTGCAATTCTTCCCAATTGTTTGCAGATGCTTTCATGGGATTTTGAATTATTATCATTAACACAGCGCAAGGGCAGTTACAGACTTATGGGAAAGGTCTGGGCTGTCCTTTTTGTGCGTTTAAGGAGGCATTTATGGCAAAGAGATATTATTGGTTGAAGCTGAAAGTGGACTGGTTTTCGGACAAGCGCATCAAGAAATTACGCTCTATAGCGGGCGGTGACACGCACACAATCATTTATTTGAAAATGATGCTACTGTCGTTAAAGGACGAGGGAAAACTTTACTTTGAAGGCGTGGAGGATAATTTTGCTTCGGAAATTGCACTTGCGCTTGATGAGGACACAGAGAACGTGAAGCTGACTCTTGCATTTTTACAGCGTCATGGCCTGATAGAAATTGGTGACGATGACGAGTATCAGCTTACGGAAGTGCCAACAATTATTGGATCGGAAACGGCTTCGGCTATGCGTGTGAGGGAGCATAGGGAACGGAAAAAAGAGAACAGGCTGTTACAATGTAACACGTCTGAAACGGATGGTAACAATCTGAAACAGATTTGTAGCGTAGAGAAAGAGATAAAGATAGAGAAAGAGTCAGAGAAAGAGGGAGAAAAAAGAGCTCCCGCCGTTTATGGGAAATTCCATAATGTTTTCCTCTCTGACGCAGAATTTGACAGCCTGAAATCGGAACTGCCCGACAAATGGGAGTACTACATTGACCGCTTATCCGTACATATCGCTTCAAGCGGAAGAAAGTACAATAACCATGTTGCTACGATTTACAAATGGGCGCAGGAGGATACTATCAAAACAGTGTCAAAGAAAGGAATACCCGATTATTCATTTAATGAGGAGGACAGCTTATGAACGGTTTGACTGATACGATTCTGAAAATGATGGACACCACGCAGGAGCCGGAAGATTACAAAGGAGAGGATGGGTTAATGTATTGTGGGAAATGCCATAAACCGAAAGAAGCCTATTTTCCGCAAGGAAAGGAATTGTTTGGGCGTGACCGCCACCCGTCTGAATGTGACTGTCGCAGGGCAGAACGTGAAAGGCTGGAAAAGAAGGAATCGGAGAAAAAACACAGTGACGAGGTTGAACGTCTGAAACGGGACGGCTTTACTGATCCGGCTATACGGCACTGGACTTTTGGGAATGACAATGGTAACTGCCTGCAGATAGAGAAAGCACATTTTTATGTGGAGCATTGGGAAACGATGAAGTCTGAAAATATCGGCTACCTGTTATGGGGAAATGTTGGTACCGGAAAAAGCTATTTTGCAGGCTGTATCGCTAATGCCCTTATGGAGCAGGAAGTACCCGTCTGCATGACAAATTTTGCTATGATACTGAATAACCTCTTTACCAGTGCAGAAGGCAGGAATGAATACATAACAAGGCTGTGCGCCTATCCTCTGCTTATCCTTGACGATTTTGGAATGGAAAGGGGTACGGAATACGGTCTTGAGCAGGTCTATAACGTGATAGACAGCCGATACCGCAGTAATAAGCCACTGATTACGACAACAAACCTCACGCTGGAGCAGATACAGCACCCACAGGACACAGCCCACGCACGCATTTATGACAGGCTGCTTGAAATGTGCGTGCCTGTCTGCTTTACGGGCGGGAACTTCCGCAGAGTGACCGCACAGCAGAAAATGCATCGGTTAAAGAAACTCATGGAGGGAGGCGAAAGCCAATGAAAGAAGTTCCTATTTGGGAAAAGAGTAACCTGAGTCTGGAAGAAGCGGCAGCTTATTCTGGAATTGGCATAAATAAACTACGCGAGCTTACCAATGAAAAAAATTGCCGGTTTGTCCTGTGGGTTGGCAATAAGCGGTTAATCAAACGCCGCTTGTTCGATCAGTTTATCGAGCAGGAATATTCTATCTGACAATGGCAGTTATTTCATTTCTTGCAGTTTAAGGTAAACTTGTGGTGTAAAATCAGCTTTGATATGGTACAATGAATGAGTCGTATCAAGGCTCTTTCCATCACGGAAAGGAGTTTGATAATGTCCGAGAAGAGAAAAGACAATAAAGGGAGAATCCTGCGGACAGGAGAGAGCCAAAGAAAAGACCTGATTTATCAATATCGGTATACTGATATCCGTGGCAAGCGCCAGACCATTTATTCCTCTGATTTGAAAGAGCTGCGGGAAAAAGAAAAGACGATTCAAAAGCAACTTGACGACGGAATTGACTATGCTGCCGGAAAGATTACCGTAATAGACCTTTTAGAGAGATACATTAGTCTGAAACAGGGAGTTCGCTACAACACGAAAGTCGGTTACAATTTTGTGCTGAATTTAGTCAAGAAAGAAGATTTCGGTTATCGTCAGATAAGGAATATCAAAGTATCAGACGCCCAGAAGTGGATTATGAAGCTTCACGGCGAGGGGAAAGGATACAGCACCATTACAAGCGTCCGGGGCGTTGTCAAGCCAGCCTTTCAAATGGCATATAACGAAGATATTATCCGCAGAAATCCTTTTGATTTCAAATTGGTAGATGTTGTTCCCAATGATTCACAGAAACGGATTGCCATGACAGCGGAACAACAGGAGCTTTGGATGGACTTTATCCGGGAAGATAAAACTTATACGAAGTATTATGATGAATTTGTCGTACTGTTGGGAACCGGTATGCGTGTCAGCGAGTTTTGCGGCTTAACAAAGAGCGATTTGGATTTTGAAAACCGGAGAATCCGGGTAGACCATCAGCTTGTCCGGGAGAGGGGCGGAAAATATTATGTGGAAAAAACCAAGACAGAATGTGGCTGCCGCTATATTCCCATGACGGAGGAAGTTTACCAAAGTCTGCAAAACATACTTGCTCGCCGCAAGAAAGTGAAAACGGAAATCGTTGTGGACGGATATGGTAGTTTCCTTTTGCTGGATAAGGATGATAAGCCGAAAGTAGCGTTACATATCGAAAATGAAATGCGTTGGGCAATGAAGAAATACAAGAAGCTGCACCCGGATAAACCATTGCCCCATATCACGCCCCATGTGTTCCGCCATACATTCTGTACCAATATGGCAAATGCGGGCATGGATATCAAGAACCTGCAATATGTAATGGGACATTCTGATGTGGGCGTTACATTGAATGTTTACACTCATGCCAGCTTTGACCGTGCTGCGGAGCAAATGGCGAGAATCATTGATTTGAGCAAGCAACGAGGAAAACACATTGCTTGCAAATGTGTTTGACGAGTGCCGGACAACGCAGGAGAATCCTGCGTGTAAAGATACCGATATGCAAGGAAAACAAAGAAAATCAAGTTGAAAAATACACCAATCTACTACACCACTTACTACACCATTTACCTATAAATTTGCGTAGATTTATATAGATTTGCGTGAGGTAATGGCAAAATACAAAATTGAAGAAAAGTGCCAAAAAGCCCGATATATCAAGGTTTAAAGGCTTATGAAAGGATATATTCAAGATGATAAAAATATTATTTATTTGCCACGGCAATATCTGCCGTTCACCCATGGCAGAATATGTTTTAAAAGATATGGTAGAAAAACGTGGGATTGCCAATCAGTTTTACATTTTCTCAGCAGCGACCAGCACGGAGGAAATTGGAAACGGGGTTCATTATGGAACCCGCAGGAAGCTGAAAGAGATGGGGATTTCATGTGGCAATCATCGTGCAGTCCGGATGCGGCAGTCAGATTATGAAAAATACGATTATCTTTTGGGCATGGATGGCTGGAATATTCGTAATATGCGCCGTATTGCGGGAGATGATACAGAAGGGAAAATCCACCGTCTTCTGGATTTTTCAGATAGCCCAAGAGATATTGCAGACCCTTGGTATACAGGGGATTTTGATGTCACTTACAATGACATTTTGGAAGGATGTGAAGCTTTTCTGGATTCCCTGACATTGTAATCTGACTTTATCCTGCAGTTTATCCTCTAAATTTTCAAAGTATAATTTATCGAGGAGAGTGTTGCTGTCTGTTTTCTTTAAATAAATACTATAATCAGCCTAATAAGGGGTTGCTTATCTTAGAAAAACATAATATAATGTATTAAACGAGTGAAGAAAACACATAGCATTCTGGTGATATGTCAAGAACTTTTTGAAAAAGATTTTGATATGTTTTT
>SRZB01000051.1 GCA_004793585.1 Hominisplanchenecus murintestinalis | reverse complement strand
CTAAAGTATTGATTTTTCAAGGTTCAGCACACCAATCGGTGTGGGAAGTTTGAGTTAGAAAGATAAAAATGTGCATGGATTTTGGCAGAGGAAAGCTGCCAGACCATGCACATTTTTATGTATGTCCGGCAGCGCGCGTTTCCGGGGAGTGCAAGTCCTGAGTTTGTCTGGTAGCGGGAAGGATACAGCCGAAGGCAGGGGCATCACATTGTATGAGGGACAGATGAAGTACCTGGGAGTAAAAAAGTGAAGCTGTCGGAAGGAACTATGGTTCATTGGTGGGAGAAAATTTAGAGGACGTATACGCTCGTCCAAACGAAGGAAGATTATCAGGAGCGGAAGAGATAAGATATCTTTAGAAGGGTTCTGTACGAAATTTGAGGGAAAAGGAAAGATGATAAGAAACAAATGGTATGGTTTTTTGGCAGTTTTTATTGTTTTGAGTTACAACCTGTTTTGCATTGCCTATTTAAATAAATAATTCAAGAAAACTTAGAGCATATGTTAAAAAATGAAATATTGACAGATGTATAATACAGTGATTTAATATAATATAAGTATTAAATATATAATTTTAAATTATAGAATAAAAAAGTATTTGAAAGATTAGAAAGAGGAGGGGAGGTTCAATATTTTAAGAAATTTACGCAAAACAGGGGTTTTATAGTGAAACATGGCACACGGGATGTCTATATTTCATGAAAGGAATAAGGAATGAGAAAAAATTTTACGAAAGCAGTTGCAGTCATACTTAGCGTATGCGTAACCATGACGTCGGTATCGTGGGAGAATTTTATTGTAGCAAAGTCCGCGGAAGCGGAAGAAATGACGGAGCCGGAGAATGTTACGGCGGAGAATGAGATAGAAGAGGAGCGGACGGAGGACAGTACGATATTTGATTTGGGCGGTAATAGAAAAATGGAGGTTTTTCATGGGGCGGATGTACGGTTCCGGGATGAAAGCGGGGAACTGGTGGACTATGACCCGGCGCTGGTGGAAATATGCTCGGAGGAAAGTGCAGGCGGGCTTAGCCTGGCGGGATATGCTTATGAGAACAGGGAGGGGGACAGCAAGCAGTATCTTCCGGAGGCGCTTTCGGAAAATACGCCTGTTTTGATGGAGAAAGGGGATTACCGTATTTCTTTCCATCCGGTGGAGATACCGGAGGCAGGCATACAGCCGGAAGAAAACGGTGAGAGTCCGGTGGAAAGCAGCGGAAATTTAGAGGATAAGAGTCTGCCGGAAGAGGGCAATACGGAGGAACATGCGGAAGTGCCGGAAGAATACGTGCCGGAAGACGCAGAGGCGGTAGTTTTCGAGGAGCCGGGTACGGAAACGGCGGGAGAAGTACTGCCGGAGGATGGGGCTGCAGGGGCAGATGATATCAAATTTCAGAATCTTTCTGTAGAGGATATGGAGACTGTGGATTTGTATGGGGAGGAGAGCATGCGGCCGCTGAAGGCAGTCTATGAGAATGACTCTGAATCGTACCGTCTGGAGTATGAGTCCAGTGACATTGGCGTGAAGGAAAATATTGTCCTGGAGGAACGTCCGGAGAGTAACTGCTTTACTTTTGAGTTCCGTCTGGCGGGTCTTATGATGCGAAAAGACCCGGTGGGCGGGGGATTTACCTTTTATGATAAAGACAGCGGGGATATCGTGGGAGGGATCGCAGCCCCTTATATGAATGACGCCACAGGGGAAGCATATTCAGAAAAAATCGTCTGTGAGCTGGAGGAAAAAGAAGGGGAAACGGATGCGTATCTGCTGACGGTAATCCCGGACAAGGAGTATCTGGACAGTGCGGACAGGGTTTATCCGGTTACGGTTGACCCAACAGTTACATGGACGGGGGGCAGTAGGATACAGGATGTCTATGTGTGCAAAGGAAGCCCGGCGACGAATTACTATGCCAGCGGCGTGACGGTGATTTCCGTAGGGGACAGCACGGCGCAGGGACTGTACCGCACCTATATGAAATTCGTGGATATCCGCAAGGATCTGGCGGGGAAATATGTGGAGAGCGCGACGCTGGATTTATATGAGACCGGGGGGCGGCGCCGGGGGAGAGATTATCCGGGCATACCGGATTAAGGATAGCTGGAAGGCTTCTACGATTAACTGGAATAATAAGCCCGCCCACAACACGGGGAGCTATTATTCGCAGTTTAAGGCTACGGGAAAAGCGGGAACGAAACGTACTCTGGATATCACGGAGAACGCCAGGCAGATGGCAAGAGACCAGTTCCTGGGACATGGAATTATGCTCCGGGCAGAACGCGAGGGAAAGGAAGGCTTTTATACGCAGTTCTACGGCTCCCGGCACGCGACGGCGGCGCGGCGGCCGAAGCTGACGGTAGTTTATTATGACGCGCCTACAAAGCCGGCGAGCGTGCAGCTAAATGGCAGTTATTTTAAGAAGGGGAGTACCTTACAGGTGAGCTGGAGCGGCATCAGCTCCAGGGCATTGGATTACGTGCAGTATAAGGTCGTGGGAATGAATGATGCCACTGGGAAAGAAACAGGGGATGTGATTGCGTATTCCGCGTCTACCAAGATTGGCTCAGCCGCGTCAGCTACAGCTTCTATAGCGGGGAGCAATACCTGGGGAGAGGGCTGTTACCGCATCTGGGTGCGCGGCGTGGATAGGGGCGGCATCGCCGGGGAAGGCAGGAGCTGGAACTTTCACATCGACAGTACGGCTCCGGTGGTGGGCAGCATATCTGTTTCGCCCGCAGGATACACTTCTATCAAGAATCCTGTGCTGAGCTGGAGCAGTGTCTCTGACAAGCATTTGAAAGAGGTACAGTACCAGGTGGGAAGCGCCCCTTATGTGTTGGCAGGAACAGGAACGTCAGGCAGCGTAGTAATTCCAGCGACATATTTTCCGTCCTCCGGGACATACCCTATCCATGTGCGGGCGGTGGATCATGCGGGGAATGTCAGCGCGGTCAAGACGCTGAACTATCTGGTGGATGTGACCTGCCCGACGTTTGGGACGCTTTCTTCCACCCCGGCGGCGGGGCAGTGGACAGGGAATGCCAATCCTGCAATAGAGTTTAAGAATATCACAGAACTGCACAGTGGGATGATTGTGTCTGGGGTGAAATACTGTATCACAGCAGCGGGGCAGCCTGCGTCCGCATATAAGGCGGCGGCAAATGTGCGTTTTACCTCTTCGGCAAACCCATACGCGGGAAGCTTTACGATGGACAGCACGGACCAGGGCAAGCCGGATGGGAATTATATGATTCATGTACGGCTGGAAGATAAAGTGGGAAATGCGGTGATGAAAACCCTTTCCTATAAAAAAGACAGGACGCCGCCGACAGGCGTTCTTACCTATTCCCAGGCGAAAAGCAGCCTGAAAGATACGGTACAGATTACGGCGGCGTGCAGCGACGGGACAGGCAGCGGCGTCAAGAGCAGCAGCCTGGTAATCAAAGACAGCGCGGGTAAGGTGGCAGATACCGTCTACAGCAACTTTACCACCAGCTCCGTGACAAGGCCGTTTAATACAAAAAATATAAAGAACGGTTCTTACAAGGCAGAGCTGACGGTTAAGGATTATGCGGGGTATACGGCAACTGTAACGGATACAATCACGATTACAAACCAGGTGGATGCGCCCAGCCTGACAGGGAGCAATAAAAATAACGGAACGGGTTATATTACATGGAATCAGAGCGTGGGTATCAATGGGCTGAAAAGGATGGAATACCAGATAGAGGGCAATAGCGGATGGACTTCCGTATTAAATTCTGGTACGGGCACAGGTGGGTTTTCTTTCAGATTGCCGGCGGCAGAGAAAGCATATGTTGTGAAGGTACGCGCAGTGGACGCCAGCGGCCTGCCCGGAAAAGAAGCGCAGGTGGAGTGCGTCTACGATAAGACAGCCCCCGCAGCAGCGGTTTCTTCCATGCAGCAGGGCGTACTGAAGGGGAGCGTGACAGATACATACCTGAAATCGTGGAGCTTGAAAGTAAGGAAACAGGGGGATACCACATATAAGAAGCTGGCAGAAGGGACATATCCCGTTGTGAATGATATCCTGCATATCGTAAATGTAGGAAGCAGTGAATACGAGACGGGAGTTCTTTATGAATTCCTTCTGGAAGCATGGGACGAGGCAGGGAACAGGAGCACGGCAGCTTACAGCTACACAAAGAAAGACGGGGATGGCACGGCGCAGAAGCGGGAGCCAGTATGGTTTTTGGAGCATCCCGCATATCTGCAGGTCGGGAAAAATGAGTATTCCCTGCCGGAGAATACGAACTACCTGGAGCTGAAATCCCGGTCAAGCCAGGAACTGTCCAGCGTGGAATGGTACATCGACAACCAGAAGATTGGGGCGTTATACCAGCACACGGACAGGCCGTGGATTCTGGATTTCCACAAAATCAAGGCAGGCTGCCCGGAGGGGACAAAGCATACGATTATCGTCAAATGTAAAGATGAGTCCGGGAACGTGACATATTCCGTCCCGGAATATAAAAGGGCGCTCCTGGAATATCTTCCGGTGACTTCTGGAAGTGTGAAGACTCTGGCGTTCAAAGAGCCTCTGTCGGGATTTACCCTGGAGTCCGGTGTAAAGACAGGCAGTACTGGAACACCGTCCTATTATGTGAGGTTCGGTACGTCCGCATGGAAAAAGGTGCTGGCAGGAAAGGAATACAGTGTCAGCGAACTGCTGCCCGGCAGCGTCACGGTAACTTCTATGTCAGTAAAGGCAGAGTGGGGAAGCAGCGTCAAAGGGCTGAGCTCCTTCCGCCTGGTGGGGAATACCGTGGAACCGGAGACATTTAGCCTTTCGGAGATGGATAACTACGTGCCCACTTTCCTGTCGGCGGTGAGTAAGATAAACTATAAGACATACCTGACCTGGAACCGTGCGGGCGAGCAGGATATAGTTGATATGGAGAAGGAAAAGGATGTGGCGCTGCCGGAGGGGGTGAGTTATGAGATTTACCGTGCAGACAGTAGGGAAAAACTTGTAAATATGAACCAGGCATCTATTGTGGATATCAAAGATGATTATTACAGTGAGTTGAACATTAATTATGGACAAGAGTTTTTTTATCGGATACGGGCTGTGCGGAAGAAAGAAAATCAGTCGCCGGAATATAGCAATTTCTCCAGAATAATCAGCGCTAAAGTCGTAGATGGTGATGAGTATGTTAAATTGCTGGGACATAAGCCTTACTGGGAATATGAGAGTTTTGAAAATCCGAACGGAATAGGATACGTAGAGAAGAGCCAGGGGAATTTTGTATATTCACAGACGGATGTAGATATTGCAAATGAAAAAATGCCTATAACGATTGAGCGTACATATAATAGCCAGGCGAGTACTGTGTCTTCCTTTGGGCTTGGATGGAATCATTCTTATGATCTTGAACTTTTAAATATCAATGAGGAAGACAAGTTGATTGACCGTAAGGCATTAAGGGATGAAACTGGTACGATTTTCCTTTTTGAAAAGCTTCAGGATGGAACGTATGCATCGTCAATGGGGAAATATATGACATTAACGCAGGAAGAAAAGACAGAAACTATAGAGATACCTGCAAGAAATGGGAATGAAAAACTGTCCAGAGAAATTACCAGCAGTTATACAATACTTACCAAAGATAATCTGGAATACCGATTCAATAGTGGAGGACAGATGCTTTATGCAAAGGAGCCTAATGGAAGTTTTCTGCTATTTATGTATGATGCGAGAACAGGAAGGGTGTTGCGTGCAGTTACAGATAAAAATTTGACAATGGAATTTTCTTATCTGGAGGGAGCCAGGGAGAAGGCGGATGGAATTGTCGAAGAAGCTGTAGAAAAACAGAAAACGCCAACGAAGGCAGCGAGGACAGGCTTAGGTACAGAAGCGCCTCCGGCAATAAAGCCTCCGGCAGAAGGACCTTCCAGACCGGTTATTGAGATGGATGAAATCTCTAAAATACCAGTAACAGATTCCGGCGTGCCAGTTGGGGATGCAGTTAATAATCTAATGCTGGTTCGTAAGATTATACTGCCAGATGGGACGGACATTCAATATAACTATGATAAAAATAACCGCCTAAAGAAAGTTATACGCAGTGATGGAAAAACGGATGGGGAGAGTGTGTCTTATGTATATGAATATGATGGGCAGGGAAAGCTGTCTGTGATTCATGATGCAAAAGGAAATCCTTATACGATTATTTATCAGGATAAAAAGGTAAAAGAACTGTTGTATCCAGAAGTAAATGGGAAACAGGAGTCTGTACGTTTTACGTATGAAAATATAGAAAATGGGGATTATGCATATTTAACAACGATACAAAAAGGACTGGATGGAAAGTATGGAAAAGGGGAGACAATAAAAAGCAACCGTTTGGGAAATGTCCTTTACAGAAAAGATTTGAATGGTAAGGAGTTTACATATACATATGAGGACAATTTGCCAAAAATCAGTTCGTCTATGGTGGAATATCAGGAGCTGTGCGATGGGAAGATAGTCACAAAGGTTATAGAAAGAAAAGAGGAGACAATCTATGACTCAGAACAGGATATGAATCCGACGCAGGAGATCAGTGCAGACGATACAAAGGTTACCTATGAATATGCAAACCAGGAAAATGAGTATGCAGATGATTTGCCAAGCAGAATCACGGAGGAATGGGATGATGAAATATATGAAGATGAGTACTTCGAATATGACGAGTATGGAAATGAAATATGGGAAGAAGACCTTATAACAGGCGATACTATCCAGATTGAATACTATGGTCAGGACAATGAATTTGCAGGAGAGGAGAAAGAAACTGTGGAGAAACAGAAAGTAGAGGCAGAGGATGGAACAGAAGGCTATCTGACAACTACAACGACGCATGAGTATTCTTATGGTGAAGATGGGGTAAAGACAGAAACAATTACAGAAACTGCTGATGGGAAAAGCACAGTTTCAGTGAATAAATATGACAGGATGGGAAGATTGATTTATACAAATGACGGCCTGGGAAATAAAGCTTCTTATACATATGATTTTATGGGGCGGGAAATTTCTGTAGAATATGACGAAAATGGAAAGATTTATACAACCTCCAATACTTATGACGAGAATGGAACCCTGCTACAGGAGACGGGAAGAGATGGCATGAAACAGGTGTATAGATATGATGAAAGAAACCGTCTTCTCCAAAAAGAACAGGTAAAAGATTCAGACAGGCGGATTTGGAAAACATCTTATGGATATGAATGGGAGGAAGAATCTGAACCTGTGCTCATCGCAATACAGAAACAGCAAAGCCCCGGAGGAACTGTATCAGAAACATATACAGACCAGGCAGGCAAAACTGTGAAAACATTGTCGGGTGGCATGATGGTACGCAATGAATATGATAAGAATGGACAGGTGACTGTTCAAAATATTACATCTGTAGATGGGGAGGAAAAAGGTTGTGTTACAGTCAACCTGTATGACGCATCAGGGAATGTGACTGGCACGGTTTTGAACCCTGGCAAAGACAAAGCTACAGGAGCATGGATGGCAACGGAGGATTCCATTGTTACGAGCAGTACATATGACGTAATGAAACATCAGACATCTGCGACTGATGGGGAAGGTAACGTAACAGAGTATGTCTATGAAAACCTGGGCGCCTTAAAAGAAGTTCGCCAAAGTGATGGAGCAGGGGAGGAACATGTGATTTCTCACAAAACCGACATTCTGGAAGCGGACGGGACTACAAGTTCATGGATAATGGATGCCAACGGGAATGTGAGTAAAGAGTATTTTGACGCAAAAGGGAATAAGGTTAAATCAGCAGACTTAGGCGATGGAAGTCTGGCGCCCATTGTAACAACTTATCAATATGATGATAAAGAGAACCTGAATAAAGAAGTATATGCAGACGGAACTTATAAAACATTCCAATATGACGCGAATAACAGGATGATTTCAGAGTCCTGCTTTACATCTGCGGGAATCCAGACGCTGGAGACAAAATATGCATATTCAGAGCAGGGGAGTCTTTTAGTAATGGAAGATTTTGAGGTGGAAAATGGGCAGAAACACCGTTTTCGCTATACAGATTACATATATGACAGTCTGGGACAGCTAACCGGAGTGGCAGAGTACAATGGGAATGATGTTCCGAGTGAGGAAAAACTCAGGGAGTGCAGGATGACATACTTCTATGACTTGGACGGACGCCTGGAAACCGTTCTGTATCCTGTCAGCAGAAACAGTGAGATAAAAGGGCTGAAATATGTGTATGATGAAAATAGCCGAAAAACAGAAGACAGAGCCATAATGGAAAACGGCAGAGAGGAAGTGATTTCAAGTTATAGATATACCGGGATAGGAAATCTGGATTCAGAAACAATTCATATGGGATTTTTAGATGGAAAGTCGAAAAAAGTGATTTACAAGAAATATTCTTATGATGAATTTTCGAGAGTAGCAGGGATTTCTTATTATGACAATGAAGAGATGACAAACTGTCCGGAAGCTTACAGGTATACCTATGATAAAAACTGCCGTATTCTGACAGAAGACAAATACTGCTGTTATCCGGGGATGAGTGAAGAAGAGCAGACAGATGAACTGTGCAGTTATGAGTATGATGCCTTTGGAAGACTGAAAAAGGTGATGGTAAGAAACAGGAAAACAGGAATCAGTGGGGAAAGTGTTTATACTTATGATAAAGCTGGAAATATGTTGAGCGAGGCAAATGGAGATGGAACAGTATTCAGGACATATAATAGCTTGAACCAGCTTGTGCTTTCCCAAAAGCAAAAGGATGGGCAGACAGAATCACAATGCGCCTATCAGTATGACGCAAGAGGGAATCTGGTGTACGAGGAAGATACAGCACAGGGAATGCGGACGGATATGGAGTATGATATCAGAAACCAGATGATAAAGCAGACTCTGAGTGAAGGCGGCCAGATATCGGTGCAACAGGAAAATAAATATAACGGA
The DNA here is from genome assembly GCA_004793585.1 of Hominisplanchenecus murintestinalis. Lineage (GTDB taxonomy): Bacteria > Bacillota > Clostridia > Lachnospirales > Lachnospiraceae > Hominisplanchenecus_A > Hominisplanchenecus_A murintestinalis. Next base: position 10,177 of record SRZB01000051.1, on the reverse strand, counting down.
AATGGACAGAGGGTGCAGAAAAAGGAAAATGACAAAGTGACCAATTACTATTATCAGAATTCTACGGTATATGCTGTGACGGATGAAAATGATACAATCGTTAATCTCCATCTGCTTAAAGGTGAAAATAATGTAGCGGCATCTGTGAAATGCCAGGGGGAAGATGCAGGGACGTGCTTCTTCTATGGGAAAGATGGCAGGAGAAGTACTACGGCAATTGTTAGACCTGATGGGACAGCGGTACAAAATTATAAATATGATGTTTTTGGGGAAACGCAGGTGGGCGGTACAGAATTGTTTTCTGAATTTTGCTATACAGGAAGCGTGTATGACAGCCAGACAGGCAAATATTACCTGAATGCAAGGTACTATGAACCGGAAAATAGAAGATTCCTTTCACAAGACTCCTATCGGGGCGAGGTGAAAAATCCGTCATCGCTGCATCTGTATGCTTACTGCGCGGGCGACCCGGTGAACTTTGCGGATGTGGATGGGCATAAGCCGAAGTATATAACAGAACAAGGGGCAGATGTCTTAGTTGACGGAGTGGCGATGAAGGATATCAGAGTAGGATTTTATGGAAATGTAGGCGCTGTAGGATGCGGTGCAATTGCTGTTTACAATGTAATGGTAGGCTATATGTATAAAGGAAGCTTTCAAGATGTTGTAAGCGAAATGAATATGTCTGGACTCTATGACTTATGGGAGTCAAGGAAATCCAAAAATATTCTAAAAAAGATAGTATTGGGAGTGAGGGGGTCGTGGTGTACGAAATGGACGCTTGGATTTGAGACAAATGCGCTCACACAATATTTGAAGAAAAGGTTTCGGAGGGTACGGAAGAGTTATTTTCTAGGGTGGGAATCTATTGCAAGAAGATCTACTGCAATTATTGTATCATATATGAAACCTGAGGGTGGAGGGCATTATGTGGCAGGAATTCGCGGCCGGAATGGCAGGAGGTTTAAGTTTTACAATCAATATTTAGGTGAATATAATGGACGTTACATAACGATTTCCCAATATAAAAAATACATAAAAAAGAATAGCAGAACACCGTTAGCTATTGTGGGTGTAAATGGTCCTAAGATGTGGTGGTAACATATAATTATATGCTTAGAAGGAGTTTTGCAATGAGTGGTAGTGTAAGGAAACAAATATTTTTGAGCGCCTTGTGTTTGTGTGTGGTATGTTTACTTTCATCATGTTATCGTTTACCACAGGGGGAACGTCCTTTTGATTATGGACCGGCGAAATGGGTATCAAAGTCGGGAGCCCTCTGGTTTGAGGTGACAAAGGATACTGTGGCGACAGACAAAAATCCGCTTCCAATATTGGACGGCGGGATTCTGTATGATGGAAAAGAATATGCATGTAAAGTGATGTTTAATGGTTATGATGATGTGTTTTTTTGGAAAAAGGAGGATTGGGAATATATACATGAAAGGTTGGAAGAGGAAAGTGTAACTGCGTTTTTGAAATACGTCCACAACCAAAATCCGGTGTATGATGAAGTAAAGGAGAATTTAATGCATGGGGTCTGCAATTTTTGGCCATCGAAGCTGGTAGTTTATGTTTGTGGAGACAGCAAAACAGGATGGTATAATCAGGGCGCGAAATATATTTTTACAAGGCAGCCGTTGGAGGAAGAAGGTGCAGAAGATGCGGAAAAGTGAAGGATGGAAGTTACCGCGGGGAAATAAGAGTATGCTTATGGGGATAATGTGTTTTAGTGTGCTCTGCTTAGTATCTGCGTGCCGATTGCCACAGTGGGAACGTCTCTTTAAATATTAACAATTATTATGTTTTGCACACTTCAGTTAATGCTTGTTGGTGTGGTTTTATTGTTCCATTGGGAATAGAGATATGTGAGGAGGATTATCCATTTCAAAGAATTATCCATATGTTTGAAAATGCGGATGAAAATATGCCGGATATAGTGAGCGCGGAACAGATGGTGGGAAAAGTAGTTGGTTATATTTGGAATCACAACAAAAGCGGAGGTTAGAAATGTTTAACATTAGAAGGAAACTACTGCCAGGAGCTGTGTGTTTGTGCATGGCTGTTATGGTTTGCTCATGTCAAAATCTGCCACACGGAGAGAGACCTTATGATTATCCGCCTGCAAAGTGGGTTTCAGAATCGGGTGATTTATGGTTTGAGGTGACAGAGGATACTATGGCCAGGGAGGGAAACTGGTATCCGATCTTAGATGGCGGAGCTGTCATAGATGGCAAGACGTATGAATGCAAGGTGGAATTTGACAGTTATGTAAGCGTTATCTTTTGGGACAAAAATGTCTGGGTACAGTATATGCGCGATCTGGAATGGGAAAACGAATGGCATCCGATTCCCCATCCGCCGATGTTAGTGGCAGGAACATGCAGGTTTTCGCCTAACAAAGTAAAGGTATCGGTAAATGAAGTGGGCGAGTATTTTCAACATGAGAAAATTATTTTTATAAGGCAGCCTTCGGATAAGGAAGAAATGACAGAGAAGAACGGTGGAAAGGGCTGGTGGTGGATAATAGGAGCTAATGATTTGCAATAGACAGGAGATGGTAGATGAAAAGGAAAATATGTAATATGTTTGCGGGATTCCTGGGAATAACCGTATCAGTGCTTGCAACTCTTGGTTTTTTGTCTAAAATGGGAACGGGTTCTGCACTACCAAAGGCTCCGGAATATTATGGTTCTGCTGTATGGAAAACTAAATCGGGGGATGTCTAGTTCAAAGTTGAAGGGGAAATGTAAAAGAAAGATAAAGGAGGCATATGAACAATGGCTTAAAGATAATAAGCCAATAACGAAATAAACGCTATATTTATATTATATGCAAAAAGGTAGAATATTAATTTAGGTTCGCATAAAAATCATGTAATTATATATATGCAGTATGGATTCAGAAATAGATGGCAACAGAGATTAATGCACATCAATTTCTAGTTACTTGTTTATATTCAAAAGAGTTTGAAAGTGTTAATAAACTTATTTAAATTAAAGACTATTGTATATTGGATTTTTGCATGGAGGAGAAGTATGAAGCATCGTAATAATTTTACTCATAAAATGAACTACTTAGAAGGGATAATAGAAAGCATTCGAGTACCCACGTCAGATGAACAGGAAAAATTGTATTCTATGGCAGGAGAGAGAAATCCTGTTATTCGACGAACTGTAGCAAAAGCGTTAATGAAGCGCCATGATGTGCCTGAAAGTGAAAAAATACTAAGAAAAATGACATATGACACAAATCGAACTGTGCGTATGGAAGCGGTTTACTGGCTTTTCACAGGGAGAACGAAAGAAACATTGTCAAGGCTGAAAGAGTTGATGGAGACATCAATATCTTTAAGGATACGAACCTATGCGATTACCAGCTATTTTTCAGTTTGGGTGAATATGTATGGGTATCATAAAAAAAGCATGAAAGATTATTTAGATGATGTGGGAGAGTTTTATAAAAATGAGAAGGATACTATGCCCTTGGTATCATATGAAAGAAACAGATATATGGCGGGCGAAATAGATGCGTTGAAACAGATGCAGAAAGTCTTGTTGGGAGAGATGCCAGGGGATATCAGGGAGCAGTATTATGCGCTTGAATGTCTATGTGGAGTTAGAAAGGTTTCGAATATAGATCAGATTGACGAGATTTTAGAAGTGGCTTTTTCAAAAGTTTGCGACAAACACGGATTAGCATATGTCATTGGAGAGATGATGGAAAAGCAGCCTATTTGGCCAATGGTTTTAATTTTAGATAGGAGTGGGGCAAAGCTTTCTCAGCTTTTGGAGTATCTATCGCTTGAAGTGGAAGAATGTGATATGCAGGCATATGCTTTCGGAGTAAGCCCAAGTGAGGAAATTGATGGGAGATTGGTAGAATTGATTCAGAGAGAAAATGGATGCGATATTCGAATGGAGCAGTATCCACGAAAGATTGAGGGTCTGGAAGACTATGATTTTATTGTCCCCATTGGAATGAGACTTGAACCAGAGGAATATCCATTTCAGATAATTGTTCCGCTATTTGAAAATGTAGATGAAAATATGTTGGATTTGGATAAGGCGAGGGAAATGGTGATAGAACTGAATAATTACATTTACAGGGTAATAGACAATTTGGACTGGTGTCCAAATGCTAAGAAGGTAAAGAGCGGAAATGTTTAATATTAGTGTTAAAAATGCCGTATTTATGCGGCTGGTGGCGTTTTGCAAATGCCTAAAAAATTGTTAACGTGGGGACACCTGAGTTAACCGCTATAACGGCAGCGGCCAGCGTATCCAGAAAACAGAAGACGGAAAAACCACAAACGACTACTACCAGGGGACAGCAGTCCGGGCGACTACGGACGCGGAAGGGAACAAAAGCAGCTTCAACCTGTATGGGCTGGAGGGCAACGTCATCGCATCTGGAAGGTATACGGGGAGCTGCGCCGGGGAATACCTCACCAGCGGCAAAGATTTAAAAGGCAGCATCACCAGCCTGATCAAGCCAGACGGGAGCTGTGCGGCCGTTTACCGCTATACGGACTTTGGCGAGATGGTTATGTATGCGGCAGAAGATGTGGAGAATGAAATCTGCTATACAGGCGGCATTTATGATGAAAGCACGGGGTTGTATTATCTCGATGCAAGGTACTACGACCCGCAGGATGGGAGGTTTACCAGCCAGGATACGTACAGGGGAGAAGATGAAGAGTATAAGACATGGAATCTGTATACGTATTGTGCAGATAATCCGGTTGGGTATGTGGATCCAAGCGGGCATTCTACGATGGCGTTGTTTACGGCAGCAGCAAGAGCATATGAGGCAGGAAAAGCTTTGCTAGGAGCCATAGCATTGTTGGCGACAACTTATTATACAGGGCAGGCAGTCAGGAATGCTCCCATTGTTACGCGTGTTCCTGTATACCGTCCGATACCGAAACCGCCTGTAATTAGAAAGCCAAGGGTTCAGCCGGTTCCAAAGGCTTCGGCAGTCCCGAATACCAGGGTGTTACCAACGCCAAAAGCTCCGGAGGTTACTTTACTGGAAAAGGAAGAAAGATGGATGGATGCCTGCAAACTTTTGTATCAGAAATGGAAACAGAATAATAAAAGGTTAGAATATACATTGCGGCTGCTTTGGGAATGCTGGTATTTTGATTTGGAAGATGCGTGTTTCATTTATTTTTCAGAAGAAGAGACACAGGCAGTTCATCAAATATTTAGAGAAGTTTATAGCCATTCGGAGAGGCATTTCAGGAATGAAAGTAAATATTTATGGCTCACGGCCTATATGCTGGAAATCTGCGGAACTCTTATGTATGATATAACGATATATGATGAGAGGTTAGTAACATTGAACCTTCATATCCTAAAAATGGCTGATGAGGAGGCTAAATATAGGTTTCAGAAGGTGAAGGAACCAGCATTGCGGGAACTTATGGCGCGGGGATGGGATAATGCCAGTCTGTCGGAGGATGATATCAAAAAAGGAAAGCTCCTGTTTATGAAAAGGAAATTAACGCAGGAGGAGACGGAAGAGAAAAAACGTATCGAAGAAAAAATAGAAAAGTTTAAGGAAAAGGTGGAAAAATATTTTCCCGGTAATAGTATGGTAGATGAATATTTTCGGGAAATGTACAGTTTTATCGTAATATAAGATGCAGGGGTAAAGGAAATGGAAAAGAGGGAAGATGGTGCTTTTGAAATGGCATTTTTAGAAAGAATTCTAGAGGAAAGGGGTATGCCAAGCAGCGAACAATGGAAAATGCTTTACCAATGCACAATGGATAGTGACTCGTCTGTTAGATATGATGCAGCAGAAGCACTTGGGATACGCTGTAATGACAAGGATGAGGAAAGATTGCACCAAATGACTTATGATAGTGCGGGGCTTGTGGATATAGAGGCTATTGAGTCTTTGGCTATGGGGCATCAGGAAAAAACCCTGAGGCGGATGTATGAGTTAATGCGTCTGGGAGGACGAAGGGTTAGAGGATATGCGGTGAGTACATTTTTTAATGTTTGGATAAATCGATACGGATATAAGAAATCCAGCGCAAAAAAATGTTGGAGAAAAATGGAGAAGCTATATAAAAAGGAAAAGGATGTCTGGGTGCTAAATTTTTATGAAAAAGCCAGATACCTGTGTGGTTACAAAAAAGGAATTGCAAAATTAAGAGATATCTTACATGAAAATCAAGGATACGCTCAAAGTATGGCGTTTAGTCAACTGAAAGATATTCGTACAATATTTAATGAAAAAGAGATTAATGGGATTTTAAAAACAGCACTGGATTATACAGACAATCTATGGGGGATTAAGAAAAGCATAGATGAGTTGTTGGAGACAAGAGAATTACCGCGGATTTTGCTTGTTTCTAAAGAGAATAAGGGCCTTTCGCAGATGCTGGAGTATCTGAGCTATAAGATGGAAAATGAAATATGGGTGCGATCTGCGGGAATAAATCCAGCAGAAGAAATCATGGACGAGGTGAGGGAAAAGCTGGGTGAAGAGGAAAAGATGAAACGGTATTATTATCCGAAGGAAATTTGCTCGGTGTGGATTTATGACTTTATTGTCCCGCTGGGAATCAGGATAAAACCGGAAGATTATCCGTTTCAGAGGCTTGTTCCGCTATTTGAAGATGCGGATGAAAGGATGCTGGATGTGGTAATGGCAGAAAAGATGCTGGAAGAGTTGAGGGATTATATTTATAAAGAGATGGAGCAGGTGAGATAAAGTGGAAAGTATAACAGGGAATGAGAGGTTTTGTATTTTAACGGGAAGGAACGATGCTTATTGTTATTGGGAAAGATAGATTTGGAGAACAAATATTTAGCTGCAGTCAGTCGGTTTCACAATATGGTGCTGCTTGGAATATCAAATCAGCCGTTATCTATATGGATACCAGAGGATGAGAAAAGATGGCATATGGATTACGAGTTTCATATTTCATGTATATGGCGTATCCGGCAGAAAGATACCATAATTGCAGGTTATCAGGACATATATACAGAGATTGATGAGGACGGGAGAATTGTAGAAGAGGAGACAGAGAGCGGAACAGCGGAAGGAAATGCGAGAGGGAGAACGCTTTTTGAAAAAAATATTTTTGGGAAAATGAGTTCGGACTGGCCATTAAAGATCTTGGGATTTTATGAGAGTGAAGTGGGGGATATCCGGATAGAGATGGAAAAGGGGTACTGTTTCGAAGCATTTCCGACCTCGTCTGTTGAAGAACGGCTGGAAGAATGGCGCTTTATTGATGTGATATGTAAAAGGCATTATATATGGCCTAAGGAAAAACAGCGAAGGCTGTTGCTGCTTGATAAGGATAACACAGATTTTTCGCAGTTGCTTGAAATGATTCTTCAGGAGATGATTCAGGAGGAAGATCTTATGGTAATATCGGCGGGGATATGCCAGGGCGAAAAGCTTTCAAAAAGGGTCTTAGAGTCAGGCAGATGCTGGTATGGGATTGATTTGGAGAGAGTAAACAGGATTCATAGGGTAAACATGGAGGAAGCTTATGATTATGTGGTTCCGATCGGAGTTCCGCTCCCGGAAAATAAAGCTATATTTCTGGAAGAAATTTTAAATTATCAAAAATATGTTACAACAGGAGACGAGTCCAGAAAAGAACTGGAGAATATGGGAAAGGAAATTTGCGAAGCTATAGGGTGTGATTATGAAATCAGTGATAAATGCAGGGAAAAGAGGGAAAAGGAACTGAAGAAATACAAAGATTTGTTGGGGATATAAAATGATATTATGTTTGAAAGAGAAATGCGATGGGAACCTAGAAGATTATATTTGTTAAATGATATTAGTGCTCTCATCATCAAAGAACTTTTTGATTATTCTGGTAATGAGATGGTTGGAAAACTGTTTTTATCAGACAACCGTTTGAGGAGGGCACAGCATCAGGGATGGTGACTGCTATCAGTATGGCAGGAAAGGGAATAATATCTGGGAGCGTACTCTAAAGGGAATTGCAAAGAAAATCTTTACCAGATATTGCGAGAGAGTTGGCGGCTGAAACAGTGATGAGAGGGACAGAAGATGAGGAATAAAAGCAAAAGAGACGAGAAACAGGAATTTTTAGATGAAATTATTTCATCAAAGCGGGTTCCTTCGCGGTTTGAGTTGATGCAAATGTACCGAATGGAAAAAGATAAAGATTCCTGTATCCGGTGGAGTCTGGCGAAAGCGCTGGTAAACAGGTATGCGCCTGAGAGTGAGGCAATGCTGAGGCGAATGGCCTGTGATAAGGATGGCTTAGTGCGGATAGAAGCGATAGATTCTCTGTGCATTGGCAGGGAAGAAGCGACATTGCTATTATTAAGAAGAAAGATGCGGCAAGCAGACGATTATTTAGAAAGAGGATATGCAGTACTATCGTATTTTGATGTTTGGCTAAACCGATACGGATATCGTAGGGAAAGCATGTCCCGCTATCTAAAGAGCGTAGAAGGGCTTTATGCGCAGGAGGAGCATTTGTGGGTGTTAGCAATGTATGAGAGGAACCGGTATTTTGCAGGGGAAAAGGAAGCGCTGCAAAAGCTGAAAGCGATTTTACTGGATAAAGGCATTAACGATTATTATGTTTTACGTGCAGTAATAAGTGTTATGGAAGAGATGATGAATGTTTTTAACAAAGATAAGATAAAGGAAATTTTAAAAGAATTTCTCGATCGTGAACCAGCAGGATTACAGGGAGTAAAGGCAGAAGCGGAAAAAGTATTGGAATCGGAAGCGATTGTCGGGGTACTATTTTTAGATAATAAAAATACAGGGTTGTCCCAGGTGCTAGAAAGTATCGGAAACTTTAGAATGGATGATATGCAGATACTCTTTGCGTCTGCGGGAATTATGCCAGGGGCGGAAATAGAGTCTGAAGTGGTAGAGTTAATGAAACAGAGGGAGGGAGTGGATTTAAGGGAAGAACAGTATCCAAAGCCTGTTATGAATGCCCACTGGTATGATTTTATTGTCTCAGTAGGGATAAAGATATGTGAGGAGGATTACTCATTTCAAAGAATTATCCATATGTTTGAAAATACGGATGAAACTATGCTGGATATGGTGAGCGCGGAACAGATGGTGGGAAAAGTAGCTGATTATATTTGGGATACATATAGTAAATATTTGGGAAAGTAGAGTCCATGCTTACTGCCAAAAAGATAAAGGAAACTGTAATTTAGGCGATCACGGACGCGGAAGGGAACAAAACCAGCTTCAACCTGTATGGGCTGGAGGGCAACGTTATCGCATCCGGCAGATATACGGGAAGCTGCACCGCGAAATACCTCACCAGCGGGAAAGATTTAAAAGGCAGCACCACCAGCCTGATCAGGCCGGACGGGAGCTGTGCGGTCGCTTACCGCTATACGGACTTTGGCGAGACGGTTATGTATGCGACGGAGGATGTGGAGAATGAAATCTGCTATACAGGCTTTATGATGAAAGCACAGGGCTGTACTATCTTAATGCGAGGCACTATGACCCGCAGGATGGGAGGTTTACCAGCCAGGATACGTACAGGGGAAAAGATGAAGAATATAAGACCTGGAACCTGTATACGTATTGTGCAAATAATCCGGTTGGGTATATAGATCCGAGCGGGCATTCTGCGATTGCGTTGTTTACGGCAGCAGCAAGAGCATATGAGGCAGGAAAGGCTTTGCTGGGAGCCATAGCATTGTTGGTGACAACTTATTATACAGGGCGGGTAGTCAGGAATGCTCCTATTGTTACGCGTGTACCTGTATACCGTCCGATACCGAAACCGCCCGTAATTAGAAAGCCAAGGGTTCAGCCGGTTCCAAAGGCTCCGGCAGTCCCGAATACCAGGGTGTTGCCAACGCCGAAAGCTCCAGCAGTCCCGAGGACGAAAGTAACGCCAGGGACAAAATCAAAAAAGAGAATAAAATACGTAAAGAGAAAGTTAAAAAATAATTTTGTAAGAGTTTCGGATCAATATTTAAAAAAGCAGGGAATTGATGCACATGAACTTAAGCGTGATGTGATGGGAGATAAAAATATGTCAAAAGCAGAAATTTATTATGATAAAGTGACTAAATTGCTATATGTATTTAGAAAAGGAGCTTCCTGTATAATTCAAGTATAGGGAATTCCAAGAAAGAAGGTTGAGAAAAAAATACCTCAGAGTAAAATAAGATTACTG
>SRZB01000050.1 GCA_004793585.1 Hominisplanchenecus murintestinalis | reverse complement strand
TCGGTAAACATATGTTTTTCTTTGTGTGTCAATAGGTCGGAATTTCCTATAAAGTGAAAAAAGCCCCAAAAACCTTATAACCACTAGAAAACACTGTGTTTATAAGGCTTTTGGAGCCTATAAAACTAATTATAAAATTTGGACTGAAAAATTCGCTTATTTGCCCATCTGTTTTGCAACTTCCTCCGCAAAGTTCTCTTCCTTCTTCTCAAGACCTTCTCCCGTCTCGAAACGAACGAATCCTTTTACCGTAATCTTTGCGCCGTTTGCTTTCGCTACTTCTTCTACATATTTCTCAACAGACTGCTTTCCGTCCTCTGCCTTTACGTATACCTGGTCAAGAAGGCAGATTTCTTTCATCTCTTTATTAATACGACCGTTAATCATACCTGCGATAACCTTCTCCGGCTTCTGGGACTCTTTTGGGTCGTTCATAATCTGTGCCATGAGGATTTCTTTCTCATGCGCAATGAACTCTTCGCTGATTTCGCTCCTGTTGGTGTACTGCGGCTTCAGGGCTGCTACCTGCATTGCCACGTTCTTTGCCATCTCTTTTACCGCATCATTTACAACATCTGTCTCTACGTCAACCAGAACGCCGATCTTTCCGCCCATGTGTGTATAGGAAGCTACAAAACCGTTCTCCTCTTTCACCTGAGCGAAACGGCGGATATTCATGTTCTCGCCGATAACTGCGATCTGATGCGCCAGTTCTTCTGCTACGGTAGCAGATTCGCTGTAAGTCCACTCTTCATTCAGGAAGCTTTCTACATCAGCTGCCTCTGTCGCCAGAGCCTGTGCTGCTACCTGGGATACATAATTCTGGAACTTCTCATTCTTTGCCACGAAGTCTGTCTCAGCATTTACTTCTACAGCGACAGCTTTCTTCTCATCCTCGGAAACTTTCAGCATTACGATACCTTCTGCTGCAATTCTTCCGGCCTTTTTCTGAGCAGTAGCAAGTCCTTTTTCTCTCAGGAACTCAACTGCTTTATCCATATCGCCGTCTGTAGCCGTAAGCGCTTTCTTACAGTCCATCATTCCGGCGCCTGTCATTTCACGTAACTCTTTTACCATCTTAGCTGAAATAGCCATTTCAAATTTCCTCCGTTATCTATTTACTATGTCAGGAATTACTCCTCTGCTGCAGCTTCTTCTACAAACTCTGCCTCTGACACTTCACCTTCAGTCCCCTGGTTTGCCTCGATAACAGCATCTGCCATCTTGGAAACAATTAATTTTACGGCTCTGATTGCGTCGTCATTTCCCGGGATTACATAATCCAGCTCTTCCGGGTCGCAGTTTGTATCACAGATGCCAATCAACGGAATTCCCAGAGTATGTGCCTCCTGTACGCAGATTCTTTCTTTCTTCGGATCTACTACAAAAATAGCATCCGGAAGCTTCTTCATTTCTTTAATGCCGCCGAGGTTTCTCTGCAGCTTGTCCATTTCTTTCTTTAATGCAATAACCTCTTTCTTCGGAAGTACTTCAAAAGTACCGTCTTCCTGCATTGCTTCAATATCTTTTAAACGTCTTACACGGCTCTGGATGGTCTTGAAGTTGGTCAGCATACCGCCTAACCATCTCTCATTTACATAGAACATGTCACAGCGCTCTGCCTCTGCTTTCACAGCGTCCTGCGCCTGTTTCTTGGTTCCTACAAAAAGAATGGTACCTCCCTCTGCTACAATATCAGAAACTGCCTTATAAGCAGTGTCTACCATTCCTACAGACTTCTGCAGGTCGATGATATAGATTCCGTTTCTTTCCGTGTAGATATACGGAGCCATTTTAGGGTTCCATCTTCTTGTCTGATGTCCAAAATGAACACCTGCCTCCAGTAACTGCTTCATTGAAATTACACTCATGATTCTTCTCCTTTTTGGTTGTTCTTCCGCAGACATCCGCTCCCGTGGAAAACCATATATACGGCACCATCCCCGGAATCTGCCCTGCGTGATTAATTTTCGCCGTTGGTAGTATATCACAGCAACCCCGTAAGCGCAAGGACTTTTTCACACACATCCTACCCTCTCCCCAAGTTTCACTTTCGTCTCTATCCCTTTCCCGGAATTCTCCAGGATATCCTTATCCGGCCGAACCTTCCCTTCCTGCGTCAGCAGGATTACTGTAGAACCTCCGAACGCAAAGTTTCCTTTCTCCTGTCCTCTCCGCACGGTTCCGCTAACTGTACGGTTCTCGATTTTCCCTACCAAAAGCGCCCCCACCTCCATCTGGAGGATTGTACCAAAGTGCTCTGACTGCAGCAGGGAATATTCCCTGGTATTTTCCACGTAAATCGGATACCTGTCATTTGCCGCCGGGTTCACGGTATGAAATACACCGGGAATACAGATACCGGGAGATACCCTGCCCCCATCTACATAAATATAACGGTGATAATCCTCCACACACAGACGGAACACCCAGGCATAGCCGCCGCTGTATTTCCCCGCCAGCTTCCGGCTTCTCAGAAGCTGCTCTGTTGTATATTTCGTATTTTTAATAGAAAACTCCTGTTCCCTGCTGATTCTATAAACACTCAGGCGGCTGTCACAGGGGCTCACAAAAACCTGAGGAGCATGTTCAATCTCACGTACTCCCGAAAGCATCCTCCGTTTGAAAAATGCGTTATAGGAACTATATTCCTTCTGTTCAAATTCCTTCATATCTATAGAATGATTCCTGATAAATGCCGGAATCATAAGCCTCGACAGCCTGGAATCCAAGAATCTTCCTCCCGCTCTCGAAAACACCGGAGAAACCAGCGGCCTTAAGAGAACTCTTCCCGCCACATGGCCATACATCCACTCTAAAAACCGATCCTGTAAAGAGTTCTCTTCCACTATCCGCCCCCCGCGGTCTGCTAAAAAATGCATTTCCTCTCTCCTATCTGCTATTTACCGGCGCCCGGCCAAACATTCTTAACAGAAATACCTATTTTAAAGAATGCAGGAACATCCACCAGCCCCGCCACACAAAAACAATCACTGCCACTGCTGCTGCAACTACTCCCACCAGTAAAAACAGTTCCTTTGTTGAAAGTTTCCTCAGTCTAAAATTGGTGACAAACAAAATCCCTACCGCCGCAACAACTACATGCAGCGCTGCTAAAAACAGCTCATGGCTGGGAAACAACGGGGAAAACACAAACAAAATCGGCAAAGCAATTGCCATAGATGTAATCGGCAATCCCTGATAATACTTCCTTGCCTCATCCGTTTCATTCTGGCGTTTCGCTTCCATGACATTAAAATATCCCAGGCGGATAACTCCCGCCAGTCCATACAGTACCAGAATCACCATACTGTACATATGGTTCATTCCTATTTTATAACAAATGATAATCGGAAAAATCCCAAAACACACCACATCACAGAGGGAATCTATCTGAATCCCGAAATTCTTCTCATCTTCTGTACGGTTCTTCTTCGTCCTGGCAATTTTTCCGTCAAACATATCGCACAGCCCGGATACCGCCAGACAGAAAATCGCCCATCTCAGATTCATCTCTGATGCACAGAACATCCCTATCACAGAACACGCAAGGCTGATATACGTCAAAACCACAGTATAATCATAAAATCCTATCATATGTAATCTCCCTCTTCTATCAAAACAACACTCCACCCAACGATCCGATAACACCGCTGCTTCCGGCTTCCTTCATAGTCAGCCGGACCGTTCATTCCACGCACTCCGCATCTGCGCCACTGCCGTAAACAAAGCGCTGATAAGAAGCTGGCTGTAATATCCCAGCCCTCTCGAAAGCACCATCGCAGGAAGCAGCACGCCCGGAAATACCGGAGCAAAAATTTTCAGAAACAAGGATTCACTAATCCCCATACCGCCCGGAAGCGGAAGCATATCCACTGAAACCGATATTACAGCCTGCAAAAGCACAATGTCCCACACAGATATCCCGGACATGCCAAATGCCTGATATACCATCCATGTTACCGCAAACAGCGCAATACGCTGGACAAAAGTAATTAAAATCACATGAACAATCACACGCTTATGCTCTTTCAAATATTCTGCCGTTTCCCGGTATACCTGCATGGACTCCTGAAGCTTGTTCCTCCGCTCTTCCCTGCGTTTCAGAAACCTCAGTTTTTCCAGCCAGTCCATACCCTTCAGCAGTATCTTTTTTGCCAGAACCGGGTGAAATACCAGAATGGTCATAAAACTCACGCAAAAAACATTCAGCAGCACTCCCAGATAATAAATTGGGAGAATCCCCTCCAGATAACGGTGTACAAATCCTCTGGCAAACAGCAGAATCCCAAGCCCAATCACCACCAACACCAGCTTATAGGTAATCGTCACCACCATCAATATGACTGTGGAAACCGGTATCGGTATTTTCTCTTTTTTCATATAATAAATCTGCATTGGCTGTCCGCCGCTCGCTGACGGGGTGATACAGCTAAAAAAGAATCCTACTGAAGAAAACAAAAAACACACCCTCTTCTTTAGATATATCCCAAAGGAACGCATCATATACCAGATGATAACAGACTCTCCCCAGATAAAAATCAATACAAGCGCTACCCCCGGAACCAGCCAGCGGATATCTGCCCTTCGTATCGCCTCCATCATGGCGTCCAAATCTTCCCCATGAAAAACACCATAGAGCGTAAGCCCGAAAACTGCCAGAAGAAAAACCGTATTTCCTACTATTTTCTTTTTTGCCCGCATCCTACTCCTCCTTATGAAAAATCTTCTCATTCACTTTATCCAGAAGTTTTTCATATTTTCGCCAGACAACTTCCCGCTTCCCTATTACGAAGCACAGCTCTGCGAGGGCAACTCCCCCAAGCACATCTACAAGGACATGCTGCTTTGTCGTTAATGTAGAAATACAGACCAAAACCGCCATCACACAAGAAGCGCCCCGATACCACGCCGGAATCTCCTTCTTTCCCCGTATGCCTATATAACAAAACCAGCTCACCAGACAGTGGATAGACGGAAACAGGTTATCGGCCGCATCCACGGAATACACGAATCCCATCAGCCAATTCCACAGTCCATCCTGCGCCAGCTCCGGACGGATATTTGTTGTGGGGAACACCAGAAAAAATACCAGGCATACCATCCTTGACAGGAAATCCGCTGTAAAAAACTGACAGACCTCCTTTTTTCCCTGACGGGCAATCAATACATAATTTACCGCCCAAAACAAATAACATCCCAGATAAATCAGCACTGACGGCGGCCAGAACGGAACCAAACGGTCAAGCGGACTCTCAATATTATAGTGATGCCATTCCCCGGCAATCATTCTGGAGCCGCCATAAACCGCCGTATTTACAGTCACCGCCATGATAAGCGGAAATATGCCATATACCGGAACCAGGCCAGACAATCTCTTTCTTATTCTCCCCATTTCTCTGCCTCATACTTATCATGATTTCTGGCAACGCTTCCATAATATATCATCAGCTCCTCCAAACCGGAATGCTGGCAAATATTACTTTAAGCCTTCGCCATTCCTAAGTATAACAGGGTTTTTAAGAATACTCAATATAAGCGGCGCAACTTTACTAAATCTTTAAAAAATCGCAAAAAAATATTAAGTATCCTTACATACATATCTGCTGCCTGTATAAATAGCATAAGCCGCAGCCTTTCCACAAGGCTGCGGCTCTCATCCGCTATAACTCTACCATCGTAACATCAATATCCATGCTTTCATTTCCCGGCTGCACCGGTGGCTGAGATGCGGCCTGTATAACAGGCTGCGGCACGGATGCCGGCGGCTCCGGCCGTAACGGTTCCTCCAACGCGGAAACAGGCTCTGGCTGTACCGCCGCCTCCGATCTGGAAGCTGCTTCCAGCTGTGGCTCTGCTTTCGGCTGAGACTCCGGCGGCGTTTCAGCCCCGGACTCTGTCCTTGGCCGGGATGCCGACCGGCGGGATGTACGCTTATCCACAGGCTCCGGCTCCGTAATCGGACGGTTTGGCGGCACATCCTCCGGCATCATGCCCTGATATCCGCCTATACCCATCCGTGTCCCAAAAGTTTCTTCCACTGCTGCTCCGTTCTGCTGAGCCTGGGTATATTCCGTCGCCTGTTCAGCCTCTTCAGGCTTTGCATCCCCCTGCTGCGCAGGCGCATAGTAGTTATCCGTTACCATCATCTGCTCTTTACGCGCAAATTCATTTGTATAATATGCAAGCTGGTTTTTCACGTCTTTCAAATCATCTTTCAAATCACGGTTTCTCAAAATCAGATTAATGATAAACACCAGCAAAATAACGGAAAGAATAATCAACCCGTATACAATTTTCATCATCAAGTCTGAATCCGATTTCAACTTCGTCATATGCCCCTGAAACGCATTAGACGGCGCAGCCGTCTCCGTTTCTGACTCTGTCTGAAGCTCCGTCTGCGCTGAAGCAGCCGGGGGTTCCGTAACCGCTTCCTGCGCCTCTGTTTCAGGCGCTTCCGTCTGAGTTTCTTCCCCGCCTGCTCCCGACTCCGTCACATGGAGCGTATACGTTACCGGAATGCCGCTCTGAGATGACACGGTAATCAGCACTGTAGCTTTTCCCCCCTCCAGTACTGTTCCTGTGATAGAATCAATCGTCGCGGCCGGGTTCGATGTGGAAGGCTCCAGATAAAGCTCCGCCGTTCCCGGATCCACCGTAACGTCATATTCTAAAATATTGTACTCAAAGTCCCTTGACAATGTCCCGTTATGGATATTCAGGGCAGACAGGGAGTTATCGTCTGAAGAAGCCAGAACTGACATACTAAGACAGAAAAATATCAGCAGCGCCAATACTGCTCCGGCTCTCCGGAAGTTCTTTCTCGCTTTCATAACGCACCTCTCTTTATTCTGCCTCGTCAATCGCTTTACCAATATCCGAGCGGTAATATTTATTATCAAATTCCACCAACCGGATTGCCTCATAAGCATTTGCCCTGGCATCCTTCAAATCTTTCCCCTTCGCTGTAACGCCCAGCACACGGCCGCCATTTGTTACAATTCCTTCTTCTGCTTTCTTTGTTCCTGCATGGAACACATAGTATCCTTCTCTGTCTTTGAAATTTTCCAGTCCTTTTATCGCAAAGCCTTTCTCGTATTTCACCGGATACCCTTCTGAAGCCAGTACAACGCAAACTGCTGCATTATCTTCAAACTGCAAATCAACCTGATCCAGCGTCCCGTCAATACATGCTTCAAACACTTCAATGATATCATTTTTCATCCTTGGAAGGACAACCTGCGCCTCCGGGTCGCCAAAACGCGCATTATATTCCAGAACCCTTGGCCCATCTTCCGTGAGCATCAATCCGAAGAAAATGATTCCTTTGAACTCTCTCCCCTCTGCTGCCATCGCATCTACCGTTGCCTGGTAAATATACTTCCTGCAGAACTCATCCACTTCCTCCGTATAAAAAGGACTTGGAGAAAAAGTTCCCATACCGCCTGTATTCAGTCCGGTATCCCCATCTCCTGCACGTTTATGATCCTGCGCGCTGGTCATAGTCTTAATCGTCTTTCCATCTACATAAGAAAGTACCGAAACTTCCCTGCCCGTCATAAATTCTTCAATAACCATACGGTTTCCGGCAGTCCCGAATTTCTTGTCTGTCATAATTGTACGGACGCCGTCTCTTGCTTCATCCAGAGTATTGCAGATAAGCACGCCTTTCCCCAGCGCCAGACCATCCGCTTTCAGTACAATCGGAAATTTCGCCGTTTCCAGATAGGCAAGCGCCTCCTCTGCGTTATCGAAATTTTCATACGCTGCTGTAGGAATCTTGTACTTTTTCATCAAATCTTTGGAAAATGCTTTAGAACCTTCCAGAACCGCCGCATTTTTCCGGGGGCCGAACACCCGCAGCCCTTCGGCTTCAAAGACATCTACAATTCCTCCAACCAGGGGATCGTCCATCCCAATTACCGTTAAATCAATTTCTTTTTCCTTTGCAAACGCCGCCAGCTTCTCAAACTCCATAGCGCCGATATTTACGCACTCCGCATATTCTTCAATCCCCGCATTGCCCGGCGCGCAGTAAATTTTGTCGACTTTACTGCTCTGCGCCGTTTTCCACGCGATTGCATGTTCTCTTCCGCCGCTTCCTACGATTAATACTTTCATCTTTTCTTATGCCCCCTCAATCACTACATGATTCCGCTCATCTACACGCACCCTGCCGTTTGCTATCAAATGAATCGCCTCCGGCAGAATTTTCCACTCTGCTTCTTCCATCACACGCTGCTGCAGTACCTTCGGAGTATCGCCCTGGCGCACTTCCACAGCTTTCTGCAAAATAATCGGCCCCGTATCCGTCCCGGCATCTACAAAATGTACCGTTGCTCCCGTAACCTTTGCCCCGCGCTCCAACACGCCCTCGTGAACCTTCAGCCCATAATATCCTGTCCCGCAGAAAGACGGAATCAGCGCCGGATGAATATTAATAATCCTGTTTGGATATGCCTTTACCATAATTTCGGGAATCACCACCAGACAGCCTGCCAGTACTACAAGATCCGGCTTATAAGAATTCAGTTTTTCCAAAAAAGCTTCATTAAATGCATCCCTGCTCTCATAATCTTTTGGTGAGACGCAAACCGCATCAATACCGCCCTGCTTCGCGCGCTCCAGCGCATATGCATTTTTATTATTGCTGATAACTACGGAAATCTCGGCGTTCGTAATCCTGCCGTCCCTGATGCTGTCCATAATTGCCTGGAGATTCGTCCCCCCGCCTGAGACAAGTACTGCCAGCCTTAACATAAAGTAACTCCTTTTTCCCCAGCCTCAACCTGGCCAATCACATAAGGCGTCTCCCCGGCTGCCTTGATAGCTGCCATAGCCTTATCTACATCTGCCGCATCCAGCGCCAGCACCATGCCAATGCCCATATTGTAGGTATTGTACATCATCTCTTCCGCCACGTCGCCCTCCCGCGCCATCATACGGAAAATTGCAGGAACTTCGTAACTATCCTTTTTAATCACGGCACGCACATTATCAGGGAGCATCCTTGGAATATTTTCATAGAAACCGCCGCCTGTCACATGGCTGCACCCCTTGATACGGACGCCAGCCTCTTTTACATTCCTCAATGCTTTCACATAAATCTTTGTAGGCGCCAAAAGAGCCTCTCCCAGCGTTTTCCCAAGCTCCTCATGATAAGTATTCAAAGTCCCGGCGTCCATCTGAAAAATTTTCCGAACCAGCGAAAATCCATTGCTGTGAACTCCTGAGGACGCAATGCCCACCAGAGTATCTCCCGGCTTGATATCTTTTCCGGTAATCAGATCTTTTTCATCCACAACGCCCACGGCAAACCCTGCTAAATCATACTCATCTTCCGGATAGAAGCCCGGCATCTCCGCCGTCTCGCCGCCAATCAACGCCGCATTAGACTGGGCGCACCCGTCAGCCACGCCGCTTACAATCGTCGCAATCTTCTCCGGCACATTTTTCCCACATGCAATATAGTCCAGGAAAAATAAAGGTTCTCCTCCCGCACATGCGATATCATTTACGCACATAGCCACGCAGTCAATCCCCACGGTATCATGCCTGTCCATGATAAATGCCAGTTTCAGCTTCGTCCCCACACCGTCCGTACCGGATACCAGCGTGGGTTTCTCCATGTTTTTAAATGCTTCCATAGAAAATGCACCGGAAAATCCTCCAATATTTGTCAGTACTTCCGGCCTCATCGTCTTTTTGATATGTTCCTTCATCAGCTCCACTGACTTGTAACCCGCTTCAATATCTACTCCTGCGTTCTTATAATCCATAATTTTCTCCTTTTTCCACTGCTTATATGCCTACTTCTGCTTTAAATATTCCTTATGTCCCAATTTCTGAAGCTTCTCATCCTTTGCCACTACCTGATTTTTCAAATCCGCAGAATACTTTTTCAGCCTTTCCAGCAGTTCCCCATCCGAAACCGCCAGAATCTTTGCCGCTAAAATTCCCGCATTTGCCCCGCCATTAATGGCCACGGTAGCCACTGGGATTCCCGACGGCATCTGCACGATAGAGTAAAGAGAATCCCTGCCTCCCAGCGAAGTAGTATGCATCGGGATACCAATGACAGGCATCGGAAAAATCGCCGCGCACATGCCCGGAAGATGTGCCGCCATCCCCGCGCCCGCGATGATTACCTTAAATCCTTTCTCTTCCGCAGTTTTTGCATATTCAAAAAATACATCCGGCTCCCGGTGTGCGGAAATAATCGTCATCTCATAGTCCACACCCAGCTGCTCCAAAATATCTGCTGCTTTCGCCATAACCGGCATATCTGAATCACTGCCCATTACAATCCCAACTTTTGTCATGGTATATTCTCCTTCTTTTATAAATAATTGTAAAAACAAACTTCTTTCCTAATTTTCTATTCTACTAATTTCGCCGGAAAATGTCAACGAAAAGAGATACCGCCTTCCCCGGCTTCCGTTTATTCTCTCTTCAGTTTCGCAAACGCGGCAAACATCTTCTTTACTCCCGCCCGGTCGAAATTCACGGTCACTTCGTAGTCTTTTCCTCCCTCTACAATATTTTCAACCGTTCCCGCTCCAAACTTTATATGTTTTACCCTGTCGCCCACTCCATACTCCAGCTTATCTGCTTTCGTAACCTTATATTGTTTCGGCTCAAATGCCTTCGCCTGAAATGCCTGTTTCGCCTGGATATACGCCGTCTGCTTCGGCAGTTCCTGCACCTTAGGCTTTATCATACTTCCCACCTGCACCAGCTCACGGGGAATTTCCTGGATAAATCGGGATACCTTATTGTACTGTGTCTCTCCCCGAATCATCCTCGACCGGGCGCTGGTAATCGTAAGCTGCCGCATCGCCCTGGTAATCCCCACATAACAGAGCCGCCGCTCCTCTTCAAGATCTGTGGGGTCTTCCGAAACAATGGTCATATAACTCGGAAAGATCCCGTCTTCCATCCCCGCCAGGTATACATTCGGGAATTCCAGCCCCTTCGCGCTGTGAAGCGTCATCAGCACGACCCTGTCATTATTCTCCTCCAAGTTATCGATGTCAGCCACCAGGGCCACTTCCTCCAGAAATCCGCTGAGCGTGGGATTTTCCGCTTCTTCATCATAGGACGCCGCTTTCGAAATCAATTCGTCAATATTTTCAATTCTCGCACGGGATTCTTCGGTATTTTCATCCTCCAGCTCTTTCACATAATCTGTTCTGTCAATGACCTCCTTCAAAAGCTCTGCCACTGAAAAATATTCCTGCTGCGCGCGCAGCGTCTGAATCAGGGTCACAAAAGGCTTCAGCTTTGCCACGCTCCTTCCCAGCGCCGGAATTTCTTCTGCGGCACGGAGCGCGTTGTAAAAGCTGATTTCGTTCTCTACTGCAAAGTCCTGTACCTTTGCCAGCGTGGCAGCGCCGATTCCCCTGCGCGGCACATTGATAATCCTGCGTACCGCCAAATCATCCCTCGCATTGTCTACCGTTTTTAAATAAGAAAGCAAATCTTTGATTTCCTTTCTGGCATAGAAATTCACGCCGCCAATAATCCGGTAAGGAATATTGGCCAGCAGAAATTTTTCTTCCAGTAAACGTGACTGGGCATTCGTACGGTAGAGGATGGCACAGTCGCTGTAGTTTCCGTCTCCAGCCGCCACCCTTTTCGCCAAATCTTCTGCAATATACTCCGCTTCCTCATACGCAGTCATAAAATTCTGGAATATAATAGGCGCGCCGCCGTCATTCGCCGTCCACAGAGTCTTGTTCTTTCTTTCCAGATTATTCCTAATCACATGATTCGCCGCATCCAGAATCGTTTTTGTCGAACGGTAGTTCTGTTCGAGTTTAACCACACGGGCGCTCGGAAATACATCCTCAAAATTCAGGATATTTCTGATATTCGCTCCCCGGAATTTATAAATGGACTGGTCATCATCCCCCACCACACACAGATTTTGATATTTAGACGCCAGCAGGCTGATAAGCTTAAACTGCGCTGTGTTCGTATCCTGGTATTCATCGACCATGATATATTTGAAGCGCTCCTGATATGCCTCCAGCACATCGGGATTCAGCTTGAACAATTCCACCGTTTTCATAATTAAGTCATCAAAGTCCAGGGCATTATTTGTCCGAAGCTGCCTCTGGTATTCCTTATACGCCTCCGCAATCTTCCGTTTTGAAAAATCTCCCATCGTATTCATCTCATATTCCTGTGCGCCAATCAACTCATTTTTTGCCGAAGAGATGATACCGAGAAGAGTCTTTTCCTTCCACTGCTTCGTATCAATCTGGAGCCGCTTACAAATATCCTTCATCAGCGTTTTCTGGTCGTCGCTGTCATAAATAGTAAATTTGCTATCATATCCCAGCCGGTCGATATGCCTTCGCAGAATCCGCACACAGGCAGAATGAAACGTAGAAACCCACACGCTTTCCGCACCAAACGCCACCAGCCTGTCCACCCGTTCCCGCATCTCTCCCGCCGCTTTATTTGTAAACGTAATCGCCAGAATATTCCACGGATTCACACCTTTTTCTTCTATCAAATAGGCAATCCTGTGGGTCAATACACGAGTTTTTCCCGAGCCTGCCCCTGCCAGAATCAGAAGCGGCCCCTCGGTGTGGAACACCGCTTCCCTCTGCCTCTCATTCATTGAATCATAAATACTCATAATTTAAAGCCCAGCCTTTCTTATGTATATTTTCTGATTATACTCTATTCCGGCTTTTTTGTCACCCTGAAAAGATGCAGGCTCATGGTATCAATAGCGATACTTTTTCCTTTTACCGACGATAAACAGCAGCGTCACAAGCATAGCCATCCATTCAGCAGCAACAATAGAGAGCCAAATGCCGTCAATCCCAAAATACAATGGAAAAAGCAGCACAGCCGCCGCCTGAAAAACCAGCGTCCTGAGAAAAGAAATCAACGCTGAGGTAAGTCCATCATTCAACGCCGTAAAAAAAGACGAGCCAAAAATAGCAATTCCCGCAAAAAGGAAAGAAAAAGAATAAATTGTAAAAGCCCTCACTGTCAAATCTAAAAGCTTCTGGTCATACCCCACAAAAATGCCGCCAAGAGGTTTTGCCAGCAATTCTGCCAGCATAAACATACCGCCAGAGCATATGACGATAAGCAGAAAACTCTTTTTCCGCAGGCTTTTCAGTTCTCTGTGGTTTCCCGCACCATAATGGTATCCTATAATGGGCGCAGTACCCGTGGAATATCCAATAAAAGCAGCAAGAAAAACGAAGTTTACATACATCAGGACGCCGTAAGCGGCAATACCGTCCTCTCCCGCATATCTGATAAGCTGGCTGTTGTAAAGCATACTGACAATTGACATAGATATATTGCTCATCAACTCAGAAGAACCATTTGTGCAGGCTTTCAGCAAAGCCCTTCCATCCATTTCCCATTTTCTCAGACGAAGAAGGCTTGTGTTTCTGCTCCCAAAATAAATCAGCGGAATCACGCCGCCCAGACACTGGCTCGCAGCAGTCGCCGCGGCTGCGCCCACCAGCCCCCACGGCAGGACTGCCACAAAAAGTGCGTCCAGCATCGTCCCCTCCGCCCCAAGAAAACGCAGCGATAGGACGAATAAAAATGCTGCTCAAAACAGCAATCACAATCCCGCAGATAACCGTAACATATACAAACAAAGAAAAAAGTTTCTGTGCTTTCTCATGTCTGCCCTCGCCCATTGTCTTGGCGATAAGCGCTCCTCCGCCTGCACCAAACATAAAACCAACCGCACCCAATATCATCAGGAACGGCATAATGAAGTTTACTGCTGCAAAAGACGTTTTCCCTACAAAATTTGATACAAAAAATCCATCTACTACGCCATAAACAGATGTAAATATCATCATAACGATAGATGGCAGCGTAAACCGCAAAAGCCTTCTGCAGTTAAAATGATCCGAAAGCTGAATATTCATAGTTCCCTCCCAAGCTCATGAATTCCTTCTTTTAAAGCCGTCAAATACCGTTGTGTCAGTTCAAGATACAATTCCCGCTCCTGCGCTTTCCAGGAAGAGAATATATTATTTTCAATTTCAATCAGCCGGCAGACGGTATCTTTCACCGTCCGCTTTCCTTTTTCCGTAAGGCAGACTTTTTTCGTTCTGCCGCCCGCTGGTTCCAGAAATACAATCCCGTCGTTTTCCAATTTGCGGAGGGCAGAATTAATCGTCTGCTTGCTGATGCCAGACAAACGGGTAATATCTCCAAGCAGACAACTCCCGTCATGCTCACAGATCGTATAGAGAATAAACATTGCGCTGTCAGACAGGCCAAGCCTCCATGCCGCTTCATGGTATACTCCTTCTATTTCCGTATTTAGATGATTATACCGCTTCATTTCTTCTTTGATATTGTTTACCATATCGAACCTCCTTATGTACGAAATCATACCATGTCATTATAGTACGATTTCATACATATGTCAATAGGACAGGCATAAACAAAAATTTCTATTTTTTTATTTAAAAACTTACTAAATTTCTGATTATCTTTTCATAAGTTGGTAAATGCCGATATATCCCGTATTTTAGGGCTTTATCGGTATTTTCTTTTTGGAAGATACCTTGCATAAGCTGGCATTTACCAGCATGAAAATGCAACCAAAAGTAGTAAATGAGTAGTAAATATAAGCTCCGATATTAACAAGCCAGTCTTTCCAGTTCCGCTTTTGCAGATTGAAATGTACCGTGTGCGTAATAGCCAAGTGTCATGGTTATGTTAGCGTGTCCCATGAGATATTGCAGGGTGTTTGGGTTCATTCCTCTATTTGCCATATTCGTACAATAAGTATGCCTGAATGAATGTGGTGTGATGTTCGGTAACTTGTCCGTGTGATATTTGTTATACTTCTTAATCAGCCCTCGCACCATACCCTCATAGTTTCCTGCAACCTTAGGCAAGCCCTCACGGTTTAAGAATAGAAAATTGCTGTAACCACCTACAATCAGCGGTTGTGCCTTTCCTCTGTTCTTTAGTATTCTTTGGATTGCTTGATAAGCCCGTTCTGTCAATGGAAGTTCCCGTTTTCCGTTTTTGGTTTTTGGCGTTTCAATATAGTAGCCGATTTCGCTGTCTTTCAATAACTGGTGGTCTATATTAAGTATTTTGTTCTGCATATCAATATGCGTCGTCAGTCCGCAAAATTCAGAAATACGAAGTCCCGTTTCCAACAGAAGCACAACCTCATCATAATACTTGCTGTAAATCTTAT
The DNA here is from genome assembly GCA_004793585.1 of Hominisplanchenecus murintestinalis. Classification (GTDB taxonomy): domain Bacteria; phylum Bacillota; class Clostridia; order Lachnospirales; family Lachnospiraceae; genus Hominisplanchenecus_A; species Hominisplanchenecus_A murintestinalis. The sequence continues at coordinate 3,967 of SRZB01000050.1, read as the reverse complement.
CCTTTTCCATAAAGGCAAGCAGGCGTTCTTCCTGCTCTGGTGTAAGGATAACTTTATGCTCTGTATCATCTTCCAGAACATCACTTAGTTTAAATTCAAATGGGTTCTTTCTGATACAGTCGTCTTGTATCGCCATGTAAAATGACGCTTTCAAGGAACGCTTATAGTTATCAATTGTTTTATAGGCATATCCTTTTTCACTCATTCTGATAGCCCATTCTTTAGCGTCCGACTGCTTAACAGTATCAATCGCCCTCATACCCAATGGGTCATTTTTCAGAGCGTTCATAAGATACTGTCGTCCCTTTTCGGTAGCCCTCTTGATGTTCTTTCTTTGGCTGTTCTTTTTCTCGTAAAGCTGGCAGACTGTCATTTTACCGCCGACTGTGTCGATACTGTCGTTAAGGTCTTTTTTTATCTGTGCTTCTTTTTCCCTCAATGAAATATCATCACGCTTTCCAGCAGGTGTCTTGTCTGTCGGTACAAGTTTCCAAGAATAGATAAATTGTGGCTTTCCGTATATATCGGTATATTTATAAACGTATCTTCCGTCTTTTCGCTGGCTCTCTCCATTACGCAAATTGCGATTTTTACTGTCTTTTCGTTTTACATTAGACATAGTGTAAAGCTCCTTTCCGTCATGGAATGAGCCGTGATACGCTATACTTTATTATACCATATCTACGGCTCAATGACATTAGATTTCGTCCAATGTATCTATGATTTTTTCAAATTGTTTTCGCTTAATCTGAATACGATTACCGTTCACGATAACCCAGCCAGCGTCAATATTTTCTTCGGCTAATTTACGCAATTTTTTTTCGCCAATGCGGAAGTATTTAGACGCTTCTTCAATCGTCAGCGTATATTTTTCCCAGATAGGCACATCAGTATTGTTCATAATCTATGCACCCCCTTTACTGTGTGTCTATTTATAAGTTACATAAGCAGACAGACGGCTTTGGAAAGCTCCATTAGTATCTCAACTATTCCCATTCTTGTGGGCAGAACCGCACCATGCGGACGTATCATTATTCTGTGAGGATAGGTCGTGGCAAAACGACTTTTCCAACAGTCGCTCTCGGATCACTGCGTGGGTCGCTCGCTTTCTTTTGGAAAGGTCGTGGCGTACAGTCCCCGTGGCTCTCTATCTCACAAACGTATCTGTCTGCTTTATTCAGTTGTCAAAGAGCTGTGGCGAAAGCGTGTTGCTTCCATGTAAAAGCAGGGCAGAGCAGGAAAGAGGGGGACATTAAACCATGCTCTGCTAAAAACTGCTTATTCTTCTTCGATTTCTAAGGCAATATCAAACCCTAAAATCATTTTGATAAGTGCTTCTCGGATAAGTCCCTTTAACTCCATATCTACAACAATATAGACATTGCCGTATTCATCATAGAGTGGACGCAAACAGCACTTTGATATGTACGGGTCATAAAATGCCAGTATTTTTTCAATCGCTTTTTCGTCCCCGTCCATTGCTTGCGAAAGCAAATAGTAGGACGGCTTCTTAAATGTTTGCTTCATTTTACTGCTTCTCCTTTAGTATTTTTTTCATAGTTTCCAAAGCATGATGTCGGTTTCTAAATACACCGCTTTGCGTAATCTTTTGTAAGTTGGCAATTTCACTTTCTGTCATTTCCAAGAAGTAATACATTAACAGAGTATTTCTCTTTCTTTCTGGAAGTTTTTTCAAGGCTTCTGCCAGCTCATCATCAAGGACACGAATATCAATGCCACATACTGAAAAGATTGTATAATCTGTTTCGTAGTCGTCCCACACAGCAAAATTTTCAACGAAAATTTCTGGAAGTTCACAGAATGGAATTTCTTTATCTTTTCGTCGTTTCAATCCTTGTTGGTAGTCCTTTACAACATGACGGACAACTTTCTTCAAACAACTTTCAAAGCGACATTGAACTGTTTTCTGGAAGTCAGACGGTTTCATCAATCTCACCCCCTTTCCACTATGATTTGAAAAGTGTTTATCCCTCTTTCCGCACCATATAGGGAATGAAAGGTGTGATTTAATGACCTCTTTTGAAAAATTTTTAAATTTTTTTCGAGTATGAAAAAAGCCCGCACAAAACATATAGTCTGTACGAGCCTTTAAAGCTAAAACATATTCAATTTTTAATAGTGTGCTATTAGGTGGAATTTGATTGCAAAGAATTGTACTTAAAGCTTTCCATAATGCAAGCCCCCTTAAAGCACCGTATCAATGTTGGCATGGTTTTCAAATTACTCTGAAAAATTATGAACTGTTCCTTTTGGAAATGTAATGGTCAGTCTTGTATATTCTTTTTCCGTAGAAGCAATATCCAATTTCAAGCCCAACCTATCGCATAATTTTTTCGATAGATACAGTCCCATACCCGTTGCATTTGCCTTGTTTCTATTTGAACCCGTAAAACCTTTTTCAAATACACGGGATAAATCAGACGCTTTTATTCCACAACCATTATCTTCAATCACAAGCAATATATTTGTACCATTGTCTTGACTGTATATCGTCAGTTTATTTTCTTGCTTATCAAAATACTTAATCGCATTTTGCACGATTTGAGATAGAATGAATGTCAGCCATTTTTCATCAGTATAAATGACATTTTCTATGTCATGGATATTGATAATTGCTTTTCTTTCCATAAGCGAATGACGGAATTTCAGAATGACATTATGTATCACTTCGTCTAACTGCAACTGTTTTACAAAATAGTCCTTTTCCGTATTTTCGCTTCTTGCATAGTAGAGCATTTGTTCCACTAACTGAAATATTTTGTCTGTTTCTTTTTTTAATGTGTAATTTTTTGTATTGTCAAACGTCAAAGACAATGCTCCTATCGGTATTTTAATTTCATGGACGAAACTTTCCACATATTCTTGATAGTCCTGCTTTTCCTCTGTGATTTTGCCGATTTCATCATTCATAGATTTGCAGGCTTTTTTTAGTGCGTAGCAATAGGCTTTATTTTGAAATTCTTTTGGCTTTGGTAAAACGTCTGCAATATAATAGGTTTCTTCCAGTCCGTCTACTAAATCAATAATATGTTGTGAAGCGTTACGTTTCTTCCGATACAAACACCATTGAAAAAGCCCTTGTATGCTGATGAACAGAATTACCAATGATACAACAAACAGCGTATCTACACCGTAGAAAATCAAGAGAAATGCTACTACGGCAAGAAAGAAAAGCTGAAACAATATCTCTGTTATTTTTTCTTCTAAGAATGTAAAAAAACTCACAGTTTCCAACCCTTTCCTCGTATATTTTCCAATAAATGAACAATACCGATTTCTTTCATTTTCTTTTTTAGACGAGTCATATTAACCAGTAATACATTTTCGTCTAAATAATATTTGTCGTTCCACAGCTTTTCCAATAGTTCTTCTTTGCTAATAACTTTATCTTCGTTCATAAAGAAGTAGTATAAAATACGAAATTCATTTCTTGTCAGTTCAATGCTTTTCTCTTGATACTTCAGAATGGATAAATGTAAATCAAGGGTACAATCTTTTTTGACAAGCTCACGGAAATTATTCGGGTTTGACAACTGCAATGCACGCTTGATCTTCTCAAGAAGAATAAGCGTGTCATACGGCTTTGTGATGAAGTCAATCCCACCCACTTGAATACTTTTCAATTCGTCAGCATTTGTATCTCTGCTTGTTACAAAGATAATAGGTACTGGCATGACTTGTTTTATTTTCCTGCATACTTCGTAGCCATTCTCATACGGCAGGTTAATATCAAGCAGAACCAGTTCTATGGAATATTGCTTTAATTCCTCTGTCAGATTTCCAAAGTCAGTCAATAAAACTGTTTCATATCCTTGTGTGTTCAATAGTTTAGAAAGCTCCAAACGAGTGATTTCATCATCTTCGATAATCGCTATTCTCATTTCAACACCCCCTAGTATAATAATGGTGTAGTCAATCAAGACTACTTGGTTAATAAATTTCTAAA
>SRZB01000004.1 GCA_004793585.1 Hominisplanchenecus murintestinalis | reverse complement strand
GGTTTAGAGCGGGGGAAAATCCGGAGATAACATCAAAGGATTACCTATCGCTATTCCTTTTGAAAGGACAGACCGGAAGTTTCAGCGTGGAAATCTGGAAACGGTTCAGGAAATGGGGCGGCATACCGAGCGGCCTGACGCAGAACGTGAAGGACCTGCTGGCCTCCCGTGAGATCGAGAATATCTTTGAGAACTCGGATTTTATCTACATGCTGAACCAGGCCCAGGGGGACCGGCAGATTCTGGCGAAGCAGCTGGGGATTTCCCCGCACCAGCTTTCCTATGTGACCCATTCCGGCCCCGGCGAGGGGCTTCTGTTCTTCGGGAATGTGATTATCCCCTTTGTCGATCATTTTCCGAAGGATACCCTGCTGTACAGCGTACTTACAACACGGCCTGATGAAGTGGCGGGGACGAAGGCATGAGGAAACAAAAATACCCTGAAAGCGATTGGAGGTGAGGGCAATGGCGCGTGAAAGGAATTTTCAGAGGAAACAGAAAGATGCCCGGATGCCGGCGCGGGATTCCCACGGGGAGGACCGCATGGCGGCCCGGCAGGGAGAGCCGGATTATGACCTGCGCCGGGCAAGGGACGCCCCTTCTTCCGGCACTTCAAGGAACCGCAGGCAGGCGGCGCCGGTGCAGACGGAAACTTATGGATCAGATATATTTGCCGGTTGCGAAAACAGTGATACGGCAGCACAGGATTCCCCTACCCAGGTTTTTCCCGGACAGGAACCAACTGGATCAGAACCATATGTGCCAGAAACCAGGCGGGGCAGCCAAGGACAGGGCAATGCTGCTTACAGGGATTCCAGGCAGGAGGATTTCAGCCAGGGGAGCCCAGGGAGGCGCAATGCCGCTTACCAGAATTTCAAGCAGGAAGAACCCAGACAAGCAGATTTCAGCCAGGAGAGCCCAGGGAGGCGCAATGTCGCTTACCAGAATTTCAGGCAGGAAGAACCCAGGCGGGCGGATTCCAGCCAGGAGAGCCCAGGGAGGCGCAATGCCGCTTACCAGAATTTCAGGCAGGAAGAACCCAGGCAGGCGGATTCCGGCCAGGAAAATCCCGGACAGACAGCTTTTGCAGAACACGGTCCGAAAGGTACGGATTCCCGGTATGGGAAACTATTTCAGGAAGGAGCCGGGGCACAGAAAGGGGAAGAAAAATCCGGCCAGGCAGGACACTGGAACCGGACACGGCAGCATGGTAATAAATACCAACAGCGCTTTCAGGAGGCGGCAAAAGCCGGGGAACCTCAGGAGAAACCGCCGGAGGCAGCCGAAGGAGAACCAAAACGGCCTTCCAAGCTGGAATTTACCGCTGACGAACTCCCACCGGAAACAGCGGATAAGAAGCTCACGAAAGCCCGACGGAAGGCAGAACGGACAGCGGAAAAACTGGAACAGGCGGAAAACCGCCTTCCTGCCCGCCGTAAGTTGCGGATGGAAACATCTTCTGATCCCGATACGGGCAAGGCCAAAAAGCGCCTGAAATTTGAAAAGGAGGTGAAATCCCAGCGGGCCCATGTCAAGGGTCCCGTTCCGATGCGCCCGGTAAAGGCCGGCGCAAATATGGCGGTGGGTTACGCCCATAAAAAGATTTACCAGGCAGAGAATGAAAATGTCGGCATTAAAGCGGCCCACCGCACCGAGCTTGTAAGCGAATCGGGGCTGCGTATGGCATATCACAGGCATAAGACGGCGCCGTACCGCAGGGTGGCAAAATTACAGCAGAGATCAGCCAGGGCCAATGCCCGGCTTGCCTACCGGCAGACCCTGCATGACAGCCCGGAACTGAAGAAAAACCTTCTTGCCCGGATGTGGCAGAAACAAAAGATAAAACGCCAGTATGCCAAAGCAGCCAGAGAAGCGAAAAAAGCGGGAAAGCGTGCAAAGAACACCGCCGTTACCACGGAAAAGATCGCTGCCGGCGTGGTCCATGCCGTCAGGCGCCACCCGGTCATATGCGGGATCGTGCTCCTGCTCCTTTTGGTATTTTTCCTGATCGCGTCCCTGATTTCTTCCTTTTCCAACCTGGGGGCCGGAGGGCTGGGCAGCCTTGCAGCCTCTACCTATCTGGCGGACGATGCGGACATCAACAATGCGGAGCTTGCTTATACCGAGTGGGAAACGGACCTGCAGATGCAGATTAACCGTGTGGAATCGGACCGGCCCGGCTATGACGAGTACCGCTATAATATCGGCCCCATTGAGCATGATCCCTATGTCTTAATGGGGTACCTCACTTCTGCCTATCAGAATTTTACCTATGCGCAGATCGAGGGTGTCCTCCGGGAGCTGTTTAACGGGCAGTATTCCCTGTCTTTTTCAGAAGAAACGGAAACCCGCTACCGGACAGAAACCAGCGTTGACCCGGAGACCGGCGAGGAAACAGAGGAAGAAGTGCCTTATGAGTGGCACATCCTGAATGTAACGCTTACTTCTACGCCGCTTGAAAACCTGGTTGTTTCACGCATGAACCCAGACCAGAAGGAAATCTGCGAGATTCTGTTGCAGACCAAAGGCAACCGGCAGTATGTGAAAAATGTATTTGGCACGAACTGGCTGCCCTATGTCACCAGCTACTACGGCTACCGGGTACACCCGATCAGCGGGGGAAAGAACTACCATACCGGCGTTGACATCGGGATGCCCCAGGGCACGGAGATTTTAGCCGGGCATGACGGCACGGTCACGCTGGCCGGTGAAGCCGGCGGATACGGCCTGTGCGTTGCCATTGAGGGCGAGGCTTATGAGGGGCGCTCCCTTACCACCAAATACGGCCACTGTTCACAGATTTTTGTATCTGCCGGACAGGAGGTAAAGGCCGGGGATGTGATCGCGAAGGTCGGCAGCACCGGAAATTCCACCGGGCCGCACCTGCACCTGGAGGTGCTGGTTGACGGCCAGTATATGAACCCGTTGTATTTTGCCGATACCGGCGATACCAGCGAGCGGCATTTACCGGAGGCAGGCGCAGGCGGCGGAGGGAACTATTTTGACTATGACGTCCCGCCGGAGGCCCTTGCAGATGAAAAATTTGCCGCCATGCTCGCGGAGGCCGAAAAGTATTTAGGCTATCCGTATGTATGGGGAGGCGCAAGCCCTTCCACTTCCTTTGACTGTTCCGGCTATGTTTCCTGGGTAGTCAACCATTGCGGCGTGGGCTGGAACTTCGGACGGCTTACCGCAGACGGGCTTTTAGGCGTGTGCACGCCTGTATCAAACGCGGATGCAAGGCCCGGCGACCTGATATTCTTCCAGGGCACCTACAATACCAGCGGCGCAAGCCATGTGGGAATCTATGTGGGCAACGGGATGATGATCCACTGCGGGGACCCGATCTCCTACGCAAATATCAACACAAGCTACTGGCAGCAGCATTTTTATACATTCGGGCGTCTGCCCTGACAGATTGGTGTCCAGTGACAATTAAGTTTGATAATTTTGCAATAAAGATTGATAATTTACAACTTTGTTTGATAAAAACGGCTTCACAAAGGAATTAACAATTATGATTGATAAAACTCAAAGAAAATGACAATTAAAGTTGATAAAAACGGAGATTTCGTGGCACTTAAAGGAGCATGGTTCTTATTTTGCTTCTTTGTTTTTCTGCAACATGGCTTCGTGATATTAAGTTTTGGAGTAAATTATCAAACTTAATTGTAATTATGGAGCTTATTATTATCAAACTGTTTTGCAAAAAGACAGATTGGAGGTAATAAATTGAACCCTAAGATTGAGAAACTGGAGAAAGAGATCGACAAGACAAAAACAAAGATTGCGGAGATGCAGGCCAAGCTCCGCGACCTGGAAAAGCAGAAAACGGAGCTGGAGAATACCGATTATGTGGCGATTGCCCGCAGCTTCCATCTGACACCCCAGCAGCTGGCCGAATTTCTGAAATCGCAGCAGTCCGCCCCGTCCGGGGATGGCCCGCTGCAGAAACAGGAGGATAAGAATGAGGACTAAAAAAATCTCTCTGCTACTGGCGCTTATGCTTGTCATAAGCGCCATATCTTTGCCCCTGACGGCTTATGCAGCCGGGGACAAAGATACCACGCCGCCCGAACTTACGGCTTCCCTGGACGGCGACACGCTGAAAATAGAAAGCAGCGACGATAATTCCGGCGTGGAGGCGGTCTTTGTGGACGGGAACCGTATCAATTCCCTAACCAATGGGGCGGCTTCCGTCACCTTAAAGGATTATGCCGGCACGGAAAAGCAGGTAAGCGTGTACGCCCAGGACTATGCCGGGAACCGCTCAAAGACCGTGAAGTTTGAGAATCCCTATTATGAGGAACCGGCGCCCACGGAAAAACCTGCGGCTGCAACACAGCAGAACCAGGGCGGCACGGCGGCAAAACCTGTGCAGGCCCAGGCTGCTTCCCCTGGCAGCACAAACAGCAATGCCGGGAACAGCAATTCCGGGAACGGTTCTAATACAGGTACGAATACGGGCGCCAATGGCGGCGGTAATACAGCCTCCGGCACAAACGGCGGCAGCCCCGATTCCCAGGAGGAAACGGAATCCGCTTCCGCTATCCCGGACGGCGCGTTTACCCCGGAGGGCACCGGCACGGTGTTAGATACGGCCACCGGGGAAGATGGGGATAAACAGTTTTACACCATCACCTCCGAGGACGGGAATGTGTTCTATCTGATTATTGACGGAAAGCGGGACGGCAACAACGTCTACTTCCTGAACGGCGTTACCGAGGCTGACCTGATGGCGCTGGCGGAAAAGAGCGAGGACACCATGAGTGCGATCCCGGCAGAGGATGTCTGCACCTGTACGGAGAAATGCGCAGCCGGGGAAGTTGATACCGCCTGCCCGGTCTGCAAGAATGACCTGAAAGGCTGTGCCGGGAAGGAAAAACCTGCGGAAACGGAGGAACCCGCGCAGGCCGAGCAGCCAAAAAAAGACAAGGGCAGCGCCGGCACGATCATTTTTATTATCATTGCCCTGCTTGCAGCAGGAGGCGTTGGCTATTATGTGAAGATCGTCCGTCCGAAACAACAGGCAGAGGATGACGAAGATTTCGAGGATGACGGGTACGGCGAAGGCTTTGACCCGGATGAGGCTTACGGCGAGACGGAATTTCTCTCCGAGGACGATTTTGACGACAGGGACAGCGAATAAAGCTGTCCTTTACTATTTTAAGAAAGCGAGGATATTACATGGAGAAAACAACAATCCATCACCGTAGCGGCCTAAAGCGGCTGCTGGCATTTCTTCTCTGCGCAGTATGCGTCTTTGGGCTGATCCCTACTCAGGCGTTTGCGTTTTCGCCGGGACAGAAAGCAAGCTCCTGGCTGGGCGATCAATATGTGGGGTCTGACGGGCAGCATTATTATGCGCCGGCGCCTTACACCTACCTTGTCTACAATTCTGATGGAACGATGGATGTGCGCAGCAGTCCCGGGGGCAACGCTTACCGGCATTATATGCTGACAGCTTCGGACGGGAGCAGCCAGCAGGTCTATTGTGTGGAGAGCGGCATTGCCTATAACACTTCTGACAATACCTATACATCGGAAAGCGGCACGAACAGCAATTACTTGAACCTCCTTCCGGCAGAAGCACGCCGGGGCATTACCCTGACGGCGATCTACGGCTGGAAACCCGGCGCTTCCCTCCCTGTGTCCGGCATTAACGAGGATGATTATAAAATGGCGACGCAGATCATCCTCTGGGAATACCAGCAGCAGCTCCGCAGCGACCCTTACAGCCGGCATGGGAACGGCCAGGCAAATGCAGACCAGTATTTCAGCGTGATTGCCGGACGTCCTGCGGAAAAAGCCTACAACTGGATTCTTTCACAGGTCGCCTCCCATTCCACGGTCCCCTCCTTTACTTCCACGAAGAAAAGTGAAGCCCCGGAGCTGGAGCTGAAATGGGACACGGAGAAAAAAGTCTATACCCTGACCGTCACGGACACCAATAACCTGAAAATCGATCTGGAGACCCTGAAAGGCAGCGGCGTTTCCGCCACAAGGAGCGGGAACAAGTACACGTTCACCAGCAAGAACATGATCATGGACCCTGTCACCTTTGAATTCCGAAAGGATATTCCGGTTGCTAACGACATGCTGATCTGGGGGAGGCCGGGTTACCAGACCATGATGACCGGCGCCAGCGACCCGGTCTCCTTCTTTGTAAAGATCAAGACCGAGACCTACGGCACCGCAAAGATTGTCAAGACCAGCGAGGACGGCATTGTGTCCGGGATTCCTTTCCAAATCTCCGGCACGGACATCCTGGGGAACAAGGTGGATGAAACCGTCACTACCGGGGAAAACGGGCAGATCAAGGAAAAGCTGCTGCCCGGCACCTATCTGGTGAAGGAGCTGCCGGTGGACCGCTATGTGACCCCTTCCGCGCAGTATGTCACCATTGAAAGCGGCCAGACCGCCACGGTGCATTTCAGCAATATCCTGAAAAAATTCCGTGCCCATGTGGTAAAGAGTGACGCAGATACCGGCGCCGCCCAGGGCGACGCCACCCTTGCAGGGGCAGTTTACGGGATTTATAGCAACGGCGAGCTGGTAGACACCTACACTACCGGGCCGGACGGCAGCTTTATGACCCGGTACTATGTCTGCGGCGATAACTGGACCGTGCGGGAGATCGAGCCGAGCACCGGCTACCTCTTAAACGATACGGTCTATGAGGTGGGCGCTTCCCCCACGCTTTATGAAGTGGAGCTGAACACCACCGAGAACCAGGTCACGGAAACGGTCATTTACGGAAACATCCAGCTTGTGAAGCATACGGAGGACCTGGACCCGGATGTGTCCGGGGATGAAAATACGGACGAGCCCAATGAGGGCGTCATTGAGCGCCCGGAGGCCGGCGCAGTTTTTGAGGTCTATCTGAAAGCGGCTGGCAGCTATGACGCAGCGAAGGAAAGCGAGCGTGACCTGCTCACCACGGACGGGGACGGCTTCGCTTCCTCCAAAATGCTCCCCTACGGACATTACACGGTGCATCAGGTTTCCGGCGAGGAAGGGAAGGCATTTATCCCGGATTTTACGGTCTTTGTTTCCTCCAACGGACAGACTTACAGCTATATCCTGAATAACCGTACCATTACCGCAAGGCTGCGTGTGGAGAAATGCGATGCGGAGACCGGCAATATTATCCCGATGACGGGCACCGGCTTCCAGATCAGGGATTTGTCCACCGGGGAACTTGTCACCCAGGAAATCTACTACCCGAACCCGGAAACCCTTGATACCTTCTATGTTTCGGATGAAGGCTGGCTGATGCTGCCGGAGCCTCTGCACACCGGAGATTATGAATTGTATGAGGTGGCGGCGCCCTACGGCTATGTGCTTTCCAGTGAGCCGGTGCCGTTTACCATTGACGGCAGCGAGTCGGTTGTCACGGTCACACAGCACAATATGCCGCAGAAGGGGCAGCTTACCATTACCAAGACCGGCGAGGTATTCGCTTCCGTCCAGGAGAACGGCGGCCTGTACCAGCCGGTGTATGAGGTCATGGGGCTTCCGGGCGCAGTCTATGACGTGATCGCGGATGAAGATATTTATACCGGCGACGGTACGCTCAGGGCGGCAAAGGATGCCGTCGTGGAGACCCTTACCACCGGGGAGGATGGAACGGCACAGAGCGGGCTTTTGTACCTGGGCCGTTACCGTCTGGAGGAACGCCAGGCGCCGGAGGGGATGGTCTTAAACACCCAGCCGGAATACGCGGAGCTTACTTATGCGGGGGAAACCGTGGAAGTGACACATGCCGCAGCCGGCCTCTATGACGAGCGCCAGAAGGTGGCGGTAAGCCTGTCTAAAGCGCTGGAAACGGACGAGCTTTTCGGGCTCGGCATGAACGAGGAATACAAAGACATTTCTTTCGGGCTGTATGCTTCCGCTGATCTGACGGCCCTTGACGGCAGCGTGATCCCGGCAGGCGGGCTTCTGGAGGTGGTTTCCATTGACCCGAATGAGGCGGGCGGCTATGGCGCTTCCTTTGCCTCCGACCTGCCTTTTGGCAGCTACTATGTGAAGGAGCGTACCACAAACAGCGCTTATATCCTCCCTGATACGGAATATCCGGTTGTTTTTGAATATGCCGGCCAGGAGGCGGCGCTGGTGCAGGTTCTTGTAAATGAGGGCGGGGCGGTTCCCAATGACCTGCTGCGCGGGCGTGTGGACGGCGTGAAAACCGGCGAAAACCCGGATGGCGGCGAGGATGTGAAGCTGGCCGGCGCGGTCATGGGATTATTTAAGCCTGATACCGAGGAATTTACCGGGGAAAATGCGCTGCTTACCGTTACTACTGGCGAGGATGGCAGCTTTGTCTTTGAGAATATCCCTTACGGCCACTGGATCGTAAAGGAAATTTCCTCTCCGGCGCTTTATACGGTAAGCCCCGAACAGCACCATATCTATATCGGTGTGGATGGCCAGAGCATAAAGATTAAGGTGGAAAACACCCTGATCCGGGGCAGCGTGCAGGTGATGAAAACCGAAGCGGTAGACGAGCCTTCTTCCGTGGAGAAAAAGGACAAGGATAACAACACCTTCCTGCGTTTCCTCTCCGGCGCGGTGTTCGATCTGTATGAGGACGCCAACGGCAATAAGGAATTTGATTCCGAAGATACGAAGATCGGCACACTGAAAGAATCGGATGCGGGCTACCATACGGCGGAGAACCTTCTGGCAAAGGGCTATTTTGTGAAGGAAAGCAAGGCGCCGGAGGGCTACCAGATGGATGAAAACGCCTACTATTTTGAGATCACCGAGGACGGCCAGGTGGCCGTTGTGGAAAACAGCGAGGCCGGGTGCGGCTTTACCAATGAGGCGTACCGCGGGAACCTGAAGATCACGAAGGATTCCAGTGACGGGCGCAAGGATGGGTTTGCTTTTGAGGTCAAGAATGCGGACGGCTCCTATTGTGAGACCTTTACCTCCCCGAAATCCGGCGTGATCGAAGTCAAGGGGCTGCGTGTCGGCATTTATACCGTAACGGAAATCTCCAACCGGGCAAGCAGGGACTATATCATCCCCGACGCTGCCACGGTGGAGGTCAAGGCGGACGAAACCGCAATGGTCCAGTTCTTCAATGAAAAACCGGAGAAACCGGAAACGCCGGACAGCCCGGACAATCCGAAAACACCGTCCAACCCATCCACTCCGTCCACACCGTCCAATCCGGGCAAAGCGGTACCGCAGACCGGGGACGATAATTTTATCTTCCTGTATGGCGGGCTCCTGGCGCTGTCTGTGATCGGCGGCGGGCTGTCTGCTGCGGCCTATTTCAAAAAGGGAAAGCACGGCAGAAATACCGCCAGGACAAAGGCTGCCGGCATTGCGGTACTTTCCCTCTGCGGGTTGCTGGCTCTTGGCAGCGGTTTCCTGATCGTCCGCGACCTCAGCCAGTATGCCGAGAGCGCCGGAACTTATGACGGGCTGGCGGAACATGTGGAAGTGCCGGAGCAGGCCGGGGAGCCGGAAGAACCGGGGGCAGAGGAAGAAACAGGCAGGGAGGATTCCAGTGCGGTCCTCCCTGTTGTTGACTTTGAAGCCCTCAGGGAAAACGGGCCGGACATCATCGGGTGGCTCAGCCTTCCCGATACGGCCATCAACTACCCGGTAACGCAGACAGACAATAACGAGTATTACCTGCACCATCTGTATGACGGCACCTATAACAAGGTGGGCTGCCTGTTTGCAGACTATGAGAATCAGGCGGATTTTTCAGACCGCAATACCATTATCTACGGCCACAACATGCGGGACGGCTCCATGTTCGCCGCGCTGAATGAATATGGCGGACAGGGCTATTATGACGGGCACCCGCAGATGTACCTTGTCACCCCTGACGGCGGTTATGTGATGGAGGTTTTCTCCGCATTTGAGGCGAAACCGGCGGAATCCGGCAGCGACACCTCCCCCTGGAGGCTTAACTGGAAAGATGACGGGGCCTACACCACATGGCTTTCTGAAATGGCGGGCCGGTCTGTCATTGAGACTGATGTTACGGTGACGTCCAGTGACAAGGTGCTGACCCTTTCCACCTGTACGCCCGGAGGTAAGAGCCGCTTTATCGTCATTGGAAAGCTGGCGGCTGTAAACGATTAACAGGAATATTGGAAATCGGTGCGGGGGCTGTCTGCTCCCGCACCTGCTATATAGGAGGATTTTTCTATGGTGAATACCATTGTTTCGATACCCGGCTACGTCCATCTGTACCGCTCCCTTCTGCGGTTCTATGATATGCCGGAGAATGAGGTCCGGGAAATGCTCTATCTTCTGAACACGGCAAACCTGGACTGCTACGAGTATTACCACCCGGAACGTGACGTGATCCAGAGCGGGCCGGTGGCCTTTAGCGGCTGGCTGGAGCATGAGGATTACCGCCCTTACCGGACGGAGGTACAGCTTTATAAATCCCTGCTGTTCTTAAAGCGCAGCATTGACCGGGACCTGATCGTGACCTCACAGCGGGAGGCGCTGCAGACGCTGCGGTGTATCATTTCCAACCTGGAATACCGCTTCTACAAGGCGTATGGCATGGAAATCGAGGACAAGCGGACCGTGTACGGGGAATGTACCTACCACCTGGTCCCCAGGGAGGACGAACCCAGCGTGTGCCTGATGCACGACTGGATTTATCTGCCGAGCGCCTGAAATGCAGCGGATAAGAAATATAATGCGCATTTTGTTTCAAGTAAAACTGTCCCGGCTTCTATACAGTATTCGGGACAATCCATTTTTCAAAGGAGGGATGCCATATCACACAACAGGAAGTCAATGCCGTATTTGACGAGCAGGTGCGGCTCTGTGCCGACACATTGCAAAAGAAAACGAAGGAATATACCGGGGACGATACAGACCGGCTGGGGGCTTTTAAGGCGGCGGCAGCCTTGCAGCACACCACGCCGGAGCGCGCCCTTGCCGGGATGCTGGCGAAGCATATCGTTTCCCTGTATGACATGTGCTTTGACAATGATACGGATTACGGGATAAGTACATGGGATGAAAAGATCACAGACAGCCTCAACTATCTGTTCTTACTGAAAGCCATTGTAAAGGAGGGACATACCGATCAGACGGATTGAAGTAAAAATATTAAACTGCCAGGCGGCCAGGGAGGCCGAGAAAAACATGGTCTTTGCCGCCCGGCTCACCCAGAGGGGCCACCGGATTGCCACAATGGACGATCTGATGGCCCTTTATGAAAAATCGTTCAGTGATGATACTGTGGCGGCCATCAGCGCCCTTCCCCACCCGACGGTCCAGAAATTTGCGGTAATTACCATTGCCGTTGTAGGGGCAAGCAGGCGGTTCCTTTCGCAGATCACCCGGCACCAGAACGAAGTAAAGTTTATGAGCGCGTCTTTGCAGTACAGCAATTATGCGGGGCAGGCGGATTTTGCCATACCTTATGAGATTATAACCGCCACGGCTGCGGTCCGGGAACTGTACTTAAAAAGCTGCCACGAAGGCATGGGCTGTTACGAAAAGCTGTGTGCCGAGGGGATCGGCCATGACGCGGCGGGATATGCCACACCCCAGGGACTTCGGAATGTGCTGGTTATCAGCGCCACGCCCTATCAGTGGAAACACATCATCGGCCAGCGGGTATGCCGGCGCAATACGGACGAGACCCGGATCGTGCTCTTAAAAATCTGGCAGGAGCTTTATACTTTAAGCCCGGTGCTGTTTGCCCCTGATCTCACAGGCCCCTTCTGCCAACAGGACAAATGCCTGGAGGGGAAAATGACCTGCGGAAACATGCTGAAAGCGGATATGACGCCTGGAGATATTCTGAAAACGGACTATCCGGCGCTTTTGGAAGGAGGCGGCGCATGAAGATCAAATTGATCGACTTTGGCGTGCCGGAGGACCGCCGCCCTTTCCGTCCGCATGGGAACGATGCCGGCGCGGATGTTTACATGCCCTATGACTGTACTTTGCAGCCGGGCGAGATCGCAAAGGTCCCTCTTGGATTTGGGATTGAAGTGCCGGACGGATATGCAGGCTATGTATTCCCGCGCACCAGCATGGCGGTAAAAGGGCTGGTCTGTGAGCTGCCGCCGGTGGATTCCGGCTACCGTGGGGAGATTCACGCGATCATCAGCAATGTAAGCAGCCAGACCCAGGAGCTTTCCAAAGGCTCCCGCGTGGGCCAGCTTGTAATTACTCCGGTTGTGATCGCAGATTTTGTTACAGAGCTTGGCGAGCAGCGCGGCACAGATGGGTTTGGAAGTACAGGAAAATAAAAAAGTGACATTCCGGGAGTGATTCTTGGCTTATCGCCGGTAGTGGGATTGGGCATATCGGGGGGATTGCAGGATAAAATAAAAGAAAGGCAGCAAAAAGCGGCCAGCACCGTGGCCGCTTATTTTCTGCTATTGAGTTCTTTCATAATCCCTAGGATATAAGAAAGTGACCTGGAATCCAGTTTTTTTGCCTCTGCAATAAATTCCTGCAAGGCTTGCGGGGCCGGGTTCCCCTCGTCAAAAAATTCCTGGGGCGTCACGCCCAGATATTCACAGATGTAAAGGAAGGACTGCATGGAGGGAAGGGACTTTTTGTTTTCAATGTTGTTAATGTAGTTATTTGCCTGTCCCAATGACAATGACATATCGCGTGCAGACACGCCTTTTTGAGTCCGCAGCTTTGCCAGCCGTTCCGGGACGAAATTTTCATACATTGCCTTTACCTCCTATTCCGTAATAGATTGTACCTTACACCCTGTCCTTATTCGCAAAATAAAAAAGGGTATTTGCGTTGAAACGCTAAAATAAATCTATTATAATTTGAGAAATAAAGAATAATAACTATCGGATGGAGGAAAAGAAGATGGAAGGAAAGACATGCTGTGTCACCGGGCACAGGAATTTACCGCAGAAAGAGATTAACCATGTAAAAGCGGCCCTGCGGCGTGAAATTGATTCTGCCGTTGCGGACGGGTTTACCCGCTTTATGAGCGGCTTTGCGGACGGCGTGGACCAGTATTTTGCAGAGATCGTACTGGAAAAGAAAAAGACGAATCCGGCGCTGGAGCTGATCGCGGTTGTTCCCTACCAAAAGCGCCTGGACAACCTGATGGAGAAAGGGCGGACCTATGAAATGCTGGAGGCATGTGCGGATGTTGTCGTCATGCAGGAGAAATGCCACCCCAGCGTTTATTCCCACCGGAACCGCTACATGGTTGAGCACTCGGACCGGGTGATCGCCGTGTATGACGGGAGGGAAAAAGGCGGCACGGTCAGGACGATCCGGTTTGCGCACCAGATGAAAAAAGAGCTGCGTGAAATCCCGGTCGGGGAGATACATTTACTTTAGCACCGAGATTGATGGATAAATCTCTGTATTCGTGCTATAATTTTATAATGTGAAAGAAAAATTGAAAGTTGTGGAGATGCATGATGAAGAATAAAGACATTGTAAAATATTTCTATGAAGTAATTGTTTCAGAAAATTTACTTGATGAACTTTCTAAATACATATCAGAGGATTGCGTGCAGAGAGCTGGCGAAAAAGAAATTTTCATAGGAATAGACGGAATGAAGCAACATCTTGTAGCACTTAAAAAAACGTATCCCGATTACACCATGAAAATTATTCGCCAATATGCAGCAGATGATTATGTTATTTCAGAATTTATTATGAGGGGAACGCACAAAGGAAAATTTATTGGAATAACACCTACGAATAAGGTTTTGGAAATTACAGGGGTGGATATTGATAAAGTCATAGACGGAAAAATCGTTGAACATGGCGGTGCTACGAATACCTTTGAAACCTTTTTTGAACATCATTTGATTAAACCTGTATAAATACAAATTCCAGTTGTAGAATTGAACAAACCGGAATTTGCAGAGGAGAGTGACTATGCTTTTGGTAATAGAATGTATGATTACTTGTATAATTTTTGCAGTAATTGTATTGTCTACACAGTATAAAGACCCAGTTAAATATATTATGTCTTACCCTCCAGAAATTAGAAAAAGAGTAGAGTCTTTGCCAGAATATAAAAATTCTATAAAAAGGACTGAAAAAAAACACATATTAAAGAAACTCATTGCTGTCTTTGTATGTATTACACTTTTTTCAGCAGTCGCCTATTTTTCAGGAGCTAAAACTTTTCAAAGAGCGTTTTTACATGTGTTTATCTTATTCCTTGCGGTTAATCTCTTTGATGTAATTGTGCTTGATATTGGCGTGTTCTGTCATAGTAAAAAATTAAGAATAGCTGGAACAGAAGATATGGATAAAGAATACAAAAATTATTTATTCCATGTTAAAGGCGGTATTAAGGGAATTATACTGGGAGTTGTGATTTCTCTTTTATCTTCGTGCATTATTTACATCGTATCTATTATATAAATCGGAATTTTTTGTAGAGGTGATATTATGAAAAAAGTAATTTTATATATTCACGGAAAAGGTGGAAGCCATTTGGAAGCTGAACAGTACAAGAAAAATTGTTTGGGTTCTGATATGATTGGCATAGAGTACAATGACTATCTTCCGTGGATTGTGCAAAATCAAATTCAATCGGTTTATGACAAGGTTTGCGAAAGATATGACTGTATTTATTTGATTGCAAACAGTATAGGCGCTTATTTTGCAATGCACACATTGCAAGATTGTGATATTGCAAAGGCTTTATTTATATCGCCTGTACTTGACATGGAACGTCTTATACTTGACATGATGAGTTGGGCAAATGTATCAGAGAAGGATTTGCGTGAGAAGGGAGAAATCCCTACGGATTTTGGGGAAACATTATCGTGGAAATATTTATGCTTTGTTAGGGAAAATCCTATAATATGGAATGTTCCCACAGAAATTCTATATGCAGAAAATGATAACCTCATATCTCGCCAAACAGTAAATGAATTTATTAGTAATCACAATACACATCTTACTGTAATGGAAAATGGGGAGCATTGGTTTCATACAGATGAACAACTTGCCTTTTTAGATAGTTGGATGAAAAAGGCAATAGGATAAATTCCAGTTTATGGCATTGATGGTATTGTTGATTTTGCCGTAAACATATAATTTACTTAAATAATTGAATATCTGAAATTAAGAGCGAAGGCTATAAATGTCCTCGCTCTTTTTTATACCAAAAAGGAGGCGATTTTTATGTGGAACATGATTACACACTTTCTTACATTCACAGGAGGGATGTCTGCCGGCGTTGTGCTGATGTGCCTTTTGCAGACGGGAAAGCAGGCGGACGAAGAATTTGAGGAAATGCAAAGGAGGTCTGGACATTGAAGTTAGTAATTGCAGAAAAGCCCTCCGTCGCCATATCGCTGGCGGCGGTCCTGGGCGCGAATGAGAAAAAAGACGGCTACATGGAGGGCGGCGGTTATCTGGTAAGCTGGTGCGTGGGGCACCTTCTGGAGCTTGCGCAGCCGGAGGCTTACGGAGAACAGTATGCCAGATGGCGTTATGGCGATCTGCCGATCCTGCCGGAAGAATGGAAATACGGAGTGCCGAAGGATAAGAAAAAGCAGCTTGACCTTCTGTGCCGGCTGATGAAAGACAAACGGGTGGATTCTGTGGTGTGTGGTACCGACGCCGGACGTGAGGGCGAGCTGATCTTCCGTCTTGTCTATCAATATGCCGGATGCAGCAAACCAATGGAACGCCTCTGGATTTCCAGTATGGAGGATGCGGCAATCCGGGACGGCTTTGAACACCTGCGTCCTGGCAGCGACTACGATAAGCTCTATGACGCGGCGGTCTGCCGGGCCGGGGCTGACTGGCTGATCGGCATTAACGCCACCCGGCTTTTCTCCGTCCTGTATGGCACGACGCTGAATGTGGGGCGGGTAATGTCGCCAACGCTGGCGCTTTTGGTACGGCGGGAGGCGGATATTCAGGCATTTACAAGCAGCCCCTTTTATGTGCCGGAAATCACCTGCGGCGGCTTTACTGCCTCCGGCGAAAAGCTGCCGGATAAGGCGGGGGCTGAAAAAATCCGTATGGAAAGTGACGGGCAGGCCGCTTCGGTGCTGTCCGTGGAAAAGCAGGCCAAGACGGTACAGCCGCCCCGCCTGTACGATCTGACAACCTTACAGCGGGAATGTAACCGCATTTATGGTTATACGGCTCAGCAGACCCTTGACTATGTGCAGTCGCTTTATGAGAAAAAACTGGCGACCTATCCCCGGACGGACAGCCAGTATCTGACGGAGGATATGCAGGCAACCGCCGCTTCCCTGGTCCTCTGGCTACGGGGCAATACGCCCTTTGGGAAGGGATGCGCCGGGGAACCGGATATTGGCCGTGTGACGGATGGCAGCAAAGTCACCGACCATCACGCGATTATCCCTACGGTGGAGATTACCCGGACGGATTTATCGGAGCTTCCTTCCGGGGAGCGGGATGTACTGACGCTGATTGCCGCAAGGCTCCTTTCTGCCACGGCCCAGGCCCACCGGTTTGAGGCGGTAACAGCGGTTCTGGACTGCCGGGGCCATTCCTTCACGGCAAAGGGAAAAACCGTGCTGCAGACAGGATGGAAGGAAGTGGAACGCCTTCACCGCATGGGCCTGAAACAGTCTAAGACGGAAGAAAAAGAAAGTGAAGATGCTGCCCTGCCTCCGCTGCAGGAGGGCCAGACCTTTGAAAAGGTGTCTGCCGGCGTCCGGGAAGGCAAGACATCCCCGCCGAAGCACTATACGGAGGATTCCCTTCTGGCGGCTATGGAAACGGCGGGCACCGGGGATATGCCGGAGGATGCCGAGCGCAAAGGTTTAGGTACGCCGGCTACCCGTGCCGCCACGCTGGAAAAGCTGGTATCTGCCGGTTTTGTGCAGCGGAAGAAAAAGCAGCTTATCCCCACGGAAAAAGGCACGAACCTGATTTTGGTCCTGCCGGATAACATCAAATCGCCCATGCTCACCGCAGAATGGGAATCCATGCTGAAACAGGTGGAGCGCGGCGGGGTCCCGGCAAAAGACTTCATGGATGGGATTGCAGATATGATCCGGGCGCTCGTCAGAGAACATACCGCGCCGGAGGAACGGTTTGCCGGGCTGTTCCCGGATGCGAAAGAAAACGGGCGTGAAGCTGTCGGCACCTGTCCCCGCTGCGCCAGCACGGTGTATGAGGGCAAAAAAGGATTCTTCTGTGATAACCGGGATTGTGCCTTTGCACTCTGGAAAGATAACAAATTCTTTTCCAGTAAGAAAAAGAGCATTACAAAGTCTGTGGCGGCGGCCCTTCTGAAAGAGGGCCGCGTTTCCGTGTCCGGGCTTTACAGCGAAAAGACGGGAAAGACCTATGACGCGGTGGTGCTGCTGGATGATACAGGGGGAAAATATGTGAATTTCAGGCTGGAATTTCCGGCGAAGAAAGGCAGGGGGAAATGAGCGGGCCGCCCTCACGGGAATTAACCAGACAGGAACGGGCGGCGATCCGAAGGCTGGTAACAGACCTTTGTGCGAACTATGACAATCGGGATAAGTTCTGCCGTTCTTTGGACTGTCCCTGTTATATGCTGCATAAATGGTGGACCGGCTCTTTCTGCCGCTACTTCCGGGAGGCGGTGCTGCCGGTGGACCCGGCGCTGGAATCTGCCATTACCGGCGAGGACACTTCCCTGAAACAGAAAACCTGCCCGGTCTGCGGCAGGGCATATCTTCCCACCACCAGCCAGGCATATTGTTCGGATTCCTGCCGCGCCTTTGCCAGACGGAAATCCGAGCGGGAACGCAAGCGCCGGATCAGGCAGAACCAGAGGTAATATGTCCGCAACTTAACCAAAAAGAGGCTTGATTTTCAAGGATTTCAGAACCCGGTTTGAGGGGCGGCTGAATAAGAATACTCCGGCGCCCTGAAGCAGCCCTAAGTTGCGGACAGACAGAAAAATCGGGAGGGATGTTTATCGAGAAAATAAAAATACCGGTCGTACCGGAAATTATGCGGATCGACACATGGACGCAGGCCATTGACATACAGCAGATTGACAACCGGCGCTTCATGTATAACCCGGACACAGGGCTATTGGTCTTAGGCCGGCAGTATGCAGTGACAAGTCTGTTGGATTCCAGCCATGCCGGTGAGCTTGCGGCTGCCGGCATTACAAAGGATTATGACGCGTTTGTCCGGGGCTGGGTCGGTACCGGAGGGGATTACCCTGTAGGAGTGATCCATTTTGCGCCCAGCGTGGATGCAAGGAATATAGAATTATTTGACCGGGCATTTGACACTTTGAAAATGTTTGCGGATAACGGGATCATGTACGGGACTGTGATCCGTGGATTCGGGAAGGAATGGGAACAGCCGGCCTCTGCCATTTTAACGGATATGTGGCAGCCGGCAGTAAAGCCTTCCGTCCGTAAGCAGCTAAAAAAACAGCCGGAGGCCAAAGCCATCCGGCAGAAAACCAACCATCAACAGGAACGATAGGAGGCGGTTTTATGAATATCAACACGATCACAACCGATGACCTGCGGGGCATGGAGGGCAAAGACGGCCTGATCCTGCAGGGCTGCGGCGGGGATTTGAAGGAATGGGTGGACGGGATCAATGATATGTTCACCGAGGCGGGCATTTTGAAGGACGGCAGTAAATTTGAGGACGTTTCAGCTTTCCAGTATGGGGAGCTTACCTGCCTGCTCTACCCTTTCGAGGATGTAAAGCTGGACATCGGGAAACTTGCCATCTGGCGGTTACAGACCCATGCGGATTTCGGGGGTACCTGGCTATCCGATTTTGTACCGAACCGTCTGGGCGGCTTTATCAGTGAGCCTTCGCCGGAGCCGGAGAAACCGGACTGCGCGTTGATCGGCCAGGACGGGAATGTTTTCAACCTGGTAGGGATTGCGGCCCGCACCCTCCGCAGGAATGATATGGCGGACCAGGCAAAAGAAATGTCGGACCGGGTGTTTGCTTCCGGCAGCTACCATGAGGCGCTGAACATCATCGGCGAGTATGTCAATATCACGGATTCCGAAAGGGAGCCGGAGCACAGGGCCTCGGTCCGGCAGCAGATAAAAGAAACAAAGACGGCGGAACCGGACAAAAAGCAGAAAACGCCGAAACAGCAGGAACGGTAAGGAGGGTCAGGATGGGAAAAGAAAGAGTATACGGCGTGTGGGCGGTCCGCAGCGGCTCTTCCATTTTTGGACGTGCGGAGGGCTGGTGCAAAGAGGACGGAAAGCCTCTGGAATTTGATTCTGAAAAAGCCGCCCAGGATTATGCGGACGAAGCCGGCCGCCATGCCACGGCGAATGTCCGCTACTATGTGGAGGAAAAAGAGCCGGAACCGGGCGCAATTAAAAAACGTGCGGCACAGCCGGATTTGGATGCCCGCGCCCATGAGGAAGTGGCGCCGAGAAATGACGCAGCGGAAAAGCGCAATGAGATTCCCGGCAGGCAGATCATGCCGGAGGCGGACCCATTGGTGGGAATCCGCTCTGCGGTCCACAGCAACTATGCGGGCATGGTCGCCATGCTGGGCGCAGATAACCGGGTGTACCTGGGACGTGAGGAACGCTGCCACTATCAGGATATGCAGGCGTCTTATTATGACAACCAGGACGGCTCCCTGTGCTTTGTCTGCGACCAGCCGGATATGTACTATTTTCTCTATGGGGAGGGCTGGGCGCATACCCAGGCGGAAATGCTGGAGCGCGGCCTTACCCTGGGTCAGTATGAAGAATTTGCAAGGCTCCGGGACGGCGTGCTCTCACAGTTTACGCCCCATAGGGAGATCATGTTTGCCGGACAGCCCTTCCAGGCGCCGGAGAGCTATCTGCATAATGCGGAGCTTTACGAGGAAGGACAGACCGGCAATTACAATATGCTGGACGGACACCTCAACAACGAACCGCCTGTGCGCCCTGACCTGACGGACGGACAGACTTATGAGGAAATCCGGGAGCTTGCCCCAGAGACGCTGCCGGAGGAAACGGCAGAGAAACCTTCCCTGATGGAACGGCTGAAGGCAGACCACCCGGAGCATGAAGCAAGGCAGGCAGCGCCACTGATGGCAGAGAGGGAACGCTGATGGGCGCGGTAAGGTTTGAGGGCGTGGATATACTGGACAGCCTGGGGCAGATCATGGAGCTGCACACGCAGCATTATAAAGATGATTTTGACCTGGATAAAGAACTGATCCCAAAGCTGGCTCTATCGGGAGAACCAGAGGACCGGCGCCTTCTCTGGCTGTCACGGCCCTGCGGCACCTATACCCTGCGGGAATGGGAGGTCTATCTGGAGGGCAGCCACGCAAATAAAGTGTGGGAGTTTTACCATGAGCAGACGAAAGACCCGGTCCTTGCCTATGCCCTCTCCATCAAAGATGTGCAGGACGGAAAAGTGGCCGGCAATATATACCCGCTTGATTATGGGACGCATGTGGAGCGGGTAAAGCTGCTGGCCTGCCCCATTGGAAAAGTAGCCGTTGTGTTTGAGGACGGAGCTAATATCACGATCCCTTATCGGGACCGGAGGCAGCTTATGAATGAGCTGGTGCCGGTACATGGGAGCCCAAAGTCGATAACCGATCTGCCGGAGAATGAACGGGAACTTGCCGTAATCCTGAAACGGGAACGGCTCAAACGCTCCTGCCATGCCACAAACGGCGATATAAAAGAATATATTGACAGCCTGAAAAAGAATACCTTACGCGGAAAGCTCAAAGAGTCCCGGACAGCCGCCGCTCCCGCCCATAAACCGCCTTCCACGAAAAAGGAGCCGGAACGATGAAAGCCGGGCATACCAAAAAATCCGTCCGGGTGGAATTTGTCATGTCCGAGCAGGACGCGGAGCTGGTAAAGGGGCGCATGGCGGAGCTCGGCATTACCAACCTGTCCGCATATCTGCGCAAGATGGCGGTTGACGGTTATATCATTCATCTGGATATGAGCGACATTCAGGAAATGGTACGGCTTCTTCGTATCTGCTCCAATAACTTAAACCAGTACACCAGACGTGCCAATGAGACCGGGAGTATTTACGCTGCCGACGTGGACGACCTGCGCACCCGTCTGGACAGTCTGTGGGATGGCATGGATAAGCTGCTGCGGGGATTTGCGAACATTTCGTAAACAGGCAGAAATGCCGTTGATTTCCTCAGGCCGGCACGGTAAGATTCTAATAGAGGGGTAAGTATGCTTCTCTTTGAAATACCCTTCGGGCATACCTGGATGTCCTGAAAAAACGGACATGGAATTAGGAAAGGAGGCGGACGTATGCGTCTGATTGGTAAACTGCTGGCACTTCCATTTGTAATAGTTACGGGGATTCTTTATTTGTTCTGCAAATTTCTTGTTGTGATTTCCGGCGCTGTGCTGGGGATTCTGTCAGGGATTGTTTTTCTGGCGGCGCTGGCGCTGTTCTTCGCTGCCGGGTTCTGGCCGGGAATGTCCTGGCTGGTGATCGCGTTCCTTATCAGCCCATACGGTCTGCCGATGGCGGCGGCCTGGCTGGTCGGCATGATCGGCGGCGTAAATGGCACCCTGAAAGATTTTATATTTGGTTAAACAGTTTCGGCGGGGCGCATTGGCAGCCCCGCCCTTTTTCTATAATTATGGCTGTCTGTTACGGCAGCTTTTTGATTGGAGGGATTTCATTGAAAGATACAACGCCAATTTATTTTCATTCTGCCACCTATGCGCATGAGCATGGGGAACTGGATCAGTACCACGCTTCCCACAAAGCAAACGTTGCGTGCAGGGAGGCAATCGAACAGGCCATTGCGGACAACTACCGGGATAACCGTTTAGACCCGGCGTGCGTGCAGCAGGTCTTACAGCAGTTTGATTATGGCCGGATTTTTTATGTCCTTGCCAACACGGTCCGGCAGAAAGATCACGACGGGCGCATTTCACGGGACAACAAGGCATGGGCGCAGACGGTCCCGGTCTGTGAGGATAAGGACGGTTTTGGATATGACCAGAGTGTTTATTTTGTTGTGGACCGCTGCAATCCCGGTCTTACCGACCTGTTTCTCTCCCAGGCCAGGCGGGAGTGTGCGCCGGCCCAGGAGCAGAAACCGTCCGTGCGTGACAGCCTGAATAAAAATGCCGGGCAACCGGCGCACAGTGACAGGACGAAAGCAAAAAAGGAGCCGGAGCGGTAACAGGGCCAATATTGGATTAAGGGGGTGACAGATATGGCAACCACTCGGCTCATGCCGCTGCATGTTGGGAAAGGCCGGGATGTTTCCACGGCCATAGCAGACATCATTGACTACGTAAAGAATCCGCAGAAAACCGATTTTGGGAAATTCATTTATGGTTATGAATGCGACACCCGGACCGCTGATGCGGAATTCCTTTTATCCAAGCGCCAGTATGCGAACCTGACCGGACGTGACCGGGGCGCGGATGATGTGATTGCCTACCATCTCCGGCAGGCGTTCAAACCCGGCGAAGTCACGCCGGAAGAAGCGAACCAGATCGGGCGGGAGCTGGCATTGAAACTGACGAAGGGAAACCATGCTTTTGTTGTCTGTACCCATGTGGATAAACACCATGTCCATAACCACATCATCATAAATTCTACCACGCTGGACTGCCAGAAAAAATTCCGCAACTTCTGGGGCTCTACATGGGCGATCCGGCGCATGAATGACAAGCTGTGCCTGGAGCATGGGCTTTCCATTGTAGAGAATCCGAAACCCAGCCGGGACCATTATGGCACATGGATGGGAAGTCAGAAACAGCCTTCCCACCAGGAGCAGCTACGACAGGCTATCGACACAGCCCTGGAAGAAAAGCCGAAGGACTTTGAAGAACTTTTGAAAAAGCTGGAGGCGGCTGGGATTGAAGTCAACCAGGAGCGAAAGCACCTTCGTTTTCGCCTGTCACCTGATGATAGATATACCCGGTGTGACACACTGAAAGGCGACTATACCGAGCAGGCCATCAAAGAACGGATTGCCGGCACACGGACGGCAAAGCCGCGCCGTACTTCTCCCCAAAAGCCGGTTTCCAAAGTCGGGCTGCTGGTGGATATTGAGGCGGCAATCCGTTCCGGCAAAGGTCCGGGATATGAACGCTGGGCGAAGGTGTTCAACTTAAAACAGCTCTCCCAGGCGGTGATCTGGCTCAAAGAGCATGGCGATATGAACTATGAGGATTTGCAGAAAAAATCAGATATTGCTACTGCTAATTTTAATGCGCTGTCGGTACAGATCAAGGAGCTGGAATCGCAGATGACCACCAACGGGGAACTGCAGAAACAGATTGTAAATTATGCCAAAACACGGACAGTCTATGTGGAATACCGAAAAGCCGGGTACAGCAAAAAATTCCGTGCGGCGCATGAGACGGAAATCCTTCTGCATCAGGCGGCGAAGAAACACTTTGATGGGCTGGGGATCACAAAGCTGCCTTCCGTCAAATCTCTGCGGGAGGAATATGCCGGACTTATGGAGCAGAAACGGAAAGCCTATTCTGCCTATAAGCAGGCCAGGGCGGATATGAAGGAGCTCCATAATGTCCGGGCGAATGTGGAGCATTTGCTGGACATTCCCACCGGGCGGGAACCGCAGAGGGAATCGCAAAAATCACGACAATAGGTTCTCTCCGCTTTTGTTTTTCAGCGTTCCAACGGAACGCGCAGCCATTGCCAACGGCAATGATCTCAGGGGTTTGGGGATATGTCACCAACAAGCATTTAGCAGAAATTCCGGGTACGGGATTTCTGCTAAATACGCAATCTTACGGAAGATTGCATTGCTTGCCAGTAGTTTTGAGAACCTTTATTTAGGTATTGTCTGCATGCACATAGACAAGCACCATGTCCATAATCACATCATCGTGAGTGCGGTAAATCTGGAGTCTACCAGGAAATTCCGCAACTTTTGGGGTTCCTCCTGGGCTTTGCGCCGGATCAGCGATAAGCTGTGTCTGGAGCATGGCCTTTCTATTGTCGAAGATCCCAAGCCCAGCCGCGGCCACTATGGAAAATGGCTGGGTGATGGAAACAAACCGCTTTCCTTTCAGAATCAGATCCGTCAGGCCATTGACGCCGCCCTGGAGCAGCACCCCTCCACCTTTGAGGATTTCCTGAAAATTCTGGAAGCGTCCGGTGTGGAAGTCACCCGGCGCGGGAAATCTATCAATTTCCGTGTTCCAGGGCAAAAGAGCCGAACCCGCTGCAATACGCTAAAAGGAGATTATACTGAACAGGCAATACGGGAAAGGATCGCCGGAACCTATATTCCCTCTGTTCAGCCCAAACGGTCCAATTCTTCGGTGAGGATGCTGATTGATATTGACGCCGCAATGCGGGCCGGTAAAGGTGCCGGTTATGAGCGTTGTGCCAAAGTGTTCAATGTGAAGCAGCTTGCGAAAGCTGTGGCTTACCTGAAAGAGCATGGGGATATGAGCTATGAGGACCTTCAAGCAAAGGCCCAGGCTACGACTTCCCGGTTTAATGAGCTTTCCACGCAGATCAAGGATATGGAAAGCCGTTTATCTCAAAATGGAGAATTGCAGAAACAGATCGTCAATTACTCTAAGACGAGATCTGTCTACATTGCGTATCGAAAAGCCGGTTACAGCAAAAAATTCCGGGCCGAGCATGAGGCTGACATCCTGATCCACCAGGCAGCGAAGAAATATTTTGACAGCCTGGGAGTGGAGAAGCTGCCTACCGTAAAGACTCTGCGGGAAGAATATGCCGAAGTGCTGGAGGCCAAGAGAAAAGCCTATGCGGAATATAAGCAGGTACGGGAAGAAATGCGGGAGCTGCAGAATGTGAAGGCCAATATTGACTATCTGCTGGGACCGTCTGCGGAAAGGACACAGGAAAAAGAACATTCATAAGCATATATGGAAATTATTCAGAAAATTTGATATACTTATTGGCGTGTCTGTGTGGAGTCTACTGCCTTACTTGACAAAGTTTCTCGTTATCCATGGAAAATTCATATACATGACACATTGGAATGCTAATATCTAAAT
This sequence comes from Hominisplanchenecus murintestinalis, assembly GCA_004793585.1. GTDB lineage: Bacteria > Bacillota > Clostridia > Lachnospirales > Lachnospiraceae > Hominisplanchenecus_A > Hominisplanchenecus_A murintestinalis. The sequence goes on along the minus strand of SRZB01000004.1, from coordinate 114,938 downwards.
AAAAAAGGGTGATGAAATGGCAAACTTATTGATAGTAGAAGATGATGTCCTGACAAACGAATCTGTTTGTGAGTATTTGCAGGATATGGGCCACATCGTGTTTTCAGCATACGATGGAGAACAGGCTTTAGAGTTGTTCAATAGCAAAGAGATAGACCTGGTTGTTTTGGACATCATGCTTCCCCAAATAAACGGTCTGAATGTTTTGAAAAAGATTCGTCAGGCAAGCAGCATACCAATTCTTATGCTCACAGCGATGGACGACATGGATACACAGATTATGAGTTTTGACAATCTGGCAGATGATTATGTAACGAAACCGTTTTCCATCGTTTTACTGGGAAAAAGGATTACGGCGCTTCTTCGGCGTATTGGAAAAACGGGACCAGCAAATATTTGGAGTTATAAAGATATTATAGTGGACTTCTCCGGCTTTTCAGCAGAAAAGGCAGGAAAGCTGATTGATATTTCACCCAAAGAAGTGCAGTTGCTGAAAATTCTGGTGGATCATACAGGAGTTGTGTTGACCAGAGATCAAATTCTCGATTCTATTTGGGGGACAGATGTTCCATTGAATGATAGGACGATTGACACATATATCGGCAGACTTCGTAAAAAGTTAGGATTGGACTGTATTGTAACAGTGAAGGGAATCGGCTATAAATTTGAGGATGTGCGATGAAACTATTTCCAAAAACTTTTTGTTATACCCTTATGTTAATGATTATCATTACGTTAATTGGGCATGGGTTGATGTATTTTCTGATACCTGCTTTTTATACAAACCAAAAAGAAAGTCTTGCGGAAAGCATAGGGGAGGAAATAATACAGCAGCTTCAACAATCCTCAGAATTATCGGAAGATAAGGTTTTGGAGCGGTATGCTAAGAATAAGGCATTTGTGAACTTGACCTGCGGAGATAAACAGTATGTCTATGGTTCTTTTTATATTGAAGATGCCCTGAATGGAAACGGGAAAGATTATTCTTTTCAAGCCTCTCCCGGAGATCAAGCGAATGATGCTCAGTCTAATGTTACGGGCGCTGAACAAGGGATTGATGGCCTGGCTCCCTACTTAACAGCACAATTTGTAAAGCGGGAATTTTCGTTTCAAAATGCAGATAACGAAGATTGTACGTTGCTTATTCTTGTTACATTGCAGCCGGTAAATGAAACAAAAGGCATTGTTCTTGAGATCCTTCCTATTAACTTGTTGATTTGCTTTATTATTTCTGCTATTGTGGCGTTTTTGTATTCCAGACGGCTTTCTACACCAATCAAGAAAATATCAGAAACTACAGAGCAAATGAGGTTATTAAAGAGAAATGCTGTCTGTGAAATTCGCACAAAGGATGAGATCGGACAGTTATCTCAAAATATCAACGCACTTTATAAGGAACTTTTGACATCAATAGATCATCTGCACGCAGAAATCGCCCATGTTAGCGAAGTGGAGCAATCAAAAATAGACTTCATGCGAGCTGCTTCGCATGAGTTGAAAACGCCTGTATCGGCAGTTTGCACTATGCTGGACAGCATGATTTTAGGTGTGGGGAAATTTGAAGATACAGATACTTATCTCCCTGTATGCAAAGAAAAAATGCTGCAGCTTTCTTCTATGATCCAAGAGGTGCTTGACGCCTCTAAATTGACTGGACAGCCAGAAGAACCTATCAAGAAAGTCCAGCTTTCTGAGTTGCTCCATGAGGTCTGTAATTCCTACCGCTTGATTGCAGATTCAAAGGGAATTGTATTTTATATTGAAACAGAAAAAGCCGGGGTGGTTCATATTCCGGTCAAAGCTGTAAAGCGGGCAATCTCCAATGTTATCTCTAATGCTGTGAATTATACAAACAGTGGTGGAAAAGTCTCTGTTATCTGTTCAGAAGGCACGATCATAGTAGAAAATGAATGCGTCCCGATTTCAGAGAAAGACCTAAATCATTTGTTTGAAGCGTTTTACCGGCCTGATTATTCTCGCAGCAGGGAAACTGGTGGAAATGGCCTTGGATTATATATCACCCATAAACTTTTGGATACTTACAAAATCCCTTACTCCTTTATGCCGTATGAGCATGGAATGAGATTTACAATAAACTGCCCCACAAATAACCGCTTCGTAAAATGAAGTTATCTCAACGTACCAATACAAAGAGGACTTCATTAAACAAGATAGGGTTGACCCATTGATAAAATGGAGGTGTATGGTGTATTTATCCGCTATACAGAAGTTCTAATATAAAATAAGGAGAGATTACATTGAGATACACAAAAACATCATTAAACTATTCTGTTTGACTTTGGTTTTTACATTGGTATTATCTGCCTGTGGAAATTCCTCATATAATGACTGCAATTCCATCCTTTCTAACGAGGACAGCTATACCTATCAAAAATGTGTGGACACCGGAAGTACGGACGCTTCTCTGAAAAGAGAATTTCAAGGGTTCAATGGAAAAGATACCATCTGGATGCTCGATGTCCAAGAAGATGCTTCTATTTCCCTTGACCTTTCGACAAATCTGTCCAGCGGAAAATTCAAAGTGCTGCTTGTCTCCGAGGAGAACGAAATTACCACTCTTTTAGAAGGTGATGGTACACAGAATACATCCATTGATTTGGAGAAAGGTACGGCAAGAATCATACTTGTTGGGGATGGCACAAGCGGATCGTGTGAAATCACTTTAAGCGATATAAGCAATGTAAGTGTGGATTCACCCTCTGATGGCTTAGATTCCGAAGAATGGATGGATGATTTTTATAATGATTGGACGTAAAATAGAACGACCCATGGAGTGTTTTGACTTCCTGATTTGAATATTCATGAGACAATCAGGCTATAAGTGATTAGCTACCGCACGATGGCAAAAAAGCTGTCGTACAGCAGCTATACTGACACGCTTATTTGAGCTGGCGGTGGCTTTTTAGAGCCGCCGCCTTTTTTGCCGAAAGACCAAGAAAACGAAAAATCTGTTTATCAATATACAGACAGTGTTTTGACAACTCCATGACAACTATGTTCCATACCCATGAGAAATATGCCTGCTAAAATACTGAAAAACAAAGCAAAGGAGGCACTTCTATGAATGTGGGAAAAAGGACAATTTTGTATCTTGTCCGAAAATGGAGCAAGACGCTCTTGCTGTTTATGATTTTCTTAGTCGTAGGTACACTTGTAATTTCCGGGGTATCTATTCGCAAGGCCGCTGACCAGGCGGCTGCAAATGTGCGTCAGTCTTTAGGCGGTGGATTTGTCATGAAAGAAGATCACAGCGACCAGAGCAAATATGAACGCCGTGATCTTGGGAACGGTTCCTATGCGATGGCGTATGTGGGAGAATCCCTGACAAAAGAAATTGCGGATAAAGTGGCAGAGGTTCCCGGCGTAAGCGGATATAATGCAGAGAATATTGGCCCCGCAAATCTGAAAACGATGGATGGCGAGTATTTGAAGTTAAAGAGTATTGAAGGAAGTATGTTTGCCAATGAGCCGGTACTGAGTAAACAGGCAAATATTTATGGCTACACCAATACAGCGGAAGCTGATATGTTTACTGGTGGCAGCCTTGAGTTGATTGAAGGACGCCAGATTACCAGCGAGGATCACAACGCTGTGCTGATCCATAAAGAGTTGGCGGAATCAAACAATCTGAAATTAGGCGACCAATTTGTAATCGCTATGAATCCACAAATTACAGGCGGAGATGAAGAAGCTGGAAAATTGCAAGAAACAGTTACCATTGTCGGTATCTTTGATTCTAGGATAACACAACAAGTTTCCATGTTTTCAACACCGGGAGATTTGCTGGAAAATACAGTTTTGATGGATGTGGAAACAAGCGTAGAACTGTTATCCTGGTCATCTGAGGGCTATTACAAAGTTCATTATCAGGTAGATGATCCGGCTAAGTTGGACAATATTATGGAAGATGTAAGAAATCTGGATTCCATAGATTGGGATTGTTTTACGTTGGCCGAAGAAAATAAATCCTACGAATCTGCAGCTTTGCCGCTGGACAATCTGGGAGGTTTGATTACGACGCTTATTGTGATTACTACAGCCATAAGCGTTGCCATATTAGTTTTGCTTCTGACCATGTGGACAAAGAGCCGTACTCATGAAACCGGAATCTTACTTTCTATTGGTATTAGTAAGGCAAAGATTTTAATGCAACATCTGGCCGAGGTTCTTATTGTTGCCGTATTAGCGTTCAGCCTTTCTTTTTTTGCCAGTACAGCAGTTGCACAAGGAATGGGAAATGCTCTCTTGGACACCGATACCACTAATTCTGTTACACAAGAACCGGAGATTGGTGAGGATGGTTCCTTTGGTTATACGTTGCCTGAAATCCCTACAAACACAACATCTGTCACTGAATTGACAGTCACAGTTGTGCCACAAACACTGTTTTGGGTGTTTGGTATTGGTGGGGTGCTGATTATAGCCTCCGTAACGGTAGCTTCTATTCCGATTTTCCGTTTGAAGCCCAAAGAGCTGCTTGGAAAGATGGATTAGGAGGTCACATAATGAACACTTTAAGCAGAGCCTTTTTATCAGTACACCGTAAAAAGGGAAAAAGCATTGTGTTGTTCATGGTGCTGCTTGTCGTTTCAACCTTTGTTTTGGTAGGGCTTTCGATTAAATATTCTGCCGATACAGCAGCACAAGAACTAAGGCACTCTCTTGGTGGTAGTTTTGGGTTAGTGGTGGACAAATCTAAATCTGAAAACTTTATAGCCAGTGAAAATCAAAGCAGTGGTGTTCAATATGTCGGTGCGCCGTTAGATGATTCTGTGATTGAAGAAGTCTTAAAAACTCCTAATATTGAAAGCTACAATGCTTCTCAAATTGGAGAGGCAATACTGACCAATGCCAATGGAGAATATCTGGAACTGGTAGAGACCAATAATCAATACGATGATGATGAAACATTACTTCATACTGTTACCAGTGAAATGAATACGGACTCTGAAAAAAGCATGTTTTTTTCAAAAGGAACCTTTCAGATCACTGAAGGGCGTCACATTCTGCCGACAGATGAAAATGTTGTTCTCATAAGTAAAGAACTTGCAGGACTTAACAATTTAGAAGTTGGAGATCAAATCTGGCTTCAATCTTCGCAAGAAAAAACATCCAGCCCCTTCTCTATTGTAGGTATCTACGAAATCAAGGAACCACAACTTAATGCGGGGCTTGTACCGCCACCCTCTCTTTATCAGAACCGAATTTTCATTGACGATTCCAATGGGGAATCAGGAGAATATCAACGACTGGAATTTTATGTGAAAGATCCGGCTCAGCTTAGTAATACCATTGAATCTGCAAAAGAAAACGCCAATATTGCATGGGATGATTTTGCGGTAGAAACTGCCGATGAAGAATATCAGCGAACAGCGGCACCTTTGGAAAATATGTCTGCCCTGGTATCGTCCTTGTTGACCTGCTTAATTATTGGCAGTGCCCTGGTGTTGTCTTTAATTCTAAGTCTTTGGATTAAGGGCCGTATTCATGAAACAGGTATATTGCTGGCTATGGGATACCGAAAGACGCAGATATTTCTGCAACATTTTGCAGAGGTCATGATGATCGCTGTGCTGGCATTTGGCATTTCTTTCTTTGCTGGCCAAGTCGTTGCGGATGTAACGGGTGATCTTCTCCTGCAAAATGTCTCCGCGCAAACCGAAACAATCGCCAGCGATACCGCCTCTTCTCTGGAAGTGGAAATAACTGTTCGTAACTTTGCGGCTGTTTGTGGAATTGGAACCTTAGTTGTAGCCTTCTCTGTGGGAATGTCTAACATCCCAGTGTTTCGCTTACAGCCCAAAGAGATATTAAGCAAAATGAGCTAAATGGAGGATTTAAGATTATGAGCATTTCGGAATTACCAGAATTGTCAAATTCATTTGATAAAAAAAGCAGCTCCCAAATCGGAGCGGGAAAAAGGTATGCCGTTTCCGGCCTTTCTGGATGTGGAAAGACTACTATGAAGCGCACAAGAAGAATAGTTATGCTGCTTTGTTCGGCTCTGATTTTCACATTGATCTTATCTGCCTGTGGAAATTCCTCATATAATGATCGCAACTTGATCCTTTCTAATGAGGATAGTTATACCTACCAAAAATGTGTAGACACCGGAAGTACGGACACTTCTCTGAAAAGAGAATTTCAAGGGTTCAACGGAAAAGACACCATTTGGATGCTCAATGCAGCAGAAGATACATCTATTTCTATTGACCTTTCGGCAGATTTGTCCAGCGGTAAATTCAAAGTCCTGCTTGTTTCCGAGGACAATAAAATTACCACCCTTTTAGAAGGTGATGATACGCAAAGCACTTCCGTCGATTTGAAAAAGGGTACAGTAAGAATCATACTTGTTGAGGATGGCACAAGCGGATCGTGTGAAATCACTTTAAGCGATATAAACAATGTAAGCGTGGATTCTCCTTCTGGGGGCTTAGATTCCGAAGAATGGATGAACGATTTTTTTGATGACTGGATGTAAGGAGATGTATGTTGATATGAGCATTTTAGAATTTTCCAATTTGAAATATAGTTATGACGGCAAGCAGCCTGTCCTTCGGGGCGTGAGCGGACAACTGGAACAGGGCAAACTCTACGCAATCCTGGGGCCTTCCGGCTGCGGTAAGACCACCCTGCTCTCCCTGATCGGTGGTCTGGATAGTCCCAGCAACGGCCAAATTTGTTTTGAAGGACAAGATATTGCCAAAACCGGTTTGTCTAATCATCGGAAAAACCATGTGGCATTTATCTTTCAGGCGTATAACCTGATCGACTATCTGACCCCCGCAGAGAATGTATCGCTGACCTCCAAGCTGCCGCCGTTGCCCATTCTGGAGCGCCTGGGCCTGACGAAAGAAGAAGCCAAGCGAAATGTGCTGAAACTCTCCGGCGGCCAGCAGCAGCGTGTAGCCATCGCCCGTGCCTTGGCAAGCGAGGCTCCGGTGATCCTGGCCGATGAGCCTACCGGCAATCTGGACGAGGACACTGCCCAGGACATCACGGAAATTCTCAAAGAGAGCGCCCACAAGATGAACAAGTGTGTGGTGGTCGTTACCCACTCCAATGAGCTGGCGAAGCAGGCCGATGTGGTGTTCCGGCTGAAAAAAGGTGAGCTGCAGGTGCTGGAGCGTACTCAGGATGGAAACGCCCAACCCCAATGCCGCAGAAACAATGCTCCCCGCAACGAGAGGAGGGCAAGATGATGGACGAGTTTTCTAAGCCCTCCAAAAAGGGCAGCATCCTCGCTGTGGCCTGCTACGTTTTTGCTGTGGTGCTGTTGATTACGGCCTTTATTTCCTTGGCGGCTTGTCATCAAAACATTTCCCGGCAGCTTGAGCAGGGCGTCCCTGTGCAGGGAAATGAACTGGCCATTGTGAATCTCTACTTAACAAGCTGTGTGCAGTATTTTGCCTTTGCCGCCGCCATGGTGTTTTGCGGCAAGGCTGCCCGCAGGGGGCTGGCAATCCAGAGCGAAGCGCTGGTACAGGTCACGCCCTATATGCTCAACGCCTCGGCAGAGGCCATCGGTCCCGATTATGCCGAGGAAGTTAAGCCGGAGGATGAAGATACGGATTTTGAGGCTTGGGGATTTCGGGAAAAGGAAGAATAAAAATCGACTGTAAAGAAGGATAGCTCAGATTCTTTTTGATTGACACTGAGGAACAGGGGGTGATAGTATGGGGCATTTCGCAGTATTTGATTTAACAGAATCCGGTGAAAAAATAGGCAGGAAACTATAAATGAGCAAATATAGAAATTTGCACAAAACTACCCTACCAATTTCAAAACAGCTTCAAGTGACGCACCATTTTTTATGAGCGAGTCAAAATGAAGTTTAAGAACCTCTCGGTAAAGTGGCTGTTTGGCTGAGTGACAATATCTTTTGGAAAACGGCGATTACCTGTATATCCAGACATCGGAACCCAGCTATGATTACACGCTGTACGGCCCCGACTACAAGGAACTGGACGGAGGCCAGCTTGACAATCCCGACCTGTCCCTTGCGGAAGCCGGAAAAGAAATCCTTGCCGCCTATGAACTGTCGGCTGGGAAAATGGAACCCCTGGCCGGCGACAGGCTGGATGATTTTCTGGAAGCAACCGAACAGGCCAATGCCATTTCCCAGCCGCAGGCGTGGAACGGGATCAACGGCCTTTTGAATTTAGAACCCCGTTTTGAGGGGAACAGGATAACTTTATCCACCGCCTGCCGACCATGCGGAAAAACCCTTGATTTCCGTGGACTTTTACCACCCTAAATGCGTAGACGGATACAAATTATTTATGTGATATGGCTGTCTACCATATTGACAACTGTTTTTGCGTGTGTTATACTGTATTTGTAATAGCAATACAGTATAACACAGAAATGGCGGTGAGAATTTGGAAATAGTTGTAAGCAATAAAGCAAGCCGACCACTGTATGAGCAAATTTCTTCACAGATCAAAGCGGCTATTATGAGTGGAGAACTGAAAGCTGGTGAAGCAATTCCATCTGTGCGTTCATTGGCAAAATCGTTGCACATCAGTATTCTTACAGTACAAAAGGCTTATGCAACTTTGCAGGAAGATGGTTTTATTGAAACAACTGCTGGAAAAGGCTGCTATGTGTCGGCACAAAACCAGGACTTCTATCTTGAAGAACAACAAAAGAAGATAGAGGAAAAATTTGCAGAGGCAATCGAAATCGCACGCACAAGCGGAATATCTCTCAATAAGTTGACCGATTTACTAACCCTTATGTATCAGGAGGATGATGGAGAATGAATGATGCTTTAATTATTTCAGGTCTAACCAAGACATATAAAGATTTTATGTTGAATGGAGTTTCATTTTCTGTTCCATGTGGTTCTATTGTAGGGCTGATTGGTGAAAATGGAGCTGGAAAAAGTACAACTATCAATGCAGTGTTGGGACTTATTCAGAAAGAGGCTGGCAGCATTTGTGTTTTAGGTAAAGAGCAACCAGATAACGAAATCAAGGAACAGATTGGTGTCGTATTTGACGGCAACAACTATCCTGAAATCTTTTCTACCCGAAAACTCAACCGGGTTATGAAAGACATTTATCATTCATGGGAAGAACACACATTCCTGAACCTTTTGAAAAAATTTTCTTTACCTACCGATAAACCGATTAAGCAATTTTCAAAAGGAATGAAAATGAAATTGGCAATCGCAGTCGCCTTGTCCCATAATTCTAAACTACTGATTTTGGATGAAGCCACCAGTGGACTTGATCCCGTCATACGAGATGATATATTAGACATCTTATTGGACTTTGCACAGGACGAAACTCATTCTATTTTGATTTCTTCGCACATCACTACTGACCTTGAAAAAATTGCTGACTACATTGTTTTTATTCACGAGGGGCAAGTAGTATTCTCAAAGCTGAAGGATGAGCTGATAGAGCAGTATGGTATCATTAAGTGTGGAGCCGCACAGTTCGAGGCATTGGATAAATCGGACATCATCGTATACCGCAAGATGGATTATGAATGGCAGGTGTTGGTTGCTGATCGGGCTGCCATGAAGAAAAAATATCCAAAAACACTGATTGATTCTGTTTCGATTGACGAAATTATGCTTCTCTATGTAAAAGGAGAAAGGGGGAAATAAAATGAAAGGCTTATTACTTAAAGATTATTATTTAATCAAGTCTGTGCTATATATCATACTTGTAGTTTTTGCAGTGGTTGGAATAGGAATGTCTTTTTTGACTTCCACATGGGTTTTAACTGTAATTGCAACTGTTATGCTCGGAATGATCTCTGTAACGACGATAAATATGGACAGAAACTCTGGTTGGAAAAAAGTTTCGCTTGTTTTACCTGTATCCAGAACGGCTGTTTTAGACTGTAAATATATCTTGTATTTACTACTTAGTGGGATCGGTTTGCTTTTAGGTGTCATTCTGGGTGTTGTGGCATCCATTATAAAAGGTCAAATTGACTATCAATCTATGATGCTATTTGTTGGTATCAGCATTGCTATGGCATTATTTTCTGGAAGCATGACAATACCACTCACATTCCTGCTTAGTGAAGAAAAAAGTATGTTGGCTTTAATCATTGCGTACCCTCTTTCCGCTTTCGTATTTGTAGGAGCTGCGCTACTAATTGACAACAAGTTGCTCGCTTGTGGTCTTGTAACTATTGTAGGTGTATTACTTTATTCGATTTCGTGGCTGATTTCGAGAAAACAAATTATAAATAAGGATATGACTTAAAAAGGAGAATGAATATGGTAAACAAAGAAAAGCGGTTTGAAACGATTTATACACAAGGAACTTCGTGGAGCATAGTCATTGATAATGAAACAGGCGTTAATTATCTTGTCCATGATACAAGTATAACCCCCTTATTGAATAAAGATGGGAGTATCGTTATTACTGATGTCAATAAGTAACTAATCTGGGGTCATCCTAAAAGGGCAGCCTACGAGAAAACGCCGGGCGCGGAGGTGTCAAAATCTCTGCGTCCAGCTTTTTATACTCGGTTTTGAGGGCGTACAGGTTGGGGAGCTTTGTGGTTCCCGCCTCTTTGAGCGCCTTTGCCGCCGCGTCGTTTGCCGCGCTAATCTCGGCCAGTCTGCTTTCCAAGCCCTCGGAAAAGCACTTTTTTGAAAAAATCTGTTTGTTGTAATATTTCGCGGACATTTGGGGTTTATAATGGCCCTATCAAATATGGAGGTGATACAACTATGACATGGCCTTTTGAAAATGACACCAGCGCCATTGTAAAAAAATTAGCAGATCGAAGCATGAAAGCGGATAAAAGACGCAATGCGTTTATCGTTATAACGATTGCTTTTGCAGTTAGTTTGATGATGATATTAGCATTATATAACCTCGGAACAGACCGTGAATACAGGCTTTATCTGCAAGGACGTTATCAAGGCAGCTTTATTAACAGTACCAGTGCCGTCTTTGAAAAACTGGAACATAACAACCAGATCGAAGTAGTCGGCAAAGAGGCTGCAATGGGAACGAGCCGTATCAATGACTATACTTTGGATGTGTATTATAGAGATCAAAATGCACTTGAACTGAAAGGCGTTACCGACTTGCTGGGAAAAATGCCGGAGGCAGAAAATGAAATCATTGTGGAACAGTCCTATTTGGAGCATTTAGGGCTGTCGGTTCAACTGGATCAGACCGTTACACTGGATATGCCTTTTGGAGAAAAGCAGACATATCATGTTTGCGGCATTATTCAAAGCAGTAATGCATCCCGCATTTATCAAATCATTGTATCGGATGGTTTGTATAGCCGGTATGGAGAAGCGAACTGTTACGATCTTTTGGTCCGCTTAAAAAATACCGAAAATATGGACAGCGAAACTTTGAAGCTGTCGATAGACGAAATTGCGGAACAAAGCGGTGTACCTGAACAGTATGTTATGTATAGCTCTACTTACTTTGGGTTGGCAGAAGAAAAATCTACGCAGGAGCTATTAGTGATTATCGGAGCAAGCAGTTTAATTGTACTGGCCTGTTCTTTGGTTATTTACAGCCTGTTCTACATTTCCGTTATTGGGAAAATACATGAATATGGCAGGCTGCGTGTGCTGGGGGCTACATCGGTTCAGATCAAGCGTATCGTACGAAAAGAAAGTTTTTTGTTATCCTGTGCCGCAATTCCTATCGGCGTTGTATTAGGAAGTGTTTTGGGCTATTGTTTCGTCCCGGACGGCTGGCATTGGATGACTACACTGAAATGCGCCGTTGTGATTGCCATTGTTACAGAAATTGCCTTAAAAATTGCTGTCCATACCCCTGTAAAGAAAGCCTCTATGGTATCGCCTATTGAGGCGCTGCGAATCAATACTGCTGATACATCGGCGACAGAAAAAACGCGGATCGAACATCGAAAAATCACGCCATCTTCGCTTGCCCGAATGAGCTTTGCCCGGAACAAGAAAAAAGCTATTCTAACCGTATTGTCTTTGGGATTTGCGGGAGTTTTACTGATGTGTGCAGCCACCTACCTTAATTCAAATGATGTAGAAAGCATGGCAAAACAGCAATTTACAAATGGCGACATTGCACTTTCCCTCGATCCCGCCAACACAAATGCGGAAGACCGTCCCGCCGGGATCAATGCACTTCAAACGGAAAATCCATTGGATGAAGTTTTGGAAGAAACAATTTCAGATATGGATGGCGTAAAGAATATTGAATTTATACAGGGCTGTGTTTCAAATATGGAATTTCCCACTCCTTTCAAGGATGGTAACAGCCATTTCTTTACCCAAATTGGAATTCCTGAAAATCAGTACGAGGACTTTTCACAAGGACTGATAGAGGGAACCGCAGACCACCAGAAACTTATCAATGGAAAAGGAGTTATCGTTGATAATTCAACCAGGCTGTTAAGCGACTATTATAATTACACCCCTCAAATTGGCGATATAGTCAAAGTGGAAACAACGGATGGACAATGGGAAGAATTTACTGTAATGGGGATTGGAAAAGCCCCTGATCTCGGTGGGGATTCAGCATTTTTCTATTTTCCGCAGGAACTCTTATCTATGATGAAAGAAAATGTTTCCAACTTCAATATGACCTGCATTGTAGATGTGGAAAGGGATCAGCTTACAGAAGTTGAGAATAAGATATTCCAGTTGGCAGAAAATCATGGAGGTATAGAAGTTTTCAGTATCAGCGATATTATTACTTATCTGCAAGAGGAAATGGATAACATAAAAATGCCGTTATATGGATTGGTATTTTTCATTTCTGTTTTTGGGCTAATCAGCCTTATCAATACGCTGATGACAAACATTATATCAAGGCAGCAGGAATTTGGTATTTTACAGTCTGTGGGATTGAGCAGTAGGCAATTCTCTAAAATGCTGCAAACCGAATGTTTTTATTATGTTGCTGGTACGGCTATTCTAACTTTAACGATTGGAACTTTAGCAGGATTTATACTCTGCAAAGTTTTCAATCAGGTTGGGACATTCGGGACATTGACTTATCATTTTCCAGTTTTAGAAATAAGTATATATTTTGCAGTGCTTTTCTTCATACTGGTAGTTTATTCCGTTTTCTCTGTACGATACAGCAAAAGGCATCCTGTGATTGAGCGTATTAAAACAATGGAGTAAATTTTCCTTTATCAGAAAATTATGTTTTCCGCAACATGGGATAATTTGCCTGTTATATCATCTGCAAAAAGCAAAGGAAGTGAGGATATGAAGCAGATTTTAATTGTCGAGGACGACAGTTTTTTAAGTAAGATGTTGGCCTATAACCTGACCGCAGACGGCTACGGCGTGACTTCTGCCCTGAATGCCAGAACCGCAGCCGCAGCCATCCGCCAGCGGGAATTTGATTTAGTGCTGCTGGACATCAATCTGCCGGACGGCAACGGTTTTGAGCTGTGCAAGCTGATCAAGCCCCAGCACCCGGACACTATCGTAATTTTCCTAACCGCCAACGATCAGGAGAGCGACCAGATACGGGGCTATGAGGTGGGTGCGGTGGACTACATCACAAAGCCCTTTGTGATCGGGGCCTTGCAGCGGAAAATCAAAGCCATGTTCGCCATGCTGGAACACCACAAACCGGCTAAGGACATTTACGACGACGGGCGGCTGTTTCTGGACTTCTCGGAGCAGACGGCTTCCTTAAATGGCAAGCCCCTGACCCTATCCCCGATGGAGTACAAAATGCTGAACCTGTTCCGTAAAAATCCCCGGCAAGTGCTGACCCGTGGGCAGCTTTTGGAAAAGCTGTGGGATATAGACGAAAGGTTTGTGGACGAACACACCCTGACAACCTCCATCAGCCGGATTCGCGGCAAGATCGAATCCGACGGCGGCGCGCCCTACATCAAGACCGTTTACGGCATGGGCTATCAATGGACGGGAGGCGAGGCAAAATGAAGTTTCAAAACCTCTCGGTAAAGCGGCTGTTTGGCCGGGTGGCAATAGGGCTTGCCCTCTCCATGTCCGGGATCACCATAGCCCTGTTTTTTGTGACGAAACAAATTGCGGTGCTGCTGACGGGCGGGGCGCTGCTGCTGTGCGCCCTTGTGGGGATTTTCGTACTGACGCAGGCGTTTGGAAAGCGGCTGTCACAGTTTACCGCTGACCTGTGCCAGACCTTAGACCACATGATCGCCGGGAATGAAGCGCCAAAACGCCCGGAGGACAGCGAAACCCAGCTTGCCAGAATCGGACACCGGCTGGCAAGGCTTTACCAGATCATGCAGGAGAACCGCCGCCGGGTGGACGAGGAACGGCAGGAGTTACAGACCCTTGTATCAGATATTTCCCATCAGGTGAAAACGCCGGTAAGCAATCTGAAAATGGCGACGGACACCCTGCTGGAAAAGCCTATGGCCGAGGCGGAGCGCACCGACTTTATCCGGGGAATCCGCAGCCAGACGGATAAGCTGGACTTTCTCTTTCAGGCCCTTGTAAAAACCTCCCGGCTGGAAACAGGCGTGATCCAGTTGGACAAGAAACCGGGTCGCCTTTTTGATACTGTGGCGCAGGCTATGAGTGGGATCGTGTATGCAGCGGAGAAAAAGGAAATCGCCGTGTCCGTGGATTGCCCGGAGGATTTGACCGTTTCCCATGACAGCAAGTGGACATCGGAAGCCCTCTTTAACCTGCTGGACAATGCGGTGAAGTACACCCCGGCAGGCGGGAAAATCGCTGTGTCGGTGGTGCTGTGGGAAATGTATGTGGAGATCAAAGTGACCGACACTGGCAAGGGCATTTCCGAAAGCAATCAGGCCGCCATCTTCCGGCGCTTTTATCGTGAGGAAGAAGTACACGAACAGCAGGGCGTGGGCATTGGCCTATATCTGGCCCGCGAGATCGTAACGCGGCAGGGCGGCTATATCAAAGTGGTTTCGGAGCCGGGCAAGGGTTCGGAATTTTCCATTATGCTGCCTACAAAATAGAACGCGGCGGACGGCCATTTCCGGCTGCCCGCCGTAAATTTTTTTGAAATGTCCGAGCGCTGTAACATTTCACCCCGATTTTCAATGAAATTTTTTGGCCGCTGTAACATTTCGCGGACATTTGGGTTTTACAATAGCTTTATCAAATATGGAGGTGATACAACTATGACATGGCCTTTTGAAAACGATACAAGTGCCATTACAAAAAAGTTGGCAAAACGCAATGTATCTTCAAATCGTATTTTTTGCTTTTTTAATGTTTTGACCATTGCGCTGGCAATTAGTTTGATTGTGGGAATCTCCTTATTCCAACAAGGCAGCAAAATCAGCGAACAAAAGATTTTGAATCAAATGCAGCAAGTTACCATCGGAGGGCTTACAGCAGAACAGATAGAAATTCTGAAAAAAGAACCTGAACTTGAAGATATTGTACCCTATATGTGCAATACGCATAAAGAAGTTTTCCCTATTGGGAGTGCAACCGCATGATGCTGTGGCGTCATGCGGTTGTCGTTTTGCTGTACCTGCTAAATTCCGGGGAAAAATCAATCTCCCCGATAAAGTTATAGTGTACGTCAATGCGCTGGGTGCGATGGCCGCTGGACTTATCCGGGGCGTGAACAACTACCTTTTCCACAAACTCACGCAAAAGTGCCGGGGTCAGCTCGGTGGGTTCGGTGTACTTCCGTACAATTTTCAGGAAATTCTGAATATTGACAGCCTGGGCTTTCGTTTCGGCTACAACGCCCCGCAATTCCTCTGCGGACTGTTTCAGATCCGCCTGTTCCTTTTCGTAGCCCTCGGACAACCGGGTAAGCCGCTCTACGCTCAACGCCCCCGCCACACGATCTTCATAAAGCTGTTGAATAATGCGGTCAAGTTCGCTGATACGCCGCTCCTGCTTCTCCAGCTTGCGCTTGGCCCGTTCCTGCTCGGTACGCTGTGCCGCCGTCTTGTTTTCCATGACGCGCCGCACAAACTCATCCTCGTCATCCTGTGCGTAGGCTACCACCCTCTGCAAATTTTGGAGTACAAGCTGTTCCAGCACCACGGCCCGGATATAATGGGCGGTGCATTGCTTTCTGGAGCGGTAGTTTGCACAAGTGTAACTCTCCTGTTCTTTTGTAAATGTAACGGTGCGGTGGTGGTACAGCTTTGCTCCACAATCGGCGCAGTAGGCCAGCCCGGAGAACAGTCCCATTTCGCCCAGCTTGGTAGGGCGGCGGCGCTGCTCCCGATTCTTCTGTACGATTTCCCATGTCTCCCTGTCAATAATCGCTTCATGGGTGCCCTCAAACACCGCCCGCTTGTCCGGGGGATTGATGATTGCTTTCTTGCTCTTGTAGGAGAGTTTTGTGGTCTTGAAATTCGTTGTGCGGCCTAAATAAGTATCCTGTTCCAAAATGCTCAGGACAGTTGCGGGATTCCAGCGGCAGGGATCATCCGGGTAGTAACGGCTTGTCCGGCCTGTGCGCCGAAACTCAATCGTCCCCGGCGTTGGGATTTCCCTCTCTTTCAGCATCCGGGCAATTTTACCAGGGCCGTTGCCCTCCACACATAGCTGGAAAATCAACTCCACCACGGGGGCGGTTTCCTCGTCCACCAAAAGGTGTCCGTCCTCGCCCTTTATGTAGCCGTAGGGAGCGTTTGATGCCAGCCTCTGGCCCGACATTCCTTTGTTGCGGAAAACCGCCCGTATCTTCTTCGACGTATCTTTGGCATACCACTCATTTATGATATTTCTGAACGGGGTGAAGTCATTTCCCAGTTGATCCTCGCTGTCCACTCCGTCATTGACGGCGATAAATCGGACTCCCAGTTCTGGAAATCGGATTTCCGTATATAGCCCCACTTCCAGATAATTCCTGCCAAACCGGGACATATCCTTGACTATCACCATACTGACAAGCCCTGCCTCAATGTCGGCCATCATTTCCATAAAGCCGGGACGTTTGAAATTTGTACCGCTCCATCCGTCATCTTTGTAAACCTTATAGCTGGAAATTCCACGGTCTTGACAATACCTGGTGAGGATTTCGATTTGATGGGCTATGCTGTTGCTGTCCCCCTCGTTCTCATCATCGCGGGAGAGCCGGACGTAGAGGGCTGTCCATTTTTCATTCAAATTGCCTGACTGCCTAATCATTTCAGCCTCCAATCCGGCAGTTACCGTTTCTGGCCTTGTGACACTTATATTATATTAGATGTCAAGGAAAACGTCAAATTTTCGACAAGTTTTTTATTCTTCTTCACTTGGTTTCTTTGTCAAGTAATCGCTTCATTTTCCAGAAACGGCAACTCCCTCGCGGGCAAATTCTTTTCATAAAAAATGCGTCTCACGGTGAGACGCATTAACGACAAATTTCGCGCTGGTTGGCGGTTTTATATTTCGTTGTTCACGATGTAAAAACAAAGGCAGAGCCAGACGGCGGCTGGCAGGGCCGCTCCATAGAATTTTTCGTGCCTCCCCCCATTCCCGTGGCGGGGCGTCCTACGCTGTGACGCATAGCCGACGCAAGTATCTCCCCTGTATGCGGTTCGTGGCCTGCTGCTGTGCCATAGCAGCTTTGCGGCGCTGGCCCTGTTCGCTCCGTCCTCCCAGTGTCCGGCCTCCTTTCACGGGAGATCATCCCTGCGTACCCGCCGCCCGGCTCCGCGCATACAGAATGTATCTGATTGCCTTATTCAGTTGTAGTCAAGCCTTTTTCCTACGAACGGAAAATACCTGCTTCTACCACTTAATATCCGTGAAAATCGGATTTTGTTCATTATTCGCAGGAATGGGCAAAACTTCCCAAAAGATTTTAGAAAACGACAGTTTCCTAAAAATACGTTTCACCGTGAGACACATTTTTCAGCAATCGCTGTATTGGTTGCTGTTCCTGTTTCTTACGTCTTGATTTCGCCCTTTGTATGTATCACGATGCCGAATAGCCAAAACTGAAATAAAACTCAAAACAAGTCAAAACATTTTATTTACCTGCCTGATACAACAATTTTTGCATTGGAATTGTAACGCCGATACAAAGAAATGCGTCTCACCGTGAGTAATGTCATTAAGTTGGGAATAGGGAGAAAATAAAGTCAAAAAAGATGTAAAAATGGGTTGACAAAGGAGGAAAAATGTGCGGCGAAGCCCTGAAAAGTAAACTTGCTTTTCGGGGGGACGCCGCACATGAAATATACACCAAAATTTTTGCGGGGAATGCTGCTTTCTATGATCCGGAAAATGGGGGAGCACCCAGAACAATACGTCAGGCAGCCGGGGCGGGATTTTACCCGTCCCCGGACGCTGACCTTCGAAACGGTCATATCCCTGCTGCTGACCATGAGCGAAAACAGCATTGGAAAAATACTGATCGGACGGTTTCAAAACAGCGAAAAAACACCGTCGGCTTCGGCCTTTGTCCAGCAGCGGCAGAAGCTGCTGCCCGCGGCGCTGGAGACGCTGTTCCACCGCTTCACAGCCCTGCTGCGCCCTGGGAAGACCTTTCGTGGCCATCGTCTGCTGGCAGTGGATGGCTCGTCGCTGAAATCCGCCGCCTACCCGGAGGACCCAGCCTCCTACCGCCCGGGCACGCCCAGACAGCACGGCTGGAACCTCTGGCACATGAATGCGCTCTTTGACCTGGAAAACGGCATTTATACCGACCTGATCGTGCAGAAGGAGCACGAAAAGAACGAGTGCAGCGCCCTGTGCCAGATGGCAGACCGCTCCCGCGTTTCCGGAAAGGTGATCCTGCTGGCTGACCGGAATTACGAATCCTGCAACAATCTGGCCCACCTGGAGAAGCGGAACTGGAATTACCTGATCCGTATTCGGGACAAGGCTCGGGGCATTGCATACGGTATGCCTTTGCCTGACCAGTTGGAGTTCGACATTCCCCTCAAACTCACCCTGGGCCGGCTGACGCCGCGGCAGTTGGAGACCCGGGGCATCGCCGTCCCCAAGTCCTATTACCGTATCCCGCCCACAATGACATTTGACTTTTTAGAGTCGAACAGCCCGGATTTCTACGAAATATCCTTTCGCGTTGTTCGTTTGCAGACCGACAGCGGCAATACGGAAACCCTTATCACCAATCTCGACCCGGACCGGTTCCCCCTCGCCGCCCTCAAAGCCCTCTACGCCAGACGCTGGGGCATTGAGACCTCCTTCCGCAGCCTGAAATACGCCGTGGGTCTCATCCATCTTCACGCAAAGAAGCCGGACCTTGTCCTCCAGGAGGTTTTCGCCAGTTTCCTCATCTTTAATTTCACCCAGGCCGCTGCCTGGGCTGTGGACGCGTCTCAGGGCACAGCCAAATACAAGCGTCATGTCAATTTCTCCGACGCTGTCTTTGCCTGCTGTGCTTTCCTGCGCCGCTCCGCCGCTGATCCGCTCCTGCTTCTCCGACGAAGACTGCTCCCGCTTCGCCCCGGACGCACCGCCCCAAGGCCAAAAATCACGGGTAACCGCATTTCCGCCTGCTATGCCTCCGCTCGCTGACCTTTTCTATATCCTTTTTCTGACGGAGCTGCCTCCGTCTGCTTTTGCTGCCTCTTTTTCCTGATAAGCTCCTTCTGGATTTCCTTCGGAATCCCATTGCCTTTTGCCGTTTCTTTCTTCGCGGCTAGCTTAATGACATTACTCACCGTGAGACGCATTTCTCGGCTATGGCATAAAATCATCGGGCGGCTTTTTGAATTGAAAGCTGTCGATGGCTCTGAACAACGCGATTTTCGCTTGATAATACAGATCATCGTCCACATGAAAATGTGTATTTCCGTATTCATCATCGTAACGGCATAGGCATCGGCTTACGATAAAGCCCTCAAAGTGCTGGAGTACAAACTGGACGGCTTCAGCGTCAAATCTCTTTGCCGCCTGGATGATATTAAAAGGTACTCGCTTCATGGAGCGTTCTCTATCAATTCCCGCAGCCGTTTAGTTGCGGCTCTGCTCCGCCGGGAAACAGCGGATGCGCCTATATGTACCAGCGGGGCAATTTGAGTGTGTTTCAGCCCTTTGAAATAATAAAGCAAAATGATTTCCCGGTCTTTTGGGATTAAGTAGGTCAACGCTTTAGACAGCTTTGGATTGTAAACAGGGATATTCATTCCTTGAACGTGGAATGTCTGGCATAATTCCTCCGGCTGTTCCGCTTCATTGCTCTCTGCCGCCAAACTATAAAGTGCGGCATCTGTCAGTGTGGAGAGGGATTGCTCTATCTGTCCCCGCTTGGATTTTTTCTGACGTTCTTTCTTTGTGGCATTGCTGACCGCCTTTTTGCAGTAGGCTTCAAACATGATTTCATTAAATAGCTCAAATCTTGTCATTGGTATTTCCTATGCCGATTGTCCTTTTTTCTCAAAGGGAAGTCCGCTAAAAAAGATAATCGCCGCACCGCTCCCCAACAGCAAGAAGAATTGGTAAACGCTGATGCCATTTGAAACGGATTTGAAAATAGCTCCTATATTCTCCACTTGCAGGACACAGTACCAACAGAACGACACCAAAAATCCAATTACCGTATTTCTTGATACGGCGCTTGCCAGAAGCCCGATAAATCCGAGCGTCATAGTTACCGCCAGTGTTCGGAGCGCAAAAACAGACGCCGGGAATGAACATCCGCCAATGGTCATATATCCCTCGAAAACAAGAACAAGTGCAACTGTGCAGATCAGTGAAAGCACCATCCGCAGCACAGTGACAATCCGATATGGAAAGGGCCGAAAAGTGATAATCGCGTCCATGCCGCTGTCCTGCTCCGGCTTTAGCAGCGGCACGAACATAGGAAGTCCAATCAGTGCCACCATTCGTTCCAGACAATCCGCAGACTTCACGCTGTCGAGGTTGGAAGTCCCGTATATCAGCGGAATAACGAACAGGAGCAGAATTGCTGGGAAAAGGGTCTGCTTAATGTTCAGCCGTAAGTTTGAATTTGTGATGGTGAGCAGATTTTTGGCGTCCAAAGGTCAGCCCTCCTTTCCGCTTTTTGCTATACACAAAGACGGCCAACCCCACAAGCGCCAGGGCAATAACGGAAATAGTAATCCTGTTTAGTGCCAGCATTTGAATATTCTCCATCATCCGCCCGTAGCCTTTCAGGGTGTTGTGCCGGATGATAAGGTCGAACAGGCCGTAATTTCCACCGTTCAGCTTATCGACAGTGGGATTGCCAACCAGCCAGATCAGACCGGCCAGCAGGATCGCTGTATAGTTTTCCAGCAGCGCCGTCACCACCAGGCTGATTGCCATAATCAGCAGAACCGTGGGCAAAATCCACGCGAGGGTGTACTTGATAAAAGCCAGCGCATCCGCTTGGACGCCAATGCTGCCGCAGTACCGCATCAGCACAACCAGGGATTTGACCGGCAGAATGAGGATAGGGAGCATGGTCATACAGACTGCGGCGGCGTAACGGGTACAGATCAGCTTTGCGCTAGAGATCGTTCTTGGGTAAGTCAAACCCCGCATTTTGCGGCGCTTATCCCGCAGCATCAGGTCAACAATTACAAAGGCCGGGAGGAACAGCACTCTAAGGGAAATGCTGTCGCAGTAGTACCGAGCAAAAGCGCCGGTCACCCGGTCGCCCTCGTAGAACTCCCGGTGCTGCCGCTCGGTGATGGGAGCTTCCTCCATGTCGTTCCCGAAGTAGTACAGTTTCAGCATTGTCCAACTAAAATAGGAGTTGCGCCCAATCATCCGATTGACTTCTTCCATGATTTCTTTGAAACGTTCAAACGACACCTGTATTTCAAAGCTGCCGCTTGACTGTGACGGCGTTTCGGGAGATGTGCCATCGCTGGGAACGTACTGCCATTCGTCCGGCCTTATGATAAACTGCCCGTCCTCGTTTATGCCTCCTTTGCCCGGATCCAGGACAAAGGCACCGCCGCCGGAGATGGGAACGTCACCGATATTGGTATCATTGGTATCTCCCGCTCCGTCTTTTGCCCCGGCCAACTCCTGTTCACTAAGCCCGGTCAGCTCCATCAGGTATTGGAGGATCACAGCCTGTTCCTTGGCGGACATGGTTTTCTCCTTGACATAGCCAAAGGGGTAATACTGATAGCAGTTATCGCGGTAATTATACATCAAGAGTTTTGTGGCCCCAATCATCATGGCGTGTTCCATCGCCGCATTGGGGACGGCATCGCGTTCCTCTGCGTAGTTTCCGTCGGTTGCGGTATAGAACACCGAAGCGGGGTCGTTAGTACGCCGAAGCTCACTTTCCACGGAGGGATCATATTGATAAAAGCTGACGGCCAGCAGCGCCAGGACAAGCACCCAATATAAAATGCTTTTGGCTATCTTTTTGCACTCCATTCCAAACAAGCGCATCATTTTTTCACCCCCTGTTCCAACTGCCGAAGCATTTCCATGTAGCCGTCCTCTACCGTGGCCTCACAGGTCACAGGATCACCGACCGTCGGCTCACTGTCATGGAGGACACGGATTTTCACATCCGCCAAATGGCCCTGACTGGACAGGACGCAATATTCATTTTGGATGGACGCCTGTCTGCTCTTGGGGACAGTCAGCTCGTAGACCTTTCCCGCCGCCGTTTGCGCCAAATCCTCTACGGTTCCAGTGAACAGCAGCTTCCCAGCGTCCAGAACAGCCACCTTTTCACATACCGTTTCAATGTCACTGACAATGTGCGAGGACACGATCACAATGCGGTTGCTGGAAAACTCGTTCAGCAGGGCATAGAAGCGAAGCCGCTCCTGGGGGTCAAGGCCAACTGTCGGCTCGTCGGCAATCAACACCTGCGGGTCATGGAGCAAGGCTTGGGCAATACCCAGCCGCCGTTTCATGCCCCCGGACAGCTTCCGTACCTTTTTTTCCCTGTTCTCCCACAGATTTACCCTTTGCAGCAGATCAGGGATGCGTTGGCGCTGTACCTCCGCTGAAAGATTGGACAGTGCGGCCAGATAGCGCATGATCTCCAACACCGACATATCCGGGTACAGGGAAAATTCCTGCGGCAGATAGCCAATGAGGGGCCGGATTTTCTGGGTATCCTCCAGCGGGATTTCGTTGAATATAATTTTGCCGGAGGTCGGCTTCCGCAGGGTGGACAATATCTGCATCAGTGTTGTTTTCCCCGCTCCATTTCGTCCCAGCAGACCGAACATACCGTTTTCAATGGTGAGGGAAATGTTGTCCAGTGCTGTCTTTTGCCCGTAGTTCTTTTTTAGGGCTTGGATTTTTATTTCCATAAGAAAAACTCTCCTTTCGAGTTGATAAGGAGAGTTTAATCGAGAAAAGTCTACATTCCGTCACAATGGAGAAACTTCTTCAATTTTTAGTTTTACGGTTACTCTTGCCCCGCCGTCCGGCGCATTGTCAAGGAATATCGTGCCGCCATGCTTCTCCGCTAAAATTTTGCAGATCGTCAGGCCGATGCCGAAATGCTCCTTTTCTTTTTTGCCCTTGTAGAAGTAATTGACTGCCTCGGCCCGGTCTTGCGCCGAAAAGCCTTTCCCATCATCCGTTACTGTGATTTTAAGAAAAGGCTGTGAATAAGAAAAGTCCAGGTCAATCTTCGATTTACAATATCGCAGGGCATTGGAAACAATATTTTCCACGATCCGAAACACAGCGGCGGGGGCGAGGGAAGCCGTCCGCTCCGGCAAATTCGCAGAAAAATGGATGTTTGTTTGGTGCTGTTCAGACAGGATAGAAAGTTGGGTCTGCATTTCTTTCATCAGATCAGGTAACGCAATTTCCTTGTAGTCCAGGCTCATATCCTCCAGGGTTTGTACCTCATGGACGGAATTTGCATAATCCTCTAATCTGCTGGCTGCTTCATGGATATATCCGGCAATCTCTCGCGTTCCATCCGCCGTAAGTATATCTTTGCCAATGTTCCTGTCCAGATATTCGCTGTATCCTTTTATCACGGTGATTGGTGTTCGCAGGTCGTGGGAAATGCTGGCGTTGATTTTCTTCCGTTCATCAAGCAAAGCCCACATCCGCCGGCTATTATCCAGCAGCTCCCGCCGCATAGTCTCAAATGCCCCGCAAAGTTGGCCCAATTCATCTTGCTTTTGATAGCTTATGGAAAAAGACAAATCATTGTCTGCAATGTGAACAATGCCCTGCTTGAGCGCATCCAGAGGCTCCTTCAACTTAATGCGGTAAAATATCGAGCTGGCGCAGGCGATGCCTGCAAAGGAGAAAAGGACGGGTAGGAGAACCATCAGCGTTTGAGCGGTCTCAAATACGATCACTTCCTGATTTGTAAATTCGGATACCTCACCGTTCGCCGGGCCGCCGCTCGCTTCCAAGGTGAATTTTCCGTTTCCCTCCGGCTGAACAACAGACGGCTGAAAAATATAGGCGTGGGGAAGCAGGATTTGATCTCGTATATTAGAGCAAATTCGTACCGAAGCAGCGGACAAAAGAATTACAGCTATGGCCGTAACGATAACAATAAAGCAGAATGATTTTTTGATGGAGAGGTTTTTCAGCTTACCCATTTATATCCGCACCCCCAAACTGTTTCAATATAATTTTTGCTGGTCGCCGCTGCCAGCTTCGTGCGTATTCTGCGGATATGCTCTTTTAGTATATCGCTGCTTCCCTCGGCATCATAGCCCCAAAGCCGCTCATATATCCGCTCCCGGTCAAAGACCTGTCCGGCATTGAGCGAGAGAAATTCGATGATGTCAAATTCCTTTTTTGAGAATGGGATGATCTGCTCGTTGCAGTACACACACCGCCCCACATAGTCAATGAACAGGTCGCCAAATATTCTTGCATTGCCGCCATGCCGTGTGCGGTTTTCCCGCCGAAGATGGGCTTCCACACGCGCCGTCAATTCGTCCAGGCTGAACGGTTTTGTAATGTAATCGTCCCCACCAGCCCGCAGGCCGATAATCTTATCCTGCTCGGTGACACGGGAGGTCAGGAAAATAATGGGACAGTCAATGTGATTGCGTACCTTTTTGCAAAATTCCAGTCCGTCAACCTCCGGCATATTGATGTCCAGCAAAATCAGGTCGGGGGCATGGGACAGCATTTGAGCGGCTTCTTCTGCGTCTGATGCGGTATAGACAAGATAGCCCTCGGTCTGGAAATGCAGTTTGATTAGATTGTTGATAGCAGCTTCATCGTCAACTAACAAAATTTTAGGTATCATTTTATATTCCTTTCCGCTGTGCGTGTCAAAGATTATATCGTTTATACTATCAGAGAAAAGTCTATATTTGGTCAACTAACGTCATTAGAACTCAAATCCTTTATTCGCATAGTATAGCTCTTCTTCATATACTTCGCAACTCTGAAAGACGAAGTAAGATACTACTAAAATGGAGAACTTTTAATGCGTCTCACGGTGAGACACATTAAAGAGTTGGCTGGTCTCATGAGCGTCTGCCGCTTTTCCTGACAATGATCACCGCACTCTCCGGGAAACGCTGGCTTTACCCATAACAGAAAAACCGGCGCAAGCCGGTTTTGGGGTATGCCCCCTTAGTCACAAAAAGCACCGGCGGCCTTTGGCTGTCAAGGCCCGCGCCGGACGCTTGCGGACGGCGCGGCTTGCCTTGGCCTTGACGGGCAAAGGACGGTGGTGTAAAATCCGCTCCACCGAGAGGGCATACCCCGGATTGTGCCGCCTTATCACGTTACAGCGTCTCTTTCACCAAACGCCACGTCTGCCGGATAAGAGCAGCAGCTTCTGCAAGTTCTGTTTTGCTGATGCCTTTTGTGGCATTGGCCCAATATGCAATTTGATTTACATTGTTCCCGATTGCCGACAACTCCTGCAGCAGGGCGGCGTAGGTATCAGGCGGCTTTGGCTGAATGTTCATGCCCATGATACTGTGGCGGATCAGGGCGCTGGCATTGAGGCCCGACAGAGCGCATTGTTTCAGCAGGTGCCTATACTCTGTATCATCCAGCCATAGGCCGATAAAATGTTCACGTTTTCGCATGGCAGTCTCCCTTTCGTAATGCGTCTCATGGTGAGACGTATTTTTCGTGGGCTGGGGGTTTTAAGGGGGCAGTGCCCCCTAACAAGGGTCGTTTGTGTTTAACAAATGACATACTTGCTCGGACAGCACCGCCTTTCGGCGGCGCTGTCCGTTGTGGTGTTGCTGGGTAGATGATTCCTTTTTTAACGGCGTTTTTTCCACAAAAGAAATGCGTCTCACGGTGAGACGCATTTCCCCAACATCGTGCTGAACAGTAGAAAAACTGTAAAAGCCCATAAGACATACTATTTTTCCTGGGTTCCTCTCTTAGCTCGTATCTATCCATTACCGCCTGGTTTGCGGTGGGGGTAGGGGGATAGATGGATTGATTAGTATGAATAAAATCAGTTTGGTTTTTATCAGTATAATTCGGGTTTGCTTTTGAAACCTCAAGACGTCGATTTTCCCGATGCCTTGAAGTCGATTTTTCCGACCTCTGCACGTCGGAAAAATCAGCCGGCAAAATGGGTGCGGCAGGGCCTTGATCGGGTGCCTCCATATGCTCCTGCATAGTGATTCGCTTGACAAAAATCCTGTCCGGCTTCCCCTGGCCCTGTTTGATTCGCTCAATCAGGCCGATTCCTTTGCTGGTATCCAACTCTGCCAATAACCGCATGGCCTTGTTTCGCCCGCAGCCTATGACCTCGCAAACCTCTTTTACAGTGAAGTAAATATAAACCCGCCCGGAGTTGTCGTGCCAGTCATTTTTGGCGGACAGGCTCATACGATTCAGCAACATACCATATAACAACTTGGCGTCCGCAGACAGGGGCTTGAAGCGAGAATGGGTGATAAGCTGGCGGGGGATGCGGAAGTGTGAAAACCGTATTTCTTCATCGCCGCAATAATAGTCTGATAAAGTTACGCTCGACATTGAGTGCCCTCCTTTTCAAGAATGAAAAAAGCACGATTGGCGTTGATTGTCAAATCGTGCTTTTTTCTGCCTGTTTGATTTTGTCACAAAGGTTTGCTTTTTCGGTAACTGCCTTATTATGTGTTGTTTTTCGTCTTGTCCTTTATACGTACTGACCTTAAGCATAGTAATAGTTTTCTGATGGATGGGATCAAATTTGAAGCGGTTTATATGCCGACTGGTTTTGGAATTATAAAATCTTATGAATTAGTCAGTGGAACCCGTCCAGAACAGTACAATGAAATTGTAATTGATAAAAATGTTCAATTAGAGCTGGGCTATCAGCTAAATATAGGAGATACCATCACTTTACCAACGGCGGAGAGTAAAACAGAGGATTTTATCATTACTGGTTTTACTGATAATGTGGAAACAGGAACATATTACTTTTATGTCTCCCCGGCATATGCAGAACGGGGCGTGTTATTATCTGATATTCCGTATAGTGCTTTGATTCGTGTAAATGGTGCGACAGAAATGGGACTTGTTGATTTTGAGAATACAGTATATCGTCTTGCTTCATCGCAAGACATAAGTAGGAATCAACTTTATTTTAATAGCAAATTCTGTTCCTCACTTATTAGTGGATCAGGAATGGGAAGTGTTCTTTTAGCTACGCTTTTTATTGCATTTTCAAGTGGGATTGTCATATACAGTGTATTCTACCTTTCGGTATCAAATCAAGTGCAGCAGATTGGACAGCTCAAAACTATTGGCATGACAGAAAAACAAATTAAGCGGATGATTCGTAAAGAGGGGTATCGTTTCTGCCTGTTCGGAATACCTGCCGGTATTGCAGTAGGTATCATATTTGCATATTTGTTAGAGCCGAATGGGATAACGATTCTCAATGCCATAGCTACAAGTATTTTCGCAATAATATTAGGCATTATCATCGTACAAATTTCCATATATAAGCCTGCACAAATAGCTTCAAAAATTCCCCCCATTGAAGCAACAAAATATGTTGGAAATGATTCAGAACTGAAAGAAAGTAAAGCGCGGAAAAGGAAAAATCATATTCGTCTCTCACCGTATTCTTTAGCTGTATTAAGCGAAAAGCAGGATCGAAAAAAACACAATCTGACGATTGCCTCACTTGCAATCGGTGGGATTTTATTTATGGTTGGAGCCACTTTTATATCATCATGGAATCCAGATTCCTTTGCGAGAATGGGGAATTTGGAAGATGGAGAATATTATATTACGATTAACCACAATACATTAGTCAACCCGAAACCGTATGGCATTTCGGAGTATCAAGTTGATACGCCTTTTTCACAGGAACTCATGGAAGAATTGCAACAAATCCCGGAAGTTAAAGAGATTTATGCTACGGAGAGAACCGCAGCCATTATTGAGTATCACGATGAACAATTAGAAATTCCCATTATTCCGATTACACCTGATAATCAGGAGGAAATTTTGAAAACGCTTCCTGTCGATTGGACATACGAAACATTGGTGAAACAAAACGCTATGGTTATATTAGGGACAAGCGTACAGAACGAAGTCTATCATACTTGCCCATCAATAGGAGAAAAAGAGACATTACGATGGTTCGATGGAATTGAACACAGCACAGATGTTTTAATTGCCGGTACTTCCGAAAAAAGTATGAATGAGGGTTTTTATCTTCCAAAAGAAACCATAGAAAAGTTGTGGGGAGATATGGATTTAACAGCTTCTTTAACTTTGTCCGTACCCGAATATGAAAAAGTGGGTAAATCAGTAGAAAGCAAGTTAAATGAAATACTGTCCAAACACCCTGATTTGGTAATGGAAACCTTACAAGAGGTAAAAGCATCTTCAGCAAATACGATTCATAATACTAGCGTACAAGTTTATGGGGTATCTGCCTTTGTCATTATGTTTAGCATTTTTAATCTGACAAACACCTTGATTAGTCGTATCAGTACAAGGAGAAAAGAATTTGGAATATTGGAGTCTATCGGTATGACAAAAAAGCAGATAAAGAAAATGTTGCTGCATGAAAGCGTCTTACTGATTATTCCATGCTTGATTATTACGCTTGTGGCAGGAACCTCGATGGGTTATTTGTTAGTACGGATATTATCTACAAATGGATTAACTTATTTTCAATACGCTTTTCCTTTTATTCCATTATTGATTTACGGTGTCTGCTTAATAATAACACCGATTATAATTTCTGCTATCTGTCTAAAAATTCAATGCAGAAATTCGTTGGTGGAACGGATCAAAATGGCAGACTGATTTTGAAATGTCCGAGTGCTGTAACATTTCACCCCGATTTTCGATGAAATTTTTTGACCGCTGTAACATTTCGCGGACATTTGGGTTTTACAATACCCTTATCAGCAAAAGCAAGGAGGCGACGCAATGGAACTGACCCCGACCTTGATTTTGAATCTGGCGCTGCTGATCGTCCCGCCCGTTGCCCTTGTGCTGGTGTTCCGGCAATGGCTGGCTCGGCACATCCGCTGGACGGTTGCCTTGACTGCTCTCTGTGATGTTCTCCTGTTTTTGGATGAACTGTTCTACTATGAGAGCTTCGGTCTGTTCGCGGTGCTGATTCTGGTACAGTTGGCGGCCACCGGCGCAGCAGCGTTCCACATTTACAATAAACAAAGAAAGGATTGAATTTTATGAGTATTTTACAGACGATCGACCTGAAAAAGTATTACGGCACAGAGCCGAACATTACCCGCGCCCTTGACGGTGTGAACTTCTCCGTGGAGGACGGCGAGTTTGTGGCTGTTGTAGGAACCTCCGGCAGCGGCAAGTCTACCCTGCTTCACATGATGGGCGGGCTGGACACCCCTACTTCCGGCAATGTGATTGTCCGGGACAAAGACTTGTCAAAAATGAACGACGAGCAGCTTACCATCTTCCGTCGCCGCAACATCGGCTTTATCTTCCAGAACTATAACCTTGTTCCTATTCTGAATGTGTATGAGAACATCGTCCTGCCGGTGGAGCTGGACGGGGACACGGTGGATCAGAAGTTTTTGAACGAGATCGTTCATCTGCTGGGGCTGGAAGATAAACTGAAAAATATGCCGAACAATCTTTCCGGCGGCCAGCAGCAGCGTGTGGCTATCGCCCGCGCCTTGATTACAAAACCGGCTATCGTGCTGGCCGACGAGCCGACCGGCAACCTTGACAGCAAGACCAGCGCCGAGGTGCTGGGGCTTATCAAGCGCACCAGTGCGGAGTTCCGACAAACTGTCGTGATGATTACCCACAACAACGACATAGCCCGTCTTGCAGATCGGATTGTCCGCATTGAGGACGGCAAGATCGTGGAGTAAGGAGGTGGCAGGCTATGACATGGCCTTTTGAAAATGACACCAGTGGCATAGTAAAGCGCATATCAAATCGCAGTATCTCGGCAAATCGAAAAAGAAATATCTTTATTGTTTTGACGATTGCACTTGCCAGCGCATTGCTATCTGCCATTGTCCTCTATGGCTTTGGAGTTATGCAGGAAACGCAGAACCGCAACCAAAAAACAGCACAGATTATGTACCATGCGATTTCTGAACAACAGGGACAAGAACTATACAAGCAAGAAGAAATTGCGTGGGTTGGGGAATTTTTTAACGCATTTTCTGAACAGGTAAACCATTCAACCGTGAATTTTACTTATGCAAATGCAGATATGCTAAAATCCCAAAGTATGCCCTATTCGGGAGATTTACCAGCTTCGGAGAATGAAATTGTAGTGCAGGAATCCTTTTTGGATAGTTTGGGCTATTCAAATGAATTGGGACAGACAATTCAAATTCCCTTTTCTGACGGGACTACCCATGATTTCAAATTGACGGGAATCTTAGATGTGAAAACCGGCGATATTGGGCGCTATACAGCCATTATATCGAAAGAATTAGTAAGACAGCAGTATGGCGACGAGGGCATGATTGATTATTACATTGGGCTGAAAGGCGCTCAAAATATGAGCGAGGAAGAAGCCACCAACTATGCAAACACTCTGGCGCAGCAATTAAAAATTTCCGATGATAGTGTGATTGTCCGTTCCACATATTTTAACTTAAAGGACGAAAATCACGGAAGCGATATGCTGTTCTATTTCTTGATCGGTTTTGTAACTTTCATTGGTTCCGGCATTGTGATCTATTCGATTTTTTATATTTCAGTAGCAAGCAGTATCCGTAACTATGGACAGCTTCGCACAATCGGAACTACAAAACGACAGATCAAAAAGATGGTTTACCGCGAGGGAAAATTACTTGCTGCCATTGCTATCCCGATTGGTCTGGTTATTGGAAATGTGATTGGGTACTTCCTGATTCCTGCCGGTTGGTACTGGCTGACTACTTTATGTGTGACGGCCGGGGTTGGCCTTTTTGCATTTATTATTGTGATGATTGCTATTCATACTCCTGTAAAAAGAGCTGCGGCAGTATCTCCGCTGGAAGCATTGCGATATTCCGATTATCAAGGAAAAATGAAAGAAAGTTCCGTGTTGCACCGTAAAATAACGCCTGCTTCACTTGCTAAAATGAATCTGTCCAGACAAAAGGCAAAGTCCACTTTAACAATACTTTCTCTTTCACTCGGCGGAGTATTGGTTGTATTGATTTCGACAATGTTAGTTTCCTATGATGGCGTTGCAGAGGCAAGAGGCAGGGCGTTCCCTGTCGGTGAATTTAACATCCAGCTCAACGCAAATCAATCGTGGGACACCGCCGGTATTTCTTTGTCTGGATTGCAGCAAAAGAATTTTCTAAATGCCGATTTTGTAAATGCAGTAGAATCTATTGATGGGGTTACAGGAATCAAGCGCTGGTATTACACAGACGCAGAATATCTTGTAAATGGTAATTCTGGAAAATGGATTCAGGGCTTTTGCCGGGATGAGCAGCAGAATTTAGAGGAAGAACGAATTGCAGGCACCATTGATTATGATGAACTGGTGGCAGGCAATGGAATTGTCTTGCTTCAAGAGCGTGCCGATCTCTATGATATTGAGGCTGCGTTGGGTGATACCGTCGAAGTGGACTATAAAACCAAATCCGGCCAAATTCGCACAAAGACCTATACCGTCATGGGCATTGTAAACGAATATTCTTACTCCGGCTTTTCAAAATGCTTTGCGCTTCCAGAGCAGCTTATGAATGAAGCGACCGGGATAGATTGCACAGGTACGATTTCCGTAATTACCGATATGGAAAAATTTGATACGGTTGAAGCTGCATTAAATCAACTGATAGACGGAAATAGCGATTTGGTTATGGAAACCATAAAAGAAAGTATCTCTTATTATAGCGGACTTCAACAACTTTCTTTCGGGGTATTGTTGATCGTGGCTGTTATTGTTGTGTGCTTTTCTTTAATCAACCTTGTCAATACGACAATCACAAACTTTCTGTCCCGCAGGCAGGAAATTGGAATGTTACAGGCAATTGGTTTGAGTAAAAAGCAACTGATCAAAATGCTGTGTTATGAGGGATTGATTTATTCCGTTTTTGCTACGCTTGTAACAGTGGTTTTGGGAACTGGATTGGGCTTCCTATCCGTACAGGTAGTTGTGAAAATGATGAATCCATACTTTTATTATTCATTTCCGTGGCTGATCGTATTGATATATTTAGCAATCCTGCTGATTGTGCAGTTTACCTTGATTTCTTACACAACTGGAAATCTGAAAAAGCAATCTCTTGTTGAGCAAATCAGGGCAATGGAATAAGCGTATAAAATTTACGATAAATAAGTATGATAGGCTTATAAACAGAAAGAAAAGCAACGAAAGGAGCGGTTATACTAAGTTATGGAGGGTTATATAAAGAAAATGATTTTCTTAGGAGAGAACATACAGACCATAAGAAAACACAGGAAAATGAAACAGCAGGAGTTTGCGGACAAAATCGGTATCAATATGCAGAGCCTTTCCAAGATTGAAAGAGGGGTAAACTATCCTACCTTTGATACGCTGGAAAAGATAATGGACGTGCTGGGAGTAACGCCCAATGAATTATTGTCGGGAAAATGGAAGTATGTTAATCAAGCCGAAAAGGAAGTCTGCCAGTTTTTAAGGACGGAAGAACGCCTAAATGCAGAGTTGAAACATGGACACTATGATAACTTCTTTGACAGCGAAGAAGAATGGCTGGAGTATGAGCTGGAACAGTTGCGGAAATACATCACAGACTATATCAACGGAACGGAGATACAAGCGTCCGACCTTTACCCTATCAAGGAATTTATCCAGCACTTGAAATTTCAGAAAATATTAAACCGCTATGATGATTTATACAGCATGGATATGTTTGGGGAAAGCACAGACGGACACAAGTACGGTACGCCTTATCAGGTTGTAAAAATGATAAACCCCAATTCAAAAGAAGATATGGAACTGTTACGGGAAGTATTAAGGAATAATCATTTTGATAATGAGGACGAGTAGCCTTTTTTCTTTTCTGTGTTGGGTAATCAAGAGGAAGAAAGAAGTGTGCATTTTCAAGGCAGAAAAATATCAAAGGGTATGCTGATTTTTGTTGTGGCGGATATATGGAACTGTTATAATATGGATATGAAGAAAGCGAATTGGAATTTGTGGAGGAAAGATAAAATGGATAGACCTATTACAACATTGTTTATGCTAATGTCTGTTGATGGGAAAATAAGTACTGGTGCAACAGATGATTTGGATGTAGATAAGGATTTTCCTAAAATTAAAGGCGTTAATGAGGGATTACACCAATATTACGAAATAGAGCAGACAACAGATTTGTGGTCTTTCAACTCGGGTAGAGTGCAAGAAAAAATGGGAGTAAATAAAAAGAAAATACCAAGGAAAACACCGGTTTCCTTTGTTGTAATTGATAATAAACATTTGAATGAAAATGGTATTCGCTATTTTTGTGCTTTATCAAAAGAGTTTGTGCTGATTACGACGAATACAAGACATCCTGCCTTTAACGTAGAGGATGAAAATCTTCATATCATATACCAAAATGAATTATCCTTAAAAGATGCACTTATAAAACTTAAATCGGAATATGGTTGTGAGAGAATAACAATCCAGACTGGAGGAACATTGAATAACTTATTTCTTCGTGAAAAGCTGTTTGATTATGTAGATATTATTATTGCACCTGTTTTGATTGGCGGCAAGGATACTTCTACTCTAATTGATGGAAAGTCTTTGACAGAAGAATGCGAATTATCAAAATTGGGTGTTGTGAAGTTGCAAGAATGTGTAGTTTTGGAGAACTCGTATCTTAGATTACGCTATGAGGTGATTCATTGACAAATCCCAGTTTATATAACTGGGATAGATTTGCAGTTGTGGAGGTGGTTGATTATGGAATATACTAAAAAGAAAAATTGGATAATAGCAATCGCTGTTGCTATCGTTTATTTAACAATAAGTATTCTCTTTGATTTGTGGTTTTTTTCTTGGATTATATGGGTTGCCTATGCAATTTATAGATTTATCGTGAAATAGATAAATCCAAGCTGTTCAGAAGTACAAATCTCAGTTTGACAATTTCATATCCGTACATAAAAAGACACCGCTTAAGTTAAGGGTGTCTTTTTAGCGCTATTTTATTGTCATATCAAGGCTCAATCAATCGTGGTAAATTCGTGGTAAAATGAATGATTTTCTATACTTCAAAATACTTGAAAACATAGTATTTATGTGGATAATCTAAAAATAGATATAAAATTTATACAAATTATCTATGGATAACGATAAAAGAAAATTAACAGAACTGATAAGCAAGAAAGTGTGTATTGCGCCCATCCTTACGAATGTGCTTTTGTAGTTTTTGAGAAATAGGAACGAATACTATAAATCGAAATTTGAAAGGAGTAACAGACATGGAATTTCCTTTTTATGATTCACCCGATACTGCTACGATTATCTGTTGCCATATATTGGAGAGTCAGGCACCTATTCTATATGTATCACATGATGAAGATGACGGAATGTGGCAATTTCTATGCGGAGAAACACATGAAACGGATGAAGCAAAGTTAGTATCTTTAAAATGGGTTTTTGATTTAGATAACTCTGTCAGTACCTTAAAGGATATGCCTTGCGGTTACTATGCAGAGAGAAAAAACCAAGATGACGATTGGATTATCAGGAAGCGATAACTTCCGGTTTGTCGGGCAAAAGAAATTTATGGAGGCATAGTATGAAGATAACTGATAGAGATATAGATAACGGAAAACCTTTTGATTGGGGGAAAACCTCTTTAGATTATGCAAAGTTCCGTGATATTTATCCAAAAGAATTTTATCAAAAAATTGTTGACCGCAAATTATGTATAGACGGACAATCTATCCTTGATGTTGGAACAGGGACAGGGGTGCTTCCCAGAAATATGTACCAGTATGGGGCGAAGTGGAGGGCTACCGATATTTCAGGAAATCAAATTGAACAAGCCAAAATCCTTTCAAAAGATATGGATATAGATTATTACGTTGTGCCAACAGAAGATATAAGTTTTTCAGATAATTCTTTTGATGTAATCACAGCCTGTCAATGTTTTTGGTATTTTAACCATAAAATTGTTATGCCTAAGTTTTATCGTATGCTTAAAAAAGAGGGAAAGATTCTTGTTTTATATATGGCATGGCTTCCATTTGAGGATAAAATTGCGGGAGCAAGTGAAAAACTTGTGTTAAAATATAGTCCTAACTGGAGTGGTGCAGGAGAAACGATACATCAAATAGACATACCCGATTGCTATAAAGAAAACTTTGAACTTGTACATCACGAAGAATTTACTGTAAGAATACCATTCACCCATGAAAGCTGGAATGGAAGAATGAAAGCGTGTCGTGGAATTGGTGCTTCGCTTACCGAAAAAGAAATTTCTATGTGGGAACAAGAACATAGAACACTCCTTGAACATATTGCGCCTAATGAATTTGATATTTTACATTATGGTGCTATTGCCGAACTAAAAAAGCGTTAAATTGGACGTTTGGGAAAATCAGTGGAGCGGTTCATTAGCTGCTCCACTGATTTTTGCTATCCCTTGACAAAATATTTTGAAATGTCCGAGCTTTGTAACAATTCAGCCTGTTTTTCTGTCGAAATCAAAGACACCTCGGACATTTGTGTAACATTTGTAGTTTATGCTTGTAGTAAATCAATATTGGGGGTGAGGACACATGAAAAAGATACTGCTGATCGACGACAGCGACACCTATACATGGTGTCTGCAAAAATACTTACAGCACCGGGGCTACCCGGTGAAAACGGCTTGTACACTGAAAGAAGCGCGGGCCGCCATCCAAGAGGAAATGCCGCTGGTGGTCTGCTGTAATCTCGATCTGCCGGATGGTTCCGGCATGGACTTTCTGAACGAGGTGCGGGCCGCAGATAAGGAGCTGCCTTTTATTCTGGCGTCCTGCCATGACAAGGACGACTACGAACAAGAGGCTATGCGCCGGGGCGCGACGCTGTGCATGGACAAAATGAAAGGACTGCTGCTGCAAGATAAGCTGGTGGAATACGCCTACCGGCAGTTATCCGGCGAACCAGATTCAACTTTTCATAAGCTGCTCTTTGTCCATGCGGAAGATACCAGCGCCGGAGTGCTGCGGGCTGCTATGCTGCAAAAGGGCCTTGACCTGATTCTGGTTTCCTCGATAGCAGACGCCAAGTGTCGGATTTTTGAGGATGAAGAAATAGAACTGATCTTGTGCGATCTGGAACTGCCGGACGGCACAGCAATGGAGCTGTTTCATACGCTGCGACGGGTGGCGGGGATGTTCCAAATGAAGAATCCCCCTGTCCGGCTTCTGCCGTTCTTTATCCTTACCGAGAACAGCGACCCTGCCACGGAATATGAATACCGGCATGAGGGTATCAATGACTATTTCATGTCCCCGGTCAATATTCCGGAGCTGATACGGAGAATTATGTATTTTGTTGAAGATTCAAAATAATGGTAAAAATCTTGAAATAAAGTTGATTTGAAGGAGGTGGTGACATGGGAAATTAGCCGTATTGGATATATCTGAATCCGGCAGACAAATTGGAGAAAAATTGTTTGCTTTGCTTGATACAGAGCAGCAGAAAGATTTATTGCAGTATATTCTTAATAGAGAAAATCTGAGTGATTTTCCCGATATTTTCCTATGTACTGTTTCTAAATGTCACGGTTTCCAGAATGGTTCAGTTCAACCATTATTGGAAATCCGGGAAGGTGATCTGTATTTTTGCCTGGAAGAAAGAACGGTGTGTGTCGGCAGTCAGGAGATAGAATTAACAGCTAAAGAATTCGATGCACTCCACTTACTGATTGTCAACAAGAAACGGGTATTGACCTTTGAGACTATAGCTTACCATGTTTGGGGCGAAGAATATATTGACGTTACACCAAAAACA
Organism: Hominisplanchenecus murintestinalis; assembly: GCA_004793585.1. Taxonomy (GTDB): domain Bacteria; phylum Bacillota; class Clostridia; order Lachnospirales; family Lachnospiraceae; genus Hominisplanchenecus_A; species Hominisplanchenecus_A murintestinalis. Next base: position 77,760 of record SRZB01000004.1, on the reverse strand, counting down.
ATCCATAATCTGTTGAGCCGCCTTCGCCAGAAACTTCAAATTGCACCTGAAGCACCTGAATATGTTATCAGTGTGCGAGGCGTCGGTTATAAATTCGATGCTGGAATATGACAGATAAATTTAGGGCATTTTTAGGACATTACCGGGAAAGGCTGGCGATAAAAAGCGAATATGCCCCTGTATAATATCCCCCATGTAACAGGTTGGGGGATATATCAAAGTATAGTGACAAATCCATTTATACTCCCCCAGATATGGGGGCAGACATGCACATTAGAAAAGTCCTATATTTTCACAGGAAACGACAAAAAAATAGCCAAATATATTTTAGTGCCGCAGTTCAAAAAGCTGCGGCACTTTTTGTATCGACATATTTTTATTTTTTCTCCCAGCAATCAGCAAAATGTTCCATTAAGCGCGCGCCTGTAACAAAACGGGTACGCGCTCTTTTCTTATCTACAAAACAGACAAACTTTCCTGCTGCCTCTGTTGCAGGTGATAGTCCGGGGTGTCGCTCTCCACCTTCTGATTTCGATTTTGCCTATCAACTAAAGAAATCGAAATTGGAGGAATTACCCATGAAAGAAATTAACTTGCGGGACTATTACCCGTTTTATACGAAAGATACTGTTGTTGAAGTGCCGGACGAGGTGGCCGACCTGCTCCGGGAATATAAATTAAGCGAGGCGGCCCATTTCCTGCGTACATATCGGCATAAGGCATATTTTTCTCTGGACTATGACAAGAATGTTGAACGGGACGCCCTTGTGATTATGCTGGCACCGGAAGATGTCTTGGTCCAGGAGGAAGAACATGCGAGGCTCTACCGGGCTATTTCCCTGTTGCCTGAAAAGCAGCGAAACCGGATATGCTCGCACTATCTGCTTGGCATGAGCCTTTCGGAAATTGCCAAAAGCGAACACTCGGCGGTAAGCTCCGTGCATGAAGGAATCCAGCGCGGGCTCCGACGCCTGAAAAAAATTCTGGAAGAAATTTAATCCTGCCCCCGAAAATAACCCTCAAAAATGAAATGAATAATAGAGGGACATATTTATCCGGCAGGACAAGCCTGGCGGGTGTGGCCGTACAGCATATGCTCCGGCCCGCCCCAACTGAAAAACTGTCATAACTGCCACGCCCCTCGCTTGCTCCTTGACAACCGAATACACGCTGTTACAGGTACTTCATTCTGTGTTCCGAGCGGCAGATGGGGCGGCGCGGTGACAGGCGGCCTAAGGAGGTGATGAATCCAGGCTGTCCGAGCGGTAAACGCAACCCACGAAACCGGCTGTGGCAGGCCGGACGCGACAACGGCACAGATCATAATGGTACTTCCTCACGGCTCCCTAAAGACTTGGGGAGAGTTCCTGCGGCGTGCGCCTGCTCTGGCAAAGCGGCGGCGTATGCGGGGCTATGATGCGGCAACGCTATCCGCAGCCTGTAACAGCCCTGCCCTGTTCGTTCAGGGCCTGCCGGGGGGCGTGGCAAATACGGCAGCTGATCGAAATCAGATACAATGGGCCGGGTCTGTGAGTGTATGAGCGCAGGCCCGACTTATTCATGTGGTTTCGATAGCCAGAAATTTTCAGGAAGGAGTTGGTATTATGGAAAATACGGTTGTTGCCGGCAGAACCGGCGCACTGGTGGACATCCGGGAGGTTGCCGTTGATAAGGAGCTTTCCCGTGAGGAACGGATCGCCGAATTTGTACGGCAGATCAAAGACCCTTACCGCTTCAAATGCGGGCGGTTCACCGTACAGGCCAGCTTTGCCGCAGGCGGCGCCACCCTGGAAGAATGTATCAAGGGAATCTTACGGTGAGCCGGATTATTTTAGGAAAAGGGCTGACTTTCCCGCAGGGGCGTGGTACAATAAGAACTGGAAAAGGAATTGAATACGGCACAGCCACACTTCTTGGATTGCGGGGATTTTTCTGCGCAACGAAAGGAGTGTTTTTTTATGCAGGTTTATAAAGCCATTAAGTACATCCGTCTTTCTTATACCGATGATAAGACGGTGGAAAGCGACAGCGTTGCCAACCAACGGCGGCTGATCGATGATTACATTGCCCGGCACCCGGAGATTGAAGTCGTGGCAGAAAAGATTGACGACGGTTACAGCGGGGTTCTCTTTGACCGCCCGGCATTCCAGGAAATGATGCGGATGATCGAGCAGGGCGAGGCCAACTGTGTGATCGTCAAGGACCTCTCCCGCCTGGGGCGTGAGTACATAGAGACCGGACGCTATATGCGCCGGGTATTTCCGGCCTACGGCGTCCGCTTTATCGCCATCAATGATAACGTGGACACGGAGAATGATGCCGCCGATGACCTTACCGTATCGGTAAAAAACATTATGAACGAGGCATACAGCCGGGACATTTCTGTTAAGACCCGGAGCGCCCTGGAAGTAAAGCGGCGCAGCGGGGATTTTGTAGGAGCCTTTACCATCTACGGCTATATCAAAGCTGGCGACAAACACAAGAGCCTGGAGGTTGACGGGTACGCTGCCAATGTAGTGCGGGATATTTTCAGAAAGCGGCTGGAGGGGTTCAGTGCTTCCCATATTGCGGACGAGCTGAACCGCATGGGCATTCTCTCACCGTTGGCTTATAAGCGCAACAATGGGATGCCCCACGCCAAAGGCGGCTATACGGACCGTAAAGATTGTAAATGGTCTGCCACAACGATCATTCGCATTTTGCAGGATGAAACCTATACCGGAACGCTGGTGCAGGGAAAACAGACCACGCCCCACTTCAAGCTGAAAGAGCGTGAGGACAGACCTTCCTCTGAATGGGTCCGTGTAGAGGGTACCCATGAGGCGATCATCCAGAAACATGATTTTGACCTGGTACAGCGCCTCCGCAGGATTGATACCAGAACCTCCCCAAAATCGGATAAAGTCTACCTGTTCTCCGGCATTTTAATCTGTGGCTGCTGCGGCTGCCGTATGACACGCAAGACCAACCGCTATAAGGATAAGGAATACCACTACTATTATTGTCCTACCGGCAAAAAGAACGGGTGTAAATCTTCCGTCATGCTGAAAGAGTCCGACCTGATCGAGTGCGTGCAGGGCAGCCTGAAAGGGCATATTGAAAATGTGGCTTCCCTGGATGCGCTGCTGTCCAGTATCAGCCAGGAGCGGATCAACCGGGAACTGGCCCTGGAATACGCCGGGCAGATCAAAGCAAATGAGAAACGTATGGCGCAGGTTGAGGGTTTCAAGGCAAAACTCTATGAAAACCTGGTGAGCGGGATTCTCACCAAAGAAGAATTCCTCTCCTATAAGCGGAAATACAATGCGGATATTGAACTGCTGCAGAAAGCGGTTGCCGAGTGGAACGAAAAGCTGACGGACGTACTGGAGAACCGCAGCGAGCGGAACCGCTGGATCAACCACTTTATGCAATTCTCCACGATGGAGGAAATTGACCGGAGGGCGGTCATGCAGCTTATCCGCAGCATACGGGTAATGGGGAAAGACGAGCTGCACATTGAATTTAATTACCAGGATGAATACCAGAAGGCGGTCTCCCTGGCGGAACAGATTGCCGTACAGGGCAAAGAAAGGAAGGTGGGCTAAATGGCAAGAAAGAGCAGGAAACAGACGGCGGCTCCCATGCCGGCCCCGTCCTTATATGTGTATGTGGCGCTCTATATCCGTCTTTCTGTGGAGGATAATAAAAAGCGGGGCTGCTCCGTAGAAAACCAAAAGTTGGTGCTGAATGATTTCCTTGCGGACAAACCGGATTTCGTTGTCTATGATACCTATATCGACAATGGGGCGACGGGTACAAACTTCCACCGCCCCGGTTTCCAGCAGATGCTTTCTGATATCGAGGCGGGCCATATTGACTGTGTGATTGTCAAGGACCTCTCCCGGTTGGGACGGAATTCCATTGATACCGGTTATTATATCGAACAGTATTTCCATACCCACAACGTCCGTTTTATTGCGGTCACGGACCAGTTTGACACGGCAGACCCCGGCAGCCTCCACAGCGGTATTATGCTTCCCCTGAAAAATATGATAAACGAGGCTTACGCATTGGACATTGGCAGGAAGATCAAGGCCCAGGCAAGGCAGGCCATGAAAGACGGCGATTATATCGGCGCACGGGCGCCCTACGGCTACCGCAAAGACCCGGACAACTGCCATAAACTGCTGATCGATGAAGATACCGCCCCTGTCGTAAGGCAGATTTTTGAGTGGGCGCATGGGCATGTGGCGCTGAACCGTATCGTCCGCAACCTGAATGAAATGGGAATCACAGCGCCCAGCCATTACAAAAAATCCACCGGGGAGATCACCAGCCCTGGCCTGATCGGGAGCGGGAAATGGCAGACACGCACCGTAATGAAGATTCTGGAAAGCGAGGTCTACACCGGCGATCTGGTGCAGGGAAAGACAAAGATCGTGGACCATCAGCAGGTTAAGGCCGGGGAGGACAACCTGATTATTGCAAGACGCACCCATGAACCAATCATCAGTTATGAGCTCTTTACAGCGGTGCAGGAATACCGGAAACAAATCTGTGAGGAAAGCCGGGCGGTCCCAAAGCGGCCCTACACCCCAAACATCTTCAAGGGGAAGGTGTTCTGTGCCGACTGCGGCAGGAGCCTCCACCGGCAGCGCGCCGAGCGCAAGAAAGGGCCGGATGTTTACTGGTTCCACTGCCTCACCAACAGCCGTGTGGCAAAGGATAGCTGTAAAGGCGTGATGATGCAGGAAACGGAGCTTATCGCCACGGTCACAGCTATTCTGGAAAAAGAGCTGTCTGTTGCCCTGGGAATGTCCCTCCCCCTCTTTCAGCTGGAGGCAAAACAGAAAAAGGACAAAGACAGGCTGAAAACCCAGATGTCGGCCAGGCGGCAGGAAACCGAAAAGAAACGCCGGCTGATCCGCGGACTGTATGAGAACTTCGTCCAGGGTATCTTAACAAACGAGGAATACTTTGAGCTGAAAGCGGATTATGAGGAATCCATCCGTACACTGTCCGGCGAGATTGAGGCGCTTGAAAAAGATATGGACGCCCTGGACAGCCGGCTTGTGCGCTACCGGGCAATGGAAAAGGATGCGAAATCGCTGACACAAGACCATGCGCTTACGGCAGAACTGATTGACCGGCTGATTGAGCGGATCGAAATCGACCATGAGCGGAATATCCATGTAACTTTCCGCTTCAAGAGTGAATTCCAGGGAAAGGCGGTGGAACCATGCACAAAAAATATGTGATCGCCCTTTATATCCGTCTGTCCGTGGAGGACTTTAAGACCGAGAGTTTGAGTATTCCCAACCAAAAGCTGATCCTCCGGGAAAAGGCCATGTCGCTGCCGGAATGGGATAACGGCGAAGTGCTGGAATTTGTTGATAACGGCCATACGGGTACGAATTTTGAGCGCCCTGCGGTACAGGAGCTTTTGACGATGGTCCAGGCCGGGAAGATCGACTGTATCATCGTAAAAGACCTCTCCCGGTTTGGCCGTAACAGCATTGAGACCGGCTATTTCATTGAGCGGGTGTTCCCGCTCTACCATACCCGGTTTATCTCGGTCAGTGATGATTTTGACACCGCCAATTTCAAAGGAGATACCGGAGGGATTGACGTTGCCTTTAAGTATCTTATCAGCGAATGTTACAGCCGGGATATGTCCATGAAAACGAAAAGCGCCAAATACGCAAAGATGCGCCGGGGCGAATACCAGAGCGTCATCTGTCCCTATGGCTACCGCAAGAGCGCAGACGGGCGCATGGAGCCGGACGGGGATGTCGCAGGGATTGTCCGGCAGATATTTGAATGGGCGGCTGACGGCAATACGGCCGCCGGGATCACGCGGAAACTGTATGCCATGAATATCCCCACCCCTGGGGAATACCGGAGGGATAAAGGGAAAGACCACTATAATGTGTCCAGGACACACGGCGTCTGGAGTAGCTCAACAGTCCTGCGGATGCTGGAGGATCAGCGGTATATCGGCACTTATGTGATCGGCAAGCGTAAGGTACAGGAAATCGGCAGCCGCCGCATGAAGCTAAAGGATGAAAGCGAATGGTTCAAAATACCGGACCACCACCCGGCAATCGTAAGCATGGAGCTGTTTGAGAAAGCCAACGCTTCGATCAGGCGTTTCTCCCTTCCGAATAAAAAACGGCGCGACTACCTTCTCCGCGGGAAAGTATTCTGCGGCTGTTGCGACCATGCTATGTCACTTAGAAATGGAACGTGGTTTTACTGCCGTCACTCCGAAGTGGCAGAAACCCTTCCCTGCCATGGGGTAAGGGTGAAAATGGCTGATCTGGAGCAGGCGGTCCTTGAAACAATCCGGGCACAGATGTGTCCGGCGCTGGGGATTGACAGCAGCAAGGATAAGCTGAATTTGCAGACGATCCAGCAGGCCGAGCATGAAGATAAGCTGCGCTCTATCCAGGACAGCAAACGGCAGCTTTATGAACAGTATGCACTTGGAGAGGTTGACCTGGAAACCTACCAGGAGCGCAAGGCGGTATATGATGCGGATCTGGTGCAGGCAAGGAATGTCCATGCCGCCATTACCGCACAGACCAGGCAGATACAGAGCGATTATGAAGCAAAGCTGAAACAGCGTGAGATCGTTCAGGAAGTAGGCAGCGCCGACACACTGACGCAAGCCCTGATTGACAGGCTTATCAGTAAGGTCTATATCTTTCCGGGAGACCGGATCGAGATTGAATATGTGACACAGGATTTCTTAGGAATAAGCGAACCAGGAAAGGAGGCGTGAGCCATGAATACCGTATTAAGTAGCTACGGGCAGCTATGCGGCTGCCCGGAAATCCTCAAAAAAAGTTGTAATTTTTTTGTCGTGGGCTTGACATACGGGTGGCGAATATCGTGGACACGGATTTTCTTAACGCCCGCCTGTTTCGCCCCTCTCTCCATTTCGTGATTGAGATAGGATTTTGTGACCGTAAATAAACGCTCGTCCGGCTTAATGTCATAAAGCATTTTGATGTACTCCTGCATTTCCTCACAGAGAAAAGGCGGCATTTTGATTGTGCGGTTGCTCTTTTTCGTTTTAGGGCTTGTGATAATGTCCCGCCCTTTGGAACGGTGGAAAGTCTTGCTGATTGTGACTGTCTGTTTCTCGAAGTCAATATCAGCCGGCGTGAGCGCAAGTAATTCGCCGGAACGCATACCACACCAGTAGAGCATTTCAAACGCATAATAGGAACGGGGCTTATCCATCATGGCTTCGGAGAATTTCAGATATTCCTCTTTCGTCCAAAAGTCCATTTCCTTGACGGCTTCGCTTCCAATCGTCCCCGCCCGCCTTGCAGGGTTGTAGGAGAGATTATAAAAGTTTACCGCATGGTTGAATATCGCCGTCAGTTGTGCATGAATTGTCCTCAAATAATCTGCGGAATAGGGCTTGCCTTTCTCGTCCCGGTATGCCATCAACTCATTCTGCCACGCAATCACGTCCTTTGCTTCAATCTCTGCGATTTTGCGGTTTTCAAAGCACGGTAAAATCTTAGTCCGTATCACATGGCTTTTGGACTCCCAAGTGCTCTCCTTGACACGCTGTTTCTTGTCGGCTTCATACACTTCAAAGAAACTACCAAACGTCATATCCAGTTTTGCGCCCTGTTTGAGCATGGCTTCATGCTCCCACGCCTGCGCTTCCCTTTTGGTTGCAAAGCCCCTCTTTTGTGTCTGTTTCCTCTCTCCTTTCCAGTTGGTAAAGCGGTAGATAACCCGCCACGTCCCCGTAGCGTTGTCCTTGTATACAGCCATTTCATCATCTCCCTTCTATTCGCTGTAACATACCTTTTTATGAAAAAATGTAGCGTTCACACGTCCTGCCACCGTCAGATAGCCCTGTTTCTGCATTTCTGCGTTCAGTTCCCTTACAATCTGATAGGCTTTCGACTTTGACACACGCAGTTCCGCTGCCACTTCCTCCACTGTCATAAACGATTTTTCTGTCATTCAGATACCCTCTCCTTTCAATATTTAACTGTTTTTGTTTAAGTCTTGTTAAGATGATACTAAATAAATTCCGTTAAGTCAAGTGGCTTTCAAGAAAATCTTAACTTTTTTTATTTAAGTTATTCTTGCTATTTCTATTGCACCATGTTATACTGACTTCAACAGATTTGTTTAAGTACAGTCATGCAGGGCTGACGGAAAACAAGGCGGCGGGTGCTTGCACACGCTGAACTGCTTTCTGACAGGCGTATATGGCGCACCGCCACAGCGAGATAAAGCGAAGCGTAATCGAGCTGGCATGACTTTCCCCCACTTCACAATAACGGAGGTTTATTATGGCAATCGGCAAACGTATCCGCTTTTTCCGCAACCGAAAGGGCATGACACAGAAACAGTTAGGCGAAATCCTCGGCTTTCTCGGAAAGACCTCTGATGTCCGCATGGCACAGTATGAAACCGAAGCGAGGACACCAAAGCACGACCTTGTAAAAGAAATGGCGAATATCTTTGATATAAGCACCCACGCCCTTACCGTGCCGGATATTGATACCTATATAGGGCTTATGCACACGCTCTTTGCGTTGGAAGATATGTACGGACTGAAAATCGGGGAGATTGACGGGGAAATCTGCCTGCGCCTTGATAAGTCCGACTACTCCACTTATACGTCCATGTTCGATATGTTCCACGCATGGCAGGAGCAAGCCGCCAAACTGGAACGGGGCGAGATAAGCAGAGAGGAATACGACCAGTGGCGGTACAAGTACCCGGAATTGGACACCTCAAAGCATTGGGCGAAAGTCCCCTCACAAACGGTCAGCAATATGCTTATGGAGGAATTTCAGAAAATCGAGAAAGAAGAAAAGAAAACAGCGAAAAAGAAAAAGCAGAAATGAGCATAAAAAGACCTTGCCGATATTCAGTTTTCATATCTGAAAATCAGCAAGGTTTTTTATGCCATTGATGTAATTATTTATTGCGTGATGTGAAAAATGTTGCCAAATCGTTGCCAGTACCTAAACAAATTTGTTTGCAACCCGCACAAACACTAGCTTTCTAAAGCCCATTCCATCACTCGAACTCAATCGTCCCCGGCGGCTTACTAGTCACATCATACATCACTCGATTGACATGACTTACTTCATTGATAATCCTGCTGGTGACTTTTTTCAACACTTCCCAGGAAACTTCCGCTGCTTCTGCTGTCATAAAGTCAACGGTATTTACTGCTCTCAGTGCAATGGCATAATCATAGGTTCTCTCATCACCCATGACCCCGACGGAGCGCATATTGGTAAGTGCTGCAAAATACTGCCCGATGCTCTTATCTAATCCTGCATTTGCGATTTCTTCACGGTATATTGCATCCGCATCCTGAACGATTCTGACTTTCTCTGCTGTTACTTCTCCGATGATACGGATACCGAGCCCCGGTCCCGGAAATGGCTGGCGAAATACCAGGTGTTCCGGGATTCCCAGTTCCAAACCTACTTTACGTACTTCGTCTTTGAACAAATCACGCAACGGTTCTATAATTTCTTTGAAATCTACATAATCCGGCAGGCCTCCTACGTTATGGTGGGATTTAATGACGGCAGACTCTCCCCCCAGGCCGCTTTCTACCACATCCGGATAGATCGTTCCCTGTACGAGAAATTCTACAGCGCCGATTTTTTTTGCCTCTTCCTCAAATACACGGATAAACTCTTCACCTATGATTTTCCGTTTTTTCTCAGGCTCTGTTACCCCGGCAAGCTTTTCATAGAACCTCTCCTGCACATTCGCACGGATAAAGTTCAATTTGTATTCGCCTTCCGGTCCAAATACTGCTTCTACCTCATCCCCCTCATTCTTACGTAAAAGCCCGTGGTCTACAAATACGCAGGTTAACTGCTCGCCTACGGCTTTGGAAAGCAATACCGCAGCTACAGAAGAATCCACACCGCCAGACAGCGCACAGAGCACTCTCCCGTTTCCAACCTTTTTGCGGATTTCTTTGATTGAACTTTCTACAAAAGAATCCATTTTCCAATCCCCGGCACATCCGCACACATTATATACAAAGTTGTGAAGCATCTCCTTGCCTTCTACCGTGTGAAGCACCTCTGGATGAAACTGGATGGCATACAGCTTTTCCTCTGGCTTCTCCGCCGCTGCCACAGGGCAGTCTGCTGTATGGGCAGAAATCGTAAAGCCAGGTGCTGTTTTAGAAATATAGTCAAAATGGCTCATCCAGCAAATTGTTTTCGGCGATATATTTTCAAATACTTTTGAATCCTGCTTATCAACCAGCACTTCCGTTTTTCCGTACTCACGTACAGCAGCACGTTCTACTTTTCCTCCCAAAACATGCATCATCAGCTGCGCGCCATAGCACAGTCCCAGAACCGGAACTCCCAGCTCAAACAATTCTTTTGAATATGTTGGAGAATCCGCCTCATAGCAGCTGTTAGGGCCCCCGGTCAAAATAATGCCCTTCGGGTTCATAGCTTTAATTTTTTCGATGTCTGTTTTATAAGAGTAAATCTCACAGTAGACATTACACTCCCTCACCCGTCTGGCAACTAATTGGTTATACTGCCCGCCAAAGTCCAGCACGATAACAACTTCGTTCTTCAAGTTCTTTCCTCCTGTTTTTCTCAAAATATGTACATGTTTCTTTTCCTAATCGGCTATCCCCTATTATAAAGGAATTGTTTCATATTTACAAGCGTACTTTGTTTCTCTCTTTCCTCACACGAATCCTCTAATAAACTGCCGGATATTTTCATACCCTACCGCAAGATTTATATTTTGCCCCCTGTCTATCCCTGCCGTGCTGATTCCAATAATCTCTCCATACATATTCAGCACCGCGCCGCCGGAACTTCCGTGGGAGATAGGCGCCGTAAACTGAATCATATCCACTCCGTCCACGCTGCGGAATCCGGATATAATTCCATCAGACACCGAGTTAAACAGTCCCAGAGGACTGCCAATTGCCACCACTTTCTGCCCCCGCACAAGGTGCTTCTCACCCCCATAAACCGGAATCGGCTTAAGTCTGCGCTGAATGCGCAGGAGTGCAAGATCCAGCACGGGATTATATTTAATCAGTTCATCCGTCGTATAAACCTGGTCATCTTCCTCAATCCGGATATCATAAAATACCCCGCCGCTTGCTACATGATTATTCGTCAAAATGTACCCATCTTTCCCAACCATGATTCCTGAACCTGTCCCTGCGATTTCTCCTCTCTGGTCATGAATCACAATCATTACGACGGAAGACGCAAGAAGAGCCAGCTCTTCAAACTCCAGCTCCCGCCGTAAAACGCCCGGACGGGAATCACGTACAATACTGCCAACGGGGCGGGAGTTCCCGGAAAATGGCGGCGCTTCCATACCTCTGCTATCAGCCGCCCCCTCCTGCTTTCCGCCTCCTGATGCTCCTGTCTGGGCGCCGGGCTCCTGTAACCGCCCGCTGCCCAAAATACCAGATTCCCTGCTTTTTCTCCTGCGTTCCGGCAGGCGAACCACCGGGCGTGACTCCCGAATTGCTCCATTTTCTTCATATGCCTGCACTGTACTGCTGCCTGATTCTATCTGTGACACTTCTGAACCACTGGATGTTCTTACGTCCTGTCTATACGCTGCCGACACTCTTGAATTTCCAGTCCGTACCTTTCCTGTCTCCCGCCCATCCCCGGCGTCAGCAGCATCTCTAAAGCTGTCTCCTGGCACATGATACTCTGGAATCGTAAACCTGCATATCATGCCCAGTTCCAGCTGTTCTGACAAGTTCAGACGTTCCAGTTTCTCCTCAATATCTACACTGCACTGCAAAAGCAGTACATCTATTCCTAACTGCGTCAGGAAATAGCTGAATAAATATTCCTGCATTTTCGATATATTGGGAAGCACAATTTTTATAGATGCCTCTAACCTCCACTGTCCGGCCAGCCCTGCACAGATTTTATCAAACCAGTATAAAAGCTTCACTGCAAAATTCCGCTCAATCGTAGACGTCGCATTTGGCGCCGCTTTTCGAAACAGCGCCAGCGCTTCTGTTAATGCCTGCCCCGCCGCCTGCCGGAATTCTTCATTTCCCTCTGCCATATCCATCCGCTTTTTTCCGGTTTTCACCCACTTATCATAGCAGCCCGCATACGCAGAAATCTCTTCGCTCCCGGAAGGCATCGGCAGTACGTTTATCCTGATATACCTGCATATCCCCGCATTCATCTGCCCTGTCAGCAGATTGTCCATTTTCTCAATGTCCTCTGCCAATCCGGGATACGTGCCCACAGCCCGTACAAAACATACGTCTTTCATACTTTGGCGGCTGCCGCCCCGAAGCCTCGCAAAATCTTCCAGCGTTGAAATTTTTATCCCATGATACCGTACTCTGAAATTCCGCCCGTCCATCATTTTCACCCAAAGCTTTCTTCTAAAAGCGCTTTCAGCGCATCCATGCTCTCAATCTCATTGACGCGTCCCCTCAACTTCGCCGAATGCGGGTATCCCGCCGTATACCACGCCACATGCTTGCGCATCTCACGGATGCCTGTATACTCACCTTTATAACGGAGCTGCAGCTCACAGTGGCGCAGAATCATTTCTTTTACTTCCTGACGGCTTGGACGCGCAGGTACTACCCCCGTTTTCAAATACTCTGCCGTTTCCCCAAAAATCCAGGGATTCCCCCGGGCTGCCCTGCCAATCATCACTCCGTCACACCCGGTTTCCTCCAATATCTGCTTTGCCCGGAACGGCGATGTGACGTCTCCATTCCCTATCACCGGAATGGAAACTGCCTCTTTTACCCGGCGAATAATCTCCCAGTCCGCTTCGCCGGAATAATACTGCTCCCGGGTGCGTCCGTGTACGGCAATTGCCGCCGCGCCTGCGCTTTCAATGATTTTGGCTATTTCCACTGCGTTAATATGGTTTTCGTCAAACCCTTTCCGGATTTTAACTGTCACCGGCTTACTGACTGCCTTCACCACACCGGAAACAATCGCTTCTACCTTTTCCGGCTCTTTCATAAGCGCCGAGCCTTCTCCATTGTTCACCACTTTCGGCACTGGACACCCCATATTGATGTCTAATATATCAAAAGGACGTTCTTCTATCTCCCTAGCTGTCTCTGCCATAATATGCGGATCTGACCCAAAGAGCTGCAAGGCGATAGGGTTTTCCCCTTCTGCAATTTCCATTAACGCTTCCGTATTTTTATTATGAAAAGAAACCGCTTTCGCGCTCACCATCTCCATGCTCAGCAGGCCCGCCCCCTGCTCCCGGCAGAGCAAACGAAATGGCAGGTCAGTTACCCCTGCCATCGGCGCCAGTATACATGGACTCTCAATTTCCACATTCCCTATTTCCAGGCTCATCCTGACCTCCCTAAAATGCTTACACACCTGTCCCGGCAGTTTGAAACACTTTATAATACATCTCCAGCGCTTCTAAAAGTTCCGCTTTCTCTCTCTGTATCTGCCTGATTTTCAGCACACTGCCAATCTCGTCATAACCAAAATCATTTTCTGCCGCCTCCGTACGAAAACACAGTGTTCCGTCCTTATCAAACTCCAGCACCAAAATACCGCCCACATCATTGGTGTACAGCACGCACAGGATTTTCAGTTCATCCTGTACGCCTGCCGGAAGCGACTCAAATCGGCTGTTAAGATAAAACTTTTCCTCATAGGCGCTGGCTGCGCACAGCACCGTCTTTTCTGGTTCCATATTCCTCTCCTTATGTATATCCATAGACACCGCGCACAGACACTTCCCCGGCAAAAACCGCCGTTACAGAACGGTCTTCCCTCTCTACAAGCAGTTCGCCCAAGTCATTGATTCCCCTGGAAATCCCCGTATACTCATTCCCCGGCTCCAGCACCCGCACTTCGGCATCCCGGTTCACCAGCATCTCATTGTAGATGTTCTTCAGTCCTGACAAATTTCCTGCTGCCGCAAATGCCTCATAATACTGTTCAAAATACTTCATGCACCGGCAGATAACTTCTGCCCGGTTCACGGTATGCCCTGCATGAATAGAGAGAGACGTAGCTACCTGGCTGATTTCTTCCGGAAACTCATCCATATTTACATTGATTCCGGTTCCAATAACCAGATAATTAATTGCATCCATCTCCATACTCATTTCTGTCAGAATGCCGCAGATTTTCTTTCCGTCAAGCACCGCGTCATTCGGCCATTTAATCCCTACAGGAAGTCCCAAAAGCTCCCGGCATCCGGAAGCCACCGCCATTCCCATCAGAAGCGTAACCATAGATGCCCGTTCCGGCGGCAGTTCAGGCCGTATCACCAGAGTCATGGCAATAGCCGCCCCGGGAATCGTGTTCCAGCTCCTGCCACGCCTTCCCCGTCCTCCGGTCTGCTCATCTGCAATCACCAAAGTGCCGTGAGGCGCTCCCTCTTCCGCCATTCTCTTTGCCTTATTATTGGTCGAATCAACAGCAGCAAAGTGGGCAATATTCTGCCCCGCCCAGCGCGTCTCCAGAAGGCTTTTTACCTCTTCCGCCGATACCACATCCGGACACGCCGTGATATGGTATCCCTTGTTTGGAACCGCTTCAATTTCATATCCTTCTTCTTTTAGCTGGTTAATGGTTTTCCATACCGCTGTCCGCGAAACGCCAAACCTTTCACACAGCTCCTGCCCTGACACATATCCATCCTGACTTCTTAAAATATGTAAAATCTCGCTCTTCATCCTAAAAGCCTTTCTGCTGTCAACAGCTGCAATACAAACAGAACAAACAGTGCAGCTGCAAAAAACACTAAGATTGTACCCAAAATATATTTTTTCCTCAACAGCTTCAATCCTGCCAGGATTCCATTGACGAGTACGCCCAGACCCGATATCAGAACAAAAAATCCCTGCATATTATCGATATCCAAACATGCCGCTACGGAACATATGATTAAAACCAAACCTGCAATGCCGCCCAAAAGTTCCAGATTCAGCACTGCCCCGGCCTTTTTCCTATCCATCCTACTCTCCTAAAGTAGCAAGCATCACTGCCTTAATTGTATGCATCCTGTTTTCTGCTTCGTCAAACACTTTTGACTGTACCGACTCAAACACTTCATCTGTAACTTCCATATCTTCAAGCCGGAAACGTTCTCCCATTTCCCTTCCAATCTGAGTCTTTAAATCATGGAAAGCCGGAAGGCAGTGCAGGAAAATAGACTGCTCGCCCGCATTTTTCATCACATCGGCTGTCACTTTATACGGCGTAAGCTCCCGGATACGCTCTTCCCAAATCTCGTCCGGTTCTCCCATAGACACCCACACATCCGTATAGATTACATCAGCGCCTTTCGTGCCCTCCATCACGTCTTCTGTCAGCGTCACACTCCCGCCGGAAACCTCAGCATACTCCTCACAAAGCTTCACCAGCTCCGCATCCGGAAAATATTTTTTCGTCGTACACGCCGTAAAATGCATCCCCATTTTCGCACAGGCAATCATCAGGGAATTTCCCATATTGTAACGGGCGTCGCCCATATAAACCAACTTCTTTCCTTTCAGCTCCCCAAAATGCTCCCGGATTGTCAGCAAATCAGCCAGCATCTGTGTCGGATGATACTCGTTCGTAAGCCCATTCCATACCGGGACTCCGGCATGTTCTGCCAATTCTTCTACGATTTCCTGCCCATATCCCCGGTACTCAATACCCTCAAACATCCTTCCAAGTACCCTGGCAGTATCGGCAATACTCTCTTTTTTTCCTATCTGTGAGCTTTTAGGATCCAGATACGTTGCACCCATCCCCAAATCATGTGCCGCCACTTCAAAAGAACACCTGGTTCTGGTACTTGTTTTTTCAAAAATCAACGCAACGTTTTTCCCTCTGAGGGTATCCACCGGGATACCCTTTTTCTTCTTATCTTTCAGTTCTGCCGCCAAATCCAACAGATACATGATTTCCTCGTCCGTATAGTCTTTCAACGTCAAAAAATTTCTTCCTTTTAAATTCATTTTTATATCTCCTCTTTCGCTACTTCTGTCACGGCTTTCACAAGCCCTGCTACATTTTGGATTTCTGATGGAATAATAATTTTTGTAGCCTTCCCATCCGCCACTTTTTCCAAAGCTTCAAAACTCTTCAGTGCAAGAACCGGCTGATCTGCACCTGCTTCTTTCAGGAAACGGAGTCCGTCTGCATTTGCTTTCTGCACTTTCAGGATAGCCTCCGCCTCTCCTTCGGCTTCCCGGATCATCTTTTCTTTCGCTGCCTCTGCGCGCAGGATTGCCGCCTGTTTCTCTGCCTCTGCATCCAGGATTGCCGATTCTTTCTTTCCTTCCGCCACCAGAATCGTGGACTTTTTCTCACCCTCTGCCCGGAGAATAGATTCTCTCCGCTCACGCTCTGCTTTCATCTGCTTCTCCATAGCATCCTGGATCGCTGCCGGCGGAATGATATTTTTCAGCTCCACTCTATTTACCTTAATGCCCCACGGGTCGGTTGCCACATCCAGCGATGCACGCATTTTCGTATTAATCGTCTCCCTGGAAGTCAATGTCTGATCCAGCTCCAAATCACCGATAATATTCCGCAGCGTTGTCGCCGTCAGATTCTCAATCGCCATAATCGGATTTTCCACACCATACGCAAACAGTTTCGGGTCTGTAATCTGATAAAATACAACCGTGTCAATCCGCATAGTTACATTATCTTTTGTAATAACCGGCTGCGGTTCAAAATCAACAACCTGCTCTTTCAAGTTCACCCTTTTTGCAACTCTGTCGATAAACGGCGCTTTCACATGAAGCCCCACGCTCCAAGTTCCGCGGTATCCCCCCAAACGCTCAATAACCAACGCCGTCGCCTGCGGTACAATCCTGATACACGAAATCAAAATCATCAGGACAATCAACACCAAAATCCCAACCAATACCGATGCAACAATATTTCCAGGTTCCATAATCATACCTCCCAGTTCTCTTCATATTCCATTTTGTTACTGCTTGCTCCGTCAGTTATCATTTCTCTACAATAAGCTTCACACCGCTCACCCCCAGGATCGTAACTGTGGTTCCGCACACAATCTGTTCCCCATCATTTTCTGTGCGCGCCATCCATACCTTGCCGTCTACCCGGGCTTCGCCCGTTCCTGCCAAATTGTCTATATCCTGCGTCACTACCGCCTTCTGCCCAAGCAAGCTGTCCACATTTGTCCTTACTCTGTTTTTATTAATATATTTTGCAGCAAAGGGTCTGGTGAATACCAGCAGTAAAATGGACACTGCCAAAAAGACCACAATCTGCACCACAAGCCCCGCCCCAAGAATCGATGCTACAAAAGCAGCCGCAGCGCCTCCTGCGAACCAAATTGTCGTCAACCCAAGGGTAGCCAGCTCTATCACCAGAAGGACAACCAGCAGAACCAGCCAGAAAATCAGTTCTCGTTCCATACATTTCCCCTTTCTTTTGCTCTTCATTCATCTTACTATATTCCTAAAAAAAATACAACTATCACACCAGACAAAAATACAAAAAAGCCGTTGACAAGGAATCTGGTTTATGGTAGAATTGCTAAACGTAGCGATGATTTGTCGTGTACAGGCTGATGTGGCACAGGTGGTAGCGCACCTCATTGGTAGTGAGGAGGTCACGGGTCCGAGTCCCGTCATCAGCTTTTTAAAAAGCCTTGGTTTTCAAGGCTTTTTTCATTTTCTGACCAATGAAAGCCGCCCATTTTTGAGCGGCTTTTTCTGATTTGGCTACCAAATGACTAACACTGAATCTACAAAGCAATATGCAGAATCGGATGCAGAATATAGGTGCCGTATGGCGCTGCATAATTTGCACTATAACTTTTAGCTTCTGCAAAAAGCGGATCATAAGCCAGTCCGTTTATTTCCGCCCAGGCATGCCCCCGCCCTCCGCTTCCATCGCAGTCTACACAGACATAAACATTTTTATAGCCAAGAGCTTTGGCAAAGTAGGCGAATGCGGCTGCATCAGAAAAACAATTGCCGCCGCCCAGTAAGAAATGATCATTAGCATAAACAGCCGGCCAGCCTTTCACATTTGCAAATGTACGCCTCGTAACGTAAGGTTTCGAAATCACCCAGTCAAAACATGCTTTTAGTTTTTGTTCCTGGGTCATGCGGGAATTTGTAACCTGCCCTGCAATGGATTTTGCCGTCTGCAGAGTTTTGAAATCCTGTGCCTCTGTTGTGCTCATACGTTTGCCATTTGGATAGTAATAAACAGATTTTTTTCGGAATGCTTCCAGGATACCTTTGTTGTCCAGGTAATAAACGGCTGTCCGGTTATACACGGTTCCGGTCTTCATAATTCCTTTCTTATCAAAATAATAATACTTTTTACGGATTTTCTGAATCCCTGTGACATACTTTCCCTTTTTATAATATCTCTTTTTCCCGCCCCTAATCGTACGCCAGCCTTTTTTTGTACGCGCCTTTGCCGCCGATACACAAGCCGGCGTCGAGCTGGCAGTAAATGCAAATAAATCCTCAGATACAGGGGACAGTGCAAGTCCAACAGCAAGGGCTGCCGCTATTTTTTTCCTATGTTTGTTTACCTTCATAACTTTTCTCCTTCTTTTTCATAGTTTTGTTTAAAATATTTTTTTACTTGCATGTTCCTACTTGCAGCCTTTTCAGCCAAGTAAAAGCTTTTTATTAGACCACTCCCTCCCTTTCCAGAGGTACGTTAAGCTCTTCTGTCCCTTCCAGAACAAACCTTCCGTCTTCTATCACCGGAATCCGGGCGCCGTCGCTGCAGATGACTTCGATTTTCCCCAATTCTTCGTAAGGAATCGTAATATCGGTATGACATCCCAGATACGCCTTTCCAATATCTGTCTTTCTCAAGATGGAAATTTCATTATCGCGGGCAATAATCTCTTTTCCGTCAGGATTGTAGACTGCCGTATCCTCCGCCCAGCTATAGCAGGTATCTCCCACAGCAAAGTGCGGTCCCATTTTTTCTGCAATCAGAATCGGCAGGCATCCGGCGATATCATATTTCCTGGCCGCCGCATATGCAGTCGTATTCGTTCCGATGGCAAATTCCCCCATCGGAAGAGTATCATGATGGTGCAGCACATTTTCCCGGATGTAACGTCTGTTTTCTTCTTCAGATTCGAAATTCCCGCAAGTATATTCTGTGACCATTCCGTCCTTAAATTCCATATGGAAGTTTTCGTAACACAATTCATTTAAATACACGCGCCCCACTTCCAGCACGCCCTCTGTTCCTTTCAGCACCGGGGAAGTGAATACCTCGCCCACCGGAATGTTTACATCTGCCACGCAGTTTTCAAAATTCGTTTCTTTTGACGGATGCTCCAGCTTGTGAAGCTGTACCGTCAAATCCGTATGATTCTCCCCGCAGCCCAGGATATGCACTGCCTTTCCTTTATCCAGCGTATCAATCAGGGTCTGCTGTATTCTTCGGTACAGAGAATAATCGAGCGTATTAATCTTTACTATTTCGTCAAAAATTTCCGAAAAATCTGAACCAATCTCTGGAACCGGAAAGGCAATAATCGTGAAACTCCGCTCCTCACCTTTTATATAGCGGTTGGTAATGCGGGCGGATTCGTTATCCAGGCTGACCTGGAGCTGCTGCTGCTTTTCTGAAAAACGATAGGACTCTGGCTTATTCTCCGGTATAAAAGGCGCCTCGCCAAACGTCTCCACACAGGCTGGTCCTGCATGGACATACGCCAATTCTTTATATTCTTCATAGGCAGCGCGCATCACACCGAGCTTTCGCTCCACAAAGGGTTTATCCAGATAAACTGCTGCGTCCGCCCTGTGGTCATAATCATACTGCTTGTTTGGAATCGCCCCAAAATACCCCACACGAGACTGTCCCCTCCGATTGACGCTTGCAGCTGCCGAACGGTAAATCACTGGTTTCAGTCCCATTTTATAAAAATTTTCCACTGCTGCGCGGATCATCCTCTCAAATCCGACAGCATAGCGGATATTTACCGTCTTTTTCTTTGACAAATCTTTGTTCCCCAGCACAAAACCCATCCGATATCCTTCTGTGTAAGTGTCTGCCATTCGTTTAATCGTTTCCTGAGGAAGGGAATTCAGGTGTTCCGCCATCCGAAGCTCATTCTGCGTAATGTATTCTCCATATTTATACAGATAACGCAAATCCGTCAAATCCTCTTCCAGAACAATCTTCGCCGCAAAATCCAGCGATGGGTCTACGGCCTCGCGGATGCGGCGGCTCACCGTCAAATCGCTGTAATCACTGATATGCCAATAAATAATCTGCTGGATTTCACGGTAAGACGGAAGTTCCTCCTCTTCAAAACAATTGTAAATTTCAATAAACAATTCATGCAGCACCGTGATATCCTCCAGGCGCCCCTCATATTTATATACGATAATGCCCCTCAGTTCCGTATAAAGGAAACTCAAAATCCGTCCATGAACCTCGCCCAGCTGCTCCACTGCATATGCAGGATTCCCGTAGCTGCTCCCATAGTTTTCAGGCAGGATGTCCTCATAAAGCTGCCTGTTCCATTCCTGCCACTCCTCCAGACTACGCTCCCACCTAATATCTGCCTGATGAAGCATAAAAAGAAAAGAGGCCGTCTTTGCGAAATAATCGCCAAACGGCTCCGATACCGTATGCTCCTGCAATATAGACGCAATACGCTCTATCGTCAAATCATATCGTTCCTGTATGATACTGTCCTCTCGCGGCATCTCTGCTCCTCCCCTAACATTCGATATTCCCATTCTTCACATTCTTCTCAATCAGCTTCCCGGCATACCCCCACAGCTCCTTCGAGCCTTCCGGCGTACGCACATTCCGCTCCATAATCTGAGACACCTTCACCTGATGTTCCCTCCAGGACTTCCCTCCGGAAGCATCATTGAGCAGAATCGGCTGAATCTTGTCCAGTGACAGTGCAAATTTTGCCTCCGCTGTCTCCCCGGCTTCAAACTCATCCCACAGCCCTCTCATGTACTCTGCCTGATCAGGGGGCAGCAGATGAAAAAGGCGGTTTGCCGCCTGAACCTCCCGCTCTCTTTTCGTAGCATTTCCGGCTGCATCATAAGCATACGTATCTCCCGCGTCAATTTCAACAATATCATGAATCAGCACCATCGTCATCGTGCGCAGTACATCAATCTGCTCATTTGCATACTCCGCAAGCAGCGCGCACATCAAGGCCAGATGCCAGGAATGCTCACTGTCATTTTCTTTTCTTTCACCTGACGAAAGCCAGGTCTGCCGTGTTATATTTTTCAGCTTATCCACTTCCAGGATAAATTCCATCTGCTGCCGCAGTCTCTCCATCTCCTGCTCACCCTCCAAAACCAATCAAAATCACAAAAATCCAAATCGCCAGCACACAGCCGTTGAGAATTGAACCAATCTTCGGAAAGAGCAGATGTGTGTCATGCTCTCCAAAACTAACCAATCCCAAAATCAGCCCCATTACGGAAAATACGGCGCCTGTCAGCCCTATCGTTCCCATATACGCCCCGCCCTCTCCGTCCAGATAATAGGCGAGGTATGCCAACGCGCCAAAAATCACCAGTGAAAGCCCTCCCAGGATTGTTGAGACAAGCCCTCTCTGAGAATGCTTTTTCTCTGCGAAAGAATACATCCGTTTCTTAGCCATACACTTTTCTCCTTATATAATTGCACAACGAAAAAATCACGTATCCCAGAATTCCGCCCAGGGTGTTGAGCATCAAATCATCCACATCAAAGCTCCCCACTTTTGACACCAGCTGTATAGTCTCAACCAGGAGGCTGAACTCAAAGCTAAACAGCCCCATGCGGAATAATCCTCTCGCGTGGCTGCCAAGCATCGGCAAAAAAAATCCAAAGGGAACAAATGCCAGTACATTTCCTGCCAAGTTAATAAACACCGCAAAATGCCCAATCAGTTCCCTGTTCTGCCAAAAACGCTTAATTTCCAGGAACGGCACCAGATTGTACGAATATTCCCGGTCTGTCACTGTCCTTCCATAACTCTCCGCAAAAAACAGAAAATACGTCAGACCGAGCAGATAACAGATAAACAGTATCAGCCCGGCTATGCGTATCATTCTTTTCGTCTCATACCTCATCTTAAATCAGCACGCTCTTCCTGTTCTTTAAAAGTCTTGCACCCTGCACAATCAACAAAATTCCCGAAACAATCCCTGTGACCAGCACAACTACTCCCACCGCTATGCCGGACGCACCTGCACCGCCCATTGTCCTGTACACCTTTTCACTCATACCAGCCCTCCTTACTAATCCGCTTTATTTTGCGCCGTACTGCTCATAATATACATCAATTGCCGCTTTAATGGTATCATCAATCACAACCCTGCCGCCGCATTCTTTATTATGCAGATATTCCACAACCTCTGCCATACTCACAATAGCATTTGCCTGGAAACCGTATTTCTCCCGGATTTCCTCCAAAGCGCTCTTCTCGCCCTTTCCTCTCTCCATACGGTTCAAAGATACCATAAGCCCTTTGATTTCTACCCGGCCCTGAGCACGGATAATCGGAAATGTTTCTTCAATAGACTTTCCTGATGTGGTCACATCCTCAATAATCACCACCCTGTCGCCGTCCTTGATCTTACTCCCCAGAAGGATTCCCGCATCCCCATGGTCTTTTTCCTCTTTTCTGTTCGAACAATAGCGGATATCCTTTCCATAAAGCTCGCTGATCGCCATCGTCGTCGCCACGCTCAAAGGAATCCCTTTATATGCCGGCCCGAACAGCACGTCAAAATCCAGTCCATAATTGTCATGAATCGCTTTCGCATAATATTCTCCCAGCTTCCGAAGCTGCGTACCTGTTACGTAAGCCCCCGCATTCATAAAAAACGGGGATTTTCTTCCGCTTTTCAGCGTAAACTCTCCAAACTTCAGGACATCACTATCCACCATAAAATCGATAAACTCGCTTTTGTATGCTTCCATTTTAACAAAACTCCTTTATTTATGCGCTGTATAACCCCTTTGCCCAATTCTTTCTCTTTTAAAACTTCGTCCATGTTATCTCCTTTCCCAGAATAGAGAAAGAACCATTTATTAGTAAATGAGTATACCATAAATCCTGCACCTGTACAATACACATATCACTATATTCAAGCTTTTGCCACCGTCCTGCAAAACCAGATATGATGATAACGCAAAAGAATCATTGAACTTTTCCCCAAAGAATGCTAGAATGTAAACATTACATTATAAAAAGATAATTGGAGGTACGCTATGTCCACATTAGGAACTGTGCTGCTCATCATTCTGGCAGTACTCATCGTTTTACTCATCGGCCTTTATTTCTTTGGGCGGAAGATGCAGAAAAAGCAGGCAATTCAGCAGGAGCAGATGGAGGCTGCGAAGCAAAACGTCACAATGCTGATTATTGATAAAAAGAAAATGAAGCTAAAAGATTCAGGTCTGCCCCAGATGGTCATAGATCAGACCCCGAAGATGATGCGCCGTTCAAAGCTTCCTATCGTAAAGGCAAAGGTCGGGCCCAAGATTATGACACTGGTATGCGAAGCATCCATCTTTGACAGCCTTCCCGTAAAGCGTGAAGTAAAAGCTGTTGTAAGCGGGCTTTACATAACAAGCGTAAGAGGCATCCGCGGCTCACTCGAAACCGCCCCGAAGAAAAAGGCAGGCTTCTTCGCCCGGGTAAAAGGAAAATTTTCAAAAAAATAAAAAGGCAGGCACATCTGTTACAAATGCAGATGTGCCCTTTTCTTTGACTGCACATTCATGCTGATTGTACAGTCTGCTAAATGTTCATAGTTTACTTCTAATGCATATTCCACCTTAATATCCAGACTGTCCTCAGCAGCCTTCAGCACAATATCCTTAGCGGAAATACCCACCAGCAAATTCCCAAAAGGGGTACTATAATAAGTATGATTTTTTTTATTACGCTCAAAAACCATATGCGCATTCGTCACTCCCCGCTTCGTGACCTCCATACTGCTGCCATCTACTTTAATGAGATTCTGTATGGTTTCTTCTGTCCCTTCTACAGCCTCGTCATATTTAATATAATGTTTGCCGTCCCTCTCAAAATAAATTCCGGGAGCAATCATCTCCACCGTTTCTTCTTCCGCTTCCACAGACTGCAATCCCTTAATCCGAAGCAAAACGTCCTTTGTCATATTCTAATACTCCTCAATATTAATCTGTCTGGTCATCTCTATATCAAACGGCAGGATAGAATTGGCAAATTCCTTAAACTTTTCCGCCAAATCGCTCACATAAAATTTATAACGCTCTGCTTCACAGTCCCCCGTGCAGGGATTTTCCAAATGCTCTCGTTTCAGCAGTTCTTTCAATTCCCTTGCCGTCTCATAGGCAGGATTTACTAAAGTTACACCCTCACCCACAATATCCCTCAGCAGGGAACGCAGCAGCGGATAATGGGTACAGCCTAAAATCAGGGTATCAATTCCCTGTTCCATCAAACTATCCAGATATCTCCCGGCAACCTCTGCAGTCACTGAATCCTTCAGCCATCCCTCTTCCACCAATGGAACGAAAAGAGGACAGGCTTTTCCTAACACCTGAATATCCGGATTCTGCGCCTGGATAAATTCCGTGTAAATCCCCGAATTCACAGTGGCTTCTGTCCCTATGATACCAATCTTTCCATTCTTTGTAGCTTTCCCCGCAACCCGCGCGCCCGGCTTTACTACCCCAATAATCGGAATGTCAAGCTCTTTCTTAATTTCTTCCAATGCATAGGCGCTGGCGGTATTGCAGGCCACCACAATAGCCTTTACATCCTGTGTGCGCAAAAACCGGATAATCTGCCGCGAATAGCGCAGCACTGTATCCTTCGATTTGCTGCCATAGGGAACACGTGCCGTGTCCCCAAAATATATTATGCGCTCATTCGGGATATTCCTCATGATTTCCCTCGCTACGGTCAGACCGCCGACCCCGGAATCAAATACCCCTATGGGCGCCTCGCATCTATTTTCCATTTTCCCCTCCAAAGGCACACATTTCTACATCATTTTCCTTTCCATTCTAATCGCTCCCTTTAAATATTTCAAGCGAAAATCACCGGAGCGCCATCCACTAAAGCAAAACACACCGGACTGCATGCCAAAAACACAGCCTTTCCATTCGTTCCTTCTGTAATCTCTTCCCGTATCCCAGCCAAAAGTTCCTGCGGCACCAGCGTCTCCACTTTCACTTTCTCCGTGTATTCCGAATCTGTAATAACAATCCCTCTTTGCCCCAGAATATACTGTATCTTCCCAATACCATTATAATCCGTCTCCAATTTCAGCAAAAAGCCCTGTTGTTTCTCAATAATTACACTGGCTTTCAGCCCTGCCTGCACTGCCTTAGAATAAGCGCGCACCAATCCCCCCGTTCCCAGAAGCGTGCCGCCAAAATACCGCGTCACTACCACTGCCGCGTTGTGGATACCTTCTCCCAAAAGCACCTCCAGCATGGGCCTTCCCGCCGTCCCCTGCGGCTCACCGTCATCGCTGCACCGCTGCAGCTCCTGCCGTTCCCCTGCCACAAAAGCCCAGCAGTTGTGCGTCGCGTTCCAATACTTTTTCTTCAGTCCTGCGATAAATTCCAGCGCTTCCTCCTCAGACTCTATAGGATGCACCGTGGCGATGAAACGCGATTTTTTTTCCACAATTTCTCCCTCGCCGCCCTGATATACCGCTTTATATGAATCCATGCTCCCGTTTCCTTTCCATGACTAATAATCAGATATTCTGGGTACATTATAGAATACGCGCGGGATTTATGCAACACCGGGCTGGGCTGCTCAATAAATTGCGGTTTGTCGGGGAGTCTGTCGCTTACCCCAGATACCGGGGCACCTGCCATATATCCCACACGGACGGGGACAACGCGCCGGTGAACTAACGCTTAACTACGACTAATACGCTCAGGAGAGCCTTCGCGCATAAGTCTCCGTAAAGCGTGGATCTCACCTCTGCTAAGAACGTCCCCTGAGTGTCCGCTTAGGGATATATGGCAGGTGCCCCGGCTGTGTGTCGGCTGGCGGCAGGCTTCCCGGCGTCCGGCATAAACATGGGGACTATCGGTTCCGTGACTATCCGGGGTAAAAGACAGACTCCCCGACAAACCGCAATTTACAAACAGAAACACTCTATTTTTTCACATTTAAATAACATTTTACCTATGGAATAACCACTCTTAATTTGCTATACTGTATCATATGTGGAAATTACAATTCATGACACTGTACACGAAATCCGGCTTCTGTCCGGAACTCTTTATAGAATACATAAATATGGAGGCTGAAAACATGAAATTTGACAAGGAAAGCGCTGAAAAAAAGCGAAAAATCCATACATCGGAAAAAGTCGGGAAGCGTGCAGGCTTTATTTTTCTAAAAGCATTCTTACTTGGTCTTGCAGGACTAGCTGTTATTGTAGGCGCTGCCGGATTTGGCATTATGAAAGGCCTAATCAACAGCGCCCCTGATATTTCAAACTTATCCGTGGCTCCCTCTGAGGCTGCCACTTACATTTATGATATGGACGGAAAGCCGGTACAAAAACTTACCGCCCCTACCTCCAACCGCACACTGGTGAAACTTGAGCAGATCCCTATAGATTTGCAGCACGCTGTAGTATCCGTGGAGGATGAACGTTTCTATGAGCACAGCGGGATCGATATCCAGGGAATCGTCCGTGCTTTTGTTGTCGGTGTTTCGCATGGAAAGTTTACGGAAGGCGCCAGTACCATCACACAGCAGCTCCTGAAAAATAATGTATTTACCGATTGGACCCGTGAAACTTCCCTAATCCAGAAATTCAAACGCAAATTTCAAGAACAGTATTTGGCGCTCCAGCTTGAAAAGAAAATGTCCAAAGAACAGATTTTGGAAGATTATCTGAACACGATCAACCTTGGTGCAGGCACTTATGGAGTACAGGCTGCCGCGCATCGGTATTTTAATAAAGACGTCTCCAAACTTACTCTATCAGAAGCTACAGTAATCGCGGGAATCACACAGAACCCCACGCAATACAATCCTATTATCTACCCGGAGGAAAACGCCAAGCGCCGGGAAAAAGTCTTAAATCATATGCTGGAACAGGGCTACATCAATCAGGCTCAGTACGATGCCGCTCTCAAGGATGATGTATATTCCCGCATCCAAAAAACCGATTCCGAGACAGCTGAAGTCTCTGTCTACAGCTACTATATAGATGCCATTGTGGAACAGGTGATGGAGGATCTGCAGAAACAAAAGGGCTACACCGAACAGCAGGCATACAAAATGCTGTACAGCAGCGGACTGCGGATTTTTTCTGCACAGGATGAATCTATCCAGCAAATCTGCGACGAAGAATTTTCCAATCCTGACAATTTCCCTGCCGGTACTGAGGTAGGGGTGGATTATGCGCTGAGCGTCAGCGGAACGGACAAACAAGTACGGAATTATAATACAGAAACTCTCGCTGAATATATACAGGAAAAAAATCCTGATTTCAACAAAATGTTTGCCACCGAGGAAGAAGCACGGGCAGCTATCGCTGAATATCGGGCATTTGTCCTACAGCCCGGAGACGAAGTTATCGGAGAACACACTTACATTATTCCCCAGCCACAGGCTTCCTGTGTCATTATTGACCAGACCACGGGATATGTAAAAGCTATTGTTGGCGGCCGCGGCAAAAAGGAAGCCAGCCTGACTCTGAACCGTGCCACTACCAGCAGACGGCAGCCCGGCTCCACATTCAAAGTCATTGCCGCCTACGCTCCCGCCCTGGACTCCGCCGGAAAAACCCTCGCCACCGTTTATGACAATGCACCTTATGCCTATACAAACGGCGTACCCGTCAATAACTGGGACAGCCACAATACCTATACCGGCCTTACCACTATCCGCCAGGCGATTACGAATTCTATCAATGTTGTAACTGTGAAATGCCTCACGGATATTACTCCCCGCCTGGGCTTCCGGTATTCTGAGCGTTTCGGCATCTCCACTTTGTACAACGACACTGCCCTTGACGTGCGCCAGCCTCTGGCTTTGGGCGGTGTTACAGACGGTGTTGTAAACTTGGAGCTGACCGAAGCCTATGCTACCATTGCAAACAGCGGAAAATACAATGAACCGAAATTTTATACCCGTATTGAAGACCAAAATGGAAACGTAATTATTGACAATACCCCTGTAAATACCTCCATCCTGAAACCTCAAACTGCCTTTCTCCTGACGAGCGCCATGCAGGACGTGGTAAACTATGGTACTGCTACAGGAATCAACCTCGGCGAAATGCCTGTAGCCGGAAAAACAGGAACTACCTCAGATTACCGTGATATCTGGTTTGCCGGATACACGCCTTACTACACCTGTTCCGTCTGGGGCGGCTACGATAACCATGATATGCTTCCCGGTTCCGGCAGCTACCACAACTATCACAAAACTTTATGGAATTCTATTATGAC
The DNA here is from genome assembly GCA_004793585.1 of Hominisplanchenecus murintestinalis. GTDB lineage: Bacteria > Bacillota > Clostridia > Lachnospirales > Lachnospiraceae > Hominisplanchenecus_A > Hominisplanchenecus_A murintestinalis. The sequence continues at coordinate 49,333 of SRZB01000004.1, read as the reverse complement.
AAGAATTCACGCCGAGCTTCCTGCAAAGGACTTCAAAAAGCCCAAAAATATTGAAACTGCATCCGTGTGTAAAAAATCCGGTAAACTGGCTGTAAAAGGACTGTGCGATACAGATCCCAGAGGGTCACAAATTTACACTGAATACTTTACGGCGGGTACTGTTCCAACAGCAAAATGCGATGTCCATGTATCCATGCAAATATGTGCAGAAACGCGCCTGCTGCCTACTTCAAGCTGCCGTACTACTACAGTCGCATTTATTAAACGTCCGAAAGGCAGCGAGGGTTCTACCGATGACTCCGCATACACCGGTCCTTCCCAGACCTGTCCGGGGCATACCATTATTGATAAGATTAAAGGCCTGATAGATGGAAAAGTCGACACGAACATCCCTGATGTAAGCACTCATGAAGGACAGCAGGGCTCCTCCAAGAAACGTCGGGCAGAAGAAGATGGGGACGACATTCCCACTGTCGGAATTGACTAAACTGCAATCGTTTAGCTTTCAAATTACGGTTTGTCTGTCGCTTACCCCAGACACCGGGGCACCTGCCATATATCCCACACGGACGGGGACAACGCGCCGGTGAACTAACGCTTAACTACGACTAATACGCTCAGGAGAGCCTTCGCGCATAAGTCTCCGTAAAGCGTGGATTTCACCTCTGCTAAGAACGTCCCCTGAGTGTCCGCTTAGGGATATATGGCAGGTGCCCCGGCTGTGTGTCGGCTGGCGGCAGGGGAACTGTGGCTGCGTAGACTGTTCCGATTATAGCGAAACTACTGGAGACTGGCGTTATATGGGCGTATGGCTGTATGGAACTACCATGCTATAAAGCACGGCAAATGGCGCTGTTTATGCGCTTAACCGTAAGTATTGACGATTTATCGGGGAGTCCAGTACTTGCGTCGGGAGTCTGCATAGCTGACAGCTTTCGCAATATCAGCAGTCCTGCCACAAAAATAGTCCGCCTAGTTGTACAATTTCCGAGACGGGAACTTCCAGCAGTTTCGTTGCCGCCGAAACAGTTTGCGTACCTAGACGGCTCCACGACGCCAGGTACAGGCAGTTCCGCCATAGCCGAAACAGTCCACGCAGCCGTGCATCCCCGTAATGCCAGCCGTCACCCAGCCGGGAAGCCTGCCGCATATCCCTAGGCGGACACTCAGGAGACGCTTTTAGTGGAGGCGAAATCCGACGCTTACGGAAACTTAATGCGCGAAGGCTCTCCTGAGCGTATTTAGTTGTAGTTAGCGGCTAGTTCGACGGAACGTTGTCCCCGTCCGTGTGGGATATGCGGCAGGCTTCCCGGCGTCCGGCATAAACATGGGGACTATCGGTTCCGTGACTATCTGGGGTAAGAGACAAACTCCCCGACAAACCGTAATTTACACGTAATCTCTCAGGTATTTTCTTCACCACATCAAAAAGGCCTGTACAGATACAGGAAATCCTGTATCTGTACAGACCGACCGGGGAGCTGACTCAATCCAGCCATCTTCTCTTTCTTACTGTAATCCCAATTATCACAAACAATGCCACAGCTCCGGCTGCTGCCGCCGGAAATGCATTGGTAGTATCGGATGTATTTGCCGCGGCCGCCACATAATTTCCTCCCGGACTGTTGTAGGTCTTCTCTGTGCTGCTATTGGTGGATGGGGCGTCGTTCTTCGATGGCGCGTTCCCGGCGGGACTGTTTCCATTGTTTGTACTATTATTTCCGCTGTTGCCGGGAGTTCCGCTTCCAATGCCGATTCCTGCTATCAGAGTACTTCCTGCCACGCTGAACGGGCTGAAGGAACTTGTCTCAAAACTCATCATATTTCCGTGGATTACCGGTTTAATCGTCTCTACGGAGCCGTCTGCCTTGTAATGGAAAACGGTAAATTCTCCGTCAATCTCTACATCCGGAACCGGCATGGTGACTGTTACCGTCTCTCCTTCCGGAAGGGTATATACGGAATCCGTATATAGGTTCCAGAGTGTCAGCTCATAGGGCACCAGTACTTTCAGCCCGTTTTCTTCTTTCTTGCCCACGTCTGTCAGCTTCACCCGGAACTGTACATACCAGGGAAGATTTCCGTATACGCTCACGCCAAGCTGTGTATGGTTATATGCTGCCGCCATCTCCTTCGCTGATTCCAGAAGCTGTCTCACATGATTCGGAACAGCCTGCTTTTCTGCCGCAGTCAATCCGTCATATGCCTGTGATACCGGAAGCAGGCTGCCCACATCCTCTCTGGAATGGATATTCAGAGCGATAATAGCGTCCGTAACCGTTTCTACAGCTTTCCTGCGTACTGGCTCCTTCTCTTCTTTTATTCCCTGCTCTACTCCGGATGCACCGTCATTCTTCTCTGTCTGGGCTGTTTCCGGCTGCTTTGTCTCTTCCGGTTTTTTCTCAGTTTCCGGAACTGTATCCGGTTTCTTGTCTGCTTCCGGAAGTTTTTCTGTCTCTTCCGGCTTCACTTCTGTCGCGGACGTTTCATCCGTCTCAGCTGTTTCTCCTTCTGTCGCGTTGGTTTCACCTGACTCTTCCGTATCTTTCTCTGTTCCCTCAGGATTTTTCTCTGTTTCTGTATTGTTATCCTCTTCCGTATTTTCTGTTTCGTCCGTTTCTTTATCGGATGAGGTAACCTTCTCCGTCTCGTCAGGAACAGCCGTCTCCCCTGTTTCCGTACTTACGGCCTCTTCCGTCTGCGCGGTTTCCTCATCTTTTCCGCCGCTTTCGCCTGTCTCGTCCTGTACTTCGTTTCCGGTTTCACTCTCCTCCGTGCCCGGCTCCCCATCCTGCACGGCATCGCCTGCCACCAGCTCTTCATTCAGGTAAGTAGCTCCCCCTTCACCTGTGTATACACATCCTACGCCTTCCCCGCCTTTCACCTGCAGGGACACGCTGTCATCAAGCTTTAGGATACCTCTATTTGAAATTACTGTACTGCCATTACCAATTATTACAATATTATTAAGCGTCAGGCTGCCGCCCTCCTCTACCGCGAAAATCGGACCGTCAAGCTCTTCCGCAGCCTGCAGTGTAATCCCGTCATTTAGTGAATAGCTGCTCTCCCCTGTAATATAAATCGTGCCAGTCACTAAAATCGTTCCGCCTTCCGGCAGCAGCTTCTGCGCCTCATAGATAGAATCCAGCGGGCTTTCTGCCGTCATTCCGCTGTTCTCCCAGGAACCGTTCCCGCCGGCATAGGCAGTATATCCCTCTGCCCTGACCGGCATTGAAGCCAGCACCAATACGCCCGCCAAAGCCAGCGCCAGAGCTCTGTATCTTTTCCTCATGACCATTTTCCTCCTCCAGTTCTTTACAACCCTTTAAAACGACCTGTCTGATCTGTCTGTATACCAGGCAGTTATATAAAAGCTTTTTATCAGGGCTAATTATATCATAGTTCTGTCACATTTTACAACCCTTTATTACGTATATGTTAAGTTTTTTTTGCATTATTTTTGACTTCTTGCAATCATACATAAAATACGGTATATTGCTATCAAAAAGGAGATGATGATTTTTGGACGCAACGTCTGCGATACAATTTTTTATACTGATAATCCTGGTGCTTCTTTCCGCTTTTTTCTCTTCTGCGGAAACTTCCCTCACCACGGCAAACAAAATAAAACTTAAAGCACTGGCTGATGAAGGAGATAAACGGGCAAAAACCGTTCTGAAAGCAACGGAGGACTCCGGAAAGATGCTGAGCGCTATTCTAATAGGGAATAACATTGTAAACCTTTCTGCCGCCTCCCTGGTTACTACCCTGGCATTAAATCTCTGGGGAAGCGCCGCCATCGCCTTTGCCAGCGGGACGCTTACGGTAATCATCCTAATCTTTGGTGAGATTACCCCCAAAACGCTCGCAACGATCCATTCTGACAAAATGGCACGCCTATACGCAGGCTCTATTTTATTCCTCATGAGAATACTGACACCTGCTATTTTCATTATCAATAAGCTGGCGTTTCTCGTACTCACGCTTCTGCGGGTGGATCCTTCTGCAAAGGCGCCTTCCATGACCGAGCATGAACTGCGTACTATCGTGGATGTAAGCCACGAGGACGGCGTAATTGAAAGTGAAGAACGGCAGATGATATACAATGTTTTTGACTTCGGGGACTCTCTGGCAAAAGATATCATGGTTCCCCGGGTAGATATGACCTTCCTTGATGTAGAAAGTACGTACGAAGAAATGCTGGACGTTTTCCGGCGTGAGAAATTCACAAGGCTTCCTGTATATGAGGGCAGCACGGACAATGTTATCGGCGTGCTTAATGTAAAAGACCTGCTGGTACATGACTCTTCCCGGGAATTTAACCTTCGCAGCCTGCTGCGGGAACCATATTTTACTTATGAATTTAAGAAAACCTCCGAACTAATGATGGAAATGCGGAAAGATTCCATTAATTTTACCATTGTACTGGATGAATACGGCGCTACCGCCGGATTGATTACTCTGGAAGATCTTCTTGAAGAAATCGTGGGTGAAATCCGGGATGAATATGACAAAGATGAAGAAGAATTAATCCGTGAAATCGGGGAACGGGAATATATTGTAGAGGGTTCTCTGAAATTAGACGATTTAAACAATGCCCTGGGCCTTACGCTGGATTCCGAAGATTATGATTCTGTCGGGGGGTACGTCATTGAACGTTTAGACCACCTGCCCCATGCCGGGGAATTTATTGTGGATGGACACGATATCCGCATGGTCGTAGATACTGTAGACAAAAACCGGATTGATAAAGTTCATCTCTATCTCCCGGAAATCCAGGACGCCCCCCTGGACGAAGATAGTTCTTCTCCCAAAGATTAAAGCTGCTTCCCAGAGGAATACCTCACAAAAGGCGGCAAAATAATTTAAAAAGCTTCCTGACGCAGAATAATCTGCCGTGCAGGGAGCTTTTTCTTTTCATGATTATCCGACTTCTATTCCATCCCCGGCCATCCTGAGGATATCACATATTTCTTCCAGCGGCATTTCCAGGTACACAGACAGCTCTTCCATCGAAACCTTACGTCCCAGATCGCGGGACAGGTTCCGCACCGCCTCCCCCAAATGATTCACCCGCTCAGCGATTTTCTCATCCATGTCTTTCCATCCCTGCTGCTCCGCCAGCGCTTCTTCCATCGCCCGGCTCACAGCCTGATAAAGAAACTCTCTGTATGCCTGCAGGTTATCCATGACCTCCAGCCTGCCAAGAGCCAGTACCAGCGCCATATTTCCCTCCTGGATTAAATCGCTAACCGGAAGCCCGCCGTAAGCATACGTGTGGGATATCTCACACACCATGTTCAAGTAAAGCTCAGCCAGCTTTTCCCTTGCCGCCCCATCCCCGGCTGCCGCCAAAAGGAAAAGCTTTTCTTCCTCCGCATCCGGTACCCGGAAAATTCCCTGCAAATCCGCCAGATACATTTCCATACAGGCATCCTCCGTCAGACTTGCATCCCCGCGGGAGCCGGGGACTGCGGCCTCCCCGCCGCCTTTTGGTTCATAGCCCTGTACTTCTATCTTCTGACCTGCCAGATATTCATAAATCATGGAAAGCTGCTCTTCCTTTAAATGCGCGTTAGAGAAAAATTCATTAATCTCTTCTACCGTCAGGCAGTTTCCTTTTTTATCTGCAAGCTCCTTGATTTCACTCAGCATTTCTCTAAAAATTATCTTCTCCGTCATTGTTCTTCTCCTGTCTGTCCCAAAATTTCTATTGCTTTCTGAAGCTGGTTATCTTCTGATTTTTCTATCGTGACCTTCTGTTTTAAAGCTTCATCCAGTTCTACTTCTACATCCGGCTCAATCCCCACCTGATGAATGTCATTCCCTTTCGGTGTAAAATATTTTGCCACCGTTAGTTTAATTCCCGTCCCGTCGTTCAGGCTGATAATCCGCTGCACAATGCCTTTCCCAAAGGTCTTTGTTCCCACCAGGGTTCCGATTCCGTAGTCTTTTACTGCTCCTGCAAAGATTTCTGACGCGCTGGCGCTGTTGCCGTTTACCAGAACTGCCAGCGGCTTTTTAAATTCATGGCTTCCGTCTGATTTATACTCTGTCCGGTTCCCGTTTTTATCCTCTGTATACACAATCAATCCCTTGGGAAGAATCTGCTCCAGCATATTGCACACCGTCCCCAAAACGCCCCCCGGATTGTTCCGCAAGTCAATAATCAGTTTTTCCATACCCTGTTCTTCCAAATCAGCCAGAGCATTGCTAAACTGCGCCTCCGTCACGGTATCAAACTCCACGATTTCAATATAGCCTATTTTACCGTCCAGCATCTCATACTCCACCGTAGGTACTTCAATAGGCGCCCTCGGCACATCAAAGGACAGGTAATCTTCCTCACCCTCCCGGGCTACTTCAATCTTCACCGTATCCCCCGGCTCCGTCTTAATCATGGATACCACTTCTGTTAAATCCATTCCTGTCACCTGCGTATCATTCACAGAATACAGGACATCCCCAGGCAGCAGGCCGGATTCTGCCGACGGCGTCCCTTCATAACAGCGCACAATCACCACCATTCCCGTGGTACGGTTCTGGGTCATTACCGCTCCTATCCCATTGTAAGCGCCGCTGCTGGCTTCCTCCGTCTTTTCCAACTCTTCCTTCGTATAATATGCCGCATACGTATCTCCCAGCCCCGCAACAAGTCCCTTGTACATCCAGCTTTCTACTTCTTCCCGGTCAATTTCATCCAAATAGTACTGGTTAATAATACTTTCTATATTCGCAAGCTTCCGCTCCACCCTTTCCTGATCGAGATACAATCCGTCAGAAGCTTGCGCTTCTGCCTCTTTCTGCGCCTTCAAAGCGGCGTTCTCCTGCTTAATCACCTCGCCTCTCGCAAAAAGAACGATGCCTGCTATCACCAGCATCGCACACAGCCCGCTCAGGAAACCTGTCTTAAATTTATCATTTCTCTCCATACTGCTAACTCCTTTGCTTTACTCTACTATATATCCTTTTTTTCATTTTATGCCTGCACAGTCAATCGAAATGCCACACGGAAAACCCTGTCCGCAGGGTAAAGAAACTGCCGCAGAACAGTCCCGGCCATTCTGCAGCAGCTTCCCTTAATAGTCCATGTTTTCCATATACTTCATGTACTTGACAACCATCAGGGCAATCTTAAACGTAATCGCATCCTCAAACACCCGCAAGTCCAGCCCCGTGCTTTTCTGCAGCTTATCCAGCCGGTACACCAGCGTATTCCTATGGATATAAAGCTGCCTCGAAGTCTCTGACACATTCAGGCTGTTCTCAAAGAACTTGTTAATCGTCGTCAGCGTCTCTTCGTCAAAATCGTCCGGCGATTTCCCATCAAAAATTTCACGTATGAACATCTTACACAGAGGAATTGGAAGCTGATAAATCAGACGTCCTATCCCCAGGGAACTGTATGCGATGATATCTCTTTCATCAAAGAAAATTTTTCCTACATCCAGCGCCATCCTGGCCTCTTTGTAAGAGCGGGATACTTCTTTAATTTCATTCACAATCGTACCATACGCAATAGGGGATTCCCTGCGCTTTTCCTGCGGCAGGCATTCCAGGATACTCTGTGCCGCCTGGTTCATCTGAGCATAACCCTCTTCCGCCTCCAGCTCTTTGACTACGATAATACTTTTCTCGTCCACAGCAGTAACAAAATCACCGGGCTTATTTCCCAGAATCGTCCGCACACTCTCCAGCGATACCCCGTCTTTATCATGCTCAGTCTCTAAAAGAAATACCACACGCCGCACTTCCGTGCTGATATGGAGCTTTTTCGCCCTGTTATAAATATCCACCAGAAGCAAATTATCTAACAGCAAGTTCTTAATAAAGTTATCTTTATCAAAGCGTTCCTTATACGCCACCAAAAGGTTCTGTATCTGGAATGCCGCCATTTTCCCTACCATGTATGCATCATCGCTGCTTCCTTTTGCCAGCAGCACATACTCCAGCTGATTTTCATCAAATACCTTAAAAAATTGATTCCCCTGTACTGTCTGGCTCTCGGCCGGCGAATCAGCAAATGCGGCGATTGACGTCCCCAGCTCCTCTGTTTCGGGAAATGTTGCCGCCAAAACATTTCCTTCCAGATCAATAACGCTCAAGTCAATTCTTGAGATAGTTTTTATCCCTTCAAGCGTTGTCTGCAGAACTTGATTTGATATCATGACATTCCCTCTCTTTCATTTAGTTTTATCATTCCCTGTCATTGCACAAATCTTACAAAAACAAGTCGGTATCTATAGCCTTACAATACATTTTAATATAAAACCACAAAAAAAGAAAGGAAAAATTTCTGTTTTTTATGCATTTTTTATGCATTCTTTACATCATACACGCTCTTGCACGTTTTCCCTCCCCCGTTCATATTTTATTCATTTATCATTCAAAAAACTTTCATTTTACTCTCATTTTTTCTTCATTTGTAGCCTTTATACTAAGACTATCAAAGATGATATTTTATAGTATACTTTCGAATAAACTTTTTCATAATAATGCCAGACAGAAAACTGTCTGGCATCCTCCCTTTTCAGGGCATTTTTTATACTTCAAACAACAAATCCCCATATGACGGCATCGGCCACTCTTCTTTATCCACAAGCATCTCCAGTCTGTCTACCGGAGCACGCAGCTCTTCCATAGCAGCGCATACTTTCCTGTGATAGTATTCTGCCTGTTCCTTTCCTGCAGGCATTGCCGCCGCGGTGTCGGTCATCTCCTCCAGCTTCGCTAACGCCATTTTCGTCTCTGATAAAAGCTGCGTTGTCTCTCTGAGCAGATTCATGGGTACTGTCGCATCTGCCCCTGCCTGTTTAATTTCGTTCGCCGTTCCCGCCACATTTCTGGCAAAGCGCATAACCGCCGGAATAATATGCTTGCTGGCAATGTCAATCATCGACCTTGCCTCAATGTTAATGGCCTTTGCATAACCCTCGTACTGGATTTCGACACGGGACTCCAGCTCCGCCCTGGTAAATACGCCGAATTTTCCAAACAGTTCCACTGCCCTGTCTGTTACCAGCGCCGGAATCGCCTCCACCATAGACTTAATATTGGGCAGCCCTCTTCTCTCTGCTTCTGCTACCCATTCCTCGGAATAGCCGTTTCCGTTAAACACGATACGCTGATGCTTCACCGCCAGCTCTTTAATCAAGTCATGTACCGCCAGCTCAAAGTCCTCGGCCTTCTCCAGAACATCGCACACCTCAGAAAAAGCTTCCGCCACAATCGTATTGATTACCACATTGCACTCCGCCACCGAATCCCGGGAGCCTACCATACGGAACTCAAATTTATTTCCGGTAAATGCAAATGGAGACGTCCTGTTCCTGTCCGTAGCATCCTTTGTAAAATCAGGCAGAGTCTTTACGCCCGTATGAAGCCTCTCGCCCTTTAAACTATGAGTAGCCGTACCTGTGCTGATAAGCTGCGTCATCACATCCTGCAGCTGCTCCCCAAGAAATACGGAAATAATCGCAGGCGGCGCCTCATTTGCTCCCAGGCGATGGTCATTTCCTACATCTGCTGCAGATTCCCGCAGTAAATCCGCATGGCGGTCCACCGCCCGGAGAATGCACATGATAATCAGCAGAAACTGAAAATTTTCATGAGGGGTCTTTCCCGGCTCCAGCAGGTTAATGCCGTCATCCGTAGTCAGCGACCAGTTGTTATGCTTGCCTGAACCGTTCACTCCCGCGAAAGGTTTCTCATGGAGCAGACACTGCAGCCCATGCTCTTCGGCTACCCGTTTCAATGTCTCCATAATAATCTGGTTATGGTCGGCAGCCACATTGCACTGAACATAAATCGGCGCAACTTCATGCTGTGCCGGCGCCACCTCATTGTGCTGTGTCTTTGACGAGACGCCCAGTTTCCACAGCTCCCGGTTCACATCCCGCATAAAAGCTGCAATTTTCGGACGAATCACCCCAAAATAATGGTCATCCAGCTCCTGTCCCTTGGGAGGCATAGCTCCAAACAAGGTGCGCCCTGTGAAAATCAAATCTTTTCTCTTGAGATATTTCTTACGGTCTACGATAAAATATTCCTGCTCTACTCCCACAGATGGGGTCACCTTTCTCGACGTGGTATTTCCAAACAGGCGAATCAGGCGCAGGGACTGCTTCTGAACAGCCTCCATAGAACGCAGCAGCGGTGTTTTCTGATCCAGGGCATCCCCCGTATAGGAACAAAACGCGGTTGGAATGCAGAGAATCGCTCCGGCTTCATCCTCCCTCACAAATGCCGGGGAGGTACAGTCCCAGGCCGTATATCCTCTGGCTTCAAACGTAGCACGCAGTCCGCCGGACGGAAACGAAGAAGCATCCGGCTCCCCTTTTATCAGCTCTTTTCCTGAAAACTCCAACAGCACGCTTCCTTCCTTGTCCGGTGCGGTAATAAACGCGTCATGTTTCTCTGCGGTAAAGCCTGTCAGTGGCTGGAACCAGTGGGTGTAATGGGTCGCGCCCATTTCCACCGCCCAGTCTTTCATCACGCCCGCCACTACTTCTGCGGTCATAGGGTCCAGTTCTTTTCCGTCATCTATCGTCTTATGCAGTTCCTTATACACTTTTTTAGGCAGACGCTCCCTCATAATCTTATCATTGAACACATTCTGCCCGAAAAGTTCCGCCACATTCATCTTATCGCTCATCTTAACCTCCACGATTCACATACCTCTGTCACTTTGTCATAGGCATAATACCGCAAATCTTCCGAAAAAGCAAGCAAACCTTAGCAGAACTGTTCACACCTGAATCTGCTTTCATACTTCAAACAGCAAATCCCCGTAAGAAGGCATCGGCCATACCTCTTTATCCACCAGCATTTCCAATTTGTCAACCGGTGTGCGGAGCTCTGTCATGGCAGGCATGATTACCTCATGGAAAAATGCTGCCTGAGCTGCTCCTTCCTCTTTCTGCGCTGCTTCTGCATCTAGTTGTACCAATTTCCCCAGCGCCGCTTTCGTTTCTTCCAGCAATGTACTTACCTCGCACAGCAGCTCTGCCTGAACCGTTGCCCTTGCTCCTGCTGCCGTCACAGAGTTTACGGTATCCGCCAGTTTTTTTGTATAAGATATCACTGCCGGGATAATCTGTTTTCCGGCTACATCAATCATCGTCTTTGCCTCAATATTGATGGCCTTTGCGTAGTTTTCATATTTAATCTCCACGCGTGACTCCAGCTCTGCCTTCGTAAACACCCCAAAACGCCCAAACACTTCTATTGCCTTTTCACTGACAAGCGCCGGAATCGCCTCTACCATGGATTTGATATTCGGAAGCCCTCTTCTCTCTGCCTCCGCTACCCATTCATCCGAGTAGCCGTTTCCGTTAAATACCACGCGCTGATGATCCGTTGCCTGCTTTTTAATCAGATCATGCACTGCCATATCAAAATCATCTGCCTTTTCCAGAATATCACAAGCATCTGCAAATGCCTCCGCCACAATCGTATTCAGTACAATGTTCGGCCCTGCAATGGAATCTCTGGAACCTACCATACGGAACTCAAATTTGTTACCTGTGAATGCAAAGGGGGAAGTCCTGTTCCTGTCCGTAGCATCTTTTGCAAGGCTGGGGAGTGTCTTAACCCCTGTCTCCAGTACGCCTCCCTTTAAACTGTGGGTCGCCATCCCGGTGCTGATAAGCTGCTCCAGCACATCTTCAAGCTGCTCGCCCAGGAACACCGAAATAATGGCCGGCGGCGCTTCATTTGCTCCCAGCCTGTGGTCATTTCCAGGATCTGCCGCAGATTCACGCAGCAAATCCGCATGTTTATCCACGGCTTTCAGAATGCAGGTCAGAACCAGGAGGAACTGTATATTCTCATGAGGGGTTTTCCCCGGATCAAGCAAATTAATACCGTCATCCGTAGTAATTGACCAGTTGTTGTGCTTCCCGGAACCGTTTACTCCCGCAAAAGGCTTTTCGTGAAGCAGGCACTGCAGACCATGCTGGCAGGCTGTCTTTTTTAAAGTTTTCATAACCACCTGGTTGTGGTCTACCGCGATATTTGCCTCCGCATACACCGGAGCCAGTTCATGCTGCGCCGGAGCCACCTCATTGTGCTGCGTCTTTGCGGACACGCCCAGCTTCCACAGTTCCTCGTTTACATCTTTCATAAAAGAAGCGATACGCTGGCGGATCGTTCCGAAATAGTGATCGTCCAGCTCCTGTCCTTTCGGCGGCATAGCCCCAAACAAGGTACGCCCTGAAAAAATCAAATCCTTCCTCTGCAAGTATTTCTGCTTATCCACCAGAAAATACTCCTGCTCCGGCCCTACCGACGGGGTTACCTTTCTCGATGTCGTATTCCCAAACAGGCGCAGCAGCCGGAGAGCCTGTTCATTAATCGCCTCCATAGACCGCAGCAACGGGGTTTTCTGATCCAGCGCTTCCCCTGTATAAGAACAGAACGCTGTCGGGATGCACAGAATCGCGCCTGCCGCATCCTCCCTCACATATGCCGGGGAAGTGCAGTCCCAGGCTGTATATCCCCTTGCCTCAAACGTAGCCCTCAATCCCCCCGACGGAAACGAGGACGCATCCGGCTCGCCTTTAATCAGCTCTTTGCCCGAAAACTCCATCAATACCGTTCCGTCCTCCCCCGGCGCCGTAATAAACGAATCATGTTTCTCGGCTGTCATACCCGTAAGCGGCTGAAAAATATGGGTGTAATGGGTTGCCCCCTTCTCTACCGCCCAGTTCTTCATAGCTTCTGCCACCACGTCCGCCGCCACGGGATCCAGCTCCTTGCCTTCCTTAATCGTCTTTTTCAATTCTTTATAAACTTTTTTCGGCAGACGCTCCTGCATCACCTTGTCATTAAACACATTTTCACCAAAAATCGCTGCTGCATTCACTTTTTCACTCATATCTCCTCATCCTTTCTTTGTCAGCCACGCACAAAAGGGCGCTCCACCTGCGGTGGAACGCCCTCGTTCGCCTGTATTATTGTCAGATTTAAAATCTGTATATAAGATACTCTACTTTAGGGGAAAATGCAAGCACTAATTTCAGAACAATGAATTCTCTGAAACCGCAATTCTCCAGTATAGAAAAAACCGCGCCCCTTCCGGACGCGGTTCTTTTGCAATTCTCTTAAATTAAGCTTTGTTAATGGAACCGAAGATTTCCATTTTCTCTTTCACGGTAGCTTTGATAGCATCGAAGCCCGGAGCCAGAAGTTTCCTCGGGTCAAAGCCCTTACCCTGCTGATCCTTGCCTGCCTCGATGTACTCGCGTGTAGCTGCTGCAAATGCAAGCTGGCACTCTGTATTTACATTAATCTTAGCTACGCCAAGGCTGATCGCTTTCTGAATCATATCTGTCGGGATACCTGTACCTCCATGAAGTACCAGAGGCATGTCCCCTGTCAGCTGCTGAACGGCATCCAGTGTCTCAAAGCTCAGTCCTTTCCAGTTTGCCGGATATTTTCCATGGATATTTCCGATACCTGCTGCCAGGAAATCGATTCCCAGGTCTGCAATTCTCTTGCACTCCTGTGGGTCTGCGCACTCGCCCATACCTACAACGCCGTCTTCCTCGCCGCCGATAGAACCAACCTCTGCTTCCAGAGACATTCCATGCTCTGCGCAGATTTCAACCAGCTTCTTGGTATTTGCTACGTTCTCGTCAATTGGGCTGTGAGAACCGTCATACATGATGGATGAGAATCCTGCTTCTACACATTTCAGGCATCCTTCATAGCTGCCGTGATCCAGATGCAGCGCTACCGGCACCGTAATGTTCAGCTCTTCCAGCATTCCGTTTACCATGCCTACAACTGTCTTGTATCCTGCCATATATTTGCCAGCGCCCTCAGATACACCAAGGATTACCGGAGAGTTATTCTCCTGTGCGGTGAGCAGGATTGCTTTTGTCCACTCCAGATTGTTGATGTTGAACTGACCTACTGCATAATGACCTGCTTTTGCTTTCTGCAACATTTCTTTTGCTGATACTAACATTTTATTTACCTCCGTTTGTTATGAAATACATACGCGCCTTGTACGCACTACGTTCTTCTGTATTATAACCCAACTTGCCGCAAAATGAAATAGCTAAATAGATATTTATTCCAAATCCTGCAGCATTTCAGCCGTCACAACCGTATGGGGCAGGCGGATATAAGTGTCCTCTTCCAGCTCAATATCATCCGGCAGGGGCGTCTGGAAATACAGAGAATACGCCAGCTCCATCATCCCTCTTGCCTGCCCTTCCGTATCATTTACGACCGTCCCTGCCAGGGTGCCTTCCCGCATGGCGTCCAGCGCCGCTTCGGTGCCGTCTACCCCCACTACGACAGGCATATAAGGCTTCCCTGATTCCTTCCACGCATCAATAGCCCCCAGCGCCATATCATCATTGTTCGCAAGCACCAGCTCAATCCTGTCCCCGAATTCTTCCAGCCACTGGTTCATCTTTGTCTGTGCCTGCGCGCGGCTCCAATTTGCTATCTCATTATCCAATTTTGTCAGGCGGATGCCCGCATTCGTAATCGTATTAACCGCATACTCTGTCCGTATCAATGCATCCTGGTGGCCTGCCTCTCCTTCCAGCATGACATACTGCAGCCTTCCGTCGCCGTTTTTGTCATAGGGAGCAATGCCCTGCTCTCCTGAGCACAAATCCACGACAATTTCTCCCTGCATAACTCCTGATTCGAGGGTTTTTACTCCTACGTAGTAAAGTTTTTCCCAGCGTTCCAAGTCTTCCCGCACCAGTTCCCGGTTAAAAAAAATAACAGGAATATCGGCATTTTTTGCCTTATCAATCACCATCGTCGTATCGGTGCGGTCCACCTGGTTTACCAGAAGGATGTCGCATCCATTATTGATAAGGCTTTCCACCTGGTCATTCTGGATATTCTGTTTTCCTCCCGCTCCCACTACCTCTACCGTAATGGTAACTCCCGTTTCCTGCTCTTTCTGCCTCGCCTCTTCTTTAAACTCTTCCACCAGCGTCCCGATAAACGTATCAAACTGGTCATACGTACAGATACCTATTTTCATGCTCTGGATAGGTTCCGCTGTCCCATCCCCAAAAATCCCTGAACATCCCGTAAGCAAAAACATTCCCCCTGCCGCCGCGATTCCACACAATTTTCTCCTTCCCATTCTCCTCTTCTCCCTCCTGTTTTGCTTACCTGTCACTGGATAATCGGGTACAAAAGCCTCTCATTTTCCGGATTGTGCAGAGTGGCGCCTGTAGCCTGATGAAAATCTATCTCCATAGCCTCATCTGCCACGCCTTTCCTTATTTTCTGTATCAGGGTGTCTGTCACTTCATATCCCATATTATACTCATTTTGAAATACAATCCCTTCGATATATCCCTGATCCAGCGCAAATACAATCTGTTCACTGCTGCCAATTCCGTACAGCCTGATATCCGCCTCTGAATCACGGATAACCTTTTCTGTCATTTCCAGGCTCAAATCATCCAGAGCCACCAAAATATTCTCCTTTCCACTCTCCAATATACGGCTCATGGAATCCCTGCTTGGATAAAAGTTCTGCTCTATCTTCCGCCCCTCATCCGCACATCCTGCACGGAAACCATCCAAACGCTCTTTTAGACTGCTTTTATTTTCTCCCATAAGGACAATGCTGACAGGCACTTCCTTCGCCGTGCCCTCCGCTGCCTGGTGCGCCAATGCCTGCCCCATCTCGTAGGCATTTGCTTCCACGCAGGTAACAGCCTGGCTCCCCTCCACCTTATTTTCTGCCAGCACCACCGGAACCCTGTTCGAAATACTGCCAATATATTCTGCCATCCCGGAGCTGTCCGTGACTGCCGCTGCTATTCCCTGAGCGCCGTTCTCCAGCTCGCGGTCAATCTGTTCCATCTGCTCACGGCTGCTGCCCGATTCTGTTAGAACCACAAAATTCACAATGCCTCCGAAATCAGAAGCCGCCTGGTCTACTCCCTGTTTAAATGCTACCCATCTTTCCGCAGTACTCCCATAAACTACCACTGAAATATTTACCCGTTTCTGTACAATCTTTCTCTGTGTCATATAGAAATAAGATATAACAGCGAGAAGAAGCAGTATCCCGCCGATAATCCCCACTGCCAGCCAGTTTTTCTTTGTCACTGCTCTCTCCCCTCTCTTTCAAATGTTTTGGGGAGATGGATTCTTACCAGCGTCCCTTCATCCGGCTCGCTAATAATCTCCAGACCATAAGGTTCCCCAAAATAAAGGCGGATTCTCTGGTGTACATTCATAAGCCCCACACCGGAGCCTTTCTTACGGACACGCTTTCCGTCCGTGAGAAGATAGTCCACCACTTCCCGGGGCATCCCCGGTCCATTATCCAGCACATCTACCAGGATATCGCCGTCTTTCTCATACCCCCGCACCTTTATAATCCCATCTCCATCCATATACTCCATGCCATAATATATAGAATTCTCCAAAATCGGCTGGATAACAAGTTTAATCGTGCTGTACTGCTGGATTCCCGGCTCTATCTCCATCGTAAACTCAAACCGGTTTTTATAGCGCACTTTCTGAATATTCATGTAGTTCCTTGCATGCTCTGCTTCTTCTGCCAGCGTAATAATTGTCTTACCTTTACTGAGACTGATACGGAAAAGCCGTGAAAGCGCCGTTACCATGGAAATAGCCTCTTTATACTGTCCGCTCTCCACCATCCACACAATGGAATCCAGCGTATTATAAAGAAAATGCGGATTAATCTGTGACTGCAGGGCATCCAGCTCGCTTTTACGTTTTGCTTCCTGTTCCACCACAATATCTTCCATCAAGCATTGCATTTGTTCTACCATAGAGCGGAGCGTCCTCCCTAAATGCCGTATTTCCTGGGAACCATCCTCATAGATTTCGAGATTCAGATTCCCTTTCTCAAGCTCCCTGACCGACGCTTCCAGACGGCGGATCGGCGTCGCTATCCGTCCGGAAATAAAAATATTCAGCATCGCTATACACAAAATTGCAAAAACCACAATCAAGAAAACAAACAGCCGCATCTGCGTCAAATCCAGATAAAATTCATCTGTCGGAACCACATTGATAATTTTCCATCCGGTATACCCCACTGTTTTCACTGTAACGGAACGTTCGTTTCCTTCAAAATTTTCCCTATGGCTTCCATCCTCATACTTCGCAGCCTCCAGATTATTCTCTTTATTCAGGTTCGAATAAATAGCTCTCTGTCTGGGATGATAAATAATTTCCCCGGCTCCGTCTATCAGGTACGTATAACCCGCGCCGCCTGTATTTACTTTATCAAACAACTGCTCAATCCCGCTGTATGCCATGTCTACCAGGAGCACTCCTCTGCTGATTTCCCCGCCCCTGGTCAACTCCACGGTACGGCTCAGAGAAATCACCCAGGAATACCGTGAGGTACTGTCCGCAAAAATACTCTGCACATGAGGCGTGGAAAAATGCAGGTTTTCCATCTTTTCATTTGCTTTCTGAAACCAGCTCTGCGCCGTTATTTCTACGGAAGGCTTTAAACTGGCAATCGGCGTAGCCGCTACCAGGTTTCCCTCCTCGTCAAAGCACGCCAGACTCACCAAATCATCCCGGTTCGACTCATACATCAGATTCATTTCCCCGTCAAGCTTCTCCACCCCTAAATCTACATTTTTGATGACGCAGTAATACATGGAATTGGAAAGCCTCATCATATTGCGCACACTGGTTTCCAGGTTCAAACTAACCTGATTCATCAACTGGATATTATTTCTGGCAATCAAATCCTCTGTACTGGAGCTAAACCTGCCATAAAGCAGGACCCCTGCAAAGCCCAGGGATATCACGGAAACGATTGTGAATGATACAGCCGTAATGGAACTGATGCTCGCCGTCTGGTAACGCTCCTTTATATATTCCCAAATATTCCTAACCTTCTGTCTCATGATTCTCCATCTTACTCATTCTATATTTGGTGGGAGACATACCATATTGCTTCCGAAATACATAACTGAAATAATTCGGCTCGGTATACCCCACCTTCCCCGCTATCACATAGGTCTTATCCTGTGTATTATTCAGCAGCTCTAAAGCTGCTTCCATTCGGACATGGGTGAGATACATTACAAAACTCTGGCCTGTCTCCCTTTTGAAAATGGTTGAAAAATATGCTGCGCTCACATTCAGGTGCCCACAAAGCATTTCCACCGACAGGCTGCTTTCCGCATAATTTTCTTTGATAAACTGTTCCGCTTTGCCTGCCAGCAGCTTCGCAGAATCCGTCTGTTCCTGGCGGATAAGCGAGCGGAACTTCATACATACATGATACAGCCATTCCCCCAGAGAATCCAGGGAGTCAAACTTGGCAATCTGGCGGTAGAAATCCATATTTCCCCCAAATATTTCTTCCAAATCCAAATGATAAGAGCGTCCCAGTTTCAGAAACTCCGTCAGAAGCTCCATCAAGGCTACCTGATAGCGGTGGAGGGATATGTTGGAAGTCTTAAATCGGTTCATCATTTCATCCACTGACGCTTTGACTTCTTCCCTTGTTCCCAGCTTCACCGCCCGCATGACTTTCTGGATATCCTGGTCTTCAAGCACAAAATCTCTGTTGACCGCCGGCTGGATATCCCGGATATAAATTGCCTGGTTCGGCTCAAGCAGCACTCGGTAGTCCGCTGCATCTACTGCATTTTGATAGGATGCAGCCAGATTCCCCAAATGTGCCACTGCCTGTCCGACTCCGGCTGTCACATTGATTCCCAGCAGACGTTTTGCCGCTTTACAGACCTGATCTATTTCCTGTACCTGTTTGTTTAATTCTGCCATTCCATTTAAAAGCAGGATGGCCGCTACCATATCAAAATAAAGAAAACTGCGCACATCTGCCGATTTCTTCATATTTTCATCTACAATCTGCTTTAGGGACAGCTTTAGAAGGCTGCGGTTCTCCGTATCCAATGTTCCCATATCTGCACAAAATACTGTCACCGCATAATAAGGCGCGTTCAAGTTCACTTCATAAGAACTATTCATCTCCTCAATCAATTCGCCCGACAGCTTCCCCTCCATCAACCCGGCCATAAACTGCTCTTTCATGACCGGAAGGCTTTTCTGATAATACTCATAAAGCTTTTCATGGTTCCGTTTTTCATCAATCTCCGCGTCCAGATTCTTCTTTATCCGAAGAAATACATTTTCCAGTTCTTCCGAATCAATCGGCTTTAAAATATACTCTTCTACCTCCAGCTTAATCGCTTCACGGGCATATTCAAACTCATCAAATCCTGAAAAAATCACAATCCTGGTGTCCCGCTGTCTCTCCTTCAATTTGTGGCACAGAGTCAGCCCGTCCATAAAGGGCATCTTAATATCCGTCATTACCACGTCCGGCCGCAATTTCTCTGCCAGTTCCAAAGCTTCTTCTCCATTTTCGGCTGTAGCAATCACTTCAAATCCTATCTTTTCCCATTCTAACTTGCTGGCGATTGCCTGGCGCACCGCTTCTTCGTCATCTACCAGCATTACCCCATAAAGTGCCATCTATCCCCGCCTCCATTCTGCTTTCTCACTATATCGCCCGCCCGAAGGCAACCTGGCCCTGTTGCATAATCCACTTTGCTTTATTATGCAGAAAAGAAGAGCCGCCAATCGGCAGCTCCTCCGTTTTTACATATGTCTAAGAAGAAACCGCCTTTATGGCTATTCTTCTTCCTCATTTTCTTCCGAGGGTTCGAGCATTTCCTGAGACGAATCCGCTTTCTGAGGCATTGAAAGCTTATATCCTCCTATAATCCCGCCAATCAGCATTCCGCCTCCCACCAGAGCAAAGAATACCATAAACACAATCATCAGGATTTTGGTATTTCCGCTGCTGTCCGGTAAACCGGAACTCAATTTATAGGCCATATACAGCAAGTAAAACCCCGCCATGGAATAGATTGCCATCCTGCCCCTATTTCTCACTTTTTCGCTCATTTTCTACTCCTTATTTACGTACCAGATATTTTCTCATATCGATTGCACATGCTACCAGGATGATTCCACCCTTGAAGATGTACTGCAGGTTCTGGTCTACAGACAGGTAAGTCAGGGCAACGAAGATAATACGAAGGATGAATACACCCAACACGATACCACTGATTTTACCAGTACCACCTACGAAAGATACGCCACCGATAACGCAGGCCGCAATTGCATCACACTCCGCATTCAAACCGGTGCCTGCGGTATTGGAGCTGTTACGTGCAGAATCGATGAAACCTGTAATACCATACATAGCGCCTGCCAGAGTATGTACCATGATAGTTGTCTTGAATACGCTTACACCGGATACATTTGCAGCTTCCGGGTTGGAACCTACGGCAAACATATTTTTACCGAATGTAGTCTTATTCCAGATAAACCACATCACAATAACATAAATTATAGCATACCATACATAGTTCGGAATCGCAACGCCAAATAAGCTAATCTTGCTTCCTGTTACGAAGCCTACAAAACCTTTATCCAGACCGGACAGAGGCTGTCCGTTATTTCCATTTGTCATAAGGAATACAAGCAGGATACCGTATGTAATCAGCTGAGTAGCCAGCGTTACGATGAATGGATGCAGGTTATACTTTGCAACGAAGAATCCATTCACAAGTCCAATAATCGCTCCCACTGCCATAACGATCAGGATTACTACCGGAATCGGCAGAGCCGGGATATCCGGGAACATCTTATTCGGATAATCGGAAGCCTGCAGCAGAGCAGCCGTAATACATGCTGTCAAACCTACAACACGCCCTGCAGAAAGGTCTGTACCCGTCAATACAATACATCCGGCGATACCGAGTGCAATCGGGATACTTGCTGCCGAAAGGGTAACGATAGTTGCAACTGCAGAAACTGACATGAATTTCGGATTCTTAATCGCTGTAAAAATAATAGCAATAAGAATCAAAATGTACAGCAGGTTATTCAGCAAGGTCTCTTTAATAAAATTATTCTTATCCTTGCTGTCCATTGCCTGAAAATTGGCATAGCTTTCTTTCATATTTGTAATCGCTTTCACTAATCTCAGCCTCCTTATACATATTTTGCTGCAAGGGTCATGATTTCTTCCTGTGTCGTATTCTGGGCATCTACTTCGCCTGCCAGGCGTCCGCCCGACATAACAAGGATTCTGTCACAGATTCCAAGAAGCTCTGGCATTTCAGAGGAAACTACCATAACAACTTTTCCCTTATTTGCAAGATCCAGAATCAACTGGTAAATTTCATACTTTGCACCAACGTCAATACCTCGCGTCGGCTCATCCAACAGCAGAACTTCCGGCTCTGTAAGAAGCCATCTTCCCAAGATAACCTTCTGCTGGTTACCTCCTGACAGGGAGCGAATCTTCGTCTCCTGTGTCGGGGTCTTTGTACGCATGGCATCAATTGACCACTGCGTATCTACCCTCATAGACTTCTCACTCAGATAAATGCCCTTTTTCTTATGCTTCTTCAGGCTGGAAATAACCGTATTTTCACGGATATTCAAAATCCCAAAAATACCTGTCGCACGCCTTTCCTCTGTCAGAAGCGCAAATCCGTTTTTAATGGACTCCCGGGAATTCCGGTTGAAACATTCTTTGCCGTTCAGCTTAATTGTACCGGACTTCCTTGTGGCAACACCGAAAATATTTTCCAGCGTCTCCGTACGGCCGCTGCCGTCCAGTCCTGCCAGTCCTACGATTTCACCCTTGCGTACCTTAAAGGAAACGTCTTTCAGCAGTGAATATTGTGCGGTAAGGTTGTCAACTTCCAGTGAAACCTCACCCGGTTTGTTCGTCTTTGGCGGGAACTGGCTTGTCAGCTCTCGTCCTACCATCAGACGGATGATTTCATCCATCGTCATCTCGCTCGCCGGCCTGGTAGCTACCCATGTACCGTCGCGCATAACTGTGATATCATCTGAAATCCTGAGAATCTCCGCCATCTTATGGGAAATATAAATAATACCCACGCCGCGGTCTCTCAGCATATTTATAATTTTAAATAAGTGCTCTACCTCTTCTTCTGTAAGTGAAGAAGTCGGCTCATCAAACACGATTACTTTCGAATTAAATGAAACTGCTTTCGCAATCTCTACCATCTGACGTTGGGATACCGGCATTGTACTCATAATCCTTCTCGGATCAACCTCGACCTCCAGCTCCTCAAACAACGCTTTTGTGTCATTGTAAATCTTTTTCTCATTTACCATGACACCGCCAATCTTGGGATAACGCCCCAGCCAGATATTATCCATTACATTACGCTTCAGTGCCTGGTTCAGCTCCTGGTGAACCATTGCAACACCATTGTCTAATGCTTCTTTCGAGCTTTTGAAATTAATCTCTTTCCCTTCCAGATAAATTGATCCACTGTTCTTTGCATACATCCCAAACAGGCACTTCATCAATGTGGACTTCCCCGCGCCATTCTCACCCATCAGTGCATGAACCGTCCCCCGCCTTACGGTCAAGGAAACATTGTCCAGCGCTTTTACGCCCGGGAATTCCTTGCAGATATTTTTCATCTCCAGCAAAACATCATGCCCCATATCCTGACCTCCTGTCTTTTTATACTCAAGGAGACGGCCGCCAACCTGTGGACGGCCGCCTTCTTGTCTGTCTTACATCATGTTCATGATATTACACAGATGCATAAAACGCACCTTTTACTTTAACCGGGCTATTACTCAGCAGCGCCAGTGTAAATTCCGTAAGGAACATAAATCTTGTTTGCTACGTTTTCAGCGATTACGAATCTCTCTGTATCAACGTTCGCTACAACATCCTGTCCTGAACCTGCGTTTGCAACCAGGTCAGAGATACAGTCAGCCATACCCTGAGCATCCTGCATGATAGTACCTGTCATCTTGCCGTCAGCAATCAGAGCTTTTGCAGAATCTGTAGCATCTACACCGAATACCGGAATAACTTTTGCTCCCTCTTCGCCTGTATTGTAACCTTTTACAGCAAGAGCTGCGATAGCGCCCTCAGCCATACCGTCGTTGTTACAGATAACAAGCTCGATCATGTTTCCGCTTTCCTCGTTGAACTGGGAAAGGTTTGTGGTCATGTACTCCTGAGCTGCCTGTGTGCTCCATGCACCGTTCGGGTCAACCTGGAATTTGTCTGCGTTGTTTGCGTCAAAGTACTCAAGTTCCGGCTTACCTGCTTCTGTCAGGACTGCGTTCGCATCCTCAACACCGTACTGTGTACGAGCGATTGCCTCTACGTTACCCTGCTCGCCCATGAACATAGCGTAAGAAATCTTTCCGTCGCCGTTCAGGTCGATAGCGTCAAAGTTCTCTACAAGGTACTCACCGATCATCTTACCCTGCATATGGCCAGCTTCCGGAGCGTCTGTTCCTACGAATGCACATTTGTCATAGCTTCCAAGAACAGTTCCTTCGTTGTCTGCATCCTCAACTGCACGGTTGAAGAAGATAACCGGGATATCAGCGTCTTTTGCCATCTGAACGATCTGAGAAGAAACATCAACAGTACCGGATGTTACAACGTTAACTACCAGTACGTTTGCACCGGAAGCGATAGCTGTCTGGATCTGCTCGTTCTGTGTAGCCTGTGTGTTGTTTGAGTCATAGTCTGTGTACTTAACGCCAAGCTCATCAAGCTTGCTGTCCAGTGCTGTACGTACAGATGAGATGTAAGCATCACTGTATGTATAGTAGAACACTGCTACGTCTGCTGTTGATAAATCAACACCTGCATTATCAAGAGCCTCTGTTACATCCTGTGCCTCTGTTCCAGCCGGCGCCTCTGTTTCGTCGTTTGCTGCTTCTGTTTCTCCGCCTTCAGTTGCTGCCGGAGTAGCTGCTGTCTTGTCGTCGCTGCCGCATCCTGCTACCATAGCTGCTACCATAGCAGTTGCCAGCAATGCGCTGATTACTTTCTTTTTCATTTTTTAGTATCCTCCTGTTTAATTATTTTCTATGGGCACCTGCCCATACAGTTTCCTGCGAAAAAAGACATTTGCCCTCTTCCGCTTAAGCACATTATAACAGCTGTCCCGCTATAAAAACATACAAATTTCTTGGATTTTCTATCGAATTTATTAGTTCCGGCAAAATTCTATTGCATTTTCTTGGTCAAAATGCCAGCTTTTCACTACTCTTTCTTCCCTGCCCTTCGAACAGCTTCGTGATTCTGTATAATTTTCCCTGCAAAACCAGGGCGTCTTTCATGCCGGGGGATTTTGTTCTCAGTGCCAGGCTGCCCGTTAATCATAATCATCAAAAAATAACAGAGGAATAGCCGTCCCTATTCCTCTGTTATTTCCTCCTGCATTTCGCGGTTCGCCATAATAGCAACCGCCTGCATATAGTTCTTCACCTCCACTGTTCGGTGGATACCTCCAAATTCCCCGTCCAGCGTCCAGGGAATCTCCTCTTCTGATTCAAAGTACACCTGCCTTGCCTTTCTGGCATAAATCAGCTTGTTATCCATCTCCTGGCGCAGGATAGCTCCGAGAATTTCCTGAATTTCCAGTGCATTCTTCGGCCTGCGTATCAGAGTGACCTCAAATACACCATCATCTAACAGGACATTTTTTCCGGTAATATTCTTAAATCCCCCTACGGACTGGGAGTTCGTCACCATTCCAAAAATAAAATCATCTTCAATCAATTCTTCTCCAATGTGTATTTTTACACGGTAAGATTTCAGATTAAACAGCCGCTTGGCGCCCTCCAGAACATATGCCAGATGTCCCAGCACATTTTTCACTTCCTGCTTTGTCTGGTAAGACACGTCCGTAAACGCCCCAAAGGCAGCTATATATACAAAATAATTCTCATTAAATCCTCCGACATCGCACCGAAACGGCTGCTTCAGCGTAATACATATTGCTGCATTTTTCATATTCGCCGGAAGTCCCAGGCTCCCTGCAAAATCATTTGTACTGCCTGCCGGAATATACCCCACAGGCGCCCGCTGCTGCCGAGGCAGCTCCATCATGCCTGTGACAACCTCATCCAGAGTACCGTCGCCGCCGCTGCACACGATTATGTCATAATTCTGTGCGCGCCTGCGCGTAACCCGGCACGCATCCATTTTTCTCTGTGTCACATATACTTCTACATCCATCCTGTCCTTCACGAACACGTCGATGATTTCCAGCAGATGGTTTTTGATTAGCCCCTTTCCTGATTTGGGGTTTACAATAAAGAGGATTCTGCGCTTTTTCCCATCCATTTCCTGAAACCTCCGGAAAATCCAAATCTCTTACTTCTATTATATAATTTTCCTTCCTCTATTGGGAAGCTATTTTCTTTTCCTGCATTGCCTGTATGTCTTCATACGCAGACAGCATCGGCTTTACCGTCTTTCCACGGAAAGTACGGTCCACGTAATTCTTCGTAATAGCAGCCACCGTACCGGAAAGCGCCAGTACGCCAATCAGGTTCGGGATCGCCATCAATCCGTTCAGAGTATCTGCGATATCCCACGCCAAGTTCTGTCCCATCACTGCGCCGCCAAAAGTCGCGAGCGTAAAGATTATCTTATATATCATTGTAGCCTTCAAACCCAGAAGATATTCACACGCCTTACTTCCGTAATGGCTCCATCCTAAGACAGTGGAAAAAGCAAACAGGAGAATCGCAATGGCAATAAACATCTCCCCCGGTTTTCCAAACATCGCTCCAAACGCTGCAGACGCCAGGTTCGATGATTCTACTCCGGATACCAGCTGCCCCGTCGCCAAATCAATGTCGCCGGAAGCCAGAATGGATACTGCCGTCAGCGTACATACCACAATCGTATCTGCAAACACTTCAAAGATTCCCCACATCCCCTGCCGGACCGGCTCTGCTACATTTGAACTTGAATGAACCATAACCGAAGAACCAAGTCCTGCTTCATTCGAAAACACACCGCGCTTCATCCCCAGGATCACCGCCTGCCTGATGCCGAAACCGACAATACCGCCGCCCACAGCCTTCATGCCAAATGCGCTCTTAAAAATAGATGTGAAAATCGCAGGAACTGTCCCGATGTGTGTCACCAAAATGACGACAGCGCCCACTATGTACAAAACTACCATAAGCGGAACAATCTTCTCCGTAACCGCCGCAATACGTTTCAGACCGCCCAATACCACAATACCCACGGCCGCCATGATAAAAAGCCCTGTCACCCAGGTCGGAATTCCGAATGCAGAATTCATATTGCTGGAAATGGAATTGACCTGCGTCATATTACCAATTCCGAAAGAAGCAAGAAAACAGAAAACGGAGAATGCCCCTGCCAGGAAGATCCCGATTGCCTTACAATTCTTTTTCTCCCCCAAACCATATCGCAGATAATACATTGCGCCGCCTGACCATTCGTCGGCTGCATTTTTCTTACGGTAAAAAATGCCCAGCACATTTTCTGAATAATTTGTCATCATCCCGAAAAATGCAATAATCCACATCCAGAACACGGCTCCCGGACCGCCTGTGGCAATAGCCCCCGCCACGCCCACAATATTTCCGGTTCCGACCGTAGCCGCCAGGGCAGTACACAGTGACTGGAACTGTGAAATAGATTTGTCTGTCGTATGAGCAGTCACTTCTTTACTTTTAAAGATATCTCCAATTGTTTTTTTCATCCAGTGGCCAATATGCCGAATCTGAAAAACGCCCGTCCGAGCGGTCATCAGAATCCCCACAAATCCCATCAAGACCAGCATAGGCGGCCCCCACACCCATCCGTTCACCGCACTGTTTATCGATTCTATCAATCCCATTGTTCTTTCCCCTTTCCTCCGTATACGATAATTTTCTGCACGGAAACCCTGCCGAATCCCTTCCGTACAGATACAAAAAGGACTTGGCAGACATCCAATCCCGCCAAGCGCCTTTGCTTTCCTACATTAATATATCGTAGTTTATATTGTATGTCAATCTGTATTTTACAGACCGGAATAATTCTGAAATTCCCTCTGTTCTTTTATGGCAAACGGGTGTATAATGCTTCCGTTACAAGAATATATGGAAGTGCCAAATACAGAGATGGAAGCACCGGATACCACAAAGATGTGGAATCAGGGGCTTCCATCTGCGTTTTCAGAAAACACCAATGGAGAAGAAGGAGGAGAACTATGTCAGTAAAATACGTTTTTGTCACGGGAGGAGTTGTCTCAGGGCTTGGAAAAGGTATCACAGCCGCATCCCTCGGCCGCCTTTTGAAAGCCCGGGGCTTCAAGGTCACCATGCAGAAATTTGACCCCTATATTAATATCGACCCCGGAACCATGAACCCTATCCAGCACGGGGAAGTGTTCGTCACTGACGATGGGGCGGAAACGGATTTGGATCTGGGGCATTATGAGCGGTTCATCGACGAAAGTCTGGATAAGGATTCCAATGTGACTGCCGGAAAGATTTACTGGTCTGTGCTCCAGAAGGAGCGGAGAGGAGATTTCGGCGGCGGTACGGTACAGGTCATCCCACATATTACCAATGAAATTAAGAGCCGTTTCTATCGGAATCCTGGCTCCACGGAAACGCACATCGCCATCATTGAAGTCGGCGGTACGGTAGGCGATATTGAAAGCCAGCCTTTCCTGGAAGCTATCCGGCAGTTTCGGCACGATGTGGGGTACGAAAACGCCATTTTAATCCATGTAACGCTGATTCCCTACTTAAAAGCCTCCGGAGAGATGAAAACGAAGCCTACCCAGGCCAGCGTAAAGGAACTGCAGGGAATGGGCATCCGTCCTGATATCCTGGTCTGCCGTTCCGAGCGTCCCCTGGAGGACGGCATTAAGGACAAAATTGCACTGTTCTGCAATGTGCCCAGCGCCCATGTCCTGCAAAACCTGGACGTGGAATACCTCTATGAAGCCCCGCTTGCCATGGAACAGGAACAGCTCGCCCAGGCAGCCTGTGAATGCCTGCACCTGGACTGCCCGAAGCCCGACCTTGAGGACTGGATAGCCACGGTGGACGCGCTGCGGCACCCCACCTCTGAAGTAACGATCGCACTGGTTGGTAAATACATCACCCTTCACGACGCCTACATCAGTGTCGCAGAAGCCCTGAAACACGGCGGTATCGCAGGACATGCCACGGTACACATAAAATGGGTAGATTCAGAACTGCTTACGGCAGAAAATGCCGGGGAGGTTCTGGGCGGCGTAAACGGCATCCTGGTGCCCGGCGGTTTTGGCGACAGGGGTATTGAAGGGAAAATCACGGCTATCCACTTTGCACGCACACACAAAATCCCTTTCCTCGGACTGTGCCTCGGAATGCAGCTTGCCATCGTAGAATACGCCCGGAATATCCTTGGGCTGAAGGATGCCCACAGCATCGAACTAAATCCTCATACTCCTTATCCTGTTATCGCCCTGCTGCCCGGACAGGACGGTATCAAAGATCTTGGCGGCACTCTGCGCCTGGGCGCATATCCCTGTGTGTTGGACGAAGATTCAAAAGCTTACGCGCTTTATGGAAAACAAACCATTTTTGAGCGCCACAGGCACCGCTATGAAGTCAACAATGACTACCGGGAAGCGCTCACCCGACACGGTATGAGACTCTCCGGCCTCTCTCCGGACGGGCGTATCGTGGAGATGGTCGAACTGAAAAACCACCCTTTCTTTATCGGCACACAGGCTCATCCTGAACTGAAGTCACGTCCAAACCGCCCTCATCCGCTGTTCCGCGGCTTTGTAGATTCTGCCCTAAAGAATATGAGGGGTAACTAAATTTTGTTGCATTTTTTCTATAAATGCGTTACACTTGTTGTATCAAAATGGAGTTTGGAGGGAATTATGAAATATCATATCAAAACTATTTCAAACAAATCTGAGATTACTTCCTGCCCACAGTTCAAGGTGGACAAATACAACTGGGGCGGCGATTACCGCCCGGAAACTTCCGGCGCCCTTGCCTTTATCCCGGGAACCGGATTCTATGTGAAAATGACCTGCCGGGAGAAAAATCCGGCGCGCGTCTACACTCAGCCAAATGACCCGGTACATTTAGACAGCACCATGGAGGCATTCTTCCAGTTCTATCCGGAAGAATTTCCGGAAATGTACCTGAACTTTGAAGCCAACTCAAATGGGGCGCTTCACGCCAAATACGGCAACGGGCGGAAGAACAGAAGCACATTCCCTGCAAACCTCCACGAAGCCTGCGCCTGCAAAGGAACGGTATATGAGGATTACTGGACGCTTGAGTTAACCGTACCGCTGGAGCTGATTGACTTTGTCTACGGCAAAAGCGATTTGAGCGCCGGTGACACCATCACCTGTAATTTCTACAAGATTAAAGAAAGTGAAGGGCTTACTCATTTTGGAAGCTATACGGTAATTGAAAACGAGACGCCGAACTTCCACTTACCGCAGTTTTTTGCAAAAGCAGTGATAGAATAAAAAGGAGAACAACGACTATGCAGATTTGTAAAACCAAAGACTATGACGACATGAGCAGAAAGGCAGCAAACATTATCGCTGCACAGGTTACCATGAAACCGGACTGCGTTCTGGGACTTGCTACAGGCTCCTCACCCATCGGCACTTATAAAGAGCTGATCGCACGCTATAACAACGGTGATTTGGATTTCTCCAAAGCAACCAGCGTAAACCTGGACGAGTACAAAGGTCTGCCTGGCGACAATGACCAGAGCTACCGCTATTTTATGAACCACAACTTCTTCGACCACGTAAATCTTCCGAAAGAGCGTACATTCGTGCCAGATGGAACAGAGCCGGACGCAGACAAAGCCTGTGACGCATACAACCAGATTATCGCTGACGTAGGCGGCATCGACCTGCAGCTTCTGGGTCTGGGACACAACGGCCACATCGGTTTCAACGAACCTGCCGACTGCTTCCCGCCTGTGACTCACTGTGTAGATTTGACCGCAAGCACCATCGACGCAAATAAGCGTTTCTTCGATTCCGAAGACGATGTGCCGAAACAGGCGTATACTATGGGTATCGGAAACATCATGCTTGCCCGTAAAATCGTTGTAGTCGTAAGCGGCGCAGACAAAGCAGACATCCTCAAGAAAGTGGTAGAAGGCCCGATTACCCCTGAGGTTCCGGCTTCCATTCTCCAGCTTCATCCGGATGTTACCATCGTGGCAGACGAGGCTGCCGCAGCAAAGTTAAGCTGAGTGTCAGATAAATCTGCCACTCAGCATAACACGATGCGCACAGCCACATAAGGAATTATGCCGCTTTGCGGCTGCGGCTGGCGCGATACTCATGGCAGATTTCATCAGCCATGAGTATAAATTAAATATGTAACCAGAGTTCAGCCTGGCCAGATGCAGACTGGCCGGGCTGAACTATAAATATCAAACAGAAAGGCTGATCATCCATGATTATTAAAAATGCAAGCGTTTTTGAAGAAAACGGAACTTTTGTCACAAAAGATGTTTATATTGAAAACGGGCTGTTTGCAGATTCTTCCACAGACGATACAGTAATTGACGCTTCTAATCTTTATGCGATTCCGGGTCTTACCGACATCCATTTTCATGGCTGTGTAGGACATGACTTCTGCGACGGCACCCATGAAGCTATCCGCGCAATTGCAGAATACGAACTGAAAAACGGCGTGACTGCCATCTGCCCCGCCACCATGACCTATGATGAAGATACCCTTTCCAAGATTGCCGAAGCTGCTGCCAGCTATGATAATGCCTCCGGTGCGGAACTGGTAGGCATCAACATGGAAGGCCCGTTTATCTCCCCGGCAAAGAAAGGCGCACAGAACGGAAAATACATCCATAAACCGGATGCAGACATGTTCCGCCGCCTCCAGGAAAAAGCAGGCGGCCTGTTTAAGCTGGTGGATATTGCCCCCGAAGAGGAAGGCTCCATGAAGTTCATTGAGGCTCTCAAAGACGAAGTGACAATTTCTCTCGCGCATACCACGGCAGATTTTGACATTGCCAACGAAGCATATCAAAAAGGCGCAAGGCATACCACACATCTGTACAATGCCATGCCCTCTTTCTCACACCGGGCGCCAGGCGTTATCGGCGCTGCCTGTGATAATGAGCATGTGCGGGTAGAGCTGATTGCAGACGGTATCCATATCCATCCGGCTGTGGTACGCACTACTTTCAAAATGTTCGGCAGCGACCGCGTCGTCCTCATCAGCGACAGCATGATGGCTACCGGCCTGACAGACGGAGACTATTCCCTGGGCGGACAGGCAGTAAAAGTAGTGGGACAGCTCGCTACCCTGGCTGACGGAACTATCGCCGGCTCTGCTACCAATCTGATGGGATGCGTCCGTTCCGCAGTCAAAAATATGGGAATCCCTCTGGGAACTGCCATAAAAGCTGCTGCCGTAAATTCCGCAAAAGCAATCGGCATCTACGATAACTACGGAAGCATTACACCGGGCAAGAAAGCAAACCTGGTGCTTCTTGACAAAGATTTAAATATCGTGAAGATTTTCTTCAAAGGAAACGAAATATAAATCAACGAAAATATCAATCCCCTGTGTACTGATTCATTAACCGTACACAGGGGATTTTTCTTTCTTCCGAGCCGTGAAAGCATACCTCAGCGTACCGCCGTATACACGCTCCCCGCCTGCAATTTTTTCTTCTTATATTTCGCCAGCTCACTGACAGTTACCAGCTGATAGCCTTTCTGCCGGAGCATCGGAATGATGCGCTCTGCCGCCTCAACCGTAGGCAGATGAATATCATGCATCAGCACAATAGAACCATCCCTTGCGTCGCGCATGACCGACTGAATCGTGCTCTGGACATTTCTTGTTTTCCAGTCCAGGGTGTCTACATCCCAAAGAATCAGCGGCATCCCGGCTGCAGAAGCCACTGTGCTGTTATATGCCCCATAAGGCGGCCGCAGCAAGGTGGGCTCATGCCCGCATGCATTATGGATAGCACGTCTGGTATTTTGAATCTGTGCTGCCAAAGCCGTCTGATCCAGGCGGGTAAGCAGCGGATGGCTCCAGCTATGGCTTCCGATTTCACACCCCATCTGATATGCACTCTTTACGGTACTTTTGTAATTTCCTACACTGCTCCCTACCAGAAAGAATGTTGCCACTGCATGGTTCTTCTTCAGGCATTTCAACAGCCTGTCTGTATAGGGCCCCGGACCATCGTCAAATGTCAATGCAATCATAGGCTTTTCCGGGTTTATCCGTACCTTTACTTCCGGCTGGTAAACGCCCCCTTTGCTGAAATGGTAACCTTTATTTTTGATAAAATAGTCTCCTGTCACCCTGGCGCCTTTGGAATCCAGATAGTACCTCCGGCCATCCGGCAGCGTCATCCATCCTTTTTTCATCTTTCCGTGGTTTCCAAAGTAACGGTATTTCCCTTTTACCTTCACCCACCGTCCGGAAACCATCACACCGTTTTTCTTGAAGTAATATTTATAGTTTCCAATCTTCCGCCAGCCGGTTACTTTCTTTCCATTCGAGGCGATGTAATATTTCTTTCCTTTATATGTCTGCCATCCCTTTCCTGTGAACATTTCTTTCCGGCTTCCGGCCTTCTGATAAGGCAGGCTGTCCGCAGCCTGTATATTCATCCCTCCGGCCAGAAGGCACAAAAACAGCAAAAACGCAAGTATACCTCTCTTCACTACAACTCCCCCTTCATATACGATGAAGCCATCCAGCAGAAATACATCGCCGCTGTATGGCCCCATAACCCTAATGCCTTTCTTCTGTATTTCCAAATGTCTCACAAAACCGCGCCGCAAAAGACGGCTCTTCGCCTCCTGCATACAAGTGTGAAACATCGCCGTAAGCGCTCATTCGGAAACTGGCGATACCCTGACGGCGTTCTTCTGTATTAACCGTGGTTACTCCCGTGGGCGCAGAGCACAGATGATGCCACAGCAGCATCGGCGATATATTGAACAGGTGGGAAAGCAGCACGCAGCCCAGTGCAAAATGACAGAAAAATACAATCGTATCCTCATTCTCCTGCTCTACCCGGTAGTAATTCCGCTCTCTGCGGTAACCGTGAACCGCAAGAAAATCATCCAGCTGTGATGTGACCCTGTCATACTCCTCTTTCACTCCGGCTTCCCGGAAAATGCTGCACTCATGCCAGTGTTCACAACTATAAAACCTTTCGTCTGCCATCCAGTCCTGGGGAAGCCAGTCCCAGGCAACCTTCCTGGTTCCGTTCCCATCCGGACGGAGCACTTTGGGCCGAAACTCTTCTAACCACTCCAGTGTAACCGCCGTTCTTCCCATCGCCTCCAGCGTAGCCTTTGCCGTATCTTTCGCACGCCCCAGGGGTGAAACATAGAACTCTTTCACATCCAGCTTCGAAATCCTTTCCGCCAGAAGCGCAGCTTCTTTCCACCCTTTCTCTGTCAGGGAATCTATCGAATAATCCGGCTCTCCATGACGGATAATTAAAAGCTTCATACTGTCACCCTTTCGTAAATCGATTTAAAAACTCTTTCGTCAAAGGATTCCGTGGCTCTGCAAAAATCTGCTGCGGCGTCCCCTCCTCGGCAATTACACCGTTCGCCATATATACCACATGGCTGGACACATCCCGGGCAAACGCCATCTCATGAGTTACAATCAACATCGTCATGCCCTCTTCCGCCAGCTTCTTGATAACCTCCAGAACCTCGCCTACCATCTGTGGATCCAGGGCGGAAGTCGGCTCATCAAACAACAGAACCTCCGGTTCCATCGCCAGCGCGCGGGCAATTGCCACACGCTGTTTCTGTCCGCCGGATATCTGCCGGGGCTTTGCATTGATATAGGGAGCCATCCCTACTTTCTCCAAATATTTCATGGCGTTTTTCCCGGCTTCCTCTCTGCCCATCTTCAGAACCTTCGTCTGCCCTACGATACAGTTTTCCAATACGGTCATATTGTTAAACAGATTAAAGCTCTGGAACACCATACCTACTTTTGCCCGGTACGAAGCGGCGTTCATCTTCCCATCCAGGATATTCTTCCCGTGGTAAACGATATCTCCTGCCGTAGGCGTCTCCAGCAGGTTAATACAGCGGAGCATCGTGGATTTTCCTGAGCCGGAAGCGCCTATGATGCTGGTAACGTCGCCTTTCTGCACGGAAAAGTCAATATCTTTTAAGACCACATTTTTGCCAAATGCCTTGCTTAAATGCCTGATTTCCAATAATGTCTCAGCCATCGCTTTACTCCTCCTTTTCCTTGTCGCTGTATTTCAGCATCCCGCTCGTATATGCCAGTGTATCCGTCGTCGCCAAATCATAGCTGTCCGGCCCGTCAAGCTTGCCTTCCCAGAACCGCAGGATTCGGGAACAGGTAAAGGTCAGGATAAAGTAAATAACCATAGCAATAGTGAACGCCTCAAAGTATGTATAAAACGCCCCTGCCACTCCTTTGGTTGTGTAGAACAGCTCCACGATGCCGATAATAGAAAGCACGCAGGTGTCCTTAATATTGATAATCAGGTTGTTTCCAATCTGCGGCATGATATTTCGTATCGCCTGAGGAAGTATAACATAAAGCATCGTCTGCACATGCGTCATACCGATGGCTTTCGCCCCCTCTGTCTGTCCCTCGTCGATAGACAGGATGCCGCCCCTCATAGTTTCCGCCATATATGCTCCCGTATTGATCGACACGATAAAAAATGCCGCAAACCACATGGACATATTAATGTTAAATACTGCCGCAGAGCCAAAATAGATAAACATTGCCTGTGCCATCATAGGCGTTCCCCGGAATACCTCTACATAAACATTTAAAATAAATTTGACAATCCACAGAATCCCTCTCTTTACCACCGAATCCTTCTTCTCCACGGGAATCGTCTGGATAATGCCTGCCACAAAGCCGATAAGGCATCCGATAAATGTTCCCACCAATGCAATCACCATAGTCACTCCCGCCCCTTTCAGGAAGGAACCGCCATACTGCTGCAGCAAATATACAATCCTGCCCCCAAAATCACCTGGCATAGTCTCTGTTCCTCCTTGTCTTATTCAGAAAGGGGCTGTACGGAAATCGCCTCATCCATCATCTTCGTGTAATCCTCTACCGTCATTTTCTCAAGTACGCTGTCAATCGCCTCACGCAGTTCATCGTTGCCTTTCTGTACGGAGATACCGATGTTGATATCTTCCTCAGACACTTCAAACGCACCCTCTGCGTTCTCAGAAAAGTCCAAAAGTTTAAAGTCAGGATAAGCCACGCACGCCGCCATACCTGTAGGCATGTCCGTTACCACCGCGTCACATTTCCCGGAATCCAGGGCAACCAGCATAGCCGGGGCAGACTCCTGTGCCGGAAGGACATTTGCGTCTGCAATCTGCGGCAGGCAGACATTGTACCAAATCGTATTCTGCTGAGATGTACAGGTGACGCCTTTCAAATCCTCTACGCTCTTCGCTTCCGCATATGCGCCGTCACCCTTTACCAGCGTAACAATGGATGCATAATAATAAGGCTTCGTGAAATCTACCATTTCCTGACGGTCCTTCGTGATGGACTGACCGGCAATTACACAATCAACTGTTCCCGACTGTACCGCCGGAACCAGGGAATCCCAGTCAAGCTTTACAATTTCCAGCTCATATCCCAGCTCATCGCAGATATGCTGCGCCATCTTTACGTCATAACCATACGCATAATCGGAACCTCCTGAAATTGGAACCGCGCCATTATCGTTTGTAGGCTGCGTCCAGTTGTAAGGGGCATAGCCGCACTCCATGGCTACCTTCAGGGTTTTCTTTTCTCCGTCTGCACCTGCTGCTGTCTCTGATGTTTTATTCGATCCGCATCCTGCCAGTACGCTGACTGCCATGACTGATGTAAGTACCAACGCTGTCAATTTTTTCGTTTTTCTCATTTCTTCTCTCCTCTTTTCCTGCCGGGAAACCGCCCGGCTATATTCTGTAGGGTTTCCCGCCTCCTAAAAAACGGGCAGGGAAAAAGGCGCATCGAGAGCGCTTTCACCGCCTCTCTGCGCCTTTTTCCATAAATAAATTATAGTGAGTGAACGTAGGAAAGTCAATACTTTTTCCGGAGTATCCTTTATTTCCGGTTAAATACCGCCTTCTTCCCTGCCTTCATCTGCTTTTTCAGCTTTTTCAGCTGCTTTGCGCTCATCTTCTTCGGAACACGTATCCTGCACGCCGCTTTCATTCCTTTGAACGCCTGCCTTCCAATTGACGGCGCCTGCTTCCCTTTAAACAGGATTGTTTTGAGCTTTGTACATTTATAAAATGCCTTTGCGCCAATGTTCTTTACATTCACGCCAATCGTAACGCTCACAAGCTTTTTACTTTTCTGGCATGCGCCTTTTGCAATTTCCGTCACTTTAAAGGTGTACCCGTCCTTCTTCACACTTGCCGGAACCTCTATCTTTTTCGTTCCCGGCGCTTTTACCAGCGATACCGTCCCTTTTTTCGCATCGGACTTTGTAACCTTATAGCGGTATCCTTTCACGGAGAAAGAAGCGCCTTTCTTCGGTACTGCCGGAACCGGCAGCGGCGCAGGCGGGGCCGGAGGGTTAGGTACGGCAGGCGTACCTCCGCTTTCCTGCTTTCTCACCAACAAGTTTCGCGCGCTCTGCAGCCTTGCCAATGCCACACGCAGAGAAGCTTCATCTGCACTGCTCTCCAGCACCCTGCGCACGTCCTGAAGAACTGCCAGATACCCTGCCACACTTTCAGGCGTATACAGATCCAAGTCCTTTCTGCTCTCCGCTTCCTGAAGGGCTGTCTGCAGCCTGTTCCGAGCAGCCGCCAGGGAAGTAATATATTCCGCCGTATAAGCGCTGTTCTTTGTCACACTGGAAATGGTAAATTCAGCCTCCCGCGAAAGCTCTGTCCCATCCTCATCATACCAGCGCCAGAACTCATATCCCGGCTTCTTTCCTGCCATCAGGGTCAAAGACTCCCCGTCGTCAACACCGATTGTTCCATTCACTGTCAGTTTATTCCCGCTCCGGGCCTTTAAAAGCCCCCATTCTTCCATATCTGTCCGGTAAGTTACGGTGTGTCTGGGTTTCGCCCCGGGCAGCGGCCGTGTGAACTTCACATCCCCCAGGCTTACATAATCATTCTCTATGCCGTCTTCCGTCCCGTCTACTTCAATAACCAGCTCCTGCGCACCTGTCACATCAAAGTCCAGCAGCACTGCCGGGGTGTCCGCCCTCAGCACATTATCTTCGCCTCCTCCGTCGTCAATGAGCCTGCCGTCCAGATATACCCGGTAGCGTACAGAAGCCTCATCTGCCCTGGCCTCCTGGTCGACGCCCAGATATCCCGAGAACCATGTGAAGCCCATTCCTTCGATACGGTAGATCAGTATCATCGGGTCTTCTACGCTTCCTGCACATCCGCCAACACCTTTCGCAAAAAACTGTGTCGTCCCATCCTCCATCAAAAGCTTAATCGGTGTGTCTACAAAACTGAAATCTTTTCGGAAATCTCCCAGACCGCTCAGAGACTCCTCATCAAAGTCAATATAAGTTTCCCCATTCCCGTCAATATCCAGCAGATATTCCCTGCTTTCACTTTTATCCGGTGAGATTACTTTTAAACAAATCCGGTTCATTCCCGCTTTCAGCGGAATCTCTCCGCTAAGCTCTCCATCCATTTCATGCAAAAGCTCTCCGCCCACATACAACTGAATCTGTGCCGCATCCTCCTGCGCCGCCGCCGTCAGCAGCACTGTTTCCTCGTTGGCTGTCCCTGTATAAGACAGGACGCCCGCTGAAAAAACCTCATTCAGGAAAACACCGGACGTAAAGCCCAGCTCTTCCAAAGCTGCATTCTTATCACTGGGCACATACGCTTCAATATAATAACAGGTTTCCGGCGCCAGCGTCTCAGGCTTTACCCTGATTGCGATATCATTCATCCCGGGAAGCATCTGTACCTCTGCTTCCGTCCCTTCCATATTTTTTCCATTCACACAGACACTCACGGACGCCTTTACCGATTTAGGGGTCATCAGCATCTCCAAAGTTTCCTGATTCCTCTCCAGCAATATTCTATAAGGATTATCTAATGTAAAGCCCAGCGGGTTGACCGGAACTGCCCTGCCGTCCAGGCTGAGTCCGCGCAGCACAGACTCAGAGTCCCCCCATCGGCTCAGTACGAAACGGTACTCTGCCTGAGTTTTCCCATCCTCCGCCGTAACGCGCACTAAAACCACGTTTCGCCCGGCAGACAGTTTCATGAAAAATTCATGGCTTTCCCCCTCCGCTGCGCATTCTCTCCCATTTAAGAATACTTCCATAGATGCCGCCTCATCCAGTGTCTCAAATACGGCCTGCACTGCATCCTGTTCCTGGGGAACTGCCGCTATATATCCTTTTGTATAACGGCTGAACTCCTCCATTCCTTCAATCTCCGGAAATACCGCCATGCGCAGAGAAGCTTCTGCCGCTCCATGTGCCGGAAGCGTATCGATCCGCAGAGCTCTGGATTCCACCGGGGTTCCATACAGGCCGTGCTCGTCTTGCGGAACCACCACGGCCCGCACCCATTTTCCACTCAGGGAAGCCGGTGCAGTAATCCGGCTTCCTGACAGTCCCGGAATCAGCTCATAAACTCCTTCTGCCTCATCTGCCGCTTCCCATTTTACCAGATGCGTACCTTCTCTATCATAGTTCCCATCCTGAAAACCTCCCAGGGCAGCGCTCAGTATCCCTTCTGTCTCATCATAGATACATACGGCTCCCAGCGCAAACGGAACCTGATTGTCCTCCGTTAACGGAATCTGCTGCTCTGCGCCGTCATTTATCCGAACCCGAAAATCTGAAAACACAAAGGAATCCCTCCATGTCACGCCGCTGTCTCCCCCCGTGACAAATCCTATCTGGAAAGAATCTGTGAGCGGCATCCGGATATTCGGACGCTTCGCTTTTAAGTCCTCCTGCCAGGTAGTCGTGCTGCCTCCCACATATTTCCGCTCTTTCCATTCTCCATCTTCAGAGGTCTTATAATATGCCCGCAGCCCGTCCAGGGTGTTTCCTTCCTTTACCAGCTTAAGCCAGATATCCGTTTCCGGCGGGGCGTCTTCTCCCTCGCCCTCATATACCCAGTCGTCGCTGTCTCTCGCATCCTCTACAGTTACTTTTATTTTTCCATCCGGGTCAGAATTGGCATGTTTCCTTCCCACTGAAAAATAATCGTCTTCCCCCTGGAAAAAAATCAGTCCTGCTTCCTGCCATCTTCCTGTCGTCTTGCCATGCATCTTTACTGTCGCTTCCACTTTCTTCATGGATTCACCCAGTGTATACAGAAATAGATTCTTGGGTTCCTGCTCCTTGAACAGCCCCGACGGCTGTGCTTTAATCTCTATCCGATCCTGCGCTTCACCTGTAACGCTCCAGTTTTCCCTGTCTGAGTTCAGGATATCCATTGTCGGCACCTTACTGCCTTTATTAATAATTACCAGCTTCCGCGCCTCCAGCCCATTTGCCGTCCTTGCCACCAGCTCTACTGCCCCATCTGCATTTGCCGTCAGCCTCCCTGCAGAATCTATGGATGCACAGGCAGTACCGGCCTGGGTATCTGCATCAACGACTCTCCATGACACCCAGGGATTCACGCCTCCCGGAGCCAAAACCGCCTGATATTGCTTCGTTTCTCCATGTACATTTATAATAGAATCCCCGGCAATAGACACTGCCTGAGGCAAAACTGCCGCTTCTGTCCCTACTCTTTGAGGCTGCGTCCTAACCGGAGCGCCATACAAGCCCTTGCTGTCCCTGGGTATGACCACTGCCCTCACCCATTTTCCTTCAAAATCCAATGCATTTACATTTTCTGTGCCCGTTGCGTCTGACAGTTCATAAGTATCCGCCTGACCATCCGCCGCCTCCCACCTTACGATAGGAATCCCAGGCTCATCTCCGTCTGCGTCTGAGAACTCTCCAGGGCTGACACTCAATGCTCCGGCTCCATAGCTGCATGTCCCTTCCGCCATTACGGGCGCTGTGTTATGGTATGTCAGCAGACCGTTTTTTAACTCACTGCCTTCAGCTCCCACCTGCAAATCATAAAATTCAAACGCCGTTCCCCGGGCGCTCACACTACAACATGCCATAATACCAATACGAAAATCTGACCCAAGTCCGGCATTTTCATAGCTGCCTGCAGACGTCCATCCCTCATCTATCCAGCCTTCCGTATTTTCATTTCCCTCTGTTTTATAAAAGCCCGAAATTGTATCCCCACTTTTCACCAGCTTCAGCCAAACCGCAGATTCTTCGTCTATATCAGCATACGGCT
Organism: Hominisplanchenecus murintestinalis; assembly: GCA_004793585.1. Taxonomy (GTDB): domain Bacteria; phylum Bacillota; class Clostridia; order Lachnospirales; family Lachnospiraceae; genus Hominisplanchenecus_A; species Hominisplanchenecus_A murintestinalis. The sequence continues at coordinate 9,143 of SRZB01000004.1, read as the reverse complement.
CATTTTCCTCCGCAGCAACATCATCCGTTTCACTCACCATCTGAATAAAAGGATCCCCCTCACGGTTCCTTCGTCCAAGAATTGTGAAATTACCGTTATCCTTGTAAAAAACCAATCCTGCCTCATCACCATTTATTTTGGTCTTCCCTTTCATCTTTACGACAGCCGTTACATTTTCCAGGTTTCCGAATATTTCCTTGTGGCTTAGATAAAGGTTGTCCACATAATTAAACTTATTCTGGTTATAAATCCCGCCATTCTGAGCATTAATCTTTATCCCTCCGTCAGCCAGCACATGCCATTCATTCGGACGCCGTCTCACATTCTCCATATACGTTTTATTTTCGATCCAGTTCCCTTTCCGGATAACGAGAAGTTTCCGTGCCTCCAGAGCCCCGGCCTTCGCCACCACTTCAACCACACCGTCCGACTGTGTCGTCAGTTCGCCTGTCGCGGCGTCTATCACGGCATGCCTTGTCTCACTCCTGCCGTCCGCAGCGTCTACCACTTTCCAGGTAACTTCACTGCTTCCCGCCGGATTCTGCTCTGCAATATAATGAAGCGTTCTGCCATGTTCACTTACTGTCTCATCCGCGTCCCCGCACCGGATAGAAAGCGCCGCCTCACCCGGTTCCTCTACTGTCACTGTCTGCCACTCTGAAACGTATTTCTTACCGCCTGCCATTGTACAGGCGCGCACCTTCGCCGTTCCTGGCCGTAGCCCTGTAATTTCTCCGGCGTAGTTCACAGACACCACATCTTCATTTCTGACTTCATAAGCAATCGTTCCCACTGCCGGAAGCGCTGCCGCATTTCCCCTGAAATCCAGGTTTTCCCCTTCTCCCTGAGAAATATCCGTTCCTGCGTTCATGTTACTTGTGCTGCCCCCCAGTTTCAGTCCCGCATCGTAGCTGTTTCCTGAAAGCATTACCTCCCGGCATCCGTCAAAGGTATAGAGTTCCGAAGAACTCACCTTCCCCGCCAGCCCTGCCGTAAGCCGGCTTTTTCCATTCACACGAAGCGTTTCCGGTGTCTGCAGGCTCACCGTCACATCCGGCGCATACCGATAAATCTCATTATCTGTAAAGCTCAGCCCTTTCACACTTCTGGCGCTCAGGACATAGCTGTTTTCCATATAAAAAGTATTTTCCCTAATACGGATATTCTCATATACGGGCTCCTCTACAATACTTGCCGACATAAGCGGCTCCACCAAAACTGCCGCCTCTCCGGAGCCGGGACGCCGGAAAATATTATTTGCAACCGTCACATCCCTTGCCTGACCTGCTTCAAATTTCTCAACCGTATCGCTGGAAATACATACGGATGCTTTCCCCATGCCGTCAAAAACATTATCCTGAATCAACACATTCTTTCCGGTTCCCACCCGGATACCCTCGGAAGGACATTCCTTAAACAGATTACCGGTAATCTCCACTTCCGGCATATAGGTTAGATTTTCCACCACATATTCCTCCCCGTCTTTCAGTGGAATGTCCCGGTTCAACGTAATAATGATTTCATTCAGAGAGCCGCTTCCGCTCGCAAGCACGCCGCCTTCGCCCGCCGGACCTGATACCTCTTCAACAATCGCCTCAGAACTTGCTGCCTTCATAGTTTCCCTAGATACGAACTTTACTTTATCCCCTTTAAAAAAGTTAGGGAATCCCTCCGTCTGATGCTGCAAATCTGTAAATTTAACCTTGTACTGACGGTCTGAAATACGTTCTGTCACCAGATTGTAAATCCCATGAATATCCACCGTCGGACCGCAGGCATTCGAAAACATACATCCGGTTATCTGTACTTTTCCCCCGCATCCTGCCAGCCGTATGAAGTCTGTATAGCCTGCTGCAGCTCTTCCGCTGCCCTCCGGCGGCTCAAAGTCTATATTTGCAAAAGTAAGATTCTTCGAATGCTGCCCCACGATACCTGCTCCATGCATAAAATGTACGTCCAGATTTTCCAGTACAATATCCTCGCTTTTCCACAAAAACATCCCCGCATGGTCTCGTACTGTCCTGCGCATCTGATAACAGTTCCCCGGTTTAATTGTAGGGGACTTTCCCCCGTCGCGGTAATTGAACTGAAGCCTGCGGTTTCCCAGCTCTCGGATACTCACCACATTATTAAGCAAACGGTTGGCGTCCTGTGCTACCCGCCCTTCTGTTGTATAATATACCTGCCGATAGGAAGATATACTGCCCTCTTCCGTCCAGTAAGGCTTTCCTGTATATGGACTTACATCACTCTTCCAGGTAATGCTCTTTCCCTGCTTTACTTCATAATCATAACACTCGGGAATATGGACAGTAATCGAATTCCCTGACATAGATTCTACTGTCACATCTACTACCGTGGGTACGTAAAAATCAAATGCAAAATCTTCAAACCTGATATTCCTGCATCGTATAGCAGCAAAAGTTGTCATCTTCCCATGAAACATAAAAAGCGAACCATTTCCCCTAATGGTCACATTTTCCATATCTTCCAGCAAAAATCCGACAGTCTTCATCTTGTACCTGGAATCTGAGCCTGCTGTGTTCGCAATATAAAGCTCTCGAACGGAAGCCTTATCCGGATAAATATGATATTCCCCGAACGGAAAGTCCAGGACAACCTGCCCCTCTGCTGTCTCCGATGCTGCTTTTGCAGCCGCAATCGCTTTCTGTATAGCAGGCGCATTATCCCTCATGCCGCCTGGTGACACCCCATATTCTGTCACATCAATAACAATTTCTTTTCCCTGTGCAGCCTCCGCGTCCACAGCCATTTGCGGCATAAGTACGGAAAGCAGCATACAAAAAAACACTACAAATGCCGTTCCTTTTTTTCCGCCCATAAAATCCTTCCCTTCCCCTGTAAACTGGCAAATCTCTCATAAATTATAGTATAATCCAAACTTCCCCAAAACTCAACTGCACAATCCTAATTTGCCGTAAACTGCCGCACGCAAAGAACCGCTCCCTTTCCGGGAGCGGTTCTTAGTATTTCCTGTATTGCTTATTTTGTTACTTTTGCGCTTTTTGCCCCTGCTTTCTTTACTTTCTTAAGCAGAGCTTTGCGGTCTTTCGCCTTTTTCAGTTTCTTCGCTTTAACTGTCAGGCCCTTCTTCGTTCCCTTGAATGCCTTGGAGCCGATCGTCTTGAGCGCTTTTCCATTGCTCAGCGTTACTTTCTTCAGCTTCTTACAGTTCATGAACGCCTGTTTCTCAATTGTCTTTACATTTACGCCTACCGTTACGCTTGTAAGCTTCTTAAGTCCCTTGAACGCGCTTGCGCCAATCTTCTCCACTTTATAGCTCTTACCGTTAATCTTCACGGTCTTCTGGATAGTAACGCTCTTTGCGTCCTTGAGAATCTTTACAGCTACTGCCACTTTCGGGTTCTTCTTGTCAAGCTCGTATCTTACGTTCTTAACATTTACGAAATTCTCAACCGGCGTTGGGTTCGGTCTCGGTGCCGGTCCCGGTCCCGGTCCCGGCCCCGGATTTGGTCCCGGATCCGGCGTAACACCACCAGACTTAAGCACCAGTTTGTATGCATTGAACTTGCTCAGCAATTCATTCAGCTCTGCCGCTGTTGCTGCCGGATTTTTCATTGCGTCCTCCAGCTGCTTCTTCAATGCTGCGTAGCCGTCCCAGTTTGAGTATTTGCTGCTTTCGCTGTCCTTCACTGCGTTATCCAGTGCAGTCTGGACATTTTTCTTTGCTGCCTCCAGAGCAATTTCTTCTTCTGTCGGAGCCATTACAAACTCATACTCCTCTACCTGCTTTGCCAGTCCTTTCAGTTCATCAGGAGTTACTGTCAAATCTTCCAGCTTATCCCTCAGCTGCTGCACAAGATCCAGATATGCCTGCCAGCTCTCTTCAGTGTAGCCTTTATTCTCGGTCTCTACTTTGGAGAGTACTCCAACCGCTTCATTTTCTGCCTCCTGTCTTTCCACTGTCTTCAGGCCTGCCAGGGCATCATTAAATTCAGCTGCCAGAGCATTCAGCTGCTCAGTTGTGTAATTATCAGTTCCTGCAGTATATTTTGACTCAGCCTGCCCATATTTTTCCTGGAAGACTCTCCAGCTGTCAGCCGTGTAGATGGGCGTACCGTCTTCCTTCCTATTGTTGGTATTATACGCCTCTTGGCTCTTGTGACGTGCTGCATCTAAAGCCTTCTTCGCCTCTTCTTTCTCAGCGCTGCTGATTGTCGTAAACATGATGTCCTTTGTCACTACCTGGTCGCCATAGGTTGCCGTAACAGTAACTTTCACCTGTCCTGCGCCCGTGACTGAAAGCGTTCCGTTTTCTACTTTACCGCTTACTGTGTTGTCAGCGCCTGTCCCTTCCGTGTAGGTCACTGCCGGTTCCCTGTCCGCTTCCGTATGCTTTGTACAGCCATAACTGTCATAACGGACGATCATATTCCCGGCCAGGTCTGCACTTCCGGTTTCTACAGCTGCATCCTCACTTGCCTTGCTTACAGGGATTTCTGTCGAACCAGTATAAACTACAGAACCGATTTCGCATTCACAGGTATCTGCCGTTTTCTCTACCAGCGTATCATTTATATTCCTTAATGCAGCCAATGCATCTTCATATACGCTCTGGTCTCTATCCAGCTTAGACTTCATAAGAGCCTCTGCCCTGTCGTATGCAGCGTTGTATGCCTGCCAGCTCCTGCGTGTATAATTAGATGCTTCGCTTGCCTCTTTCCGTGCATTCGCCTCGTCTGCCAGCCAGCTTCTGAGAGTCTCCTTCGGCTCAGGCAATCCTTTGCTTGCATAAGTATAAACCAGTGTTCCGTCGCCGTCTGCCAGCTTTGTCGCTTCAACCAGAGATTCCGCTGGAACGTTCACTTTATTCCCCTCTGCATCCAGTGTATACAGGAAGTTCTTCTCTATTGCACTCTCAGGGAATACCAGATCCTTATCGCTTTCATCAACCAGCGCTTTTTCGCTTGTTTCAATTTCCACTTTCAGCTTGTAGTCTTCATACGGGCTTGGATACTCTACTTCTGCCCCATCCGCGTTCAGCCATGTATAATTCTTTAAGCCATATGCTGAATAGTATCCTGTAAGCTCGACATTCGGCTCATACTGATCTATTTTCTCGGCAAAATACTGTTTCAGGGTCTTTGTGCTGTCATTCCATACATTATCCGTAAACTTGTCATCGCCAGGCTTAATCTCCGTTGCATAATTTGCAAGCCAATCGCTGTCATCCTCTTTCTGAGTAAGCGTATACATCTCAAAATCTTTGATGCTTCCATCATAGAATTGATAATCTCCGCCCTCATGACTACTATCTCCATGTAATCCGTAATCATAATTCCAGCCAATACCGAAGTTCGTATTGGCAGATGGCGCTACCAATGCACCACTGCCAGACTGTGTTGCACGTCCTCTCTTATTGCCCAGATACAGCTCAAAAGCTCCGTTTCCAAAGTAGGCTACCATCTCCACAGACTGACCGAGCATATCGCTGACATTAACCCTTGTTGTCGGCCAGCCGCCATTATGCCCATATACCAGTAATTCATTGCCCTCGAGCTGTATTCCCCACTGGTCGTTCAGCATTCCTATGATAGTCTGCTTATGAGTCACGCTTTCCGGAAGGTTCAGGGTGCAGCGAATAAGGAATTTATTATCCGCATTCCCGCTCATGCTAAACAGGGCGTTTACACCTGCAGGATTCTCATCTGTCGGCGCCTGGTACGGTGCATGTACGACTCCGCTAAAGCTGTTATCCGGCAAAACTTTGAAATTATATTTCGCCTCATTGCCTGAAAAGTCTTTTTTATACTCAAACGCCACGTCTTCTCTGTCGGCGCTTCCTACGATAGCGTTTACATCCGCCATCTCAACCTTCTGTTCCGCCGCGCTTCTTGTGATAACCGCTTTCGGATTATTTTCATCCACTTCCAGGCTAACAGTCCCTTTTCTGCTTGCCGCTTTCAGGCCATAAGCGCCATTCTCCGTATAGTTTGCCTGAAGTTCCTGCAGCGCCTCACGGTAAACGCTCTCCGGATAGTATACGACATCACTTGGGAAATCCTCTGCCGTATCGTCTCCTTCTGCCGTCACACTTTCTGCCTGATATGCGCCTACCAGACTTACTGCATAGTCATATGCATCTTTAAAGGTCAGCCAGCTTCTTTCCGTGTACTCCTGGAACGCTGCCTCTTCCCCAAGCCCGGCAATTCTCGCCATATCTGCCGCCCGTTCGGAGGATTTCACTTCTTCTTCAAGAGCCGTATATGCTGCCTGTGGGTCTGCTATCTGATCAAAATCAAAATACACATTCATGTAATTCCAGCCGGCTTCTTCCTCCCCGAAAGTAAGGCTTCCCGTATAAGGCTGTGCCGTCATGCCATTTACCGTCACATTTGTCAGGTCTGCAAACGGATTTTTACTTTTCAGTCTCACAACCATCGTATAAGCTTTCGCCCCGAATTTCTCATCGGTCGTGGCCGCATTTTTATTACTCGTCAGCGTCCAGATCGTCTCGTCTACCAGATACTGGCCTTTTGCCGCCGGCGCTGCATATGCCTGTACATCTGCAGGCTTAGCGCCGTAAGAAGGCTCTTCTACCGTAAGCCTTACATCTGCATTCTCAGCCGTTCTGCGGAATCCGTTGATTTCAATCTCGCTGATTGCCGCATTTACTGTCGTCGCATCATCTTTCAGCTGACCATTTAAACCGGAAAACTCAAAGCAGACATAGCGTCCCAGCTGCCTGCTTGTATAATCTGAAGCAGCAAATGCGAACTCTTTATACTGGATGTCTGTATCGCCTTCATACCCTGTCACTACCTGTTCCCAGTTATCAACAAAATCAAGGCTTCCTCCCAGCGTTTCAAAGTTATACTCGTCTCCGCCTGCCGGGCTTGTATAAGTGTCCGATGTGAAAACCCGGCATACTTTGGCTGCTGCCAGCTCCGACCATGTAATCTTTACAGGCGTATCCCCGCTCAGTTCTGTTATCGTACCTTCACCCAGGTCAAGAACAAGATAAGCCTTGTCGCCCGTTTTCATGTTGATTCCTTTTCCTTCTGCCAACACCGACGGCGTCCAGGAACCGTTTGACGCACCCGTCTTGCCATCAAACGCAAACTCTTTGCTGTAGGTTGTCTCATCCATTGTATCCTCGCCTGAATAACCTACAATCCTTGTCTCGCTGCTTTCTCCCACCAGCGCTACATTCTCTGCTTCCTGCTGCACATGCTTCTTTCCGGTAATAGAAAATGCCCTCAGAGCCGCTTTATTCCCGGAAGATACATTTGCTTTCTTAATAACCAGACGAACATAACGTTTCAGTTTAGTCGTCTTAAGTTTAAGGTTCTCTACTTCTGTATCTTCCTGGAACTCCTGTGACGGAAATGTAATTGACATATCCTCATAGTTCCCTTCTCCGGCGTCATATTCTGCAACTGTTGTCCATCCCTCTGTATCCAACGCTGAAAGTTCAACTGCATTTACAAGGTCAGCGCTCACATTTTCTCCAAGCCCTTTACCTACTTTGCAGGTATCCGAAGTCTCTATGCTATACTTGCCTGACCATGCCTGATTATGCCACCTAACCTTGATTTTCGAAATATCCGTTTCAAGGTTATGCAAGTCATAGATAATATAGCTCACTGTGGACTGGGTATTTCCAGCCTGCCAATGGCTTTTATTGGGGCACCAGTAAAAACTTCTGCCTTCCTGGGAAATATCGTCTCCCCTGCCGTTAATTGTATTCTCAGGCGCACCTTCTCCCGAAGTCGTACCTGTGTATGCCGCTATCGTAGTCTGTCCGCCCTGCGCCGTGCCCAGAGCTACATCATCTTCCGCCTCTTTCTGATCCAGGCGCCCGGCCTCATTAATCAGCACACGTTCTCCGGCAATCACTTTATTCGCTTCTATTTCTTCCGCTCCCTTTACGCCGCCGGCCGTCTCCAGTACCTCTATACGCACATGCTTTGCTATCTGTGCCATATCAAATACGGCTTCATGCCTGTTGTTTCCGTCACTGCTGTATGCTTCCCAAGCTGCGTCTTCCGGAGTCTCATAAACCTGAAGCCAGCCGGAACCATGAATATCTGCGGCATCCGGCGTATCAATATTTGATACGTAAACCCTGCACCGCGTAATACTTCCGAGAGGCCCTGCTGAGAGATAAGAAACAGACCCCAACAGCCTTGAATTCTCCAGCGTGAAGTAAAAATTCTTATGAACAGCTCCTGTTGAATCCTCAATCTTATTTGTCTGCATGTATCCGGAACGTCTGTTTAAACTCGAAACCGGCCTGTCCGGATTATCCGCACTTGCGCCAATATCTGATTCCAAGGTTATCTTGTTCTCGTCAACCGGACGATACCTGTAACTTAGCCCTGCCTCCTGGTCTGTCTGCACTGCCGCTTCTGCTGAAATCCCTCCCAGGCCAGAAACCGGAATGCCTGTTACCACCAGGGCGCCGGCAAGGAAACCCGCCAATAATCTTTTCAATTTCATAATTATCTGTTCTCCTCCATCCATACTCTGTGCTTTTCACTGTGGTCCTTATTTAAGTGACAAAACCCCAGGAATCTTTTTTTAATATTTTCTTCACCTCCCTCAAAAAAGTTCCTGTCTTTTTTCATCTTATCATATTATGTTTAATAAATCAACTTAGAAAGTCTCTCAAAAAGCCGCTCCCCTATGGAGAGCGGCTTTTGCTGTTTCCTATATCTCTTATTTTGTTACTTTTGCACTTTTTGCCCCTGCTTTCTTTACTTTCTTAAGCAGCGCTTTGCGGTCTTTCGCCTTTTTCAGTTTCTTCGCTTTAACTGTCAGGCCCTTCTTCGTTCCCTTGAATGCCTTGGAGCCGATCGTCTTGAGCGCTTTTCCATTGCTCAGCGTTACTTTCTTCAGCTTCTTACAGTTCATGAACGCCTGTTTCTCAATTGTCTTTACATTTGCGCCCACCGTTACGCTTGTAAGTTTCTTAAGACCCTTGAATGCGCTTGCGCCAATCTTCTCCACTTTATAGCTCTTACCGTTAATCTTCACGGTCTTCTGGATAGTAACGCTCTTTGCGTCCTTGAGAATCTTTACGGCTACTGCTGCTTTCGGGTTCTTCTTGTCAAGCTCGTATCTTACGTTCTTAACATTTACGAAATTCTCAACCGGCG
>SRZB01000049.1 GCA_004793585.1 Hominisplanchenecus murintestinalis | reverse complement strand
CTAATTCCCCCATGAATGGGGGCTAGGGGGTTGAAGTGTCGAAGACACTTTTTTATATAAAAATATATATTTGGAAGAGGTATAGTTATGAAAAGAATAAAGAGTTATTTGATATTAGTTATTAGCTTTCTGGCTCTTGCAGGAACTTTAGAGGGATGTGGGGGAAGCGGGGGAGAGTCAGAATTCAGGAAAGAATCAGAGGATATTGTCTATGAGAGTGAGAACTGCATTTCTGAGACGGGGAGCGTTGAGGGCGAGACGGAAGGAATATCAATGGAAACAGCAGCAATAGAAACAAAAGAAGAATCGCCGGAAACGGAAAGCACGGCATCAGAAACGGAGAGTATATTGAATCAGCAAATGTATAAGGATTATGCAGAACTGCTGGAAAAGTATCAAAGTGTATATGAACAGGTGAAAAGCAGTGGAGTGCCGGAAGAAATTCCAGAAGATATGAACTTGGAATTTTATCTGGCGGTTTCTTATCAAGAAGCGGAATTCTCAGGATTTCATCTGTATGATTTGAATGCGGACGGTATACCAGAGCTTTTTATTGGGATGCATTCAGGTGAAGATGCATCAGAGTTGTTTATATATGACGTCTATACATGGAAAGACGGGGGAAGCGTTCGTTTGATGGATGATATTGGTTATCGGGCGGGTACATGTATTATCTGCGAAGGAGGAATTATTAAAGACCTTTCTTCGGGCAGCGCAGTTGATTCTATGGAGGATTATCATCGGCTTCCAGAGTATGGCGCAGAGCTTGAGATAGTAGAAAGTATTTCTATGCATGGAAATATAGAGACAGGGGAAATTTATTTTTATCATGACCGGGACGGGAATGAGGAAAATAAGATTTCAGAAGAAATGTATTATGAAATTTCCGGTAACTATCATGAAATAGAAGGGATACCTTTTTATGAGTCGATACCGGAAAATATAGAGGCTATGCGTACAGGCAGTTTGCAGTTTTTGTAGAAAAGGATAAGGAAATGCGAAAAGGGGCTTGTAAGGAGTAAAATTATGGTTTAAAATAGAAAAGGTATATATAAGTTCATGATATGGATGAATGTTTCTACCAACTGCCTAACAGTTGACTATATATCTCAGCAAAGGGAATATATGACAGACTGCGGGCAGTTTTTTTCTATCAAGATTCAAATTGCCTGCAGAGCGGCAAACAAAAATGAATTTTGGAGGTAAATGTATGAAAGAATATGATGCAGTGATTGTCGGGGCAGGGCCGGCAGGAATTTTTACCGCATTGGAGCTTATCCGGAAAAAACCGGAAAGCAGAATCGTGATAGTGGAAAAAGGGCGGCCGATTGAGGAGCGCCGCTGTCCCAAAAGTAAGACAAAAAGGTGCCTGAACTGTAAGCCATATTGCCATATAACAACAGGATTTTCAGGTGCGGGAGCGTTTTCGGACGGAAAGCTTTCTCTGAGTTATGAGGTGGGAGGTGAGCTGCCGGAGCTGATTGGGGAAGAGCTTGCGCAGGAAATGATTGACTATACCGATAAGATTTATTTGGAGTTTGGAGCGGATGCCCATGTGGAGGGGGCAGAGCAGAATGAAGAAGTAAAAGAAATCAGGCGGCGTGCAATCGGGGCAGGTCTGAAGCTGGTAGATTGTCCTATCAGGCATCTGGGAACGGAGAAAGCACAGATTATTTATCGGGCGATTGAGGATGAACTGAGAGACAGGGGCGTGGAGCTTCTGTTTGGGTGGAACTGTTTGAATATTTTGCTAGAAGATGCCCAGTGTCAAGGTGTTGTGATTGAAAAAGACGGGGAAACGAGGGAAATTTACGGATGCCATACGGTAATAGCAGCCGGGCGGCGCGGCGCGGACTGGCTGGAAAAACTGTGCGCAAAGTACGATATTGCTCATGGGCCGGGTACGGTGGATATCGGCGTCCGGGTGGAAGTGCGCAATGAGATTATGGAACGTGTCAATAATGTGCTGTATGAATCGAAGCTAATCGGCTATCCGAAACCATTTAAAGATAAGGTGCGGACATTTTGCCAGAATCCGGGCGGTTTTGTAAGTCAGGAGAATTATGACAATAATCTGGCAGTAGTAAATGGCCACTCTTACAAAGAGTTGAAATCACATAATACAAATCTGGCGATTCTCAGTTCCCATAAGTTCAGCGAACCTTTTAATCAGCCGATTGAATATGCGCAGAAAGTAGGGGAATTGACGAATATGCTGGGTGCAGGACATATTTTAGTGCAGCGTTACGGTGATATTCTGGATGGGAAACGTACCTGGCCGAAAGAGCTTCTGCGTTCAAATGTAAAGCCGAGCCTTCCGGACGCGGAGGCGGGGGATATTACAGCGGCCATGCCATACCGTGCGATGCTGAATATCATTAATTTTATTCAGGCGGTAGATGAAGTGGTACCGGGATTTGCAGCAGAGGAGACACTTTTATACTCCCCGGAATTGAAGTTTTATAGCAATCGTGTTAAAATGGATAAGGATTTTAATACAAATGTGGATGGGCTGCATTGCCTGGGGGATTCCAGCGGATGGACCAGAGGGCTGATGATGGCGTCTGTTATGGGCGTATTGATGGGACAGAAGCTGGCAGAGGAATAGCATAGACATATACTGTAGGGGAAATGTGCCGGCGTGGGCAAGAGAATAGAAGCCGCATAAGACATACAGCAAAAAAGTTCAGGGAAAAGCAGGCCAGAAGGAGAGAATATGCTGGAGGAAATACGAGAATATGTAGATGCCGCCGAGTTGATTCTGGTGGGAATCGGTGAGGAATTTTCCATAAAGCAGGCGGGGCGGGAACAAGTGATGGAGGCATATGAAACATTGGCCGGGCTTTTAAAGGGAAAGGGCTATTTTATCGTCACTCTGCAGACAGATGATTTGATTTATGAGTCACGGCTCGCAAAAGAGAGGATTGTAGCGCCATGCGGGAGTGATGCTGCCGGAAATGTAGTTACAGATGAGGAGTACGATGAGTCTATGTATCTGCCCCAATGGGAAGTTTATACAAAATGGCTGCAGAATACGTTGAATCATAAGCTATGTATTCTGGAGCTTGGCGTAGGCTTTGCATATCCTTCCGTGATACGGTTCCCCTTCGAGAAAATTGCTTATTTTAATCAGAAGGCAAGGCTTGTACGGGTACACAGTGAATTTGCCCAGCTGACGCCTGAGATCCGGGAGCGGAGCCTGTCAGTTACAATGTCGCCTATAAAACTTTTGACGGAACAGGAGGAGAAAAGGGTATGAAGAAAAGAGTGAATGTTGGTAAAGGTTTGTTTCTGTTGGCGGTTTTCTGTATGGTATTTTTGGGAACCTGTATGAGACCAGAAGCGGGTTCCAGGATGAAAAAATTAAAGGTGGGGAAAACATACACTACGAAATTGACGGGAAACAAGAAACATAAGGTGAAATTTACGTATACGAAAAATAAGGAAGAGTATTATGATGTTGCGTCATTGAATTTGTATGTGGATGGGAAAGTCGTAAAAAGGATTCGTGGAGGAAAATTTGGCTGGGAAGTGAGTTTGTGCCGGATTAGCTCGAAGAGAACGCTGATTTTTCTCAGGGATGTGATAGAGAATGACTGTAATGAATGTATGAAGCTTCTGGAGTATAAAGAGGGTCAGTTCATGGAGCTTGAAGATTTGGTTGTTTTGACGAGGAATGAATCTTATGAGCAGACGGACAAGCTGTTGTCTGGCTGGGCGAGAGGTGATTTGCGGAAAGTGGGCGCAAATAAGCTGGTGGTCAGATGGATGGATACCGGGGCGGCGACAGGAATATTTTATGTGGATATTCCGTATAAGATATCTGGAGATGAAGTCAGCAGAATGGGCGAGTCCTATGGGCTGAAAGCGACGAAGTGGATAAAAACGAAATGGACGGCAAACCGCAGCTTTGCTGCTTATACTTCGGCGGGCGGAAATAAGAAAAGTTTCAGTGTCCGTAAGGGAGAAAGAGTTACCGGACTTAAAATGACAAGAAAGAATGGCGCTTTCTATTTTCAGATCAGGAATTCCAAGGGGAAGAAAGGCTGGTTTAAGGATTCGAATTATACGATTGGGCAGTATTTTAAAGAGGCGGTATTTGCAGGATAAACCAGATTTATAGGAGTAGAAAATGATAGCGATTATTGATTATGATGCAGGAAATCTGAAAAGCGTGGAGAAAGCGTTGCTCCGGCTGGGCGAGGAAGCGGTGGTTTCCAGGGAGAGGGAAACGATTCTGGAGGCAGACAAGGTGATTCTTCCGGGGGTAGGTTCTTTTGGGGACGCTATGGGGAAACTGAGAGAATTTGGGCTGGATAAGGTCATTTACGAGGTCGTGGAAAAGGGAACGCCGTTTCTGGGGATCTGTTTGGGGCTGCAGCTTCTCTTTGAGAGAAGCGACGAGGCGCCGGGAGTGAAAGGTCTTGGAATCCTGAAGGGAGAGATTTTGCGGATTCCCGCTTATGAGGGGCTGAAAATACCGCATATGGGCTGGAATTCTCTGGAGCTGAAAAATAGCGGGCATCTTTTTGAAGGGCTGCCGCAAAATCCGTATGTGTATTTTGTACATTCCTATTATCTGAAGGCGGAGGAAGAGGATATCGTAAAGGCTTCTACCTGGTACAGCACTGAGATTCATGCGTCGGTGGAGAAGGATAATGTGTTTGCATGTCAGTTCCATCCGGAAAAGAGCAGCGATACAGGACTTCAGATATTGAAGAATTTTGCGGAAATTCCGAAGGAGGGCTGCTGAGATGTTTACGAAGAGAATTATTCCATGTCTGGATGTACATAATGGGCGTGTGGTAAAGGGCGTGAATTTTGTGAATCTGAGAGATGCGGGCGACCCGGTAGAGATTGCGGCGGCGTATGACAAGGCCGGAGCGGATGAGCTGGTATTTCTGGATATTACGGCTTCATCAGATGCCAGGACGACGGTAGTGGACATGGTGCGCAAGGTGGCGGAAAAGGTATTTATTCCCTTTACGGTAGGCGGCGGTATCCGTACGGTTGAAGATTTCAGGGCGTTGCTGAGGGAGGGGGCGGATAAGATTTCGATTAATTCTTCAGCAATTAACCGCCCGGAACTGATTTGTGAGGCAGCGGACAAGTTTGGAAGCCAGTGCGTAGTGGTTGCGATTGACGCAAGAAGGCGTGAGGACGGAACAGGCTGGAACATTTACAAAAACGGCGGACGTGTTGACGTGGGTATTGACGCTGTGGAATGGGCGATGGAAGCGGACCGGATGGGGGCGGGGGAAATCTTGCTTACCAGTATGGACTGTGACGGAACAAAAGCAGGGTATGATTTGGAGCTGACGAGGATGATTGCAGAGAATGTCTCTATCCCGGTGGTTGCATCAGGCGGAGCGGGCACAAAGGAGCATTTTTATGACGCGCTTACAGAAGGAAAGGCAGACGCAGCGCTGGCAGCATCTTTGTTTCATTACAAGGAGCTGGAAATTAAGGAAGTGAAATCATATCTGCAGGGCAGAGGCGTTTCGGTACGTATGTAAAAGGATGAAAGATAAAAAAGCACAGTATATGCTACGCAGACAAAACCAGATGAGATGAACAAGGGAGGAGAATAGATATGCCGCCTATCAATAACGACTGGCTGGAACCGTTAAAGCCGGAATTTGGAAAACTATATTATAAGAAGCTTTACCAGAAAATCAATGAAGAGTATCAGAACAGGCTGATTTTCCCTCCGGCGGATGATATTTTTAATGCGTTTGCCTTTACTCCGCTGAAGGATGTGAAAGTGGTGATTCTGGGGCAGGATCCTTATCATGGGGACGGACAGGCGCATGGGCTTTGTTTCTCGGTGAAGCCGGATGTAGAGATTCCGCCGTCGCTGGTGAATATTTATAAAGAGCTCCATGACGACTGCGGATGTTATATACCGGATAACGGCTGCCTGACAAAATGGACAAATCAGGGGGTGCTGCTTTTGAATACGGTTCTGACCGTGCGTGCCCACCAGGCGAATTCCCATCGAGGGATTGGCTGGGAAGAGTTTACGGACGCGGCAATCCGCATTTTGAATGAGCAGGACAGGCCAATCGTGTTTATCCTGTGGGGGCGTCCCGCACAGATGAAAAAGTCTATGCTCACGAATTCCAGACACCTGATTTTGGAGGCGCCCCATCCCAGTCCGCTGTCCGCATACAGGGGATTTTTTGGAAGCCGGCCGTTTAGCCGTGCAAATAAATTTCTGAAAGCAAATGGAATAGAACCGGTTGACTGGCAGATAGAGAATAAAAAGTAAAAAATATCTTTACAAATAGGATGTTACATGTTACAATACGGGCATCGCAAATTGAAAAAGTTTGTGATGCCTGATTTCTGTGGCAGGACAGTTGTGAAACGATTCTGCTGTATACCGGGATTCTCACCATATGGAATGGGGGAATCTTATGTCATCAAAAAAGAAAATCTTAAAAGCAGCGTTTGCTGTATTCTGCATGGTGTCCATGCTAGTTACTTCTATGAATCCGGTAATAAAGGCGAAAGCGGCATCGAATATAGAGTTCGTGGTTTTAAGCGCGCGTTCAAAGACGTTGAAGATAGGAGATGAATACTATCTCTTGGCGGTTACGTCTAATGGGAAAAAGCCTGTGTTTAAATCTAGCGATGCAAAGGTAGCGTCTGTAAATACTTATGGAAAAATTACAGCAAAAAGAGCGGGGACAGCGAAAATCACAGCAAAAATCAGAAACGGAGAAGCGAGCTGTACAATTCGCGTGGAAAAGACGCAGATTGCGTTGAGTGCAAAACATATTTCCCTGGAAAATGGATGCAGCGCCAGGCTGACTGCTGTTTCTTCTACAGGGCATGATATTACATTTAAGTCGAATAAAAAAAGCGTGGCGGAAATCGATGAGTTTGGAAACATTACAGCAAAGAAACCGGGTACGGCAAAAATTACTGCGACGGTGGATAAGACGTCGGCAAGCTGCATGGTAACTGTGAAGAAGCCGATGCTCACCCTGAATAGGAAGTCAGCTTCTTTGTATAGAAAAGAAAAACTCCGTCTGGAGGTTCGGTCTACATCAAAAAGCGTCCCGGTGTGGAAAAGCAGTAAAAAAAGCGTAGCTGTTGTGGACAGCAATGGGACAGTGACGGCGGTGAAAAACGGCACAGCCATCATTACCGTGACGGTGGACGGCGTTAAGAAAAGTTGTGAAGTAACCGTGAAAAAGCCGACGGTTCAGTTTGAGGAGAAGGAAGTTACTCTGTCTGTTGGAGAGAAAAGAACGGTACATGTGAAAGTTTCCTCAGGAAATAAGCCTGTTTTTTCAAGTTCAAACAGCTGCGTTGCGGAAGTAGATAAAAACGGGCGTATTACGGCGAAAGACGCCGGGAAAGCCTATATTTACGCCAGCGAGGATGGGGTAAAGAGCCGGGTGCGGGTTGTCGTAAAATAAATCGTGATTCAGCTTTTCGAAAAGCTGTTGAATCATACTGGTAATCAGGCGATTTTAAATTAAGAGAAAAACGGTGGGGATTCCGGGAAATCAGGATAAATTTTTGTAGCAGAATGCCAGATAAAAAGAGGTTTAAAGATTAATAGTTTAAGAAAGCAGAAATCTTAAAGTACATTGGAAATTGAAAAGAGATTTTGAGTTGTGGTATAATACCACCGATGGAAGGTGGTGAGAGAATCGTGGAACAGGAAGGAATGTGTATGACGGATAAACAGTATGATGGGATGTTGAAAGATCAGATTGCGAGTTTAGATAGAATTGCCAAAATTACAAAAGATTCGGAGATGCTGAAGGCGGTTTACGAAGAGCGGAAGCTGGCAGTTTCTAAACTTGGCTGTGATGTGGAAGAAAATGGTTTATATGATAAAATTAAATAAATTCTTTTTGAGATAATACGAGAAACAGCCCGGCATAAAAATTTTCTATGCTGAGCTGTTTTCCTTATTTGTTTTCTTCTTCTGCTTTTAGATTTTTCATGGCGGTGGAGAGCATCAGCTTGATACGGTTCAGCTGATTGACTTCACTTGCGCCAGGGTCATAGTCGATGGCTACGATGTTGGAAAGCGGGTATTGGTGGCGCAGTTCTTTAATTACACCTTTGCCGACGACATGATTAGGCAGGCAGCCGAAGGGCTGGGTACACACGATATTATTGGTGCCGGAGTGAATCAGTTCCAGCATTTCTCCGGTGAGGAACCAGCCTTCTCCGGTTTGGTTGCCCAGGGATACGATGGATTTTGCGTAGTTTGCTAAATCCTCAATGCGTGCCGGGGGTGTAAAATGCCTGCTCGCTTTAAATTCCTCGGCAGCAGTTTTGCGGAACATTTCCAGCGCTTTGATACCCAGGTTACTGAATCTTGCAGTTGACTTTTTCATGCCAAGTTCTTCTGCTTTGAAGTTGTTGTTGTAGAAGCAGTAGAGAAGGAAATCTGTCAAATCAGGAACGACAGCTTCTGCGCCTTCTGCTTCCAGCAATTCGACCAGGTAATTGTTGGCGGCAGGAAGAAATTTTACCAGAATTTCCCCTACGATGCCGACCTTCGGCTTTTTCACATCCGTAATCGGAAGCATATCAAACTCCCGGATAATACCGCGGCAGAGCTTTTTGAATTCGCCGTAGGATGGATTTTTACCGGAAAGGAAACTCTTGCATGTTTCGTTCCATTTTTTGTAAAGGGCATTAGCCGAGCCTTCTGCCTGCTCATAAGGGCGCATACGATAGAGACAGCGCATGAAGACATCACCAAATATCAGGCCGTAAATCCCACGCATTGCCAGCCCGGCGGAAATCTTGAATCCGGGATTCTTTTCCAGTCCGCTTAAATTTAGGGAAATGACCGGAATCTGCGGATAACCTGCTTTTTCCAGAGCGCGCCGGATGAATCCAATATAATTGCTGGCGCGGCAGCCGCCCCCGGTCTGGGTAATCACTACGGCAGTTTTGTTTAAATCATATTTTCCGGACTGTATGGCCTCCATAATCTGTCCAACGACAATCAGGGAGGGGTAACATGCATCATTGTTTACATATTTCAATCCTACATCTACAGTTTTGCGGTTATCTGTTTTCCCAAGGACCTCCAGATGATAGCCGGCAGCGTTGAAGGCTGATTCAATTAAATCAAAATGGATGGGGGTCATCTGTGGGCAGAGGATTGTATAATCCTTGCGCATTTCTTTCGTAAATACCACACGGGTAATATTGGCAGGGGCGATACTGCGGCGCACCTGTTTCTGGTCGCGCACACGGATGGCGGCAATCAGAGAGCGGATGCGGATGCGGGCAGCCCCTAAGTTGTTGACTTCATCAATTTTCAGGCAGGTGTAAATTTTGCCGGATTTTGTAAGAATGTCTCCAACGGCGTCAGTTGTAACTGCGTCCAGCCCGCAGCCAAAAGAGTTGAGCTGAATCAACTCCAGGTTTTCTACTGTTTTTACGTAATTAGCCGCAGCGTAAAGGCGGCTGTGGTACATCCACTGATCCATGACGATCAGCGGCCGTTCCGGTGGATTTAGGTCGGAGACTGCGTCTTCGGTCAGCACAGCCAGGCCATAGGAATTAATCAATTCGGGAATGCCGTGGTTGATTTCGGAGTCAATATGATATGGACGTCCTGCCAGGACAATCCCGCGGCGCTTGTTTTCTTTCATCCATTTTAATGTCTCCTGTCCTTTGTCATAAACGGCCTGGCGGCAGCGATCCATTTCCTCCCAGCCTTCCTTTGCAGCAGCTTTGATTTCATCTGCCGGAATTTCAGGAAAAGCCTTTATTAACTGTTTTGACGCAGTTTCCAGGCTCGTCAACGCCAGGAATGGATTGCGGAAGTCAATGTTCTCTGTCCGAAGTTCGTCAATGTTGTTTTTAATATTTTCTGCATAGGAGGTGACAATCGGACAGTTATAGTGGTTATTGGAATCCGGAAATTCATTTCTCTCATATGGGATGCACGGGTAAAAAATAAAGGGAATCCCATGTTTAATCAGCCAGGTCACATGCCCATGAGCCAGTTTCGCGGGATAACATTCCGACTCGCTGGGGATAGACTCGATGCCAAGCTCGTAAATTTTCCGGTTGGAAGGTGGAGAGAGTATAACCCGGTATTTTAGTTTTGTAAAAAAGGTGTGCCAGAATGGGTAGTTCTCGTACATGTTGAGCACACGGGGAATTCCCACTACACCCCTTAATGCCTCGTCAATCTCCAGAGATTCCCGGCGGAATAGGAGCTTGTTTTTAAAATCATAGAGATTCGGAATATTCTCTTTGTTTTTTTCCTTCCCAATGCCGCGTTCGCAGCGGTTTCCGCTGATAAACTGGCGTCCTCCGGTGAAACGGTTGATAGTCAGACGGCACTGGTTGGTGCAGCCTTTGCATTTTGCCATAGTGGTGGTAAATTCCAGGCGGTTGATTTTATCGATGGAAAGCATAGTGCTCTCCGTGCCGTCTGTATAGCGTTCCCGCGCAATCAATGCCGCACCGAAAGCGCCCATAATTCCGGCAATGTCCGGGCGAATGGCCTCGCAGTCGGCGATTTTTTCAAAGCTTCGGAGTACGGCGTCGTTATAAAAGGTACCGCCCTGTACGACGATATGCCGTCCAAGCTCGGAGGCGTCGGAAACCTTGATTACTTTATATAATGCATTCTTAATTACAGAGTAGGCAAGCCCGGCAGAAATATCAGGGACTTCTGCGCCTTCTTTCTGCGCCTGTTTTACTTTGGAATTCATAAATACCGTGCAGCGGGTTCCCAAATCGATGGGATGCTCTGCGAAAAGGGCGGCTTTTGCGAAGTCCTGGACACTGTAATTCAGGGATTTTGCAAAAGTTTCTATAAAAGAGCCGCAGCCGGAAGAACATGCTTCATTTAGCTGCACGCTGTCTACGGTCTGGTTCTTTATTTTAATACACTTCATATCCTGGCCGCCGATATCCAGGATGCAGTCTACTTCCGGGTCAAAAAATGCGGCGGCGTAATAGTGGGAAACAGTTTCCACTTCGCCTTCATCCAGCATTAACGCCGCTTTAATGAGCGCTTCGCCATAACCTGTGGAGCAGGAATAGACGATTTTAGCGGTAGAAGGAAGTTCGCTGTAAATTTCCTTAATTGCCCGAATTGTAGTTTTTAAAGGGCTTCCGTTATTATTATCGTAAAAAGAATAGAGCAGCGCGCCATCTTCTCCTACGAGCGCGGCTTTTGTGGTGGTGGAGCCTGCGTCAATACCCAGAAAGCAGTTTCCCTCGTAAGTTTCCAAATCAGCCGTCACTACATTGTACTGGTTCTGCCGTTCCGTGAAAGCCTGGTATTCTTCTTCGGAGGAGAAAAGCGGTTCCATACGGGCGACTTCAAATTCCATCTTTATCGAAGAAGAAAGCTTCTGGATCATATCCGTGAGTGAAATGACAACGTCTTCTTTGTAATTCAGGGCAGAGCCAATGGCTGCGAACAGATGGGAATTCTTTGGAGTGATGGCATGTGCCTCGTCCAGTTTGAGTGTGCGGATAAAGGCCGCTTTCAGCTCAGACAGGAAATGCAGCGGGCCTCCCAGGAAAGCAACATGCCCACGGATTGGTTTTCCACATGCCAGACCACTGATGGTCTGGTTGACTACCGCCTGGAAAATAGAGGCGGAAAGATCCTCCTTTGTGGCGCCTTCGTTGATAAGCGGCTGAATATCTGACTTGGCAAATACGCCGCAGCGCGCCGCGATATCGTAAAGCGACTGATAATTTTTGGCATACTCATTCAGCCCGGAAGCGTCCGTCTGGAGCAGGGAAGCCATCTGGTCAATAAAAGAGCCTGTGCCTCCGGCACAGATTCCATTCATCCGCTGTTCCACAGAGCCATTTTCAAAATAAATAATCTTCGCGTCTTCACCGCCAAGCTCAATAGCTACGTCCGTCTGGGGCGCATAGCCCTGCAGCGCTGTAGATACGGCAATAACCTCCTGGACAAAAGGCACCTCCAGATGCTTTGCCAGAGTCAGGCCGCCGGAACCGGTGATGACAGGCGCGGCGGAAAGTCCGCCAAGTTTTTGATAAGCTTTTTGTAAAAGAGAAGCCAGGGTTTCCTGGATATTTGCATAGTGACGCTCATAATCAGAAAACACAAGCTTTTTTTCAGGATTTAAAATTGCAATTTTTACAGTAGTAGAACCGATGTCGATTCCAAGAGTATGTAAACTTACATTTTTCATAAGCATTTACAGGTAGTCCTGCATCCTCCTTATTATGTATGTAAATATATTCAGGACAGCGGCTCGGGATTCCAAAGGAGTGTGGCTGTGCTGAAAAGTTAGTTTATTAGATTTAAAATTCTTCCGCTACATTATACGACATAATTCGGAAAAATTCAAATCCTGTTATTGACAACTATATCGTAAGCCGATACAATATAATATATCGGTTGACGGTATAACGATTTGCGATAGAGGAAAGTGGGTGGAAAGGATGTATCAGGCATTGACGGAGGCGGTCTATTATATTCTTTTATCTTTGCTACAGCCAATGCACGGCTATGGGATTATGCAGAATGTGGAGAAATGGTCCGGGGGACGTATGCGGCTGGCTGCCGGAACGCTGTATGGGGCAATGAATACATTAATGGAAAAAGGATGGATACGGGCTTTGCCAGAGAAGAGGGACAGCCGGAAAAAGGAGTATGTTATAACGGATTTGGGAAGGGCGGCGCTGGAGGGTGAGCTTGTACGGCTGAAAGAGCTGGTGGAAAACGGAAACAGGATCTTGGGAGGTGGAAGTGATGAGGAAAGTTGTTCATAAGCTGTTTTGGGCGTGGGATTTTGAAGAAGAAGAGAAATGGCTGAATAAAATGGCGGCGGAGGGCTGGGCGCTTGCCTCTGCCAGGTATGTGCGTTATGAATTTGAAAAGAGTCTGCCGGGGGAATATGGAGTTTGCGTGGAACTTCTGGAGCATACGGCGGGACACAGCGAGAGCAGACAATATCTTGCTTTTCTGGAAGAGATGGGGGTAGAGTGCGTGGGTACCTGGATACGCTGGGTGTATCTCAGAAAAAAGACGGCAGATGGAGAGTTTGAGCTGTTTTCGGATAATAAATCCCGTGTTGCTCATCTGAGTTGGATTCTGGTTTTCTTAGGGATTATTGGGGGAATGAATTTATATGTTGGACTGTATAACATTATGCTGCTATTTACGGTGGGAAATGAAATAAATTTGCTGGGATATGTGAATATTTTGCTGGGCTGGACGTTTATGTGCGGGTTTGGAAAAATTAAAAAGAGAAAACGGAAGCTTAAAGAAGAGCAGCAGATTTTTGAATAGGTGGTATGATGAAGTCCCGCAG
Organism: Hominisplanchenecus murintestinalis; assembly: GCA_004793585.1. Taxonomy (GTDB): domain Bacteria; phylum Bacillota; class Clostridia; order Lachnospirales; family Lachnospiraceae; genus Hominisplanchenecus_A; species Hominisplanchenecus_A murintestinalis. The sequence goes on along the minus strand of SRZB01000049.1, from coordinate 6,724 downwards.
ACCCTGGGCGTTCATGGGCTGCGGGATTTCCGTTTGTCGAAAAGAAACAATTAGTGAAAATATAATATTGGCAAAAATGGGGATAGATGGTACACTCGTTTTAGACAGGTATGATTTGTAACAAAGTATAGAAAAAATTGGTTGGTAATAATGAGAATCAAGAATAGCTGAGGATGGCGGCACGGTGTAAGGATTAATTTTTTGGGGGCAGGAACTTCCGATAATAAAACTATTAAGAAGGTGGTTGGGCAGTGAGTAATTTTAGATTTTTAGCAAAGAATTGGAAAGAGCTGGCGAGAATGGGCGAGCTGGCGGAACAGTATTTATATACGGATACAAATACATGTTTTATTAAGATGGGGATGCTGGCAGAACATATTGTGAAATACATGCTTGCATATGATGGAATAGCGGAACCGGAGCGTGACAATACACACGCAGGCAGGATCCATGTGCTTAGGAGGAATGATTTGCTGCCGAGAGAGATTGACAATATTTTGTATGTGCTTCGAAAGACGAGAAATGATGCGGCGCACGCGGGTATGGAATCTTTTGATAAAGCAAAAGATAACCTTGTGCTTACTTATGACCTGGCGTCCTGGTTTATGCAGACTTATGGCGATTATGCGTATGAGCCTGCGGGATTTGTTATGCCTGAAAATATAGTTGTAGATGTTGCCAGACTGGAAAAGAAAAGCAGAGAACAGGAAGCATATATCGACACGCTGAAAAAGGAATTGGCTGAATTGAAAAAGAATGGAAAGGTTTCCGCAGAACGGCGGGAAAAGGCCAGAGAAAATGCCATTAAATATCCGTTGTCTGAGCATGATACCCGCGTGATTATTGATAAGCAGCTTCGGGAGGCAGGCTGGGAGGCCGATACAGACCATATCCGGCAGCCGAAGGGGGCGGAACCGGAAAAAGGGCATAATAAAGCAATCGCAGAGTGGAAGACAGAGTCAGCTACAGGCAAGGGTGGATATGTGGATTATGCATTATTTGTAGGGGAGAGAATGGTAGGAATCATCGAAGCAAAGAGGGCGCATAAGGATGTATCCTCTGTTTTGGATGGTCAGTGTAAGGAATATGCGAGCCATATTAAAAAAGAGGATCAGGAGAAATACTGTATCCGAAAGTTCGGGAAATATCATGTTCCATTTCTGTATGCGACGAATGGCAGACCATATATCAAACAGTTTGAAACGAAATCAGGAATCTGGGAATTGGATGTCCGGCATGGCGCAGCTCCGAAAGCGCTGCAGGGCTGGAAAAGTCCAGAGGGCATTATGGCGGAGCTGGAAAGAGATATAGAAGAAGCAACGCATACTCTGGAGAGCACGGATTATTCTGCTTTGCAAGATGAAAGAGGTTTAAATCTGAGGTATTATCAGATAGAAGCAATTCAGGCAGTGGAGAGGGCTCTGGCAGAAGGAAAGAGGGAAATCCTCTTGTCAATGGCAACAGGAACAGGAAAAACCAGGACAGTTTTGGGAATGATTTATCGTTTCCTGAAGGCCGGGAGGTTTCGAAGGGTTTTATTTTTGGTAGATAGAACGGCTCTGGGGGAGCAGGCGTGGGATACGTTTAAAGAAGTAAAGCTGGAAGAACTCATGTCATTGGACAAAATTTATAATGTAAAGGCAATGGAAAATAAAGAGTTTGATACGGAGACACGGGTTCAAATAGCGACAGTGCAGAGCCTGGTGCGCAGAATCTGTTATGAGGAAGGCGGGTGGATTCCTACGGTGTCTGACTATGACCTGCTTGTGATAGATGAAGCTCACCGCGGATACCTGCTGGACCGCGAATTGGGGGATGCGGAAGTACTGTACAGAAATCAGGAAGATTTTCAGAGTAAGTATCGTCGTGTGATTGAGTATTTTGATGCAGTGAAAGTGGCGTTGACAGCGACGCCTGCGTTACATACAACAGAGATTTTTGGAAAGCCTGTATATACCTACGGCTATCGGACGGCAGTGGTAGATGGGTATCTGGTGGATTTTGACGCACCTCACCTTATTGACACAAAACTGAGCCATAACGGAATCCAGTTTTATGCAGGTGAAGTGGTGCCAATGTATAATCAAGAGACCGGCTTGATTGAAAATAGTGAAGAATTGGCGGACGAGCTGGATTTTGAGATTGAAAGTTTTAACAGACAGGTGATTACGGAACCGTTTAACCGGACAGTTTTACAGGAGATTTTTCTTCCGGAAGAACCAAGTGAGGATAACAAAGGCATAGACCCAGAAGACAGGATGCAGGGAAAGACGTTGGTTTTTGCAGTAGATGATGTGCATGCAGATTTGATTGTACGGATTTTGAAAGAGATGTATGCAGATATCGGGGTGGACGAACATTGTATCCAAAAGATTACGGGCTCGATTGAGAATGGAAATAAGAAAAAGATTCTGGAAAAAATTCGTCATTTTAAGAATGAAGCAAAGCCGAGTATTGTAGTTACAGTGGATCTTCTGACGACTGGAATTGACGTCAGGGAGATTACAAGACTGGTCTTTCTGCGGAGAATTAAATCAAGGATTTTATATGAACAGATGCTTGGAAGGGCGACCAGAACCTGTGACGAAATTTCAAAAGATCATTTTGAAATTTATGATGCGGTAGGGCTTTATGAAGCGTTGGAACCGGTAAGCTCCATGAAACCAGTAGCGGTAAATCCGACAATAGCCTTTGAAGATCTGATTAACGGGCTGCAGAAGCTGGGGACGGAAGAGCAGAAGAGGAGCCAGATTGCTGTGCTGGCGGCGAAGTTACAGCGCCGGAAAAGGAAAATGACGGATGTACAAAAAGACCATTTTGTTGCACTGGCGGGAGTGACTGTGGAGGAATTTCTTGAAAAAGTAAAACAGGTGGAACCGTCAGAGGCTGTGAAATATATCCAGGAACGGAAAGCGGCGTTTGAAGCATTTCATTTTTATCAACACATGCCAGGAAAGAAGGTTATAAGCGAGCATAAGGATGCGCTTTACAGCCACACAAGAGGGTATGGAAATGCGGAAAAACCGGAGGATTATCTGGAAGAGTTCAGGAATTTTGTTTTAACGAACAAAAATGAGATTGCGGCGCTTACGATTATCTGCCAGCGGCCGAAAGAGCTTACAAGAGCGGAATTAAAGAACCTGAAACTGGAACTGCATCGTCATTCTTTTACGGAGAAAAAATTAAATACAGCTTGGAAACAGATGACAAATGAAGATATAGCGGCAGATATTATTAGTTTTATTCGGCAGCAGGCACTGGGGGATACGCTTATTAGCCATGAGGTGAAAATTAAACGGGCAGTTGCTACCGTAAAGGCAAAGCATCCGGATCTGAATGCGATTCAGATAAAATGGCTGGATCGGATTCAGGCGCAATTATTAAATGAAGCGATTTTAAACAGGGAAACTTTTGAATCGGATGCTTTTAGAAATATGGGCGGATTTCGAAAAATTGATAAAGCCTTTGGAAACAGATTAAACGAATTTATCGAAGAGATTAATGATGCACTTTACCAGAGCGCATAAGTGGCGAAGAACAGGAGGATGTCGCTATGACAAATAATGAAATTGTTTCAAAACTGTGGAATCTTTGTAATGTTTTGCGGGATGACGGAATTACATATCATCAGTATGTGACGGAATTGACTTATATTCTTTTTCTAAAAATGGCAAAGGAGACAGAGACAGAGGGGAATATTCCGGAACAATATCGGTGGGATGAGCTTGTAAAAAGAGATGGTATCGAGTTAAAGAAATTCTACAACATACTTCTGACAGAGCTTGGGGCGGAAGGAATAGGGAGAATCAGGGAAATTTATTCGGGAGCCCGTTCCAATATTGAAGAGCCGGCAAACTTAAAGAAAATCATTATGAATATTGATGGATATGACTGGTATTCGGTAAAAGAAGAAGGAATTGGGAATTTATATGAGGGGCTTCTGGAGAAAAATGCGAATGAAAAGAAATCTGGGGCAGGGCAATACTTTACGCCTCGTGCGCTAATTGATGTTATGACAGAGCTTATCGCGCCCCAGCCAGGCGAGCGGTGCAATGACCCGGCGTGTGGTACTTTTGGATTTATGATTGCGGCGGATCGGTATGTGAAAGCGCATACAGATGATTTGTTTGATTTAACTCCAGAGCAACAGACATTTCAGAAAAAGGAAGCGTTTACAGGTGGAGAGATTGTACATGAGACGCACCGTCTGGCGCTTATGAATGCGATGCTCCATGATATTGATGGACATATTCAATTGGGAGATACCCTTTCTAATTTGGGAAAATCAATGAAAGGTTATGATGTCGTGCTGACAAATCCGCCTTTTGGAACAAAGAAGGGTGGGGAGCGTGCCAGCAGGGATGATTTGACTTATCTTACCAGTAATAAGCAGTTGAATTTTCTTCAGCATATTTACCGTTCTCTTCGCACGGATACAGGAACCGCAAGGGCGGCGGTAGTACTTCCGGATAATGTGTTGTTTGCAGATGGAGATGGTGAAAATATCCGTAAAGATTTGATGGAAAAATGTAATCTTCATACGATTCTCAGACTGCCAACGGGGATTTTTTATGCGCAGGGAGTAAAGACGAATGTGTTGTTTTTTGACAGAGGAAAGACGGATCATGGAAATACAAAAGAAGTTTGGATTTATGATATGCGTTCTAATATGCCTTCCTTTGGAAAAAAGAATCAGTTACAGAGAAGTCATTTTGATGAATTTGCGGAGTGTTATTGTAGCGGACACAGGGAGGACAGGAAACCTACTTATTCAGAAGAAACCCCGGAAGGGCGCTGGAGAAAATACACATATGAAGAAATTTTAAACAGAGATAAAACAAGCCTGGATATTACATGGATTCGTTCAGGTGAGGCGGTCGATGACAGAAGCTTGGCAGAATTGCTGGGAGAAATAGAGGAAAAGGCGTTGAATATTAATCGGGCGGTGGCAGCATTAAAGGAACTGATTGGGGATTTGGAGGAATGATGTTAAAGGATAAACTGATTGAAAAGTCAAAAGAAGCATTTGTCTTGGGAATAGAAATCTATAACAAGCTACTACTCCGATAATCCAAATAGAACAATAGCATTGGAAAAGTGTCTGCAAAAGATTATTACGAATGAGAAAGTGCCAGTTCGGAGAAATCTTGCGAAAATTATAGAATTGTGGAATACAAGTGCCCATTTCATTACGGAAGAGTATGAAATGGTTTATATTCTCTTGTTTCAGGCATTTCCTTACGTTATCGGTTAGTATGAGAACGTTAGATGAGAATGTTATAAGAGCAAAATATCCAGAAGAAATTGCAACAAAATTATTGGAGACGGATGCGCAAATAGGGCAAATAATTGCCGAAAATAATCAATTATTTGCCATTAAGATAGAACATTTGCATTATCTACGAAGGATAAAAATAAGGCAACTTCGCATGTTTATCTGGATAGTCATGCAGATTCAGGTGTTAAAATAATAAAAGAGTTAAAAGCTCCTAATAACACACATAAATATACGATGAAAACAGCAATTAAAGAAATTAACCGTAAATTGCAAAATGAGGGAATAGATTTTAAAATTAATCAGTATATATTCGACTTATTTAATAAGGTGTATGGGATTAAAGAAAATGAGAAGTATCGTTATATTCATGCGCAATATTTTCAGCCTTCCTATGCATATTCTATAACGGTAGTAGAATTAATTTTTGGGGAAATTAAACAGAATAAGAAAAATATTGTTGAAAATTTGAAGAGATTAAAAAAATAAGTTAACTCCAGGGGCAAAGGAATTCTTGGTTTACACCTACTCTCATTCGAGAACCCAGCCTTAATCCTTCACGAGTTAACTTATTCGTATCATAACATATATAGTTAAAAAGTCAAATATTCATTTTGAAACGGAGAAAAATTATGGATACAAAAGCATTACGGCAAAAAGTACTTGATTTAGCGATAAGAGGAAAGCTTGTACCACAAAATCCCGATGATGAACCACCATCTGTTTTATTGGAAAGAATACGGGCAGAAAAGCGACAGATGGTTAAGGATGGAAAGTTAAAAGCAAAAGATATAAAAAACGATACGATTATCTTTCGGGGTGAGGATAATTTGCATTATGAGAAGTTTGCCGATGGGACGGTGAAATGTATTGAGGATGAGATACCTTTTGAAGTGCCGGAGGGGTGGGAGTGGGCGAGATTAAATTACATTTGCATGATGGCAGCAGGAAAGTCTAAACCAACTGCTCAGATTATGCCAGACCCATTTGAGGGCTCCTTTCCTTGCTTCGGCGGAAATGGTATCCGTGGCTATGTAGATAAATACAACCAAGATGGTACATATAGTATTATTGGGAGACAGGGTGCTTTATGTGGAAACATTAATGTAGCAACAGGAAAATTTTATGCAACCGAACATGCTGTCGTAACAACATTGTTTTCAGATATTGATTTTAATTGGAGTAATTATATATTAGAGGCATTGCATCTTAATAAATATGCTACAGGAGCAGCTCAACTAGGATTGTCCGTTGCAAATATACTAAACGTGTTCGTTCCTATACCATCAACGAAAGAGCAACAGCACATCGGGCGGAAAATTTCTGAGATTATAGAAGTCATCGAATCGATAGAATTGCAGAAACAGAAATTGCAAAGAGCTGTACTAAATACCAAATCCAAAATCCTCGACCTCGCCATTCGAGGCAAACTCGTCCCGCAAGACCCTA
>SRZB01000048.1 GCA_004793585.1 Hominisplanchenecus murintestinalis | reverse complement strand
ATATTGTAGGCAGCTTAATTTTTTTCTGCCTGCCAGCAGAAAAACGGGAGCATGGATGAAACATAGAAATCAGATTTTCAAAATCAGACTACTGTATGGAGGAAGATTATGATAACTGTTACAGACATCCGCAATGTAAACTATGCAGCATACGATGAAGTGTGGGCGATTGTACGCTCACTCAAGAACCCTGGAAGGATGAAGCATGTCCCAGAGCTGTCCCCTTCCTGGGCGTTATTCAAAAAGTATTTACAGTTAAGGGATACAGGGAAATGGAATGCAGATGCGTTCAGAAGTATTTATGTTCCGACATTCTTAAAAGAGATGTCGGGCATAGAACCGAAAAGAAAGCTCTCTGAACTTGCCGAACTGGACAGGCAGGGGAAAAGAATCTGTTTGGTATGCTTTTGCCAAGATGAAACTTTGTGTCACCGGAGCATTATTGCGGGAATCCTGCAATATATGGGTGTTCAGGTACAAAATGTAAAAGGGGACTATTCAAAATATGGCAGTAGGGGGGAAGATTATGAACGCAATAATTGAGAAAATGAGAAATGACGGGTATCCCTATAAGATTAAAGGGAATGGTGGGTACACGGCAGTATTGTATGATATGCAGCCACTGGGCGGCGGCGATTATATGGCAATCTACCGTTACCCTGGCGGGGAATGTTGCCACGGTCTGTCAGAGATTCAGATGTGTTGTGAAGTTATAGAACAGTAAGAAAGCCAAAGGAGAACTCCAAACATGAAAGAGCTGGAACCACAGAAACAATTTCAGATTGCACAGGTTGCGGCAACAATGGCTATCGAGGATATGCCAGTTGACAGCCAGACCTACGAGATTCTTACACAGATTGCTACTGGAGAGAAGACAGCAGAACAGGCAGTCAGTGAAGCCAGAAAGGAGTATGGACATGTCTGACGTGTATTGCTATACTGATTCATCTGTATTAAAAAATAGGCTGGATATCCATGATAAAGAACAGTTACTGGCTGCTGAAGTCAGGCTTGCAGCCATACGGCTGTACCAGCTTCAGGAGCAGCCTGTTCATGGAAATTTTGACCTTAACCACCTCTGCCGTATCCATGAGCATATCTTTCAGGATTTGTACCTCTGGGCTGGAAAAATCCGGACAGTAAATATTGCAAAGACGAATATGTTCTGTCTTGTACAGCATATCCAGACTTATGCTCAGACCATCTTTCCATCATATTATACAGACTGCATGCGTGTAAAAGACAATCTGGAAAGGTTCATTCATGTCTTCACACACCATTATGCAGACTTGAATGCACTGCATCCGTTCCGGGAAGGCAACGGACGCACTCAACGGGAATTTGCATGTGAGCTATGCATGAAATGCGGTTATATTCTGGATTTAACCCATACAGACCATGAAGAAATGCTGACGGGGAGCATAAAGTCTTTTGACAGGGGTGATAATACAGGATTGGAAGCTGTATTTCGGAAATGCATCAGACCTTTTACCTGATTCATCAGGCTCTCGGTTCGTAAGATTATCATGTCTTGTCTATCTGCAGATTTTGCAGATGTTTTTTCATCTGTTCAGAGGGATGATTTTGGGCAGGTGTTGGAATCTCTGTGGGGAAATGTAGAAAAAACATAGGCTTTGATTTATAAGGTTATTAGTGTTGGAAAATGTATTTTAAGCCTCTTTTCCTCACAGATATTTCAACACTCATCTTTTTCTGTACGTTATGACATATGCAGTAATACATAACTATCCGCAGATTGCGGATAGTTATTTTATTATTTATAGCAGTTGTTATTTTACAATTATTTTTTCACCTGTAATCTCTTCTAGTAATACATTGATTCTATGAGTTGACATATTATCACATCTTGTTTTTAATTTATCGCAGTAGTCCAAGAATTTCTCTTTATTTTCATGATATAATACATACATGATATTATGGGAGGTTCTATACTGTTGTTCAGTCACATTATGAATCGGAAACGAGTTTTCATTATATAAAGAATCTGTATTACCCGAAATAGCATCCTGAAGAAATACATTATTTGCAAACTGTCTGAGAGTATATGAATACTGAAAAGCCTGCTCTCCATATGTATTTTCTGAAAGATATTTTATGTACTCACAAATTACTTTATTCTTAACGGTTTCCTCTACCTCTTTATATATTTTTTTATTTGTTTGAGATTGTATATGTAATGCTTCCACTCCAAATGTTAAATAATCTATGACACCATTCATAACTTCATCATAAATCATCATAATAAGTCTTGTTTTATACTCATCTTCTAACTTTTTAATATCTAATTGTAAATGTTCACTCCAAATAAAATATTCATCCGCATACCGCAATATTTTTGCAATATTAGTTTCTTGTATAATCTTTTCGGATAGGCTGGGTAATAGCTGCTTTATTTCATTATCTGATTTATAATAATTTGCTTTTTCTCCTGCATGCATGAATATTTGATATTCTGCATCAATCTCAGTGGCAGTTATGTCAATTTCATTTTCATGATATTTTAGCAGCATATCAATCATATTGTTACTTATTTTAATTCCTCGTAGATAATATATTTTAATTCTTTGTTCAAGTTTATTACGGATTTCTCGGAAAATTTCAGACATATTGCTAGTCTGTTCATTTTCTTCATAATATAAATTGTCTATAGTCTCAACTACTATAGCGTAACAAGCTAATCTTATTTCATCATAAAATTCATCGTTATAGCTATCTTTCAGCTTCAATCTGACATCATCATAAAAATTCTGTGCTTTTTGTAATGTTCGTAAATTTTTTACATGATGACTGCTAAGGAATTCAGTAATAAAACCATAATGTATTCTTAATTTTGCCCAATCAACTTTTTCGGGACACTCTGTTATATAATAAGTTCTGTCAATAACCTTTTCACTGTATTTTTCGAATAATTCTTTTTGTGACATTTGCTCTGTATTGGCTACCAGAATAACTTTAGTGTAATTACATCTTTTTAATTCATCTATAATACCGAATACTTCTTCTAACTCAATACTGTTATTCATTCGTTCTAAATCATCTATAACAATATAATGAAAAACATTAAAGCTTTTGGAAATATTTAGGAATAATTCTTTCTCCTTTATTAGAGATTCTATAATTCTTTCTGCAGTGGCTATTTTATCAGAAATTGCGGCACCGAATTTCTTTGCCTTGGATATAAGTACTCTAATTTTTTGTTTATCTTTTATTGCTAATTGAAAAAAAACCTCGTGATAAATCTCCTGGGCATCTTTTATCCCAAACATTGAAATATGGCACGCATTATTATTGTTATCTAATATTTCCTTAACTGCATATGATTTACCTACTCCCCATGGACCATCAATTAGAATGCATTCATAAGGTGATTTATCATATGATTGTATTACATTTTTTATATAATTTGCTTTCATACATACTCCTCTTTGAAAAAATCTACAACACACTCTATTTATCAGAAAACTGTTGCTCCCATAAATCTTAATTTATCATTTTATTTCTTTTCATATATCATAGCACTCATTTATATAAAAATAAAGGTCATCACATATAATCCATCCTTAACATTACTGATATTTTATATTTTTCTGCCTGCGGCAAAAAAGGAGCGGGTGCGTATGCAGGAAATCTAATTGCCTGGCAACTCTGGGCGTAACGATAAAAGGAGGGCTATCTTTATGACTACAAAATTACAGAACTACATACAGCTTGCAGGACAGACTGCGGCACAAGTCACGAAAAATCCCCAGAACTGGGCAGGTTTCTTAAATACGGTATCTAATGTGTACCGCTATACATTTCCTGACCAGTTGATGATTCATTCCCAGCGTCCCAAAGCTACGGCATGCGCCGAGTTTGACTTATGGACCAGGCGGATGAATCGTCATATCCGCCGCGGCTCTAAAGGGATTGGCCTCATTGCCATTAACCGTAACGGCTACCCTAAGATACGTTATGTCTTTGATATCAGGGATACGGAATTAAAGAGAAATTCGGCCAGCCTTTTCCAATGGCGGTACAAACAAGAATACCGTGGCATTGTCACAAAAGCTCTGGAAGAACAGTTCGGCGTGTCCGGGGAGAAAGGCCTTGTGTATCAGCTTGAGATGATTGCCGTAAATATGGCAAACGGATACTGGGAGAACTTTCATAAAGACATTATGTATGAGTGTGAAGGGAGCTTTTTGGAAGAACTGGAAGAGCCGGAGGTCAGTGTGGAATTCCGGCTGACTGTTGCAGCAAGCATTTCCTATGTACTCCTTGCCAGATGCGGCTTTCAGCCAGAGAAATATCTAAAAAGCAAAGATTTTCAGTATATCCCGGACTTTAACACACAAAGAATCATCAAGGTTCTCGGTGCTGCCGTCAGTGAATACAGTGAACAGATTCTGAGAACGATTGCGGTCACTATTTATAATTACGAACACCAGATTCTTGTACAGAAGCCGGATGAAACCAAAGCAGATGTTGTTCAAGAAGATGCTACAAAAGAGCCTGATACTGCTGAATCTGTTCAGGAAGATGCTGCAAAGGAATCTGCTATTGTTGAAAACACTCAGGAAGATGCTACGGAAGAACCGGAATCTGCCAATACTGAAGCTATTCAGGAAGATGCTGCAAAAGAGCCTGATATTGTTGAAGTAACAGATACAGAAAACAGCATTCAAGATAACCCGGAATCCGAACATGCCAGCCAGGAGCCACAACCTGCAAATTATCAGGTGGGCGATACCGTGTATATAGAAGATACGGCCTACGAGATTACGAAAATCGGCATGTATGATGTGCAGCTGCGTGACCCGTCGCAACGATACCCAATCTTCCGCGTAGAAAGCAAAGACCGTTTGAATGATATGCTGCAGCAAGATTCACGCAACGCGAAGCAGCCCACGCCGGATACAAAAGAGCCAGTTTTAACAGAAACAGAAGTCATGCAGGACACATCTGACGTACAGGAAGTTTCTGTTCCTGTATCCTGTAATTTCACAATCACAGATGAACGTCTGGGCGAGGGAGGACTCAAGACTAAGTTCCGTATGAACATGGAAGCCATTACTGTATTGAAGCAGGTTGAATCCGAAGGCCGCACTGCCACGTTTGATGAACAGCAGATTTTATCTAAATATGTCGGCTGGGGCGGCGTCCCGGATGCATTCGAGCCGGACAAGGCAGGCTGGGAAAAGGAATATCAGGAGCTGAAAGCGGCGCTGACCACGGAAGAATACACCTCTGCCAAAGCATCTGTCCTGAATGCGCATTACACCAGCCCGGTTGTTATTAAGGCAATGTATCAGGCTGTCGGCAGTATAGGCTTTACATACGGCAATATTCTGGAGCCTGCCTGCGGCGTCGGAAACTTCTTCGGCTTATTGCCAGAAGAAATGTCCAAATCTAAGCTGTACGGCGTGGAGCTGGATGGCATCAGCGGACGCATTGCAAAGCTGCTGTACCCCAATGCAAATATTTACATCACTGGCTATGAAAAGGCAGGCTTCCCGGATGATTTCTTTGACCTTGCCATTGGCAACGTGCCGTTCGGGCAGTATCAGGTCAACGACCTCGAATACAACAAGCTGGGCTTTTCTATTCATAATTACTTCCTGGCTAAGTCCCTTGATAAAGTGCGTCCCGGCGGCATTCTGGCGTTTATCACCACACGTTACACAATGGATTCCCAGAGTACAGACGTAAGGGAATATCTGGCTGCAAGAGCGGACTTGCTTGGGGCTGTCCGTCTGCCTGACAACGCCTTTAAAGCGAACGCTGGTACAGAAGTGGTGTCTGACATCCTGTTCTTACAGAAACGCGATACCCCAGCAGACGAAATCCCAGATTGGGTACATACTGAAGAGAATGCAGACGGCTTTATAATCAACAGTTATTTTCTCAATCATCCGGAAATGGTTCTGGGAACGCCTTCATCAGAAAGCACACAGTATGGCAGGCAGGATTATACAGTTGTTCCAATTCCCGGAGCCGACCTTGCCACACAGCTCCAAAAGGCAATGTCCTTTATTCGTGGAGCCTACCAGAAAGCTGTATCTGCTGAGCCAGATAATAGTACATTGGCAGATACGCTTCAGGCTGATGACAACGTGAAGAACTATTCTTTCACTCTAGTAGACGGTGAAGTGTACTACCGTGAGAATTCTATGATGAAGAAAGCCGAGCTGAACGCAACAGCCGAGCAACGTGTCAAAGGCATGATAAAACTGCGTGACTGCGTACACAGGCTGATTGCCCTGCAGATGGACGAATACACGCCTGACAGCGCCATCACGGCAAAGCAGGCAGAGTTAAACCAGTTATACGACGCTTACACCCGTAAATACGGCCTGATTAACAGCCGTGCGAACCGTCTGGCGTTTGAGCGGGATTCAAGCTATTATCTGCTCTGCTCCTTGGAAATCTTGGATGAAGACGGCAGGCTGGAACGCAAAGCGGATATGTTCACGAAACGCACTATCAAACAGCATAAGACAATCACCAGCGTAGACACGGCATCGGAAGCTCTGGTTGTATCCATTGGAGAACGTGCCAAAGTGGATTTGCTGTTTATGTCACAGCTGACCGGAAAAAGTGAATCCGAGCTGATTCGGGAATTACAGGGCGTAATCTATAAAGACCCAACGAATAATATTTGGCAGACAGCAGATGAATATCTGTCTGGCAATGTCCGTAAAAAGCTGCGGCAGGCACAAAAAGCAATGTCCACAGACCCGGCGTATAAAATTAACGTCAAGGCTCTGAAAGCTGCACAGCCAAAAGACCTTGACGCATCTGAGATTGAAGTACGTCTGGGCGCGACATGGATTGACAAAAACTATATCCAGCAGTTTATGTACGAAACCCTGAATACGCCTATGTATTTGCGGAACAGAATCACAGTAAATTATTCAGCGTTTACGGCGGAATGGTGCATTGCCAATAAGAATGCCGCCCCATATAACGATGTCGCAGCATACACGACATATGGTACTGACCGTGCAAATGCATATAAAATCCTTGAAGATTCCTTAAATCTCCGCGATGTGCGTATTTACGATACTGTAGAAGACGCAGACGGAAAGGAAAAGCGTGTCCTGAACGCCAAACAGACAACCCTTGCCCAGCAGAAACAGCAGGCCTTAAAAGATGCATTTAAAGACTGGATATTCAAGGAGCCGGAACGCCGCCAGACGCTTGTCCATCACTATAACGAAACCATGAACAATACCCGCCCGCGTGAGTATGACGGCTCCCATATCGTATTCTCAGGCATCAACCCGGAAATAAAACTCCAGCCCCATCAGGTCAATGCGATTGCACATGTGCTGTATGGCGGGAATACCCTGCTTGCGCATGAAGTGGGGGCTGGGAAAACATTCGAGATGATTGCCGCCGCTATGGAATCGAAACGCCTTGGACTGTGCCATAAGTCGATATTCGTCGTCCCGAACCACTTAACAGAGCAGACTGCGGCTGAATTCTTAAGACTGTACCCAGCCGCGAATATTCTGGTCACAACTAAAAAGGATTTTGAAACCCGTAACCGTAAGAAGTTCTGCGCCCGTATAGCCACAAGCGACATTGATGCAGTCATCATCGGGCATTCACAATTCGAGCGTATCCCGATAAGCATGGAACGCCAGGAACGCTTGATACGGGGACAGATTGACGAAATTACAGACGGCATCCGGGAAGTGAAAGCAAGCAACGGCGAACGCTTTACCGTTAAGCAGCTGGAGCGTACCAAGAAAAGCCTGGAAGTGCGTCTTGAAAAGTTACAGGCAAATGGACGCAAGGACGATGTGGTCACGTTTGAAGAACTCGGCGTTGACATGATGTTCGTGGACGAATCGGACCTGTACAAAAATTTGTTCTTATACACCAAAATGCGCAACGTGGCTGGCCTGTCTACGGCAGATGCACAGAAAAGCTCCGATATGTTTGCAAAATGCCGCTATCTGGATGATGTGATATGTTGTGAACTGTAGATGTAAACATTTCCGGCAAACGCAGTATTTTAGCGGAAATGGACGTCTGCTAAAATACAACATATGCGGCTGGCTCATTTGTGGTGAATGGAAACTTGCAGATGTTGTGGTAAAGGAAGAAGGTGATAAATTCTTTTATTCGTATCTGTAAACAGTTTAGCACAAAGAAAGGCGGTTGTATATGGAAATCACATATCATTGGGAAGGCGACTATCTGATTCCCGACCTCAAACTTTCGGATACAACGGAGTATCAGATCGGGAAGTACGGAAGAATGAGAAAGAGATTTTTGGAAGAGAACCACAGGGGCATTTATTCGCATATGATTCTGTCAGAAACATTATGGAAACACCTTGCAGAGATTGATGAAGAATGTAATGAGATGATGGACAGGCTTGTAAGTCAGATGGCAAAGAAAGAGGGAGTGACGGAGCAGCTTAAATCCAATGACTGGCTCTGTTGGCTCCAAAAAATGAACAGCATTAGGAGCAGGGCGGAGGAAATAGTGCTGCACGATCTGGTATATTCCCTTTAGTTTTATTCTGGTTTTAAGTTTTGTAGCATGAGGCGCAGATGATGTCAAGACACCGGCTCCGCCTCGCCTGCGGCGGTCTTGACATCATCTGCGCCTCATGCTATGGAGTGGTTAAGGGGGAACAAAGTTCCCCCATTGCATTAGGAATGCCAATGGCGGTATTTTGAAAAAATTAAAATCAGGGATTGACAGGACGGAAAAAATAGCTTATTCTTTATAGTAAGAAATGGGTTTTCACCGTACATCTTGCTACGGCTTGCTCGTTTCTTTTTTTACTGCCAAAATATCATACAGATATTTCCTTCCATTTTCGGCATGGTTAATCAAAAGCCGGGCATGGAAGATATTGTATCTGACGAGTACGTTTTCTTCATAGACCGGGAGGGCAAAACGGACATCATACCTGTACCAGCCAAATTTGGCATTTTTATTGTGTTTTTCCTTGCGGTTTTCTTCAAAAGCCGGATTAGATGCTATCTGTATCAGCTCTGGTATCGCAGTGGCGGCATTTGCTTTCGCCTTTGCATTTGCTCCCATAAGGCTTTTACGGCTCTCTGATTCCGTGTATTCTTCCGGAAGTTCATTTCCGATATAAATACGCTCTGCACTTTCTTCAATTTCGTAGTAGTCACCGACATATCCCTCAAGATATTGCTTTACATCATCCCAGTCGATCTGCCGTTTGCCCTTGAAACGTATATCGTTAATCAAGACCAGCTTTTTACCGTCCGCATCGGTTATGATATTTACATTCCTGTTTTCAATCATTTCTTTTGTTTCCTTTCTTCTTTTCCCTTGATTTATAGACATTATACTGGTTCTTACATTGCGGACTACAAAATTCATTCCCCTTCCGGCTTGCGATAAAGGCTTTTTTACAGTGCTTGCACATACGCATATCACTGTCCTTATCCGTGAGCATGAAAGAAAAGCACATCTGTACCATGACGAGCAGGGAATGGAAATCCCATACGATGACGGGCGAATCCTTTTCAAGAGCGATCTGGTAAGTTGGTGCTATGCCGCCGAAAGCGGAAATGCCCTGACGGTACAGGCTGCGGGTATCTTCGTCAATCGAATCGTAATCAAGATAATAGAGGAAACTTGTCATAAAGGTAAACGCCAGATCAGTAAATTCTTTTACAATCCAGTCATACCTTTCCGCATATTCTTTCTGAAAGCCCATCGTCACAGCCTGCGGCGCATTTCCCATAGCCATTGCGATTGCAATGCTTTCACGGTCAGTCACAGACCAGCTTGATTCCACGCCGTTTTTTCTGAAATCCGGCTTATCAAAAGGATAGAAATACGAAAGGTAATCCTCGGTGGATAGGGATTCTTCTTTTATAAAGTGGTTTTTGGGAAGATACACTGATTCATAGGTGATAAAATCCGCTGTTGTCGGCAGGGCGGTCATGAAGCCGAGGAAACCATATTTTTTGATAAAGTCAAGTACAGCTTCCTTCAATTCTTCTTCCGGTACTTTGTGCATGGCGGCAAGCCCGACATTTATGGCATCAATGACAAGCTGTTCCGCTTCCTGCATGGGATGGTACATTTCCGGTCTGGCATCTTTGGAAACTGTTATGTAGAGGTTACTGTCACTGTCTGTCTTATATTCATAACTGCTGTATCGAATCCACGGTGCGCTGGTATGTTCAAATAAATTCTTCATAAATAATCTGCTCCAATCCATCAATCTTGCCACATCATCTGATGTAATATCTTCTAATTATAGATGGTTACTTATTATTGGTCAAGCTGTTTGCGGTTTTTAGTTGGGATACATATATTTTCCCTTTTTCTTCCGCACTCCGTTTTCCAAGAAATATTTTTCGTCAAGTGTCATCGGCAGGTTGTTTTCTTGCCTATATGTGAGTATGCCGCCGTAAAGTTTCCGTATCTTTTTCAGCGCAGTTTCCCGAATACCACGGATATTTCGGTCAGACTGTCTGATGCTCTCCGCATATTCCGAGGTGGAATAGTCACGCAAAAACAGATAATAGAGCATATTTTTGAGATGCGGCTTTTGTTCCTTTAATATTTTCGATAAGTCCGCATCCACGACAAGCTCATGTATTGTTTCAGGGTGGTCAAATATAATATCGAGGAAATCACCCGCAAGCAGAAGCCTTCTTAAAATCATGTCATAAGATGGTTTATCGGAAAGATACAATTTATCTGCGCCCCATTCCAGAGGGACAGTGGAGCGTCCTGTCTCATGGTCTCTTTCTTTCCGTTCCCTGTTTGCGTCCAGTTTATCCCACCAGTACAGCACATTTTCAAAGTCGGCTTCCGTCCTTGCGCTTTCCTCAATGCGCCGGATCGCAAGGGCGCGGGCTTCACGGTGGAGCATATCCCCGTCCGCTTCCATAATGAAATTCTGCTCCCTGAATGCCGGGAGTTCAGCGTATTTTGGCATTTATGGTCAGTCCTTTGCAAAAAAATAAAATTTTGTAGCTGTTTTTTCAAAAACACTTCCGTTTTTATAGCCGTTTTTCTCCTATTAGTGAAAAGAGTAATTCTTTTTGCTTAAAAATCAGTTACAAGAAAGGAGGGGAAGGCTATGGGGTACGGATAAAATAGAAATCCGGTTACTAAATACGGAAGTCCGAGACTTAATGGTTTCACGAACAATTATAAGGGAAATGTGTGTTAAGCGCAAGAAAGGATTGCATGATGGAGGCAGTAAAATTGAATAATGATATGGCAAAGTCCAGCCCTTCTGCGGCTGGCTTTTTTTACCGCAGGATTGGCGGGATACTTTTCAAGGTCAGGGTGTATACAGGTTCGGGGTATGCCGACACACCTGATGAAAAAATATCCCGTCTAATCTGCAACGAAATGATGACAGGAGGCGCAAACTATGGTATGATGGATTCACCACAGATGAGCCAGCCGCCGGAAAGGAGTTCGGAATGAACAACAGGACGGCTGGGGACAACAGAATAACAGCTCTTTATGAGCGGCTCTCAAGGGACGATGATCTTGCGGGGGACAGCAACAGCATAGTCAACCAGAAAAAGATGCTGGAGGATTATGCAAAAAATAACGGGTACACGAACACGGTGCATTTTATGGATGACGGATTTTCCGGCGGCAGTTTTGAAAGACCGGGATGGAAGCAGATGTTAAGCCGGATTGAAAACGGCGACATCGGCACAGTCATAGTAAAGGACATGAGTCGTGTCGGGAGGGATTACCTTCAGGTAGGATTTTACACGGAGGTATTCTTTCGGGAAAAGGGTGTCCGTTTTATTGCTGTTTCCAATGGTGTTGACAGTGACAACAACACCAGCAGTGAATTCGCCCCTTTTTTGAATATCATGAACGAATGGTATCTGCGCGACTGCAGCAGGAAGATTAGCGCTGTTTTGCGGGCAAAAGGGAAAGAGGGAAAACCAATTACAAGCAATCCGCCATACGGATATGTGAAAAGCCCTGATGATAAAAATCTCTGGCTTGTGGATGAAGAAGCGGCGGAGGTTGTGAAAAAGATTTTTCGTCTGACCGTGGAGGGCATGGGACCGTACCAGATTGCAAAACGGCTTACAGAGGAAAAGATTGAGAAACCGTCCTATTATCAGGCGACAAGACAGAGGGGGAATTTCAAAACCATGTGCGATTTTGAAACTCCCTATAACTGGACGGGCGGATCGGTGGTGCGGATACTGGAAAGACCGGAATATATGGGTGACACCGTAAATTTCCGAAGCCACAAGGAATCCTATAAAGACAAAAAAGCAGTTAAAAATAACAGTGATGAAATCCTTGTTTTTCAGGATACCCATGAGGCGGTCATAGACCGCAGGACTTGGTATATGGTGCAGGAATTAAGGAAAACTGTGCGAAGAATTGACACAAACGGGGAGGCGAGTATGCTGACTGGAAAACTTTATTGTGCAGACTGCGGCGGGAGAATGCACTACCGCAGGGGCACGACGAGGGCAGGAAGGGACTGGCGCGGGATTCCGAACGGGGAAGTCCAGCACACATCCGCAGGTTTTAATTGCAGCACCTATAACAGCAGCAGAAAACAGTATAAACAGGTGTGCTGCTCCCATTCCATAAAAGAGGACACGGTAAAGCAGCTTATCCTTGAAACGATACGATATGCCTTAAAAAGCGTCCACATGGACGAGGCAGCATTTATAAAAAGTATGCGGAGCGCATCAGAGGTCAGGGACAAAGGCGAAGTGAAAAAGCTGAAAACAGACCTTGCGAAAAAAGAGAAGCGCTTTGCAGACCTTGACTTACTGATTAAAAAGGTGTATGAGGACAATGCAATGGGGAAGTTGCCGGACAGACGGTATGAAATGCTTTCTTTCGATTACGAGAAGGAACAGCAGGAGATTGAGATTTCTATAAGAGAAATTCAGGAAAAACTCATGCAGTTTGAAGAAGATACGGACAGGACGGAGGAATTTTTAAGCCTTGTCCATAAGTACACCGATATTCAGGAACTTACACCTGCCATCGTCAATGAATTTGTGGACAAGGTTATGGTTCATAAAATAGAGAAAACGGACGGCGACCGTATGCAGGAGATTGAGATTTTCTTAAATTATATCGGGAAGGTGGAGCTTCCGGCACAGGAACTTTCGGAGGAAGAAATGGCGGAGGAAGAAAAGAAGCGGAAACGCCGCCAGTACAGGAGGGAATACCAGAAAGCCTACCGGAAAAAGCACAGACCGGAAATCCGCCGTGTGATAGAAGACGCAAAAGAGGCGGACAGGCAGAAACAGATAGCGGAAGCCGGACAGTCAGCAGATGAACTTCTGCATACGGACGACAAGGAACAGGTTGCGGCTATGGTGGCGGGAGAAAACAAGATTATTATAGAGAGCAGACTTCCGACCAAAGAGGAAGTGAAAGCAAAATATGGCAGATAATTTGATGAACAACAACTATGAAAGTGAGGATTTTGATATGGCAAAGATTAGAGATTATAATATGAACGGAACAATAATTTTAGGCGTGGATGCAGGCTACGGGAATTATAAAACGGCAAGATGCTGTTTTCCGACTTCCGTGAGCAGAAGTGACCAGCCGCCTGTCTTTACAGGAAACTATCTGGAATATGAAGGCGGCTATTACACCATAGGCGAAGGGCATAAAGATTTTGTCGCTGAAAAGAGCATGGACGACGACAATTATATCCTTACCCTTGTCGCCATTGCAAAGGAGCTGAAAGCGAGAGGGTTATCGACTGCGAAAATCCATCTTGCAGTGGGGCTTCCGTTGAAATGGGTGCAGGTGCAGCGGGATTCGTTCCGTGAGTATATGATGCAGAACCGCCATGTAGATTATAAGTATGCGGGCAAGCGTTATGTGGTTGACATCGTGGACTGTACAGTTATGCCGCAGTGTTATGCGGCGATAGCGGAAAATCTGCCAGATTTTAAGGGTATGCACATGGTAGCGGATATCGGCAACGGGACGATGAATGTGATGATTCTTAACAACGGAAAGGCGAGCGAGAGTAAATCGTGGACGGTAAAGCTGGGGGCGAATGAATGTTATATGGCGATCCGCAATCTTATACTGGACAGGAAAGCGGAGGAACTTCCGGCAGAGATCATCGAGAATTATCTCAGATATGGCAGCACTGATATAGGGGATGAATACAAGACACTCATGGAGGAAGCGGCAAAGAGCTATGTGGATAAGATATTTGCAGAGCTAAAGGTACATGGGTATAACCCCGATCTTATGAAACTTTATATCATGGGCGGCGGCGCAAAGGTTGTGGAGCTTGTGGGGGATTATGACAGCGATAATGTTACCTTCAACCACGATATACGGGCAAATGCCAAAGGTTATGAATACTTCTGCTATATGAAGCTGCGCAGGCAGAAATCAATGGCTTCCGTTGGATAAGGGGGTGCATCCGAATGAAAAATAAAAACCACAATATCCGTTTCAACATGGAGAAAGAGGACGAGTGCAGGGCGTGGGAGCTTCTGCACTCCCCGAAGGTGCGGCAGATGTTCAAGTCGCAGAATAAATTCGTGATAGAGGCAGTCAATGATTATTATGACAGATGCGTGGCAATGAGGAATGATCCCTATATGGAAACGAGGGAGAAAGAGGACGCTTTTGCAGATCGTATCGTGGAAGCGATGGAAAAGAAAGTAATGTCCAACCTTCCGGCGCTTTTCGGGATGTATATGGCGCAGATGCAGGCTTTTTCCTTATCTGTTCCTATGGGAACATATCTGGCGGCGCAGGGCGGCATGGTGTACGGGCAGGCGCAGGCAGGAGCTTTGTCCAATGGCACGAATCCCCCCAATATGGCAGTGCAGGATACGGAAGATACGCAGGGACAGGATAAACAAGAGAGTGTCACAGAGCCACCGGACAATGAACTGATTGATTTTGACGCATTTTAATATAAATATGGATAGGGCTACGGTATGAGGATTTATCGTAGCCTTATTTATATGCAAAATGCCATGATTAAGCGTAATTGCAGCTATATTTTAAGAAAGCAGGAGCAAGGTGTAGCCGAAAGGCTACAAAACAAGGGCAAAGGGCAGCCATAAAAGGCTGCATGATTCAGGGCAGGCATTAAAGCCTGCATAAGAAGGACAAAAAGCAGCCAAAAGGCTGCAAATAGGGGCGTAATTGTAGCCGTCTGTTTTGGGACTGATAGATCAGATTTCAGGCAGGCGGCTTTTTTATGTCCTGAAAAGACCTGTTCTGGTGGCAGTTCCAGAGGTGTTCAGGGAGTGTTGGCGGGTAGTTTCCGGGGAGGGCGTAAGCCCTTCCCTAAGCCCTCGGCGTTTGAGAGCGAAATACACCCTACGCACAAAACTCCGTTTTGTACTCCGGGGATTTCGCCCTTGCAGGGGGCAAATTTGCGCAAGCGCAAATTTACAGTCCGAAAGAGCCGGACTGTATTTATCCATGCCGCCCGAAGGACGGGGCGCATGGATGATGTTGCTGCCAGTGGCTATATTTTTGGGCAGATACACAGCAACATTTACGAGACTTCGCTGAAGTCCCTGCCTGCGTCTGTCAGAAAGCGACTGCCGTGAACCGCCCCGTATACGGGTATCGGTTCGCAGTAAGCCGCCCTATGGCGGCTGCTCACAAGGAAAGCGGCGGTATCAGACTATCCGCCAAAGGAAAGGATGAGAAGGGCATTTGTGAAAAGAAATTCATTTATAGAAATGGCAAAGCTGCATAACCTGTCGGGACGCATCACTTATATTTCAAGCCACGCCAAGCAGGAGCATTTGTATGAAGTCTATGCAACAGAGCCGGACAGGGCATTCTGGCGTGAACTTGCAAAATGTAATCAGGAAGAATTTGAAAAAAGTGGGACAAATGGAAAGTGCATTGAGGCAAGGGAGCTGATGATCGCCCTGCCAGAGAGCTTCATCAATTATGACCATGACTATCTGCTGAAAAGGATGGTAGATGAATTTAAGGAAAAGTATGGCGTGGAGTGTTTTGCTGCGCTCCACCATAACAAGCGGAAAACAAACCTGCATATCCATATGATATTTGCGGAGAGGAAGCGGCTGGAGCAGCCGACAGAAAAAGTTGCCACCCGGAATATGTTCTATGATGAACAGGGAAAGCACGTCCGCACTAAGAAAGAGATTCTTGACGATGACGGGAATATCCGTAAAGGCTGTAAAATCATCAAAAAAGGCGAGGTGTATGAGCGTAAGATTTTTACCACAAAAGACGGACGCTTTAAACAGGAATCTTTTTTGGATGAGGCAAAAGTATTTTATACGGATCTGATCAATCAGATGGTGCTTGACGATAAAGACAGGCTCAGCATATTTGATAAAAACGGTCCCTATCTTGCGACAAAAAAAGTCGGTAAGAATAATCCGAAAGCGGAGGAGATAAAAGCGGACAATGAAATCCGGATGGAATGGAACAGGGCGGTTGACCGTGCCATCGTAAGCGGTGTATCCGAAACGGAGGTTGTGGAACTTAAAAAGACGGAGATCACGGACAGGGTAAAAGAATCCGTGGAGCAGAACGGACAAAAACCGGAGCTGTTCGGGGAGATTGTCAGGGTAGCGATTCTGTTATTAGAACTTCTGATTGCGAAGACCATGCAGAAAGTGTTGGATATAGCGGAGAAAGTGACTGATATTGATGTCAGTGTTGTTAAGGAAAAATCAAAGGAAACGGGCAGTCCTATTCATGTGAGAGATAATCCGTCATTCCAGCCGGAAAGGAAGAAAATAACGTTTCCCATGAATCTGCATCGGGAACCAGACAGGAAAAAGAATACAGAACATCCAACGGATGATTCCACAGAAAAAGAAAGCATTATTAAGCGGATAAAGGCAGAAAAAAAGTCTGTTCCAGTTGAAAAAGAACAGATGGCAGAAAGACCGCCGAAGCCAAAACTGTCTGTACTTGCAGGCAAATATCCTCGCCTGAAAGAGATTGAGGGCAGGCTGAAAGACCAGAACATGGCAATTTTCGCGTGGGAGAAGAAGCGGGATATCCTGAAAAAAGAATTGTCTGAATGTACAGGTATTTTCAAAGGCGGCAGGCGTAAGGAATTACAGCAGGAGATTGACGGTCTTGACTTCCAGATTTCCAATATGAAAAAGAGGCTTTCTTCTATTGTAAAGGAATACAACTTTGATTCTGTTCAGGCATTTAATAAGGAGCTTAATGCGGCAAAAAGAGAGAAGCATGATTATGAAGCGGCCTGTGCGGAGTATGAAAAGGCTTATGGAGAAAAGGTGGTGGATACACGAAGCGTCAGGAACAGACTCAGGCAAAAAGAGCGGGATATAAAGATAAGGGAAGCAAGCAGGGCGCATCAGGCAAGACAGAAAGATAAAGGAGCGAGGTAGTACGGCTCTGCGTTTGGCAGAGAAATTTATGAATGTAATTTATAGGCATTTATTTTACTAGATACGAGGAACTTTGATAGCCGGTTTTTTAATACTAACAGCCTGTCACTATAATGGTGGCGGGTATTATTATGGAGGAAAATAGCGATGGAAGAAAAGAAAATTTATGGATATGTGAGATGTAGCAGTGCAGATCAGAATGAGGACAGACAGATGATTGCCCTTCACGAAGCTGCTGTGCCTGAAAAAAATATTTTCATGGATAAGCAGTCAGGCAAGGATTTTGACCGCCCGAACTATAAAAAGCTGGTGCAGGAATTGAAAGCGGGGGATCTTCTTTATATTCTCAGCATTGATCGTCTGGGGCGCAATTATGAAGAAATTCAAAACCAGTGGCGGATACTTACGAAAGAGATTGGAATCGATATCTGTGTGCTGGATATGCCTCTGCTGGATACTCGGAACGGCAAAGACCTGATGGGGACTTTTATTGCAGATCTTGTGTTACAGATTTTGTCCTTCGTGGCACAGAGCGAGCGTGAAAGCATCAAAAAACGGCAGGCAGAGGGAATCGCTGCGGCAAAAGCAAGGGGAGTGAAGTTTGGCAGACCGGAAAAGGAAGCACCAGATGACTTTGGGAGAATTGTCAAGGCATGGGAGCAGAAAAAGCTGTCTTTTGCGGATGTTTTAGAAAAGTGCAATATGAGTGAGGCGACTTTTTATCGCAGACTACGAGAATATAGGCTGCTTCGGAATAAGTAAAAAATAGGCTAATAACAAAATTTTGGCTGTCAAAAGGTGTACCTTTTGACAGCCAAAATTTGTATTTAATTATATACTATTTAAAAGAAACTTACAAGTATTTTGACAGGTTTTTTGTTGGTTTTTGTGATTCCCCCAAACTTTTTCTTACGATAGCGCCTTCTGATGACCCTGTGGGTACAAATGTCAAAAGGTACACTTTTTGATAATAGCATATAATAGTTGGCTTCAGAAAGCCTGTGTGCCATTATTCGGAGGAAGAGTATATGAAAGCAAAAGTCTTTTCTATTATGTTGACTTTATTGATGTGCCTTGTTCTCTGTGCTTGTGATGGGCAATCAATCACAACAACTGTCACAGAAGGCAATGATGTTGTGGTGAGCGGAGAAGGATATATAGAAAATGGCTCCGTCTGGAGTCCAGAGCTTTTTGAGAGTCCGTCTACAAACTTTGATAATAATCTGGCTCTTATTGCTGCCGAGATGAGCGATAAAGCGGAGGATATGACAGGTCTCGGACTTAAAAAACTGTTTTCCGAATATGGAATCTCCAATTGCGAAACATACAATTATGAATACAGAGGAACGGGTGCCTTTGCTATTGGGTATGATACACTGCCCATAAAAGGAGATGACACCATGATTTTGATCATAGTAGCGAGAGGAACTATGAGAGTTGAAGAAATGGTAGGGGACGTACTCAAGGGCGAACCGCAGGACTTTCTTGATCAGACTGTTTGTGGTAATGTTTATGATTTTGAGGAACAGATTTGGGATGGGATAGACGAATATTTGGAAAAGTATCCGGAAGTTATGAATGCTGAAAAACTGAAAATTTTAGTAACCGGACACAGCCTTGGCGGTGCGGCGGCAAATATGACGGCAGCGAGATTTACAAGGTTTGCGGAATGGGGTGGATGGTGGTCAGATCTTGCAGACAAGGACGATATCTATGCGTATACTTTTGGAGCAATCAAGGTTTTGGATATGGAAGATAACGTTTCTGACGGTTATGAGAACATTCATAATATTTATAACTATTATGATTCCTATGGACCAAATGGAAATTATAAAATTACCAACGCAAGTTCACTGAATGCGAAATTTGGACATACAGAATTGTATTATTTTTACGCTGACGAGAACAGTGGAATGAATCCATTAGAAGGTAAGTGTGAAAGCCATAAAATGGGAAATTATAAAACGGCACTGGAAAACTTCAGAGAGGATCAAACCGTTATTGATTTGGCATGTAGGAGATCGGACAGCGAACTTTCGCAAAAGGAGACCGGCGTGGGGGATCCCGCTGAAGATGAATGGGGATATGGATTTATCAAAGGAACATGGAAAAATGTGGGCACAACTACTTTTGGACAGGCACAGTCTGGAAGCATTATTGTTTTTGACGATACGCACTGCAATTATTATAGTCCTGAAGACACTTATGAGGTTTACCGTGAAGAAGACGGGCAGTGGAGTTTGTATTGTGTCAGCCTCATATTTAATGAAACTCTGCGTTTCCGCTTAGATATTATCGATGATGATACTGTTGACATTTATTACGGTTCGGAAGCTGTACGGTTAGAGCGCATTTCCCAAGATGCAGAAATGATACAGAAACCGGAACAGCCCCAACAGCAGGCAGACGATTTTGTTATTGAAGGCTCATGGCTCAGCGTTGGTAGTAGTGGGTTCGGACAGGCACAGCCGGGCATGACTGTCACGTTTGACGGGACACACTGCAATTTCTTCAGTCCTTACGATACATATGCGTTTTATCAAGATGATGGACAATGGAGATTGGACTGCACCAGTTTCTTGTTTTCAGAAACGCTCACTTTTAAAGTTGAGGTAATTGATGCGAATTCCATTAACGTGTACTATGGTTCTGACTGTACAGAGTTGAGTCGTATGAACTAAGGAACCGTTAGGAATTAAATTTTAAGTTAATCACTGCTATAGCGTCATATATAATGCATTCTTGCATAGCAAAGTTAAACCTGAATTATTCACGGAATAACAGCATTAACTGCTGAAACCCGCATAGTTACTGT
>SRZB01000047.1 GCA_004793585.1 Hominisplanchenecus murintestinalis | reverse complement strand
GACCTTGTCTTCATGAACTTTCAAGGTTGTTTCACTGTTCAATTATCAATGTCCTTTGCTGTCTTGTTTGTTTCGTCCCCGACAGCTTCCTTAGTCTACCAAACCTATCCGAATATGTCAAGTACTTTTTTCAACTTTTTTCGCCTCTATTTTTCGCCTCGGTTAACTGACACGATGTTCCCGACCGCGTCTTGTAAGTTCCGCACGCCAATTATCCGAATTCCTTCTATTGGCTCTAGCGCTTTCACGGATACCTGCGGCATGATAACTGTTGTAAATCCCAGCTTTTTCGCCTCTGAAACTCTTTGCTGTGCCATACTCACTCCCCGCACCTCGCCGCTTAATCCCACTTCTCCGAATGCGATGGTCTTTCCGTTCAGCGCATGTTCCCGGTAACTGGAAACCAGCGCCAGTACGATGGCCAAATCAATAGCCGGCTCATTCATACGGATTCCTCCTGCAATATTGACATACGCATCGCAGGAAGACAAATGGAGCCCCAGCCTTTTTTCCAAAACTGCCATCAGCAGATTTACCCTGTTATAATCTGTACCTACCGCCGTCCTTCTAGGAATTGCCATATTGCTTCGACATACCAGCGCCTGTATTTCTATCAGGATTGGCCTGGTTCCCTCCATGGAACATGCCACGATAGAACCCGAAGCCCCCTCCGGCTTGCCGTCCAGCATGAATTCTGACGGATTTTCTACTTCTGCCAGTCCTGCCTCCCTCATTTCAAACACACCAATTTCGTTTGTAGAACCAAAGCGGTTTTTTACTCCTCGCAGTATCCGATAGGACGCATGCCTGTCTCCCTCAAAATAGAGAACAGTATCTACCATATGTTCCAAAACTCTGGGTCCGGCCACTACGCCCTCTTTTGTCACATGCCCCACCAGAAAAACGGTAATTTCCATTCCCTTGGCAATCTGCATAAACACAGAGGTAGATTCTCTCACCTGGGATACGCTGCCCGGAGCTGAACTAACCTCCTCATTGTACATTGTCTGGATAGAATCAATCACCACAATTTCAGGCTTTACACGCTGTATAGCTTCTTTGACAAGAACCAGGTTCGTCTCACATAGGAGAAGCATTTCGCCTCCATCCATCCCAATCCGCTCTGCCCGCATTTTTATCTGCTGCAGAGATTCTTCACCGGATATGTATAACACTCTTTTTCCGCCCTGTGTCAAATTTTTACATACCTGAAGCAGCAGCGTAGATTTTCCAATCCCCGGGTCGCCGCCTACCAGCACCAGAGAGCCTGACACAATACCGCCCCCCAAAACCCTGTCCAGCTCCACGCTGCCCGAAGATGTCCTGCTCTCTTCCCCGCTCTGTATCCCCGAAAGTTTCACCGGCTCTGACGCTGCATCCCGACGTGCTATCTTGACTCCGGGCGCTTTTTCAGCCGTCTCTTCCACAAATGTATTCCACTCCCTGCATGCCGGGCACTGCCCCATCCATTTCGCAGATTCATATCCGCATTCCTGACAATAAAAAACTGTTTTTTTCCCTTTTGCCATAATACCTCCAACAAAAGAAAATCCGTATCCGAAATACCCTCCGGCATCCGCATACGGATTTCCAAAAACTCATTATAATCTATGCTTTTTCAATCTGAACCTCTGCTTTTTCTTTTTCGGCGCTATCTAACTCCACGCTGAGAACCAATTTCCCGCCCAGGTTTGTTTTCATTTCACCGATTCCCTTGCCATCAATAGATACCTGGTAGTGCGTATCTTCCTCCAGCTCCACGGTAATCTGCACATCAGTCGGCGCTTCTACCTCGAAAGTCATCCCTGTTTCCGTAACGCTCAAATTTTTTACCGCGCTCCCCGGCACAGATTCATATACAAACATGCCATTCCTTTCCAACTTGGTGATTTCCTTAAAAGTCTTTACTTTATACAAATCACCTTTATGTTCAAAATCCGATATTTTGGATTTCTGGCTCAGTTCATAGTTTCCAAAACTAATCGTGCCGTCCGCTTCTGTACGTATTAATTCACTGATTACTGACATCTTTATGCCCTCCTGGTCTTCTCTTGCTGTGATTAAAACACAAATATTTATGGTTAGATTTTATCACAATTCCGAAAAATATGCCAGTGTTTCTTAACCTTAATTCATTTCATAAATAGTAACACTATTCCTGTTTCATGCATCCAGTTCACCACTGGTCACACGTTCGATATGCATCGCCAGATATCCGATTTCCGCTTCCTCTAGTGTACATTTGAGCCTGTTCCCTGTCTGTTCACATACCTTTTCTGCAATTTTATAAGATTCAGGAAATTTTACTTTCATATAATCATTCATGCTTAATTTCAGCGACTCTTTCTTCAAGACACGAGCCGCCATATACCTTACATGATTCATCAGGCGATTATAGGAAAGCGACATAACATTAATCTTTCTTCCCATCTCTTCTTCAACCAAAGAAACGCACTCTCTCACCACAAGCGCAATCTGCATTGCCTGAGACACTTTCTCATCTTCAATTGCCGAATGTACATGCAGAGCTATGTATCCTATTTCATCCTCGTCAACCTCTACCTGAAACTGCTTTTTCAAAATTGGCGCAACACACTGCGCCGCTTTATATTCCATGTGAAAAAGCGCCCTGATATCCTCTGTCAGCGGATTGCTAATCTGCTCATGGCTCCGAATCCTCTTCACTGCATATGCAATATGATCTGCCATCGGGAAAAGTATGGATCTGTCAATTTTTCCGAAAATTTTCTCTGCTTCGTTTAGTACTTCATTCGCAATCTCAAGGCAATCCGGGGATACAGATTTTATAATATCTCTGGCGTTCCCCCGTTCAGTAGGCTCTTTTAAGAAATATACCGTGTCTTCTTCCCGGACTTCTATCCGTTCGCTTATTTTCTTTCCAAAGCCGACGCCTTTTCCCATAATCATACATTCCTGGTTATCTTCTACCCGAACTGCCAAAATAGTATTATGATTTAATACTTTTGTTATCCTATACATACTTTCCCCGCCTGCATTTTCATTTTATTGCTGTAACAATAGCATATCTTTACTCACAAATATCCACTGCAAACAATGCCTCGCCTGCCTGAACCGCACCTTTTTTCAACAAACGTACCTGCTGATTTTCTTCCAATTCCGTGCACAGAACCGGAGATACGACGGACGGCGCATGTGCTTTCAGATACTCCAAATCCAGCTTCAGCAGCGGAGTGCCTTTTTTCACTTTTTGCCCGTTTTCCACAAGTACTTCGAATCCTTCCCCTTTTAAATTCACTGTATCAATCCCCACATGAATCAAAAGGTTCATTCCCGAATCTGTCACAAACCCTACTGCATGGCCTGTTTCAAATACAAATCCTACTTCTCCATCTTCCGGCGCTCTTACATAAGAATCTGTCGGCGTTACCACTGCTCCATCGCCCATCATTTTTCCCGCAAATGCCTCGTCGGGTGCTGTCGCCAAATCTGCCGCTGTTCCGGTGATCGGGCTGGAAATAATGATAGATTCCTTCACTGTTCTTTCTGATGTTTCTTTCACCTGCTCTGCTTCCGCTGCTTCCGCGCCGCCAATATACTCTTCGTCCGGAGCTGTTTCCAAATAGTCCTCCAAATTGGATTTCACCACTGTCACACGCGGACCATAGATAATCTGTACGCCGTTCCCCTTGTGTACAACACCGGAAGCGCCCGTCCCTTTCAGCATATTATCATTTACCAGTTCCGCCTTATACACTGTGCAGCGAAGCCTTGTCGCACAGCAGTCCACATCCGAGATATTCTTCTTTCCTCCAAGACCCTGGCAGATTGTCTTTGACAGCTCATCCTCTGCATGACTCCCGTCTGCCGCGCCTTTCTTTTTTGCATCTACATCACTTCTGCGGTACAATTTTACCTCTTCTGAATCATCACGTCCCGGCGTCTTCAGATCCATCTTCCGAATCAGGAAGCTGAACAGGAAATAGTATACGGCAAAATACACAATTCCCACGATTACCACCCAAATCCAGTTCGTTTTTCCATTTCCCTGAAGAATTCCAAACAGGAATAAATCAATCATACCGCCCGAAAATGTCATTCCCACACCTACATTAAACACGTGCATCAACATGTAGGCAGCTCCTGCAAATACGCAATGAAGTCCGTACAGCAGCGGCGCTACAAATAAAAATGTAAATTCCAGCGGCTCCGTAATACCTGTCAGCATAGAAGTGAGCGCCGCTGACATAAGAAGTCCTGCGACTACTTTCTTCTTTTCCGGTTTTGCCGTCTTATACATAGCGAGCGCCGCACCCGGAAGCCCGAAAATCATCAGAGGGAATTTTCCAGACATAAATCTTGTAGCAGACACCGCAAACTGCTCTGTGGAAGGGTCTGCAAGCTGTGCAAAGAAAATATTCTGCGCACCTTCTACCATCTGGCCTGCCACTTCCATTGTACCGCCGAGCGCTGTCTGCCAGAACGGAAGATAGAATACATGATGAAGTCCGAACGGAATCAGAAGACGCTCCATCAGGCCATATACCCATGTTCCCGCATAACCTGAATTCAACACAACATTTCCCACTGCATAAATACCATTCTGAATCACCGGCCAGATGTAAAACATCAGAATTCCGATTACTGTATACGCCAGCGCAGAAATAATCGGAACAAACCTTGTACCCCCAAAAAAGGATAAAACCTGCGGCAGCTCGATTTTATAAAATTTATTATGCAGCGCCGCTACGCCAAGACCTACCAAAATTCCGCCAAACACGCCCATCTGCAGAGATGTAATGCCGCATACCGATGCGGTAGCGCCGCTCAGCATCCGGTCCGCGCCGCCATGATTTGCAATCATAGCGCCAATAGACGCATGCATAATAAAAAATGCGATTGCCGCTGCCAGCGCTGCGACTTCTTTTTCTTTTTTTGTCATTCCAATTGCCACGCCCATAGCAAAAATAATCGGCAGATTCGCAAACACAATATTACCTGCGTCACTCATCACCTGGAACACCGCGTTTAAAAACGTTCCCGGCCCCATTACACCCATAAGTCCATACGTTTCGAGCATTGTCTCATTTGTAAGTGAGCCGCCCAGCCCAAGTAACAGCCCCGCCACCGGCAGGATAGCGATAGGAAGCATAAATGATCTTCCTACCCTTTGCAGTACTCCAAAAATCTTGTCCTTCATCTTCTTCTCTCCTTTTCTTTTTTTGAGTGGATGTCTTTTGTGTATTAAGGACTGGATTTTCTATGGTGCAAAAAAGGCATTAACACACATAAACATCCAAAATATTTATGCATAGTTAATGCCTCCATCACAAGTAACATACTATATCATATCATTAAATTACCATCTGCCGCAACTTTTGTCAAGGCGTTTTTTTAACTGTTGAAAACTTAATTTCTTTGCCCTTCGCGCCCACGGAAACAGTATCTCCATTTTTTATGTTTCCGTTTAGAATTTCCTCCGCCAGGGCATCCTCAATTTTATTCTGAATCGCCCGCTTTAAAGGTCTCGCGCCGTATTTGGGATCATATCCCGCTTCTTCGATAAGGTTCTTAGCTGTACTCTGCATTTTCAGAGTGATATCCATCTGTTCCTTACAGCGTTTCGCAAACCCCTGAAGCAAGATATTAACGATGTTCCTGATATGCTCTTTTCCCAAAGAATGAAAGACTATGATTTCATCGATACGGTTGAGGAACTCCGGACGGAACAGCCGTTTCACTTCCTCCATGACCCCGTTTTTCATCATTTCATAATCCCGCTTTTCATTATCTCCCGAGACAAATCCTAATTTCTTCGGAGTGATGATAGACTGGGCTCCCGCATTGGAAGTCATAATCAGAATCGTATTTTTAAAATCTACCTTCCGCCCCTGGGAATCGGTAATATGACCATCGTCAAGCACCTGCAGCAAAATATTAAAGACATCAGGATGCGCTTTCTCAATCTCATCAAATAGAATGACCGCATAAGGATTCCGCCTTACTTTCTCGCTAAGCTGCCCTCCTTCATCATAGCCTACATATCCGGGAGGAGAACCTACTAATTTCGATACGCTGTGCTTCTCCATATATTCAGACATGTCCACCCGTATCATTGCCTGCTCACTGCCGAACACCGCCTCCGCCAACGCTTTCGAAAGCTCAGTCTTCCCTACTCCCGTAGGACCAAGGAACAGAAAGGAACCTATCGGACGTTTCGGGTCTTTCAGCCCCACACGCCCTCTCTTAACTGCTTTTGCCACAGCTCTGACCGCTTCTTCCTGTCCAATGACCCGTTTATGAAGAAGTTTTTCCATTTTAAGCAGACGCTGAGATTCCTTCTCTGCAAGCCGCTGCACCGGAATCTTTGTCCAGCCGGATACAACCTCCGCCACATCTTCTTCGCCAATTTCTAATCTCTTCGCTTCGTCCTTTCTATTCTGGCTCCGCTCCTGACGCTGCAGCTTCTTTCGCTGCTCTTCCTGCTCTCTCTGTATCTCTCCGGCTCTTCCAAAATCTCCGGCTTTGACCGCATTCTCTTTTTCTTCTCCTAAACGGATAATTTCTTCTTTTAGGGTTTTCAGGCGGTCTGGCATTTTGTAGCCTTGCAACTGCTTTCTTGACGCCGCTTCATCCATTAAATCAATAGCTTTATCCGGCAGAAAGCGGTCGCTTATATAGCGCTTGGACAGTTCCACCGCCGCCGCCATAGCTTCATCTGTAATCGTTACCCGATGATATTCCTCATAATTCGGGCGGAGCCCTTTCAAAATCGCAATCGCTTCTTCCTCTGTCGGCTCCTCCACGGTTACCGGCTGGAACCTCCGTTCCAGCGCAGCATCTTTCTCAATGTGCTTCCGATACTCTCCAATGGTAGTTGCACCGATAACCTGGATTTCCCCCCTGGATAATGCCGGCTTCATAATATTAGAGGCATCCATCGCCCCTTCCGCGCCGCCCGCCCCGATAATCGTGTGCAGCTCGTCAATAAACAGCAATACATCTCTGCTTTCTGCCGCCTCTGCCAGTACGCTCTTTATACGCTCCTCAAATTCCCCCCGGTACTTAGAGCCCGCCACCATACTCGCCATATCCAAGCTCATAACACGTTTGCCTTTCATCTGTTCCGGGACTGCCCCCTCTGCAATCCGCTGGGCAAGCCCTTCCACCACGGCCGTTTTTCCTACACCCGGTTCACCAATCAGGCACGGGTTATTTTTTGTCCTGCGGCTTAGAATCTGCAAAATCCTTTCAATCTCAGCTTCCCGTCCAATCACAGGATCTAATTCACCCAACACCGCCATCTGCGTCAGATCACGGCTGTACTGATCCAGAACAGGAGTCGCACTTCCTCCCTGTTTATTTTTCGCATTTCTGGCATGCTGAGCCAGTTCTTTATACATTTCTTCCTCAATCCCCATGCTGTCTAAAATAGACATATAAAGTTTCTGAAGGTTTACTCCCAGCGTATGGAGAAGCCTGGTAGCTACACACTCTGCATCTTTAATCATCGCAATCAGAATCTGCTCCGTCCCTACCTTCTCCACCTGAAGGTCAGCCGCCTCCTTTTCACTGTTTTCCAGAATCTGCAGCGTCCGCGGCGTATACCCGCCTGCATCCTTCAAGTCCCCTTCGGGCACAATCAGCTTATCAACTAAATCCAGAAGCTTTTCCAGATCGACGCCCGCTTCCCGCAGCACCATTCCGGCTGCTCCTGCCGGCTCCAACAAAAGCCCCAGCAGAAGGTGTTCCGAACCGACATACCCTGTCCCATATTCTTTTGCCTTCTTTTCTGCCAGGCTCAACGCCCTATTTGCACATTCTGTAAACTGCTCCCGCATATTAATGTCCTCCTGTTTTGTTTTTCATCCTGCTCACTGCTCCTGTGCATATTCAGCAAATATCTCATCCACCAGTTCATGCACCTCCCGACAGGAAATGCTTTTACACCTTCCTTTCGCCAAAAGCACCCGCAGGCTCCTCTTCATTTCATCCAGCGCCTGCATCTTGTCCGCATCCAGGGCAATCACCGCCCCCCTGCGCCTGTCAATCGTCAAAAATCCTTCCTGGCGCAGAACCGCATAAGCTTTGTTCACCGTATGCATATTAATGCCTATGTCCTCCGCCAGCTGACGGACAGAAGGAAGCGCATCCCCCTCCTGTATCCTCGAAGTAGCAATGCCCAGAATAATCTGGTTTCTGAGCTGGATATACAGAGCCTCACTGCTCTGAAAATCAATTTTGATGACCATTCATTCACCTTCTCGCTATTGGCTGCCTTTCTCCCGGCAGGATATCCGTCCGGGAACAGGCGCGCCATTTTCGTACTCTATTCTTTATTCAGCAACTGTTATACACATATTAGCATAAGTAGAATTCTGCGTCAAGCCAAAGCCCCAGGGCACATGATTTGTTTTATTCAACCCATTCAAAATATTATTTATATCCGTTAAAACAATCCTGATTCCTCTTTTATTTAGTCTGATTACCTTTCTCACAATACCATTTATTTCTGCTGACAGTTTATCATTTATCTTAACAGGCACAGTATTGTTTTCAATCATATCAAAATCTCTCCTATGTACAAAAATGCTCCGCTAAACAGCGGAGCACAAATATTTGTATCCCAGCCATTTATTAGTCGCTCGCTGGGTAGCGAAAAATATTCGTATCTGCACCTTTTCTATAAATGCCGATATGCAGTTCCGGCAGAATAATAAGAGGTTCCTACAACTTCTCACTTAATATTATACTCATTTTCTGATAAATATCTACTAGCATTTTATACAAAGCTAAACAAAATCCCCAAAACGCATAAGTTCTGGGGATTGAAATCCATATTTGATATTCCGTTTTCCTATCTCTTGCTGAACTGCGGTGCGCGGCGTGCCGCTTTGAGACCGTACTAAAATTCTCTTAGTGCCGTTTTTCCTTGATTTTTCGGGCTTTTTTGAACTTCTCCCCACTGGTTGTCCTATCCCTTAACCAAACAAATTGGTGCATTTTAACTGGAAAATGCCTGATGAAATGCCCCGTTCACCACCGCAAAAAGTTCCTCTGGCTTATTATACTTCACCTTTGCATAGATGTCCATAGTTGTTTTGCTATTTTCATGTCCGGCAAGGTACTGAACCGTCTTAGGGTCAACACCGGAATACAGCAAGTTGGTGATATAGGTATGGCGCAGCAAATGTGGCGTCACATGGAAATCCAATGTATATTGAATCTTGGGGTTGTTTTTCTGTGTCATCCCCAGCGCCGGTGTGACAGTATACTTAATGCTCTGCCCATTTACATATTTATAATAGTTGCGCGCCTGGGTAGAGCGAACCACTACATACTGCCATACCCTTTGAAACTGCGATGCGGATAACGGTTCCCCGTTGCTGTCGGAAATCACATATTCTGATGCAGAGGTTTCTTTGACTTCCCGCAGGTAGTCCGCCAGACATTTGGGAATCGGTATGTCCCTTCGAGCTGCTTTCGTTTTCAATGTGGTGGAAATCACTGGCCTGTTATGTTCTGTGCGCCATGCCCGCCGCACAGAGATATATGGTGTGGGTGCATCCAGAAAAACACAATCCCATTGCAAGGCAAGTGCTTCTTCCCGGCGCAGGCCCGAATACAGACCGATCATAACAAAGAGTTGTGGCGGAAGTCCTTTCACTGTATCCAGCAGCACTTTTACCTGTTGATCTGTCAGTGCCTCTTTTTTCTGTATCGGCTTTCCGCCCTTTGATGAGATTCCCACGCAAGGGTTATGTTGAAGTAATTGGCTACGCTCTGCCGAATAGAAAATGCACTTAATGAGCATATTTACCGTATTATACAAACCCGCAGATTTTTTTGACAGTGGCACAAGTGCCAGCCGAATGTCATCTGCCGTTACTTCCTCCATATACATATCGCCCATAGGCTTGATGATGTAATTATTCATATTGGAAGTATAACCCTTCAATGTGGCAGCGGACACCTTGGCAGACTGCATCAGCAACCAGAATCCGTGTCCGGTAATACTGTACTCCCTTTCGCATGACTGTTCCGTATTGAGGTATTGTTGTTTTCTTTTTAGCCATCTTGGACCTTCCTTTCTTGAAATGTGCAGCCTATGTACTTACACTCTCTTTTTATCAGAAAGTCCCAATTTAATCAAAGATACGGCCAGCCTAAGACAAAAAGCGAGACAGCCTTGCCTCGCTTTTTGTCTGTTTTCAGTTTTAATCTTATACAGCTTCCCATTGGGCGAAAGCACTGCCCATAGTTCTTACAAGCTGATCTGGCCTGTTGTATTTGACCTTGGCGTAAATATCCATAGTGATTTTGCTGCTCTCATGGCCTGCCAGGTATTGGACCGTTTTGGGGTCCACCGATGAATGAATCAGATTTGTGATATAAGTATGTCGTAGCTGGTGCGGCGTCACTTCAAAATCCAGGCTGTAAACTACTCTGCCATTATGGGCCGCTTTTTCTCCAAGAACTGGTGTGACTGTATGCTTTATGCGCTTTCCATCTTCATACCGGTAATAGGAGCGTTCCTTAACTGTTCTGGTAACAATATACTGCCAAAGCCGCTTGAACTGTGTATACGACAGTGGTTCACCATCTCGATTGGCAACTACATAGTCCGAAGTGGAGATTGCCTTTGCCGCCTTTAAGCACTCTGCCAGACAAACGGGGAGGGGAATGTTTCTCTCTGCCGCTTTTGTTTTTAACTCGGTGAGAATAACCGGTCTGTTATGCTCTGTGTGCCATGCCCGT
Source organism: Hominisplanchenecus murintestinalis (assembly GCA_004793585.1). GTDB lineage: Bacteria > Bacillota > Clostridia > Lachnospirales > Lachnospiraceae > Hominisplanchenecus_A > Hominisplanchenecus_A murintestinalis. Next base: position 10,014 of record SRZB01000047.1, on the reverse strand, counting down.
CTTACCGTTAGATATGGGGTGTCCGTATCCAAATATACAGAATCCCATTGTAACGCAAGAATTTCTTCCCGCCGCAACCCGGCATATAAGCCAATCATAACAAACACATATGGGGGTAAACCCCGGATCGCGTCTAAAAGTCGTTCTGCTTGTTCATCTGTCAAAGCCTGCCTTTCCTCCTGGGGAACGCCGCCCTTTGAATCCAGATATATCGTTGGATTTTCATCAATCACATGGCTTTCCTTCGCCGCCCGAAAAATGGACTTATAAAGAATCACCACAGACTTATAAACCGAAGCAGATTTTTGGGAAACAGGAACAAGAGCCAGCTGAATGTCATCCAGCGTTACATCCGCCATTCGCTTCTGTCCCAGTTCTTTGATAATATGCCGCTGTATTTTGGATGTATAATCGGTCAGAGTGGTGGCACGAATATGAACCGACTGCATCAGCAGCCACTTTTCGCAATATTCAGCAACAGTAGGCGATTTTCATCCAGCCGTTACTGTCCAGCCAGTACCATTTCTTATCATCGTACAGCCAGCCGGTGGCAGGCTTGCCGTTTTTCAGATACTGCCAGGAACCGCTGTGGTTCTGCATCCAGCCCTGGGCGGTCTGCGGGTCAATGACAATCTCCACAAACCGCCGCAGGACGGTAGCGACCTCGGCGCGGGTGGCGGTTCCTTTCGGGTCAAAGCGGTTGCCGCCTTTCCCCGCCATAATGACCGCCATCTGTTCCCGCGTGATATTGGTATCCGGGGAAAAGGTGGTGGCGGAGGTGCCGTTTACAATGCCTTTTTCTGCCGCCCAGTCCACATAAGGGGCATAGTAGGCGTCTGCTTTCACATCGGTGAATTTCCCGGTTTTATAGTCGGCTTGGTCGATGCCTGCCAGCCGCCCCAGGGCGGTGAAGAACATTCCCCGCGTCATGCCGGTGTCGGGGCTGAATTGGTTGTTTCCAGTACCGGCGAGCAGCCCCCCCGGCTGGCTACAAAGATGATGTTATCCGCAGCCCAATGGTTCTTAATGTCCGTAAAGTCCGGGGCAGGGTTCTTGTAGCCTATGCCGTAGATGCTGAAATGCCCGGTTTCAAAAACAACCGTACCCAGGTCAGGGTCATAGCTGGATTTTGTCAGCCATTCCACCTTGCCCTTGCCATCTACATAGACCGCATACAGATTACCGGCCTGTTTTTCATTTCTGCACCTTTATCTCGTCTTTTTGCTGATGCGGATCCATTTTCCATACACTCTTTTTGTCTTTTTGTTTTTATCCAGATAAGTTTTGTAAGCCCTGATGCGGATGTAATACTTCTTTTTTGTTTTTAAGCCTTTCTTCGTATATGTCTTATTTGATTTGGAAACAGAAATTGTTTTTGCGCCTTTAAAACCTTTTTTTGTACTGATCTGGATCTGGAAGCCTGCCGCACCTGGAACTTTTTTCCATGAAAAAGCCAGTTTCTTCTTTCCTGGTTTTGCCCGAAAGGATCTGACTTCCGGTACAGATGGTTTTTTCACCTTATGACCGGGCGCTGCCGGTTTGATCTGGCTGGTGGTCGGAAATTCCGGCTTGGTCACGCTGACTGTACAGGTTGCCACCGCGCTGCTGTACTGGGCGTCCCCGCCGTAATTTGCGGTAAAGGTATATGTTGCCGTTTCGTTAGGCAGGGTGGCTTTCCAGCTTGTTCCGCTGCCGGTAACATTGATACTGCTGTCAGAGCAGCTTACCGTTGCCTCTCCGCCGGAGGGCAGGCCGCTGATGGTCAGCGTTACTGTTCCCTTGCCGGAAAGAGAGGTCGGATTTGCTGTCATGGTCAGCTGGACGGGGATTTTATCCGTTACAGTCAGCTTGCCGTTTACATAGGTGATCTGGTAGCTGTCCCCGTTGGTCAGTATGCCGCCGCTGATGACAATGGCATATTCTCCAAGGGTATTGGTATCTGATACACTGGTTGTCATGGTTGGGTCTGTCGTAAAGGTATCGCTGTTCACCAGCCCCGCCGTCTGATAGGTCAGTGTCGGCATAGCCGCGCCTTTTACCACGGTAAAGCTGTCTGCCGTTAGGGTAATCGGCCTTTTTCCGATGGTCAGGGAAATGGCTGCCACGGCTTCATTGTAGTTGTTGTCCGCTGCTTTCCTTGCGGTGATTGTGACAGTTCCGGCTTTGCGGATGGTCGCGGTTTTGTCATTGATGCTGACAACGGACGGGTCGGAGCTTGTAAAGCTGACCGCGCCAGAGCCGTTGCCGCCGGTGCTGGCGAGGTCAAACGCCGGATCACCGTAGGTCTTTGCTTCCACCGGGGAAATGGCAAAGGATTCCTGATTTTTCTTTGCTGCGTCAAAGGTCAACTTGCTGTTAGCAGCTTTGTAGTTGGTATCGCCGCTGTATGCCGCTGTGACCGTGTACTCCTTGTCAGACAGATTTTCCCATTTATGGGTAGTTTTCCCGTTCTGCAAGGTCAGGGTTTCGTTTAATCCATCGCTGGTGAGGGTGATGCTGCCCGCAGGAGCCGCGCCGTTCTGTGCGCCGGTAACGGTGACAAGCAAATCTGCCACCCTGCCTTTTGCGCTGTCGCTCATTTTTACCTCTACTGTGACGGTAGGAGCAGCCTGTGCCACAGTGACATTCACATCCTGCGTTTTGATTGCGATGGGTTCATAATTCTGCTCGGTGGAATTGCTTGGCGTAAAGGTCACGCTGTATCCAGATGTCCCAGCGGTTGGAACGGTATCCGGGTTCTTCCATGCAAAGGATCCGTATTCTGTACTGCCTCCGCTCAGCGTACTCTCGGATAGTTTCTGCCCATAGGTCAGGCCATTGGCGGCAGGCCAGGTAATGGCGGGGGCTGCTGCCTTAATGATGGTCAGCGTTCCCGGCTGATAAGTAATTGTATAATTGGCGGTCATATCTGCGCTGCTGCTGTTCTTGATTTGAGCGGCGGAGAGTTCGATGGTGCCGCCGGGTACATTCCTGGTGCTGGCGGCGAGGGTAATGCTACTTAAACTATCACCAGCGCAAAGCCCAGTGGCAGTTACCTGCCCTGTTCCCTCGGTGATGCTCTGACCATAGGTGATGGTCTGGTCGCTGGCCTTGATGGTCAGTGTAGCCTTTTTGATAGCGAAAGTCTTTTCCACTGTTCCGTTAAAAGCTGTGCCTGTGACGGTCACTTTTGCCGTATTCCCAGCGTTGATGTTGTTGTCGTAGGCTACCGAATAATCGGTATTTACTGCGAGTGCGGCTGTTCCATCCACCATAACAGTAACTTCGGGTGTCTGCGCTGTGCCGGTGTAGGTCAAATCCAGATTATCAGGCAGTGTGACCGCCAGCGTAGAGCCGCAGGCACACCCGCCGTTAGTGTAGCTGCAATTTTCTTCGTCCCATTTCTTGCCGCAGGCAAGGCAGGTCTGCTGGTGGGTGGTGGTGCCGGTGGCATGGGTGTACTCACAGACACCCTCGCCGGTATGGTTGCACTTCTTCACCGTCACTGTGCCGGTCAGCGTGGCTTTTGTATCAAGCGATACTTCCCCCCAAGTATTGCTATCCACCCATCCTTCTGCCTTTGTAACAGGTAGGTTATTTCTGTGATAGGCATACCCTGTTGCAAGCATATCTTTCAGTGTGACAGACGCATCATCGTTTACCTCTACCGCTGCTCCTCCACTGAATATTCCGCCGGAGAGGGTTATGTTTTCACCCCCTGACACCCTCAATCCTGTATTACTCCCTGAGATAGTTCCACCGGAAATGTTGACCGTTCCACGGTGAATTTGCACACCGTAAAATCCCGAAACAGTCCCGCTTTCGATGGATAGAGTCCCGCCATATACTTCGATGGTATTATTTGAACTCTCAATCTTTCCGCCGGTCCCGCTGTCCTTGATCGTAACCGTACCGCTCTCGATGGAAAATGTATAGGGGGTGACGACAGGTCGACTGATAGTATGACCGTTCAAATCCAAAGTATAGCTGTGATACGACTTGATACTCTCCTCCTTCGTCAGCTCCACATCGTTCAGCATCGTAATGGTCGCGCCATCGTTTTCCGTTTTGAACGCATCGTCCAAATTGCCCACATAGGTGGTAGAGCCGTACTTCTCCACCTTCGCAACGGCGGAAATATTGATATTTACCGTCCCTGCCGCGTCCGCCATATTGTTATTCCCTACGAATTTCGCGGTCAGGGTGATGGGGTCGCCATTCGGCTCCACATTCCCCTGTTCCAGCACATCGGCGGCGCTGACGGTCATGGTGTAGCTGCCGTCCGCACCTTTGTCTGCGGGAGCGGACACCTGCGTATCACCCACAAACACCGCCATTTGTCCCGCAGTAGGATTACCCCTCAGACGTGCCGCCGCTTTGGCCGGAGCCTCCCCGGTTGCGGTGGGTGTGGCCTTGACGGTGATGGTATCATCAGCGGTGAAGTCGCTGCACTCCGCGCCGTCTTTGTAGGTTTTCACAGCGCCGTCAAGCGTTGTGCCGGACTGCTGGAGCGTGATGGTTTTCGTGAAGTTTTTTGTATTGTCGCTTTCGTTCGTATAAGTAGCGGTATAGTGCAAATCGTCCGTCTTGCTGACCGTCACCGACCAGCCTCTGACCGTAAAGGTCTGGCCGCAGATGGTAACGCCGCCGTTGATCGCAACCGCTTCGGTGAGTTCAGTAGTCCTATCCTCCCCATTATAATAGAAATCGGTGGGGACAGAGATCATATCCTCCGTCAAATTCTCAGTGGTAAACGCCCCGCCGCCGGAGAGGGTGCCGCTCCCGGACAGGCTGGCCCCAACGGGGATGTTCAGCGTATAGTCCCCAGGGACAGTATAGCTCCCGTCCAGGGTCACATCGCCGCAGACAGTACCCGCGCCGTTCTCAAACACGATGGCGTTGGTTTTGCTGACGGTCGCCGTCGCGGTTGTGTTCCCGCCGTTGCCGATGGGAGCGCCTTTGTAGTTTGCGTAATAGACATCTGTTGGACTGCTGGCGTCCACAATGCCGCCGTTAATGGTGACGCTGCCGGTGCCGCCGGTACAGCCGCCACCATAGGTGTTTTGATACCCACCGCCGCCGCCAATGCCTGCGGCACAGCTGCCTCCAACAGCGGTCACTGTGCCGCCACTGATGGTGACGGTGCCATCGCCGGATTTGTAGCTGGAGTCATAAATGGCAACGCTGCCACCGCCGCCAATGCCCGCGCCAAGGAAGCTGCCAGTGGCTTTTATCGTGCCGCCATAAATTTGGATATTGTTGCCGGCACCTCCGCCCGTAAGACCGCCACCGCCGCCAATGCCCGCGCCAGTGACGTCCCCTGCGCCGCCGTTGGCGGTGACCGTGCCGCCATAAATGGTGATTGCGCCGCTGCTGCCGCCGTTCCCATAGCTGGAGCCGCCGCCAATACCCGCACCGCCGTAACTAATGGAGTCCGCGCTGCCGCCGGTGGCGTTGATCACGCCGCCGTGGATGGTGATTGCGCCGCTGTCAAAGGAGGAGGTACTGCCGCCGATGCCCGCGCTGGCGTTTTTGTCGCTGTCAACCGTGCCGGTGGCGTTCAGCGTCCCTGTGCCGCCCGACTGGGCGTAGATGGTCAGGCTGTTGCCGGTGGTCACCACAATGCCCTTTTCCGCGTCCAGGGTGCAGCCGTCCGCCAGGATCAGGTTCACCGCCCCGGTGACAGTGATGGGTTCGGTAATGGTGACGGTGCCGCTCACCACATACCAGCCCGCGTTCCATGTGACCGCCTCGGTACTGCTTTCAACAGACGTACAGTTTTCGGTTTTGCCCGTATAGGTCACTTCACTGCCGTTCCAGGACGCTTCCTGATAATCTGCGGACACTTCGCCATCTATCGGATCGGGGTCGTTGGCCGCGTCCAGCGCCCCTTGCAGCTCATAGCAGCGGGACAGGTCGATCTGCTCCTGTTCGTCCTCTGTCAGCACTGAAAACAAAGCGAGGATTTCGTCAAGCTGCCCCCGCACCTCGTCCGCATTATCCTCCGTCACTTTATCCGGCAGGGCGGCGATCAGGTCCTCAATGGGGCAGATACGGCACTCATAAGTACACGGACTTCCTTCACTGTCCTCCGATTCCGGCTGGTAGCCGCAGGCATCGTCATGTTCCTGATGATGCTTGCAGATGCCGGTATCTTCCGGCTGTTTTGTATCTTCTTTTTCAGCTTTCCCTTTGCAGTCCGACAGGCCGGCATCCTCTGCGCCGCAGACCGGGCAGTCAGGATTGATTTGACCCTCTGTACAGAGGGTCAAACAAGAGCATTGCTCTTGTTTGATGATTCCTGTTTCCGGTTCCTCGTCGGCTTCGCCGCTGTCCTGCGGATTGCAGATTTCACACACATAGGTGCATGGTGTTCCCGGCGTACTTTCGGTGTAGCCGCACTCGCTGTCATGCTCATGCCGGCAGTCCAATTTTTCCGTAATACAGCCGCTTTCCCCATCGCAGATATGGGGGCAGTTTTCCGGCTCCCGTTTCTCTGCGTTTGCCGGTGTAGCCTCGTTGCCCGATACGCTGTCCTCTGTTTCCGACCGGTAACACTCCGGCGTATGCTCGTGGACGCACTCGGTCACTTCGGTGTAGCAGTCCTCTGTGTGTTCGTGGCCGCATGGCGTTCCCGGCGTTTCTTCCTTGTAGCCGCAATCGTCCGTGTGGGCGGCGTGGTGTTCGCACAGCCCGGTTTCCGGCTGTCCTCTGTCTGCCACCGCATGAACCGGAGTTCCTGACATGGTGACGATCATCACCGCAGACAGCAGGAACGCCAGCGGCCTCCTTAACTTGTTTCTCATAAAATGCCCTCCTGATATTTTGAAAAATGTATGGTTCACAAACTTCTCTATTGCACATCATACAAAAAATTGGATTCGGATAACAAGGGGGCTTTCCTACTTTGCAATTTTTTTACCTACTTTGCAGTTTTCTGTTCTTGACACTGGCCGCTTAACCCTTTACGCTAATAGCAGAGAATTTGCAGGAGGTAGGAAATATGCTGCTTTGGAAAAGGAAAAGGGCAATTCCCCGATGGCTGGCAGGGGCGGTATTTCTGCTCTGCACGCTGGCGATGGCGGGGCTTCTGGCATCAGAGGTTACTCCGCGCCAGGAACGGCTCAGGCTGGAAGCAAGCATCAATGGCGGTGAGATGGCCCTGGATGCAGGTTATGAGTATGGCGGCGCGCTGACGCTGGCTGTGACGCTTCCCGAATGGGAAAGCAAGTGGTATCCGATGCTGGAAGTCAAGCACACCGGTGAAGCGGAAGTGTTTTTAGACGGGGAGAGATTAGGTCGTATGGAGGCATGGGATGGAAAAACGCTGGGCAATGCCGTCTTTATGCTGCCGAAAGACTGTGCGGGAAAAACGGTGACGCTGGAAACAGCAAAGGAGGCAGAAGAACCGCTCCCGTTTTTGTACCTCACGGACAGCGGTGTAACAAGAGAAACTGACCGGGCTTATACTGCGAAAAGCACACTCCCGGCAGCCGTTTTTTCCGTGGTGTCGCTGCTTATCCTTGGACTGTTTTTCTTTGGTCTGACAGAGGGACACTGTGACTGGCCGGTTCTGCTGCTTGGTTTTGCGGCGCTGGCCCAGGCGCTTTATTTCCATGCACAAAGCCGGGACGGGTATATCCTTCCCCCGGAAATTTTGGGATTGTGGCTTTCCCTGTCCAGGGCGGCGCTGTTCGCCCTCCCGCCATTCTTTTTGCTGCTGCACATGAAAAAATGGCGGAAGCTGTTCCTGCCTTTCGCCATTCTGCCAGGGCTGGCTTATTTTGTAGTCGTGGGGTTTCAGACGGTGATTCCTGCCTTCTCCATGATCGGCTCCCGGATGGGAGAAGTGTTTTATTTTACTGTGGCGACGCTTGTGGTGTGCGCCGTATTGGAATACCGGGATGAGAATCAGATGTTCCGTCTGTTTCTGCCGGGGCTTTTGTTATCCGCCGCAGGGGTCGGGGCGGCGAGCCTGCTGTCCGGGCTGTGCGGCGGCGGACTGTTTCCCTATATGCAGTGGCTCGTTTCAGAAATCACCTGGCATCAGCCAGACCTTCCACTGTACTGGTGGAGCGCCTTTCTTTTATTGCTGTGTTTTCTTGTAAGCGTACTGTCCCTGCTCCGTTCTATGGCGGCGCGGGAAACACAGATGCAGATGCTGGCCGCGCGGGAAAGCATGGCGCAGGAACAGCTTGCGGTGGTTCAGGAGAGCGACGAGTCCCTCCGAAAAATGCGGCATGAAACCGTAAATCATTATACCGTCCTGCAAAAGCTGTCCCAGGCCGGGGCATGGGACAGGCTGGAAACATATCTGGACGGCCTGCTGTCGGATGTGGAGGCGGTTCCTGCTATGGTATACGTTGCACATCCGGCCATCAACGCAGTCCTGACCACGATCCTGGCCCGCGCACAGAAGCAGGGGGTTAAAGTGGAGCATGAGGTGAGCGCGCCGGAAACGCTGCCGTTTCCAGATACGGAGCTTTGCACTGTTTTGATGAACCTGCTGCAAAATGCCCTGGATGCCAACTCCCTTGCACCCGGAGGGGCGGAAAAATGGCTCCGGGTCAGCATACACATCCGGGGAGCGCATCTGTACATCGGCGTGGAGAATCCACGGTTTGGCCCGGTAAAATATGACGAAAAAACCGGCCTGTGCCACACGACAAAGGCAGACAGGACGGTTCACGGTTATGGCCTGAAAGCAGTGCAGGCCGTGGCACAGAAATATCAGAGCGAGCTGCTGCTGGAATTTCCGACTGGAATGTTTTCTGCCGCCACAGCTTTGCAGATGCCGGAAGAATGACGGGGCTTTTGTAAAACCGGATCATGGGATAAAAATAAGAAACCAGCCCTTTTGCAAAACCGGTAAGGGCTGGTTTCTTATTTGATGAAAGCGATATACTGTCTTTTGACTTCTTTCTGCCGGGAGCGGCTGACGGGAAGCTCCCTGCCGTCATCCAGCGTGAGGGCGCTGTCCGTCAGACGGTAAACGTGTTCCAGGTTCACAAGGATGCTGAAATGGATGCGGCAGAACCGTTTCCCATTCAGGCGTGGAAGCAGGTCGGAAAAATTCTGGTTGATGTATAAAACCTTTCCCCCTTGCAGGTGGACGGCGGATTTATGGCTGGCGGCTTCTGCATAGAGGATGTTCCGGGCATCCACTGTCTGCCAGCAGCCATCCGCCATGAGCTTGATCTGTTCCGGGTGGTAATTTTCCTCCAAGTCCCGCCCGATTACCCTTGCCAGCCTTTCCTGGTCTACCGGTTTGAGCAGGTAGTGGAGCGGGCGGGTGTCAAAGCAGTCGAAAACATAATCCCGGTAAGCAGTGATATAGATAATAGAGCAGTCCGCGTCTATTTCCCGCAGATGCGCGGCAAGGGAAAGTCCATTGTCATTTTCCAGTTTAATGTCCAGCAGGAGCAGGTGAAAAGCGGATGGCTGTTTTTCCATCTGTGCAAGCAAAGGCACAGGGGAGGAAAAACAATGGACGGAATAATCAATATCGCGTTTCAGACCCCTGTCCTCCAGGATTTGGCAGAGCATGGCTTCATTCTGCTCTGCGGCGTGTGGTTCATCATCGCAGATGGCAACCCGGTACATAGGCATTCCCCCTTTTCATACAAGGGGTATTATAGCACACCGTTTTTCTAACGTCAAAGTATCATTGCGTGGAGTGTGTGGGAAGCTGGCAGTATCTGATAAATACCCCAAGCCTCCAAAGTGCGTGGGTTGTCCCAGAGTGCGGGACAACGTGGCAAGCAATGCCCCAGGATAGCCATTCGGCTCCTGGCGCTGCTTGTTGGGGATTCCCCAAGCCCCTTTTGAACACAGAATTTCATTCTGTGGCTGCGCGTTCCTGCGGAACGCTTTTCACCTGCCTGCGGCGGTGAGAAAATACGAAAAAACGGGCGCGTCAGCGGTCCTGTCCCTGTTCCTTTTCCCGGTCATTCTGGCGTTCCTCCCCGTATCCCATCAGTCGGTCCACATTGGCTTTTGCGGCCAGCAGTTCCCGCATTTCCTCGCGGGAGCGCC
>SRZB01000046.1 GCA_004793585.1 Hominisplanchenecus murintestinalis | reverse complement strand
CTTAGCAGAGGTGAGATCCACGATTTACGGAAACTTATGCGCGAAGGCTCTCCTGAGCGCATTAGTTGGAGTTAATCGTTAGCTCACCGGCGCGTTGTCCCCGTCCGTGTGGGATATATGACAGGCGTCCCGGCGTTCGGTGTAAGCATGGATACTATCGGTTCCGTGACTATCTGGGGTAAGAGACAAACTCCCCGATAAACCGCAATTTGGAAAGCTGCGGAATCACAGACCACCTTTCCTAAAAATATTTATCTTGATTTTTTTCTGGTTCTGTAGTATTCTAATGCATATTTTCAGAACAGAAAGGGGTGGAAGGATGTTTAACTTTTCTTGCAGATAAAACCGGAATATGCAGTAATACTATACGTGCAAAGTATTATTGCAGGCATTGCAAGAAAGTTATCCGTCTGTTCACTTTTATATAACAATATTGCCCGTATCTTTGCGCAGCAATATTGTTATGCTATGTTGAGCTGCAAGAATTAGCTTTCTTGCGGCTCTTATTTTATTTCAAATTATGGAAAGGAGATATTTTATTATGTCGATGATTAAAGTAGAAAATCTTACATTTTCCTATCCGTCAAGCTGTGATAATATTTTTGAGGATGTGAGCTTTCAGATAGATACCAATTGGAAACTTGGCTTTGTAGGCAGGAACGGAAGGGGAAAGAGCAGCCTTCTGAAATTATTGGTTGGCGAAGAACTTAAATATACCGGCACCGTTACGATAGGCTCTGGTCTTATCATTTCCTATGTGCCGCAGAATACCTCCCATTTGCAAGGAAGATTACACAGCTTTGCGGCAGAACATCATATAGACGAAAGCTTATTTAAAGCAGTTCTGCGGAAAATGGACTTTGAACGGATACAATTTGAGAAAGATATCTCAAACTTTTCAGAAGGACAGAAAAAGAAAGTGTTGATAGCTAAAAGTCTTTGCGAACAGGCTCACCTATATGTATGGGATGAACCGCTTAACTTTATTGATATTTATTCCCGCATCCAGATTGAACAGCTCATCAAAGAATTCTCCCCTGCCATGATTTTTGTGGAACACGATAAGGCTTTCAGAGACGGCATTTCTACAAAAATAATATCGTTATAGCAAAAGCTTGATACCAGTAACAGAAAGCCGAAGGCTGAACTGTTACAAAAATACAGCTTGTGCTAGGAAGGGAACTCCCGGCACAAGCTATTCTTTTCCTGATATTTATTTGATGCTTCCGTGATATTCCTGTAAAGACTTCACCGGCGCGCCCTCTCCTTTTTTCATGGAGTGGATTCCCGCAGCAGTTGCTTTCGCCGCCGCCATCGTGGTCATATACGGAATCTTATTCTTAATGGCCGCCTTGCGGATATAGCTGTCATCCACCGCGCCTTTTTTATCATTCGGCGTATTGATAATCAAATCTATCTGTTTATTTGTAATGGCATCCAGGATATTTGGACGTCCCTCATTAAGTTTAGAGATTTTCTGAGCTTCCATACCTGCCTCACGGATCATATCACACGTTCTGCCTGTCGCCATAATCTTAAAGCCATTGTCATAAATTGCCCGTGCTACCTCTACCAGCTCCTGCTTATCCCTGTCATTAACGCTAAACAGTACGGTTCCCTCCATCGGCAATCTCGTCTGCGTTGCCTCCTGTGCTTTATAAAATGCTTTTCCGTAGCTGCTGGAAAGACCGAGCACCTCTCCTGTGGAGCGCATTTCCGGTCCCAGCAGAGGGTCTACCTCCTGGAACATATTGAACGGGAATACAGCTTCTTTTACGCCATAATAAGGAATCTCTTTATCATGAAGCCCCGGTACCGGAGACGCCTTGCCTGTAAGCGGCGCCGTCATGATTTCCGTTGCCAGCTTCACCATATTGATACTGCACACTTTGGATACCAAAGGCACAGTACGGGATGCACGCGGGTTCGCCTCCAGCACATAAACAACACCGTCCTCAATCGCGTACTGCATGTTCATCAAGCCTACTACGTTCATCTCTTTCGCGATTCTTCTGGTGTAATCTTTAATCGTCTCTACCTGCTCCTCTGTCAAGTGCTTCGACGGCAAGATGCACGCCGAGTCGCCGGAATGGACGCCTGCCAGCTCAATATGCTCCATGACTGCCGGAACAAATACATGCTCGCCGTCACTAATCGCATCCGCCTCACATTCTGTCGCATGATGCAGGAACCTGTCAATCAGAATCGGACGGTCAGGCGTCACACCTACCGCTGCCCGCATATAGAATGTCAGGGCTTCGTCATCATGCACCACTTCCATCCCGCGGCCGCCCAGCACGTACGATGGGCGAACCATCACCGGATAGCCTATCTTACCTGCGATTTCCAGGGCTTCTTCCACGTTTACCGCCATCCCCGCCTCAGGCATCGGTATGCCAAGCTTATCCATCATGGCGCGGAACAAATCACGATCCTCGGCCATATCTATCGTTTCCGGCGTCGTTCCTAAGATGTTCACGCCGTTTTTCTTTAACTCTGCCGCCAGATTCAAAGGCGTCTGCCCGCCAAACTGGGCAATCACGCCTACCGGCTTCTCTTTCTCGTGGATGCTGAGCACATCTTCCAGCGTCAGCGGTTCAAAATACAGTTTATCCGAAGTATCATAATCCGTAGAAACCGTTTCCGGGTTACAGTTTACGATAATCGTCTCAAAGCCCAGCTTTTTCAGCGCCAGAGATGCATGGACACAGCAGTAGTCAAACTCAATTCCCTGTCCAATACGGTTCGGCCCGCCGCCCAGAATCATAATCTTCGGCTTATCTGTATTGACTGTGCTCTCATCCTTCATATGATAACTGGAGTAATAGTACGCAGAATCCTGTGTGGCGCTTACATGCACGCCCTCCCATGCCTCTGTGATTCCCGCCGCAAGCCTCGCCTCACGGATTTCCTTTTCCTGCACCTCCAGAATCTGGCTCAGATATTTATCGGAAAATCCATCCAGCTTCGCCTGTTTCAGTATATCTGCCGCCGGAACTTTCCCTTTCTCTTTCAGCAGGGATTCCTCTTCTTCCACCAGCTCTTTCATCTGCTCAATAAAATAATGTTTAATTTTTGTCAGCGCGTACAATTCCTCTACCGTCGCGCCCTTGCGCAGAGCTTCGTACATAACAAACTGTCTCTCGCTTGTAGGCACGGCAAGCATTTTTAAAAGCTGCTGCTTTGTCTTCGATGCAAAATCCTTTGCCCATCCCAGTCCGTACCTTCCATTTTCCAGGCTTCGAATGGCTTTCTGGAAAGCTTCTTTATAAGTTTTGCCGATGCTCATGACTTCGCCGACTGCGCGCATCTGCGTCCCCAGCTTGTCCTCTGCGCCTTTAAATTTCTCAAATGCCCAGCGCGCAAATTTGATAACAATATAATCGCCGTCCGGCACGTATTTATCCAGCGTACCGTATTTTCCGCATGGAATCTCATCCAGCGTCAGGCCGCACGCCAGCATCGCGGACACCAGGGCAATCGGGAAGCCTGTCGCCTTTGAAGCCAGGGCGGAAGAACGGGAAGTACGGGGATTAATCTCAATAACAATAATCCTGTCACTCACCGGGTCATGCGCAAACTGCACATTCGTTCCTCCGATTACTTCAATCGCCTCTACAATCTTATACGCCTGCTCCTGCAGCCTGTCCTGAACTTCCTGGGAAATTGTCAGCATAGGCGCGGAACAGAAAGAATCTCCGGTATGTACGCCCAGCGGGTCGATATTTTCAATGAAGCAGACAGTAATCATATTATTCTTCGCATCACGTACCACCTCAAGCTCCAGCTCTTCCCAGCCAAGCACAGACTCTTCTACCAGCACCTGTCCCACCAGGCTCGCCTGAAGCCCCCTGGCACATACAGTCTTTAATTCCTCTACATTGTAAACAAGGCCGCCGCCTGCGCCGCCCATCGTATACGCCGGACGGAGCACCACCGGATATCCCAGCTTGTCGGCAATCGCCAGCGCTTCTTCCACCGAATACGCCACTTCACTCCTCGCCATCTCAATGCCAAGGCTGTTCATGGTCTTTTTAAATTCAATGCGGTCCTCGCCCCGCTCAATCGCATCCACCTGGACGCCGATCACTTTCACTCCGTATTGATCCAGAACGCCCGCCTTCGCCAGCTCAGAGCATAAATTAAGCCCCGACTGCCCGCCAAGATTAGGCAGAAGCGCGTCCGGGCGCTCCTTTTCAATAATTTGAGACAGACGCTCCACGTTCAGCGGCTCGATATAAGTCACGTCCGCCGTCTCCGGGTCTGTCATAATTGTCGCCGGATTCGAATTCACCAGGACAATCTCATATCCCAGGCTCCTGAGAGCCTTACACGCCTGGGTTCCCGAATAGTCAAACTCACACGCCTGTCCGATAATAATCGGGCCGGAACCAATAATCAGTATCTTATGAATGTCGTTTCTCTTCATGGATTTTTCCTCACATTCTTTACATTAGATGTCCTTATACAGCGCTCCGGGCAAGCCTGGCTGCTGCATAATTTTTGATAAACTATCCATATTATAATCAAATCCATGCCTTCTGTAAAGATAGACTTCCCAAAATCATTTCTTTTTCAAGTAAAAGAACCCATACCCGGGAATATTTATCCCTGACGCCCTCATCTCCTGACCGGAAAGCAGCTCTACATATTCCCCATCTGTTTCATTGATCCACGCAGTCTTATCGGCCTCGCTGAAATTAAACAGCCCCAGTATCTTTTCGCCCTCGAAATATCTTCCGATACACAGCACCGACGCATCCCAGGTATCAATCGTCCAAGTGTCAGCATTAGATACAAAGACTTTTTCTGTTTTCCGAATCTGCTCCAGCTGCCCCAGTCCCTGGAAGATTTTACCTTCTACCGTTCCGTCATCTTTCCTGTTTTTAGCCAGCTCCCAGTTCATTGCCCCGCGGTGAAGATAACGTGAGTCTGCCGCCTTATCCGGATTTTCTTTGTAACTGTAGTCATTCACCTGCCCAACCTCATCGCCCCCATACAGCACCGGAATACCTGACTGCATGAACATATAGGCGTGAAGCATCAAGTCCAGCCGGACGGCCTTTTCCATCGCCGCGTCATCCTGCTCAAATCCCGCCTTTTCCACACCGCACATAGAAGCCGTGGTCCCGCAGAACCTGGCGTCCCCGCTGACAGGGTCTGCATTGTAAAGCTCTCCGCGGCTATTACTTTCCCCTGCATACCCCTGAAAATAGTCATTCAGATATTTCTTATGGGAGCGTTCTCCGATTCCTTCTCTCATCAAAGTCCCATAATCAAGCCCCCAGCCAATATCGTCATGACATCGGAGATAATTTAAAAACACGTATTCTTTGGGCAGCGCATTCACAATATCAAGCTGCCTTCTCAGCAGCTTCACATCCCTTGCCGCTACGGTGTGCCAGGTTGTCGCCATCGTTGTGACATTGTAGAGCATATGGCATTCCGGCTTTTCCACACTTCCAAAATAGGGAACCACCTTCTCCGGTTCCATCACGACTTCGCCCAGAAGCAGCACGCTCGGACATACAATCTCACTAATCATACGCATCATGCGGACAATCGTGTGAACCTGTGGCAGATTCCTGCACTGCGTCCCCAGCTCCTTCCAGATATAAGGGACTGCATCAATGCGGATAATATCAATTCCCCTGTTCGCCAAATAAAGGAAATTGTACATCATTTCATTGAATACTCTGGGGTTTCTATAATTCAAATCCCACTGATAAGGATAAAACGTAGTCATCACAAAATGCCCGGCGTCGGGAAGCCATGTGAAATTACCCGGAGCAGTCGTCGGAAATACCTGCGGCACCGTTTGCTCATATTTATTCGGTTCCTCCCAATTATCAAAGAAGAAATAACGGCTCATATACTCCCCGTCTCCCTGGCGTGCCTTCTTTGCCCATTCATGCTCCTCCGACGTATGGTTCATCACAAAGTCCATACAGACATGGATACCCCTTTTATGACAGGCAGAAGCCAGGCTTCCCAAATCCTCCATGGAGCCAAGCTCTTTCTGCACCTTCCGAAAATCCGCCACGGCATATCCTCCGTCCGATCGCCCTTTCGGCGTTTCGAGAAACGGCATCAGATGAATATAATTCACATTGCACTCCTCAATATAATCCAGCCGCGACTCCACGCCTTTCATATTTCCCGCAAAGTTGTCAATATAGAACATCATGCCCAGCATGTCATTTTGCTTATACCAGTCCGCATCTGCCGCCCGTGCCAAATCCAATGCTTTGAGTTCCTCATCCCTCTCCATATAGAAACGTCTCAGATTATCGCACAGCTCTGCAAACATTGATGAATTTCCGTATAATTCCATATATAACCAGCGGAGTTCGTCATGATGCCTCTCCATCCGCTTCCAAAAAATCTTATCCGGTTTCCGAGGCGCCGCCGCACCTGCTCCACTCTTGCCTTTTTTTTCACCAGCTGCCTGCATCTTTCTCATCCTTTCCCTTGTTCTAAAGCGCCTGTTACGCTCCAATCCTCCACAATTATTTGTAAACTTCCATAAAAACTGCCTTTGGCAATGAGATTTTTACACTCCCCGCTGTCCCGCCAGCATCTCAACTTCCTCTTTCGCGGGCATCACCCGCAGCGCTCCCTTTCTGGTGGTGATGAGGGACGCGGCCGCATTTGCGAAACGAAGCATTTCTTTCAGCTCCGCTTCCTTAAATTCTTTCCATCCGTGCTCCAGCACATAATTCAGAATGCACGCATGGAACGTATCTCCCGCCCCGGTCGTTTCTATGGTATTTTCCTGTACATATGCCGGTTCTTCCACGCAAATACCCTTTTGGTACGCTCTGCTGCCTGCCCTTCCCATAGACAGTAAAATCAATGGCGTATGAAACTTCTCTTGTATAACGTGGATTCCTTCATCAAAATCCTCTTTTCCCGTTAGCCACTGGATCTCATTATCTGATATCTTTAGTATCTGACAGTGCTGTAGTCCATAAAAAATCTGCTCCCTCGCATCTTCCAGACTCTCCCACAGCGGCTCCCGCAGATTTGGGTCAAAGGACAGAATCGCGCCGCTCTCCTTTGCAGCTGAAATCGCTTTCCGCGTCGCTTCCCTGCATCCTTCATGGGTCATAGAAAGGGTACCAAAGTGGAAAATCCTGCAATTCCCCAGCATTTCCGCATCCAAATCCGATTCCGCCAGCATCATATCCGCACCCGGATTCCGATAAAACGAAAATTCTCTGTCGCCGTCCTCCCTAGTGTGTACAAACGCCAGCGTAGTGTGTACTTCCTCATCCCGTTTCAGTCCCCGTGTGTCAATCCCCGCTTCCTGCAAGGCATTCTCCAACTGGCTGCCAAATATGTCATTTCCCACTTTTCCGATAAATCCCGTCCTTTTTCCCAGCCGGTTGAGCATTGCCAGCACATTGCAGGGCGCTCCGCCGGGATTCGCTTCCAGCACCGGGTTTCCCTGTCCGCTCACGCCATGTTCCGTAAAATCAATCAACAGCTCCCCCAGTGCAAGCACATCATATTTCTCCATATCACACCCATCCTTTCCCAATAGAACTCTATTTCCTTCTATATGTTATCGATTTCATTTATCACTATTATATTTCCTGCCTTTTATTTTGTAAATTGACACTTTATCCAATTCTATTTCTCTGCTTTTGTGCAAAATACTGAAATCGATTTTATATCAGGTATCAAATAAAGCGTGTTTCAAACACGCTCTGCCGAAACATCTAAACGACCGATGCAAACTCCACCGACGCATAGGGCCGCTTTTCCTCATCGCACAACGCCACTGTACATACACCATCCTGGTGACACGCCATTGGGACAATCACATCATGGAGCATTGCCGCCTTTTTATATTCCGCACGCATCTGGCGGATCTGAAACCCTTCCGGCAGGAATTCCTCTGCCATCTGCACATACTGGCCATTGTTTACATGATGGTTCGTATCAATCTGATGGCGCAGCACTGAAAATTCCCCCTGCTCCTCCATCCCCTCCGGCAATATAATCTTTCGGGACGCCCGGCATAATTCCAGCTTTTCTTCCGTCCCATATTTCCGCAGCTGTTCCTCGTCCGGCTTTACCGGACGCCCTGTCTCTGTATCTATGAAAATCCACAAAGAATTGGCGCTGACAATTCTATTTCCCTTTTCATCCAGAAGCGTAAAATTCCTGTCCCCATAAAACGCCTTAAACCCACATGCCCAAGTCTGTACAGTAATCCTCTCGCCAAATTTCGGAAAACGTTCAATCATAATCTGCCACGCCGAAAGCATCCACGCTCTATGGCTCTCTTTTAGATACTCAATTCCAAGTCCCAGCTCTTCCGACTGAAACGTACTGCAATCCTGAAAATAATTAATCACTCCATTTAAAGTCAAATTCTGCTTCACATCCGCCTCACTGTACCTCACCCTGCTGTCAAATTGGTAAACCATGCGCTCCTCCTTGTCAATATACAATTTTATGATAACAAAAAAGCTGCTTTTCTCAAAGCAGCTGATAAACTGGGCTACAAGGATTCGAACCTTGAAATGACGGAGTCAGAGTCCGTTGCCTTACCATTTGGCGATAGCCCATTATTTACTTTTCGCTCACAACATGATAGATTATACAACATCTTTTTCAAAAAAGCAAGTACTTTTTTAACTTTTTATGAGCTTAGCAGTGTTCCGCTTCTCGCCTCGCAACTGCCTCATTTTCTCTTTTCAGAGAAAGCGGGTGATGGGAATCGAACCCACATATCCAGCTTGGAAGGCTGGTGTTCTACCACTGAACTACACCCGCATCTGTCTTGCGAACTTCTTTACTATATCACTTTTTCCAACAAAATGCAAGCACTTTTTTCAAAAACTTTTGAACTGAAAAATCTTTTAATAAAATCCTTATCGTTTTCTGTTGTGCATATATTTCCCATATGCTATTATTTGAAAACATTGACGCCGGAGGAAGTATCACTCCCCCCGCAGGCTCTGATACTGGTATTGAAAATTTTGCATATGGCTTAAAGAGCATCGATAATACTATTGTTTCCACTAAATGGAGTAAAGTCAAAGGTGCGACGGGTTACACCGTTTACTACAAAACCAAAGCAAAAGGCTCCTGGAAAAAACTGAAAAATGTAAAAGGCACCAGCTATACAAAAACCAAATTAAAGTCCAGAGCAACATACTTTTTTACCGTAAAAGCATATAAGAAATATAAAGGTGTGACTTACACCGGCAGCTTCAGTTCCAAAAAAGTTAAAATTAAATAGAAATCATCCATAAAGATACCGCTCCAAAAGTCTGGGGCGGTATCTTGTTCCTTTTCTTATTCTGTTGTCCAGGCATATCTTAATCCACTTCCAGTTTTGCTGTCTCCAAGCCCAGGGCCACCCGCGTCCCCTCTCCTTCCACAGATGTAATCGTAATCTTATGGTTCAGCTTATCCGTGATTGTCTTGCACAGGTACAGGCCAAGCCCTGTGGATTTCTTATCTCTGCGTCCATTGTATCCGGTAAATCCCTTTTCAAAGATACGCGGCAAATCCTCCTGCGAAATTCCAATTCCGGTATCCTCGATGACCAGGGTTTTGGGACGGCTTCTGTCCATATAAACAGAAACTCTTCCCCTTGACGCAGTATATTTAACCGCGTTTGATAAAAGCTGCTCTATGACGAAAAGCAGCCATTTTTCATCTGTGACCACTATACAGTCCAGCTCTTGATAATTTAGCCGGAGATGTTTTCGGATAAAACTTTTTGAATATTTGCGCACTGCCTGCCTAACAATCCCATCCAGTGAATACTGCCGGAATTTTAAATCTGCGGCCATACCGCCCACCCGCAGATACTGCAGCACCATCCCCACATACTCCTCGGTCTTGAAAAGCTGTTCCTCCAGTTCTCCTTTATCAGGTATTTCTTCTGACTGCAGAAGCAGGTGCATCGCGGCAATGGGTGTTTTTATTTGATGTACCCACATCGTATAGTAGTCCATCATCTCGCTGTAACGGTTATCATATTCCGATTCCAGGCGGCATTTATAGCGGAATACTTCTTCCAAAAGCGCCTGATACTGCTCTTCCAGCGGATTCTCTGCTGTTGGAATCCTCTCTCTCGAAACCGCAATATGTTTCTTTGCCTGTTCCAGCTCTTTTAAGCGCCGTACAAATTCCCTGAAATCTATTGCTATATAGATACCGCCAAGTACGGCAAATAGCAGCATTCCATAACCCACTGTCTCCAAAGGCAATCTGGAGAAAAAAAATATCGCCAGAAAAATTCCTATCCACAATGCCATCAGCACAATCACTTTTCTATTTGTTTTTAAATAAGCCGCCGCGTTTTTCATATATTTATTCTATAATATAGCCTATCCCTTTCTTCGTAGTGATAAAGTCTACAATTCCTGTTTCTTCCAGTTTTTTTCTTAGTCTGGCTACATTTACAGTCAGCGTATTGTCATCCACATAGCTGTCTGACTCCCATAGCTTAATCATGAGCTTATCCCGGCTCACCACATGCCCTTTCTGTTCCATCAAAACCTGCAGGATTTTGAATTCATTTTTCGTAAGCTCTACTTTCATTCCTTCATAAACCACTGTCACATCAGAAGCATTTAGAATCACGCCCCGATGCTCACAGAGATTTGTCTGTCCCGCAAAATCATAAGAACGACGGAGCATCGCCTGTACCTTCGCCATCAGTACATTTAAGTCAAAAGGCTTCGCCACAAAATCATCTCCGCCCATGTTGACTGCCATCACGATATTCATATTGTCTGCCGCCGATGAAATAAAGATAATCGGCACCTGAGAAATCTGCCGTATCTGGCTGCACCAATGATAGCCATTAAAAAACGGCAGAGAAATATCCATCAATACCAGTTGTGGAGAAAATGCTGCAAAATCCGCCAGTACATTCTTAAAATTCTCCGCGCATATTACCTCATACCCCCACCCCTCCATATGCTTTTTAACTGCATACGCAATCGTCATATCATCTTCTACGATTAAGATTCGATACATTCCTGCCTCCTATGGGTTACAGCTCCCGCATGGCTCATACCCATCTGAAATCAATGTTTCTCTGTCCCCCATGTAATCCTGTCTATTATTTTCTTTCATCCTCTTCGCACCGGAACAGGATGGACGATGGAATTTATGGCTTTTCACATTCAGCACATATTCCCCATCTTCATTAGAAGAGAGACGCCCTGCGTCCTGCTCCCTCTTGCCATGATCTGCCTGCACTGCCATACCTGCTTCGTCTCCATAGCTGTCCCCTGTAGCATAATCAATTACCACTCCGGGCTGGACATTGTACGCAAAGATATGAAAGCAAATTCCTTCTCCCTCATCCTCCACTGATTTCGCTTCCATCTGTACCCCGTCCGCTACCAGGTTATCTCCGCTGAATATCGGGGTCACGCGGTAAAGTACATGGTTTCCTGTCTCTTTAATATAATCCGCCACCATATTTTCAAAAGGAAGCATCCCTTCTACATTCATATACCTGGTTCCTGTGATGAGATTCCTATCATTTGCATTCTCAGCCGTTAGCTGGAACCCTATCAAATGACAGCGGTTATACAGGGATTTCCCATCCACCCAGTCATATTTGATTGAATGCCAGCCTGTAGGTTTTACCTGGCTAATGTCCCCCCGTTTCTCTGTGGGCATCAAATCCTGTCCAATATTTGCCTCTGCAGCGCCGCATCTCCCTAAAGAATCCAATACGCTGTACTTTTCATAAGATTCTGTAGTAAAATCCCCATCTGAAAATTCCGGCTCATTGTCATTCAGCACCACATACGGATCCCCTGAAAATTCCGGTATATCTGAGAGAGACACACATTCTGCCGCACTTCCGCCTCCTATCCCCGAGAATTCCGCCAGCCCTTTCTCTTTAAATCCGCAGCCCTGCAGCAAAAGTGCCGCAAGGAATACTATACCTATCTTTTTGATGTTTCGTGTCTTCATCTTACATACACCTCTCTCGTAATTTTTTCATGGGAATTTCCCACAAACTCTTCCTCCTCTGTTTTTTTCCAATCCTCTAGTGCAAGATCCAGCCGTAAGTCCGCCGGATACACACGGTTCCAGCGGAACACAATGAGTTTTTCTATTTTCTCTTCCACGGTACGCAGCCCGTGATTTTCCACAAAACAGTATTCCCCGTCTCCTGCACACTTCAAAAATTCTTGCCGAACATGAATCTGTTCCGCCTCCTTTTCCACAAAAAGCGGCTCAGAAAAAGGATGTATCCACAGACATCCTCCTTCTGTCATATCCAGTATCCTCTCCACCACACAGCAATCTCGGGATTGCCTTCTCTTATTAAACACCATTCCATTTTTATCATCCAGGCAGACAATTGCAATCATCCCCTTTTCTCCCTTCTAAAAAGACGGCCATTCGAAGCCGGGTTCACCATTCTACCCATGTCAATCGAATATGCCGTCTTTTCTCTATTCTTTAGCTATTCAGCTATTTCTTTACCTTTATGTTCTTTCCTGCGCCCCTGGCTGTCAAAAGTTTTTTATAGGCTTTCAGTTTCCCTTTCGGAACTTTCACCACTGCTTTTCCATGAACGCCTTTGAACGCCTTTTTCCCCACGCTTTTCTTTGTCAGCTTCCGGGACTTTATCGTAATGTTTTTAAGTCTCCGGCATCCGGTAAATGCCTGGCTCCCGATTTTATTGACCCCCGAAGGAATCGTCACCTTTTTTAGCTCTGTACATTTATAAAATGCCCGTGCTGCCACAGAAGTTACCTGATAAGATTTTCCCTCTATTTTTACTGTAGCCGGAATCGCTGCAGCCGATACATCTGTATTCAAAGGCTTCACATATTCAACACTGCTTGCCGTCAGAACTTTATATTTCCCGTCTGAAGCGCTGTCTGTTATAATCTGCCCCGCAGAAGGCGCTGCTTTCGTTGTAGCAGGAGTTTTTACCTGCTGTGCCTTTGTAGTTGTTCCTGTTATCGCTGCCTCACAGCTTAACGACATATTATTTGAAGTGGTTCCGGTAACTGTTATCGTCCCGGCTTTATGACAAATCACATTTACATACAAGCTCGCCGTTATGTTGTCCCTTGTCCGAATTGAACATCCCGACACTTCTCCTACGGACTCGTCACTGCTCTCCCACGTAATACGTCCAACCACTTCTTCCAAAATTTGCTTAGATGTCGGCCCTTGCGGATCTAACCCCAGGCTGCATATAAATGTTATTGTCTGCCCTTCCATTCCTTTAATCGGCGGCTTGGACAACAATGTAAACTTGATAGGCTCTATCTGGCTGGGCTTCTGCGTCTCGCTCTCCGTTTCACTTTCTGTCTCTGTTTCTGTTTCCGTCTCTGTCTCACTTTCTGTTTCTGTTCCCGTTGTGTCAGTAGCAGGCGGTTTATTCGTGCCGCCCTGCCCTGCCAGCTTTTCGGAAACTACCGTGCCTGCCATAGAATAAGCGCCTGAAGCTCCGGTATTCAGATAGAGCGCCGCGCGTACCCCCACATTATTAGAAGCCACATGATCTCCATATCTGCCGCCATAACTGCCATCATATTTTACTTCCAGGACTTTTGCTCCTATATCTCCCGGAGTACGGAGCCACCACCAGCAGTTCCCCGCCTGGCTTCTCACATACACGCCCATAGCTTTCGCATAAGTGCTGGCTTTTGCAATTCTCGCCTCATCTGCAACCGTCCTGTCCTTTACAAACCCATAGGACGCTGCCCATGCTGTGCTCCACATTTCCTGTTCCGAAAGCAGGAATACATAATCCTCTGTATCATTCCCACCGCTTATCTCGGTTTTGTCATTACCCGGATTTTTTAGTTTAGACTTTACAATCGCCCCTTTTTCTGAAGCGCTGAACGCCCTGTCTATAAAACCTTTTCCCGCATAGTCTGCACCCTGCAGGTTCTCCTTAGCGCTGTACCCATTCAGCCAGCTCCTCATAGTGCTCCGCTCCCAGGTAATAGGAACCGGATTCTCATGATATCTCCTGTCGTCTAAAACTTTATCCGAGAGGAGCAGCGCCTTGTTTCCTGATACCTCAAGGATACGCCACTTAATCGGCTCATACTTAAAATAGTGCCAGACTTTATCTCCATCCCAGTCAAACTGATATCTGTCAGTGCTGGATACATACGTGGCATCTTCTTTTCTCACCCTTCGGTATTTCGCGCCGCCTACTGTCGCTTCATTATCTGCATTCCAGGAAGCCCCTTCCAGCGCACTGTAATCGCCGTCTGAAATGATATAATCATCTTCGTTCAATATGCTTTCCGGATACTTTTCACTCATTTCCTGAGTAATTACTTCTGCCTGGGGATAACTCCCAAACTCCACACAGTTCCAAGTCACTTTCTGCCCGGCTGCCATACTTGAATCTTTCTGTATCTGCGGATTCGCCAGGGTTGCACTTCCATCAGCCCCTGATACACCAAAAGCTTCTGTAGGAAGCAGCAGCGCCATCATTCCCACTGCCAAAACCACTGACAACAGGCGTTTCCGCATATTTGATACTCTTTTTTGCTTCTTTCCCATGCTCATCCCTCGCTTTCTTTTCTGATTTTCATAGCTATTATACCTCGTAACCTCTGATTTGTACACCCATTTCCTACAAAAAATCCAGGAACACTTGCCACAATCTTCAACTCATATTATACTTTAAATGAGAGAAAAGGCAGCCGCCTTTTTTCCAATCTGTTAAACAAAGAAGAGAGGAAAATTAAAATGGCACAGAACCCAATTGTAACAATTACCCTGGAGAACGGCGATGTCATGAAGGCAGAACTGTATCCTGAACTTGCACCAAACACTGTAAACAACTTTATCAGCCTGATAAAATCCGGCTTCTACAACGGCCTGATTTTTCACAGAGTCATCAACGGTTTTATGATTCAGGGCGGCTGTCCTGACGGAACGGGCACAGGCGGTCCCGGTTATACTATCAAAGGCGAATTCTCCCAGAATGGCTTTGAAAACCCTATCCGCCACACGCCGGGCGTACTCTCTATGGCGCGGGCTATGATGCCTGATTCCGCCGGCTCCCAGTTCTTTATCATGCATAAGAACTCGCCGCACCTAAACGGCGCATATGCCGCTTTCGGTAAAATCACGGAAGGTATCGATGTTGTAAACAAAATTGCCGAAGTTGATACCGACTTTGGCGACCGCCCTCTGGAACCGCAGGCAATCAAGTCTATGTCCGTAGAAACCTTTGGCGTGGAATACCCTGAACCGGAAAAGTGTTGATTCTACATTGTGTATTAGAAAGCAGAGGCTGCTCCACACTGGAACAGCCTCTGCTTTTTATTGCTCTTATTTTACTTTTCCTTTTTTACTCATGCCTGCTTTTTTCAGCTTTTTAAACAATGCTGCTTTCTGCTTTTTATTCAGTTTTTTCACGCTTACCACCATCTTGGCAGATGTTTTCTTAAACGCGCCGGACTTGATGTTCTTCAAAGCGTTTCCTTTTAACTGAACCGATTTCAGATTTTTACATCCCATGAACGCTTGTTTCCCAATCGTTGTAACATATTTGCCCAGAACCACTTTTTTCAGTTTTGTGTTGCCTTTCATCACATTCGGGCCAATCTCTGTTACTTTATAGGTTACGCCTTTTAGCTTAACCGTTGCCGGAACATTCATGCTCTTTGCTTTCTTGCTCTTTACTTCTATCAGCTTAGCTGTCTTGCTCTTCGCATTAACTACCTGATAACGGCCGGAAGATATAAGGATTTTATCACCGTTCTTTGGCGGCGTATTATTGCCGGGATCCGGTGTTGGCGGCTTTGGCGCCGGCGGATTATTATCTACCGGTGGGTTTGGTGTCGGCGGATTATTATCCACTGGCGGTTTTGGCTTATTATCACCAGGACCCGGTGCCGGTTTTTCCGGTTCTTTCTTGACCAAAGCCTCTGCCGCCGCTTTCAAAGCTTTCAAAGCTTTCTCTACCTGCCTCTTTGACGCATTTGGATTCTTAGAAGCTGCCTGTGCTGCTTTTAGTGCTTTCTCAAATACCGCATAAGACCCCGGCGTATAATCAGACTCCTTCTTTGTCTCTCCATTTGCAATTTCCGTATTCAGCTCCTGCTTCTGCTCTTCCGTAGGAGGGATATAGGGCAGCTTAACTTTATAAACGTTTGTCGCTTTCTGATCCTCAGATGTGACGACCACCTTTACGATATCTTCTTCATCGAATGGAAGGATATTCACGGATGCATTATCCCTTGCCGTTGCTGCAATCTCAGAAGCATCCTCACCCAAATCGTAAATGCCGTCCTTTACTTCTCCAGGAAGAAAGCCATCCACATTCTTTCCATCTGCCGTCAAGGTATCAAGAACTGCCGTTCCATTTGTTGTATAACCGGAATCCGTCGTCCAGATTTCCAATTCTGTCAGGCCTACATACCCCGTTCCAACCTGCTTCATCGTAAATTTCAATGCTTTGACTTTCTGCGCTTCTTTCAGCACTAAACTATTTTCCTGATTTGCCACATAATCCGCATGAGTGAATTCAACCTCCTCAAAGTTCTCGCCATCTGCAGAAACCGCGATCGTTACCTGCTCTGGCGCAGTAACATTCGAATCTCCAAAGAACCACGCTTTCAGTTCTGAAATCTCATGCACGTCATTCCAGGTAAATGTAATGGTTGGTGAAGGATTCAACAAATGGTCGTTCCAGTTTGTCCAACGCTCATCCCCACTGTTCAGTACACCTTTTACTCCATTAACAATAGACAAAAGGTTATCTGCCGGTTCACCGCAGCTCTCTTTCAAAGTCGCATACTCTGGCGCCACATTTCTCGGTTCCACCGTAATAGTCTCTGCCACACGTACAGTAGCCTTCACAGGCATTGTCTCTCCGTCTTCCACGGCAGCCGTGCCATTTACTGTAACGATATCCCCAACCTTCTGTAATTGTTCCGCCGTAAGCGCTTCCCAGGTAACGGGATATGCGCCATACGTTCTTCCGTCCGGCAGAAAACCTGTCGTCGTTTCTGGAAGCATCGGAACCATCCCCGCCATCGTTGCGCGTGAATAATTCTTCACGGCTACAATAATCGGTTTCACCTGCACATATGCTGTAACCGGAATTTCTTCTGTGCTGATTTTAAGTATCCCCTCTATCGCATGGCTTCCCGGTGTATTGTACACTTCTTCTGTGATCTCTTCCCATGTAACGGTGCCCTGAATTGCACTGCCGTCGCTCATTTTTCCATTAACTGCTGTCTGCAGCTGCGGTATTTCACCCATAACAACCGTGTATTCTGTTGTTAGGTCATAGTCTTTCAGGAACACTTCTCCCTGATTGCTGCCAACCGTATCTACAAAGACGCTGGCGCTGTTCAGCCCTGAAGACACTGCTCCTACTTTGAATCCGCCCGACTCTTCTGTACTGCGGACGATAACCAGAGCTTTCCCGCTAAACGCGTCAATATTCGCAGTTTTCTCACTGGTAAGCACAGATTCCTGCTGGAACTTATCAATTGTAGACGGATTTCCATTATCCACGCCTACAATTGTTCCATTTCCTGTCAGCGTAAAACGGATATTATTTCTTGCTGCGCTCACAAAACGACCGTCTGCATCCACAATATCTACAGAAATATAGCTGAGACTGCTTCCGTCCGCCTGAATTTCTTCCTTTTCTGTCTCAATTTTCAGTGCTGTTCCCTGGTCGCTATTGCTTGTTACGCTGTCCAGACCGATTGTATCTTCAATCACCTTACCAGCTGCATCATAAGCAACTGCGCGCAAAGTTCCCTTTTCATACTGTACCTTGAACTGCGCCGCCATCGCTTTCCATTGTTGATTCTCATTGACTGCCGCACACAGTCTGTCGTTATTAGACTCGCTGGTGTAAGTTGCCCACTCATATCCAGCGCTTGTTGTTATCGGATTTCTGGTTGATGTGCCAATCAACACATCATTTAAATACAGTTCAACTTTTGCCGCATTTGAGTAAATGTATACCGGAACTCTGTCATTGCTGATTACCAAATCCTCTGCATTCCAGCTCTGAGGAACTACATGAAGCGTAGTCGCATCCTCCCGCCACTGGCTGGTGTAATAGTAGAAAGAATCTTTCGGGAATCCTGCCGTATCTATTACGCCAAAATAAGAAGAGTTCGGCACTGCTTTCTTGTCGCCGCTGCTGCTTCCTGCACCCGCTCCATTCCACGGTGTCGGCTCGCCGATATAGTCAAACCCGGTCCAAATAAATTCACCGGATACAAAATCATCCTTAATCGTATACCACCAGGACTCGCGCGCGGAATTTCCCCAGCTTACCCAGTCTGTATCATATGCCGTACACTGATAATCCCCGTTTCTTCCATAGTGGCTGGTTGTATCATAAATACCGCGGCTGTTGCTTGGAGACGCTGTCTCAGTCGCAACGATTTTCCAGTCCGGATGAGTATTGTGTACATTCGCGATTGCCCCCATAGAATAATTCATACCTGCCAGACCGCCTGAATTAGCAAGTTCCGCTGTAATATGGTTACGGAAATCTCCTGTATTCACATTCGCGTTTCCGCCCGGGTTGTTATCCCCTGAGGTAATCGGTCTCGTAGAATCAATCGCCTTGATATAGCTAATCATGTTTCTCGCATATTCCACATACCTGCTGGAATCTGCAACACCAAAATTCAGCTCATTACCGATATCCCACATCACAACCGACGGGTCGTTCTTATCACGCTGAACATTGGACTCCAATACAAATTTATACCAGGTATCGTCTGCCGCCGCGCCTAAAATCTTATTATCGCTGCCAATCGTCCTGTTAAAATGGGTGCTAAAATCCTGGTTGTTCCCATTTTTCCCATATGCCCAGCCGTCAAATGTTTCATCCATAACCAGTATTCCCAGTTCATTGCAAGCGTCCAGCAGCGCGTCAGCCGGTGTGTTATGTGCAGTCCGGATGGCATTACATCCCATTTCTTTCAGCTTTTCCACCTGCCTGTAGATAGCGTCACGGTATGCCGCTGCGCCGAGCGCCCCCTGGTCATGGTGCATACACACGCCTTTGAACTTCACATTCTCACCGTTCAGGCTAAAACCTGTATTTGCATCAAAATCAAAATAGCGGAAGCCAAATGTCGTCATATAAGTATCTTTCACCTGGCCATTTACCAAAACCTCTGTCTTTACATAATACAGGTTCGGAGTTTCACAGCTCCAGAGCGCCGGTTTATTTACAGAAGCCTGCTGTTCCACAGAAGCTTCCGCGCCTGCCGCCACCGTTACATCTTTGCTGACCGGAGCGGACACTTCTTTACTCTCCGCATCCAGAACAGTTGTACGTACTGCTGCATTTACAGAAGCGTCTCCATCGTTTTGCACCTTAGTTACCACGTTTACGGTAACATCGCCATTCTTCTGTGTCTCCAGGTCCGGAGTCGTTACATACGTTCCATTTTTCGCCACATGTACGTTATCCGTAACTACTAATTTTACGTCGCGGTAAATACCTGCGCCGGAATACCAGCGGCTGGACGGAAACGTACACTCTGCTTTTACTGCAATCACATTTTTTGTATTGCCGTCACAGGTTACATAGTCAGAAATGTCAAATGAAAAATCATTGTAACCATAATGATTCTCCCCAAGCTTCCGCCCGTTTACATAGACATATGCATGATTGTAAACGCCGTCAAAATTTAAAACCAGTGTTTTTCCTGCATACTCAGCCGGAAACGTCACGCTCTTACGGTACCAGCCTGTGCCCCCCGGATAAAAAGCAGACTCTGCCTCATATGAATTCGACTGTTCCCGCGTAATGTTAAAATCATGCGGCAGCAGCGTCTCCTCCCACAAGGAATCATCAAAATTTGTCTGTTCCATTCCCTCTTCTGTCTCTTCTTCCAGAAAATGAAACTTCCATCCCCTGTTAAAGTTTTCCTCTCTTGCATCTGCCGAAACCTCAGCCGCTGCTGCCGTTCTATCCGGCGCTGCCGAAACCGGAACATTAAAACTGCCAAATACAACTGCAGATGCAAGCAGTATTGACAGCCACCGCCTTTTTTGTTTAGGTCTCATTCATTTTACCTCCCTTAATTTTGTATTTTCGGTATTTTGGTCAAAACAGCAGACTGGGCTTTATCCCATTCCGCTAACTCCCACAAAATCTGTCCCTGAAAAATAAATTTTTTCGTGGATTTTAACCAGTATATTTCTATTATAACTAAATATCCTGTTTTGTCAAACAAAACAAAATTTCTTTACTTATGGGGATATCTTAAAAAGCCCGGAACGCAATGTCCTGGACTTTTTATTCCTACCTTATTCTTTTCATCTTCTTCGCAGCGTAGGTGTAACGATATTGCACACCCGCTTGATAGACAATACAGCCTTTGTCTGTGATATCTCCGATCAATACCTCTCCAAATTCAGACGGATTGATGAATACTGCAATCTTCTTTCGACCCGTTCCATCTTTATTGCATCGATATAACACAGCTTTTTTCATACTTCCTTTATCATAAGCTGCATAGTACAGCTTTTTCCCTACAAACACTTCACTTCGTCCATAAGAAGTCAGTTTTCTTACTTTCGAAAGTCCTTGAGCCGTAATCTTATAAATGGTCACCGGATAAGGTCCCACATCTGTGCGATATGCATTCTGCGCCACCACAAATTTCCCCAGCCTGCCAGTTATACAACAATTTGACATTACTTTCTTTACCTTACCTGTCTTAATATTGTAACTGTATGTCCAATACTTCCACTGGTCAAAAGAACTCTTTGTCAAAAAAATCTGATTGCCGTAAACTGTGCTAATATGGAATTCCTCATCGCCTGACACAGCCAGCTTCCTGAGCCTGACAGATTCCCGCGTAGCGTAAATATAACGATACAGGACATTCTTGTCTACATAATACGCCTGTAAACCGTTTCCAAAAGAGCCATATCCTAACGGCGTGTTTCTATATCCCTCATTCTTTCTGTCAGATATCTGAATCCTTCCCGTCGCTGTAGCGCATCTGAAATAATACTTGCCACTCTTGAGCACCTTTTGATTTCCTGAATAATCCCATACTTCCTCATATTCCGAAGCCGTCTCTGCTTTTACCGACCATTCCCCGGCTAACAGCACTGCCCCTGGAGCCAGACATAATACCAGTACTATCAGACGCAATCCTTTCCTTAACCTTTCCATATCTCCCTTATCTCCCTTCTGTCAAATAACTATAAACAAAACCGAATTTTCATCCCATATTTTCTTCCCACCATGTTTCATTTTTTAAATAACGTTCCATAATATCAAATCGCCTAAATGCTGCCGACATCGTTCGCCCATCTATCTCCGACAGATTAGCATTGTTAAAGTAATCTTTTAGAATATCCGCCATTGTCTGTTCTGCCTTACTATACAGTCGATGCTCCTTAATTCCATCCAGTTCACTCTCTTTCTTTCTATTATTATCACAGTAACGAAATATCAGTACCGCAACCACCATCTGAGCGGCATTCAAACCATCAAAAATTAATGAGTAGTATTTATCAAAAAATTCATTACGTCTATACTTTGCCAGATGCGGACTTTCCCGCCATACTGCGAAAACAGCCTCAGCCGCAACTGTCGACGGTATGACATTTATATTTAATGTATTATCCCTCTTTCGTTTATAGACATACCCCAAATCATGCGCGCCGATTTCTAAAATCCGTTGACATTCATCGTTTGATTTTAAATCTCTAAAGTCCACTGGATTTTGGCTATTCGTCGCATATATAATATCCTGGATGATACCCGGATTTTCGGTATCTTCAACTTCATAAAGACGTACTAGCAAATACGTCTGCGAAAAATCTAAATTTGGATTTTCTTTTACAATTTGATGTATCGTTTTACATGTTTATCCACCGTTTATAATTTGCAAGTCATCCATTTTAACCATCCAATTCTGTTCCTGCAATTCAATATCTAAATATGCTGCAGCTCCTAATAACAAAACTGCCAGATAGCTGCATACAGAATATACGAAAAAACCTGTAAACAGTCACGTCTACAAGTTTTTCATTAAGCTATTTTCTCAACTCCCCGAGTAGGGCTCGAACCTACAACAACTCGGTTAACAGCCGAGTGCTCTACCATTGAGCTATCGAGGATTATTCT
>SRZB01000045.1 GCA_004793585.1 Hominisplanchenecus murintestinalis | reverse complement strand
CTTCCGGCGCTTCCTTACTGCCAACGCTATGCTCTGCAGCTGATACCAAGGCCTTTGCCCTCTTCATTCCGGCGCCTCTCAGCTTTGCGTCCCTCCAGATCTGGTTTACTCCTTCCGCTCCCAGTTTCCGGATATCCTCCGGAAGTGGTGCCGCCTTTAGTACCATGCGGCCGCTGACTGCCTTTAAATCCCCATAAACGTCTTTATATTCAGGGAAGTAAATAGAAAACCATCTGGCCATGCGGTTCTTGATCCTCGTGAGCTCCTCCTGCGTCTGGAAGCGCAGGTTTGACAGGCTCCTGATCTCTGCATAGATACCGGTTGGTATGTAAGGGTACGAGAACCTCCCTTCATTGACAAGCGCAGCGATCGTCTTGGGATCCTTGCGGTCATTCTTGTTGGGGTTGTTGTCATCCAGTTCTTTCGATTTCTTCACATGGTGGGGATTCACATGCACCGGCTTCATTCCGTTATCCTGCAGGAATTTCCCCAGGGCGAACCAGTAGTGGCCTGTCGGCTCCATGCCGGGGATTACGGCAGTTTTGCCGTGTTTCTCCGCCATGTCCTCCATCCATGCTTTGAATGTCTGGAATCCGGCCTCCGTGTTGCTGAACTCCAGCGGTTTCTTTGTATACTCATAGTTACGCCAGTCAAATGCCCGGGCATAATGAGTCTCACTTCCTACATCGATTCCAACAATCAAAGTTTTTTCCGTTATGGATGCAATTTTTGCGTTTTGTGTGTTACAATTCATTTTAGATACCTCTCTGTTCAATAAGATTTTCACTAACCTGCAAGTCAGTAATCTTATTTTACTCTGAGGTATTTTTTTCTCAACCTTCTTTCTTGGAATTTCCTATATTTGAATTATACAGGAAGCTCCTTTCTCGCTTTTCGTGGATATTATATATTTTAAATATGTTCATTCCAGTCAAGATATCATCGTTTAAACTTAAGATTCGTCTAAAGCTAATTCCAATTTGAGGCACTTCCACATTCGATTTCCCGTATTGGTTGCTTGCTGTTCAACAATGTTCATAGTTTTTAATATTGTAAATACTTTTGATACAGTATTAAATGATAATCCTGCCTGTTCTTTTGTATAAGATGTGCTTGATAAAGGAAATTTTTTAAATTATTATACACCCGTCAAACGGTTCTGGCTTGCGATTTTGTATCATCAAGTACTTTTTCATCTTCTGCTATGGCGTTTTCATATCGTGTGAATAGCCTGGCAAATTGTTTTGCAATTTCTCCTATAACATTTACAAAAAACTTAATCCACCTGATATATCCACCGCTGTACTGCGTCAATCTATGCATGTCTAAATTTTTCTTTCTTCTTTCTTGGCAAGGAATAGTAATTGTACATTCTCTAATCTTTTTACCAAATCCAGGCATAATTATTACACTTTTTCTTTTATAATACCACATACTTTTTTATCCTTCAATATTTCTCCCCACTTCTCTTCAATAATTTCTTAATCCTCTTTATCCTTTTCCTGTATCTGTCCCAAAGGCAGTTCCATCTGCCCCTGGCAGCCTTTTGTCTGCTTTGCTTTCCCATGCCCGGCTTTTTTCTTCCCTGTCCCCTGCAGCCCTCCCATCCGGATCAGTTCTACGCTGGTATAGCTGCTGTTGAACATGTCTGCCAACAGGCGCAGCCCTTCCTTCCGTGTTTTTTCGAACACGCTATGGCTGTACCCCCATGACTTCTCTACATCCGCATAAAGCCTTTTGTCCACATACAGCCCTTCCAATATCCCATAATAAGGCTCCTGGAGGGCAAGGAAGCACCCCCACAGCCGCCGGATGTCCTCTTCCTGCTCTGACAGGCGCCACATCTGCTCCCTGATTTCCATGCCGCGTTCCTGCCTTTGCCTGTAGTAGCGTTCCAGCACGTCAAGGTTGTCTGTATGCCTCCCTCCCCCGGATACCCCTGAGGCAGGCCTCGCCGGGATGGCTGCTGCTTTCAGAAGATCATCCGAATCATCCAGTTCTTCCAGCTCATGGTACAGCAGACGCATTTTGTGCTGTATACCTTCCAGCTGTCTCCCTTTTTCTGACAGAAGCTTCTGTGCCTCTTCTGCCGTCAGCCTGTGTTCCCTGTTAAATGCACTGTTTCCCATCCTTTTCCCCTCCATGCCATACGAATAGCCGCATCCGGCTTACGTCTTCAGGTGCTGAGCAGCTGTTTCTCCAGCTGCTCAAAATCATAGTCCCTCTGGTGGAAATTATTGAATTTGTTCGTGGATGCCCCTTTTGGCTTTTCTGCCTTTTTCTTGCCCGGATAAGCGGCGTCAGGCGCTCTGCTGTTTGCCTGGTGGTAAAGCCCCATAGTCAGCGTGGCATTATACAGGCATGTCAGCAGGTACGCACGCACATTCTTGATTGGCTCGCTGCACCGCTTCAATGATTCCAGCACATACTGGATATGCGGCATGTCCAGTTTCGCAAGCTGCTGTCTGACAATATCCGCAGGAATCTCCTCCGGGCCTATCCGGACTGTCCTGCGGCTCGTACAGTAGGTTTCCGCCAGTATCTGCAGAATCCCATCCAGCTCAGGCCTTCTTTCAGGGCAGTCAGCGAGAAGGGCATCAAAAGACAGCTTTTCCCGGAAGAAATCAATGGCCACACGAAGTCTGTCCTCTCTATCATCCCCCTTCCGTCCGTGTTCCGGCGCACTATGCCCTGTAGATGGATAGATAGATGGATGGGTATATATATCTTTATATTCAGTCTCAGTATATTCAGTCTTATTTGGCTGTACGTTCGTACAGTTCTTGACCTGTCGTTTTGTACAGTTCTTGACCTGTACATTCTTACAGGTCTTGGCCTGTACATTTGTACAGTTCTTGACCTGTACGTTTGTACAGTTCTGGAATGGGTGCAGTCCCCCTGTTGAATCCTGGCTGGTTTTTTCAAAACCCCCACCTTCAGAGCCATATTCCGGGATTCCTTCCTGCCCTGTGTTGGAAAGCATGTCCTGCTTTTCCCCGGCTTTTTCCATGGAATCCCCTGCCGCATTCCCAGGGCTTTCTTCCACGTCAATGGCAGCATTAAAGTTCTTGACATAAAGCAGGTTCGGCTTCCCCTGCCCCTGGCGCTTCTTTTCAACCAGCCCTGCTTTCCCCAGTTCACCCAGGAATTTTATTGCCGTTTTTTCGCCGCACTCAAATTCTTCCATGATATCCTTTATGGTATAGATTATGTATACCCTGTTTTCCTCATCCACCCAGCCGCAGCGTATGGATAATGACATCCGGTCAAGCAGCACTCCGTACAGTATTTTCGCGTCACTCGAGATGCTTTTAAACCGTCTGTCACGGATGAGCTTTTTAGGAAGGCGGAAGAAATTGAACTGCTCGGCTTCTTCCCCGTAATAATAAGAGTAATTTCCCATTCCCTGCCTCCTGCTTCTGTAGATTTCCGCCCTGTATCCTGCCTAGTCGAACGGTGTTTCCTCATCAATGCCTTCCGGGATGTCCATAAAGCCATTGCCGTCTTCCCCAGGCCGGCCCTGTCCCTGGACATCCCCTCCGTCCCTGTCTTTCCAGTCACAGAAATGCTGCTCTTCCACTATGACGTCTG
This sequence comes from Hominisplanchenecus murintestinalis, assembly GCA_004793585.1. Lineage (GTDB taxonomy): Bacteria > Bacillota > Clostridia > Lachnospirales > Lachnospiraceae > Hominisplanchenecus_A > Hominisplanchenecus_A murintestinalis. Next base: position 19,649 of record SRZB01000045.1, on the reverse strand, counting down.
TGGTATAGACTTTCTGGCCGTCCTTATTCGTATAGCTCCCGGTATGGATGCGCCCGACCACCGCAACCTTACGGCCTTTGGCCAGATATTTTTCAGCTGCTTCCCCCTGTTTCCCGAATACAACACACCTTATGAAATCAGCGTTCTCTTCCCCCTCCTGTTTAAACCTCCGGTCTACCGCCAGCGTGTATCTTGCTACGCATGTGCCCTTTTCATCCTGGGAATACCTGATTTCAGGATCCCGCGTCAAACGTCCCATTAATTCTACCTTGTTCATATTCCTGCCTCCTGGCCTTCTATAAATTCCTGTTTTACTGCACTATTCTAGTATCTGTCAAAAATATTTCCCACAGTTATGGCATAAAAAATCCCTGTGGTATTCGTTATAGGATGTATTCGTGCTCCCGCAGTATGGGCATCTCTCTCCGTCAAACCGCCCGGTTAAAATCCTCAAAAGTGTTTTCATTTTCCCTCCCCCAGTTCATCGCCAATCTTGTCCGGCAGCTCTGCAGTTCCGTTCATTTCAAAAACTTCTACATAGCTGTTATAACTTTCCAGATTTAACACTTCTTTCTCCCTCCTGTTTCCCGCACTGTTCGAATTTTATCACCCAGACCCACGGGTTAGCAGCCCAGCCATAAACAGGAAGGTCTGCTCTCCTAATGGTGGAATCCCAAATATCAAAAAAACCCAATGCCGTAGATGCATAGTCTGTGCATCCCTCTTTTTCTGCCTCCGCATCTGTGATATCCTGCAGCCGTTCCATGCGTAATCCTGTGACTTTTAGCCAGATGCGGGAGGCTTCTTTTGGCATATGGATTGACGGTTTCCAGTATTCCTGATAATTTCGGATATAATATTCCATCCTGTCTTCATTAACCGTAATGGCCTGGCTCTTTCCATCTGCATACACAATAAGGATTTTATTGCATGTTAAATCAAACGACTGCACCGCCCATTTTTCCCTGACATACAGAATGTCACCCAGCTGGCAGGGAGGTTTCCTGCAGCATGGCTCATTCCTTCCGTTGTACAGCATCAGCCCGTCTTTTACATAGCCTGTCCAGCTTGGGTTTTGCCCTGGAAGGAATTTTACTGCCCGCCTTGCGGCTGTCTTTCTCCCATCCAGCACTGCCTGGACCATATCTGTATTGAATAAAATTGGCAATATCCTATGCATTTGCCCCACCTGCCTTTATAATCTTTACCATCCTGCCCCCAGCAACATCGTCACTGATGAACCCTTCTGTCTTCAGCTTCCCTATAACCCTGTCCACGTCATATGCAGTATCCATCTCATCCACAAGCTCACAGAAACCCCTGGCTGCCCTGGGGTACACCTTTGTTATCCAGTTTTTTAATTCTTCGGCGCTTATCAGCCGCATCCACATCACCTCCTCCGGTAGTCCCTGAAGCTGTTACAGCTCCGGAATATAATCCTGTTATTCACCCAGCCCTGCAGATCCCAGCATTTATCAAAATGCTTTATCTCTTCTTCCGTATACTTTTTTAACAGCTCGCCTGCCGGCTTTCTCCTCATCGGCTTTCCTCTTTTATCGCGCACCACAAAATCATCCTTGTTATAAATCATCACGTATGGATTAAAACCAAGATCTCTCAGCGTGTAAATCCTGTCCAGATCCTGTTCGTGTGTTGTATTAAAATTTGTGAGCACGTATACTGTCAGCTGCTGGTAGCTCCATCCTGTCAATTTCCTGAACATCCTGAGTTTTGGGATAATCTCCTCCCTGTCCCCGTAGCTGTCCCACGCAAAATGAATATTCTTCGTCCGGATGCGCTTAATCATCCCTGCCTTTTCTTCCGTCATCAGCCGGATGTCAACGCCCTGCGAAAAGTCCACCCATGCACTGCTGTCAATAAGCTGTTGAAACAATTCTTTCCAATCCTTACAAGCGGTTATATTGGGGTCAAGCAGGACTATGTTCTTCTGCCCCCTCCAAAATGTATCAAGGTCAGCAGCCTTATAAGATTTCCTGCCCTCTTTGCATCCAACGTGGCAAAATTTACATCCTCTGGGACAGCCCCTTGTCATAAATCCATAGGCAGTATTTTTAACTTCTGGTATCTTTCCGTAGTAAATTTTGTAGTCTGGATATATCGTTTCAATCCCCGGCGGTAATAAGCTGTCTTCTTCGGTATCATAGACTTCTTCCCCATCCTCAAGGTGGATGCAGTATCCGCTTCCGCCCTTTATTACCTCATCAGCATCTATGCAGCGCTCATAATCCGGCGAAAAACTGAATACCTTGCTCATGTATACCCTGTCCATATGCCCACTAAGCAGCGGCTCATACCATTCCACGCTGTCACCCTGCCCCTTATGCCATGCCGAAAGCTTCATCAGGGGAATGTTCGGGAAATTGTGCCCGTCAACGTCCACCAGCCCTATCCGCATCGTACATCCTCCATTCATCTGAAAATCACAACCATGCTCGGAAACGGTGCAGAATGTTCTGCCCCGACAAATTTCAGTCTGCCTTTCAAAAACCTGATTTCCACATTCGGTTTGTCGTATATGTATTCATGGAACCATTTTGTATCTGTCCTTGCCGGAATAAGCATTACAACAACTGTCCGGTTCCTGGCAGATTTTAATGTGTCATGTGCTTTTTTAACCCATTTCCCAGTAATATTCCTGCGGCGTCTCCCAATCTTCTTTTTCACTGCTAAACATCAGCTCTTTGTTCGTATTTCCTTTATCCTTCCATGCCGTTTCCCTTTCTATTCCAGGCTATCCGACAGGAGCATCCCTGCCGGTATCGACTGCCTTCCCGGCCTTTTTCCGGAGCTCATTAACTTCCTGGCATTTCTCCAGGTACATTGCACTGAACTCCTGAATCTGTCCGGGGGTAGCCCCCGTAGCCTTATAGTCCTCCAGCCTGCACAGCGCCTCTTGCAGTTTCCCATACATCCTCCTGTTAATCTTTTCGATTTCATAGAGTTCTTTCGCAAGCTCATTTCCATCTTCCTGGCTGCACGTATCCGCCCGTCTGTTTTCACGGGCGCTGCAGCCCATGTCGTTATATTCCACTTCCCGCAATGTTAAGCCGATACCCTGTTCCCCTGCCCCAATAACCAGCAGGTCCCTAGTGAACTGTACAATGCTATCTTTCACTTCATCAGAATCCAGCCTAGACTCTTCCATATCAATATCAACCGTAATAACCAGCCTCATATTCTCCCTGTCTCCTTTCTGCATCGGCGCGAACCAGTCAATGTCCCACCGCCTATACGCTCACCGATTTCATTCAATCAGCACAAAGTTTTCTCTCAAGTCCTCTAACGGCATTTCCAACCATCCAAAATCAGAATCGTCATTCAGGGAATCTAAATGCACATCACCGCCGATAAAACTTGTTCCATCATCTCTTTCCCAAATACTGCCGACTGTCACAAATCCGTATTCATTTGGAATTTCAAAGCCATCACCATCACACTTCGGTAAGCACATTTCTTTTATGCACTTATATTTCATTCTTCCTTCCCCCCATTCTCCCACAAACCACTTAATTATCCCAATCAATAGCCTGGCCGCAGTTTTCGCAATGTGGTAAGTATCTGCCCCCATATTCTTCTTGGTAGACAACCCAACCGCAGGTCGGGCAGCAATCATGGTTATATTCGTCTTTGACTGGATTCTTCCCCCTCTGCCTTTCCATTGCTTTTCTACATTCTTCCGGCGTTCCTATATCCTCATATGCCCCAAGCTTTTGCAGTACTTGAAAAGTAATCTCAAAGAACAGTTCATATGTGCCGTACGGTTTAACTATTGAATCATTTTTACTTTTCAATCCATAACGTGATGGGGCAAATTCTTCTCCTGCATCCTCAGTTATTCGTTCGTTCATAAAATCCATGATTATTTTCCCTGACCTTCCAAATTTTATAGATATATCCTCGCTGTATCAGTGCTTTTTGGAGTTTGTTTATTGTTGTTCGGATGTTCATAATTCTTTCAATGCAGCTTCGGCTTCTTCTCCGGTGAGGAAAACGGTTTTACCGAAATCAAAGAACTTAAAATATGCTTTTGTGTAATCTGTTTCCGCATATACATTCCAGACTTCGCACGTTCCCTTATAGTTTCTGATTGCTCCGCATGGTTCAACACAACCGACTTTCATTTCGATTATTTGCGGTTCATCATTTTTAGGAATACAAACATGATATATCGTATCCCCCGCCGCGCAAGGAGGTTTCAACAGTTTCCCTTGTTCCTCTAAGTCCTCATATTCTGCCAGCTTCTCCACCAGCTCCTCTTTCCTGTTTGGTGACCAGTAGCCGCTTTTCATCCCGCTCTCCCGTTTATGTGTCAGTCTGGTTAATCCCATTATGTCAGTCCTCCTTAAACCTTTCTTCCTCGAATCCCCCACATCCATCCTCCAGGATGTCAAGCTCCTGCAGGAACTTCCCGCTTGCCCTGTTCACGCAGACGCGCAGTTTCTTCCTTGCGGCCGCCCGGCGTTTCTGTTCCGTTGTCATGTATCTTCTCCCTCGTCATAGATATGTATCCCAAGCTGTTTGCCCAGCCAGTCCAGCCCTGCGCGGGTTAGATGGAATGTATATCCTCCATGCTGGTTCTGTTCCCCACGTTTCGCATGTCCGGCAGACTCCATCACTTCCCAAACCTCGTAATCCCTGCCAGTGGCAAAATAATTACGGTATGGGCGGTAGAACTTCTTCCCATGCCGGATGTATGGCTTCTTCCTGTCAAGCCCTATGCAGTGCTTCGCCCGGTCTATGTACGGGTTTCTTTTCGTGTGCATGTTTTTCCTGCCTCCTTTCTGCATCGGCGCGAACCTGCCAATATTCCACCGCCCATACACTCATCAATTTCATGCAATCAACTCAAAATTCTCTCCTAATTCTTCAAATGACATTTCTATCCATCCAAAATCACAATCATCATTGAGCGAATCTAAATGCACATCACCGCCAATAAGATTACCCCTATCGTCTCTTTCCCAAATACTGCCGACTGTCACAAATCCGTATTCATTTGGAATTTCAAAGCCATCACCATCACACTTCGGTAAGCACATTTCTTTTATGCACTTATATTTCATTCTTCCTTCCCCCCCCATTCTCCCATAAACCACTTAGCAATCTAATTTATCCAAATGTCTAAGAATACATTCGCCGCACCCAACTTCTCCAAATCCGACGCACTCTTTTTCAAAATCAATTTTTCCAGCATGTCCACTCCTAAATAGCCCGTCCTCTTCATCCAATTCCTCCTCGTTTTTCCCCTGTCTTCAGTATCAAATTCATTATCCGTTCCCTTTTTTAATGCGCGGCAGGCCGTATATATGCCTGCCGCTACGAAGGAGAACTTTGTGCCGGAATCCGGCACAGCCCGCCCCCTGCTTTTGCTGCCACGGCCATGCCGGGGGGCAGGGAATTTCTATGTATGCCCTTTCAGGCATCGAAAATATCCCGGATATATTCGTATTTATCCACAAGCCTGTACTTCTTCTCCCCTTTTTCCTCCAGCATCCTGCTAAACTCCTGCAGCCGTACCGCAAGCTTTAATACCTTTGCAGCGCCCACGGCTTCCAGCGACACCCGCCGGCTGCACCCCTCCGTCTTTGCCAGCATGATAGAAATTGCTTCCGCCAGATAAAACTCCCAGGCAAGGCCCCCCGGTTCCCTGCTGTTCCACTCTTTCTCTGCTTCTTCAAGGAACCTCTTCCTGTCCAGCCTTGGCTTGTCCGGCGGCAGGAACCCTTCTTCCTGGAGCCTTTTCTTAATCTCCGCCCTCTCCTTTTTCTCTGCGTTTGTCATCCTCCTGCGTTTTTTTGTTGCCATACCATACCCTTTCCGTCAGCCAGCCCTGCAGGGCATCATTTTCCTTCCACTTCCCCGCTGTCAGGGACGATTGTTATTTCCCCATAAAACGCCATTTCACTCCCGTCTGCTGCATGTATGCGGATGTGCCCCTTTTTTCCCATGTTTTCCTGCACGATCAGCTCTACGGCGCTTTCAGCCACCTGTCTGGTCATGGCATCCTCGACTTTCCGCCCGAACGCAAGCCCGAGAATAAAGATTGATGCCACCCCTGCCCATTCCACTATTTTCCTTCTTCTTTCCTTATGCGCATCCCTATCCTGGATCTGCGTCAGCCTGGTATCTCTTTCCATCATACTTCCCTCCCGCTTTTCCTTATTTTTCTGTTTCCTGCATTTGGCTATCTGTTTTCCCATTCCTGGAGCTTTCTCCCTGCCCCCGGAAATCAACCAGGCGTCTTCTGATATAAGGCCCAGTCTTACCCTTATTTTCTTTCTGGTACTTCTTATGCCTGTTTTCCAGGGTCTTCTGGGAAACGCCATGCGCCTCTGCTACCTCATGGATTTTCTTCCCGGAAAGCAGCTCATCATAGACTTCAGCCATGTCAATCTTCTTCCGTGGCTTCCCGCTCTTTTTCCCGGCCCCGCCCAGCGTTTCCCGGACGCTGCCATTCCCAGCCCCTTCCCTCTCCAGGCATTCCTGGTATTTCTCGTGCTTGTCATACAGAGCCCTTGGGCTGACGCCAAACTGCTTTGCCACGTCCTTCACAGAACAGCCGCTGTCTATCCGGGCATAAACGGATTCCATCGGTACATCTATACTGCCTGCGCCGCCCCCACGGTTCTTTACAAGCCCCGGCCGCTCCCTTTCCTCTTCCGGAAGCTGTGCCTGGTATTCTTTATGCCTCCGGCGGAGTGTCCAATAAGGCATCCCTACTTCTTCCAGCACTTCTGCAAGCGGCTTCCCGGCATCCAGCATCCCGTATACTTTTTCCATGTCGATGTCCCCGCTTCCCTGCCCTTCTGCCTCCCGGACGTCACATCCTGCTTTCCTAATCGTTTCAATGATGTTATCTATCCCCTTTTCCTGCAGGGTTTCTGCCGGGACTGTCACCTGGAGGCATACCCTGCCTCTCCCCATCCTGTTATCCCTCCTCGTCTTTATCGCTTCCCTGCCCCCTTTCTGTATTGCCCTGGCGGGCGGGTATCTTAGCTTTTCCAGGGTGCGGCGGGGATCCAGCCCCGCCGCTGAAAGGTAATTCATTGTGCCGGATTCCGGCACAGGCCGCCATCTCCCTTTGCGGGTACGCCCTGCCTGTTAAAACAGGCTGCATGCCTCTTTTTACAGACAGGCGGATGGCTGCTTTCTTTATTCAGGTACAGGCTGTTGCTCCTGGCTGCCTGATTTCCCCATACTCTGGAACACCTGTATGGCTGCACTCTCCATCCCCAGCACTTTCCTGCGCAATATGCCGTTTCATGGAGTTTTTTTGTTTCAGTTTGCAATATTCTATTGATTTTTCTTCCTTACTGCGATATAGTATGAATGTGTACTATCTTTATTCGTCCCCTGCGCACCCATCACCTGTGCGGGGGACGTCTTTTTTATACATTGCTTCATAAACATCCCCGCCCATGATGATATCCTCCCATTGCTCCAGCCCCTACCCTCTTGCCCTTTTTGTTCATTTTTTCTTTTTTTCAGATACAAGGAGCAGCCTCAATCCCGCAATGACCATCCTCTTCTCCTTCATAACCCGTGTTGGGAACCCGCCTTCCGTTTCTTCACATTTTTCATACATTTCCAGTTCCCTCTCTTTTTCGTGCAGGTATGCCCGGATATCATCCACACAAAATCCCGGTGTTTCTTCCGGCATCCCTGCCTCTTCCAAAGATGCTGTTTCCTCATTCGTCAGACTGTATCCAGATAGATTTTCCGTAAATGTTCCCATAGCTTCCTGTGGTTCTGCCCGTATTGCCGTATCGTCCAATGTCTGTCCGTCCGGCTTCTCCGCACCTGCTTCCAAACTGCCGCTTCCCCATACTGCTGCATTGCTGGCAGGCATCCCTATCTCTGCTTCCCTGCGTTCTGCTTTCTGCGCTGCATCCGCCCGGGCTGTTTTCCCCTTCTTGTATTCCCTGATCTCTGTATCCGTCAGTTTTCCTTCCTCCAGCAGTACATCCTGTTCCTCCTCCGGAATGCCTGCAAGGGAAACAGCTGCGCTTTTCCCTATCGTCCCTGCCTTAAACGCTTCCATCCCTTTCTCCCCCAGGTTGTTCGCAATGGAACGGTACTCCGATACCGTGCTCCTGGACATATGAAGCTGCTCTGCCAGCCTTTCAACCATCCTGCCGCCTTGCAGATCCGGGAAAGCCTCCGGGTATTCCGTCAGCAGCATGCGCATCTCCTCGATTTCGTGCAGCGTCTCATACGGGCTCTGCTGGGGGCGGGCATTCGTGCTCACCACGGAAAACCTGGCATGGACATCGTCAACATTCGTTACGATGCACGGAAGGAATGCATATTTCTCAAGCCCTCTCTCTTCTGCCAGGACACGCGCCGCTTCCCAGCGTTTATGCCCTGCAAGTATCTCATACTGGTCTGCATCAGACCGCCGCACAAGCAGCGGCTGGAGTATCCCCCCGTCTGCGGCTATTATGTCGGCCAGCTGTTCCACATCCCTGCGGGCAAATTCCCTGTACTGGTGCGGGCTCCTGGACAGTTTCTCATAATGCAGGGAACTGATTTTAGGGGTTCCCGGTTTCTTTTCCCTCTTTATGCCCTCCTCTGCTGACGGCGAGAAAAGCCTGTTAAAACTCGCCATATGCCGCCTCCTCCCCAAGCGCCCGGAACGCCTGTGCCAGCTCCCGGAATTCGCCTGCCACAACACTGCCCTTTGCATGGCGGTCCAGGGGTTTCCTCATGGCCAGCGAATTCGGCACTTCCGCACGGTCGCTTATGCAGACATCCAGGAACGGGTAATTGCTCTTCCCCATAATGTCGGCATATATATTTTTCTGTGAGCGCAGGTTCCTGACCCTGTTTGCAAAGACGCGCCATTCTATTTCCATGCCTCTTTCTTCCTCCAGTTCCGAAAGGATATCCCTTACACTGTTCAGGTTATCCAGGCAGAACCGGTCCAGGACCGCCGGTGTCAGCACCAGGTCAGCAGCATACAGTGCATTCCTGGTAAATGAGCTGCTGGACGGCTGGCAGTCTATCAGGATTGCATCGTACCGGGAACGCAGTGGCGCCAGCGCCCCTTTCAGGATATCTGTCCGGTATCCCTCCCCACTGCTCCGGCTGCCTTTAATAATGTCAATGTTCCTGTACTTTGTCCGGTATACTGCCCGTGCTGCCTGGCACGAAGCCTCCATGATATCCCGTACCGTATGCCCGGACTCATTTGCCTTCGTAAAGATAGGCGTGGTATTCGTCTGCGGGTCAAAGTCCACGGCCAGTACCTTCTTTCCCATCTGGGACAGGTCATATGCCAGGTTAATGGTCGTGGCTGTTTTCCCTGTCCCCCCTTTTAAGTTCCATACTGCGATTACTGTTCCTTTCATTTTTGTTTCCCCTTTCGTTTACCCTGGTGCCGAAATCCGGCACATTTTTATTTCTCCCCGGTTATTCAAACCGGACTTTCAATCTGGAATCCTTAGAAAATCCTGTTATCGTTACAGAAAACTCTGTTGTGCCGTCAGCAGCTCTTTGTATCTTATAGCCAGAAACTGGTATCATTTCGGAACCGATTTTCAATGCATGTCCAGCTTTGGATGTCACAATGAACAGTTCCTTTCCTGGTGCCCTTAAACATTCCAAACAAGCCTCCAGCTCAAGGTCATTAGTAGTCCCTATTAATCTTACGCAAAGCTCTGTTGCGCCCCCTCTGGAGCCTTGTACTTTATAGCCTGAAATTGGAATCGTTTCAGAACCAATTTCTAATGCATAATATTCGCCAGCTACCAGAATTCTCACTTTCTTTTTATTGCTCATTCGTTCCCCCTCCTTAATGTTAAGCAGTCATTTTCTCCTTTGCTTACCTATGTGCCGAAATCCGGCACGTTCATTCATTGACTCATGTTTGTCTCTGCCTCTTTTTCATACCCGTATTTTCAGCTTCTTCCCTGCAATGCTAAAAACTTCACCCGTTTTTCCACAAGCTAACTCTTGTCCTTTTAATTCGTAAAATATATTGACTTTTATGTTTCATTCCAATATTCTTAAAATACAGGCTGCTGCAACAGCCAAGTACAAAAGAAAGGAGACGAACCTTAAATGACACCAGCTCAACGCCTTATCAATAATCAAGGAATCCTATTTAAAATTGAGCGGAATGGCTCTGTCATATCTGAATTAAAAGGAACTCAAAACTACGAACCCTCTACTTCAAAAAGGTTTGTTGGATTTATGCCTGGCTCCGATGTTCAACCCGGCGATCGGCTAATCAATCCGGCAAATGAAAGACTATTTGTATATGACACATTGACTGATTTCCTAAATAATAAAATGAACCAGTTAAAAGCCTATTACCAGACTGTAGCTGAATATAATTCAAAAACAAATGCAGATGCCAAATATATGTTCAACATTGGAAGCGCCAATAATTCAGTAATAGGAACGCAAAACACTGTTACAATGAATCCCAACAGCTCTCTCCAGCAAATAAGGGAGCGGATAAATTCAAGCAATTCAGAAACCAGGGACGAACTTCAGCAAATAATTCCTCTGCTTGAAATGATTATCAATAATCAAGTTCCTGTCCAAAAAGGGCTGCTTTTAAAGCTTGCTGATGCTGTCCAGAAAAACTCATGGATTGCAGGCCCTATGGCCTCAATCATTCTGGACTGGCTTTTAGCTCAATTTCATTAGCAGCACTTGTTATTGTCAGGCAAAGCTCTGTTATTCCATTAGCGGAGCTTTGTATTTTGTATCCCGAAAGCTGAATCGTTTCAGAGTCAGTTTGTAATACGCGGCAGCTTCCATGCAGCCTAATTGTCATTTCCTTTTCCTGCATATTCAAACATTTAAAACAGGCATTTAGCCCAATTTCACTAATCGTTCCTACTATCGTCACACAAAGTTCCGTTGTTCCGCCGGCAGAACCCTGTATCTTATAACCTGAAATCGAAATTCTTTCGGAGCCAATTCCCAACACTGGACAGTCTCCAGATGTCAGAACAGTCACTTTTTTCTTATCACTCATTCGCTTTTCCACCTCCTATTTAAATAACCTGTTTTTTCCATTTCATTTACCCTGTGCCGAAATCCGGCACATCTATGTCCTCCCTGCGTGCCGAATTTCGGCACGCATATTCATCGGTCTTCAAAAATCTTCTATAAAAGAAGCTCAGCATATAGTTCATGAAGCCGCTCCCTAACGGAAACTCTTTCCGTACTCCTCGAGGAATTCATCCAGTTTTTTCATTTCTTCCTCATATGTTGCCGACTGCGATGCCCTCGCCCTCTGAAAATTCTCCCAGATTTCCTTTAGACGTTCCTCGTTCTCACTCACGATTTCTTTTTCCTCACGGATTTCTTCTTCACATTCCTTGTCCCATGCTTCCCTGCTTTCATATCCCAGTTCCTCCCAGGTAGCTGCTATCAGGGACTTTTTGTCAGCTTTACCATAGTGGACAAATATTCTTTCTCCCGTTTCTATCCGTTTCTTTACTTCAGAGATGTACTGCTCCGACTTCGTAATACGTCCTTTAAGCTCCATCACTTCTTCAATCATATCTTCGTCGCTGCACAGGTAACTGACGAATGTATCTTCTCCCATCATTTCAAATGACCTGTAATACCACCTTTCTGCCAGATCCCGCTCATCTGAGCCACCTGAGCCTGCTCCGCATGTCAAATCTGCAACAAACTGTTCCAGCATCTTTTCCGGGGACATCCCATACCTTCTTGCCATTAACCAAAGACTCTTCCAGCTTTCTTTCTGGACATTCAGTTTGATTTCTAATTTTTCTTCTTTCTTCATATGATTACCTCTCTCCCTGGTGCCGAAATCCGGCACATTTTTATTTTTTCCTGCGTGCCGGATTTCGGCACGCTCTTTCTTATTCTATCTTTTTTGATTCTACATACTGCCTGTCCTGCTGACCGCCTTCAGGCGGTTTTCTTTTTCAATTCGAACCCGATATTCTTCATCCCTTTAATGAAAATCTCACTCATGATTCTGTCGAACTCCTCTTTGGGTATATCCTTCTGCTCTACCCATTTCCCATCAATTTTTACAAGGTTTACGCATGTCAATGCCATTGAACCATCCCCTCTCCTATTTCATAACTTAGAATTTATTTTTCTTCTTTGTGCCTCTCTTACCTGCTATCCCACTTTCTCTGCATCACGCTGTACGTTTCGGTGGTCTGCTACCCTGGCCGCCTTCCAGCAGCTCTTCCATTTTGCATCCTAATATATCTGCAATTTCTTTCCCAACCTGGAGGGACGGATTCTTTGTCCCCCGTTCAATCTGGCAAAGCATCGCCTGCGTGATTCCCGCCTGTTCTGCAACATATGCCTGAGTCATTCCCTGCTCCTGCCTGGTTCTCCGAATGTTCTCACCTACGCTCATTTCTCCCACCCCCTTCCATCGGCAACCCAATAAGGTTCCGAGTTACAGTGATAAGAACTGACGTTTCAAATATGTAGTTCTTATTATCTTTTTTCTTTGCTTTCTGGTTTCTCATTGCTTTTTACCCTTTGGTTTGGTATATTTAAATTAATTTCTTAACTTGGTTATATTGTATCACCTAATTAGGTTAATTTCAATACTAAATTCACCTTTTTAGGTTAATTCAGCGCATTGCACAAATACAGGAGACAAACTTTATGTATAATTCACAAGAAATTGCCAACCGCATAAAATCAACAGCAAAACAACAAGGAAAATCTTTAGGCGAAGTTCTGTCTGCCTGCGGTCTTGGAATAAATACAGTTTCAAAAATCAGCAAAGGAACAGATATTCTAACTTTAAACTTTGCCAAAATCGCCGACTACCTCGACTGCTCCGTTGATTACCTACTTGGCAGAACCGATAACCCAGAAATCAATAAATAGGAAGTGAAACCTTTATGAGAAATGAGATTCCTGGTTACAGTGAAAAGAATTGACACTTCAAATGTATCGTTCTTATTATCTCTTTTGCTTCTCTTCTGGTTGCTCATTGCTTTTTACTTTTTGGTTTGGTATATTTAAGTTAATTTCTTAACTTGGTTATATTGTATCACGCTATAGCGTGATTTTAAAGTTATTTTTCATGTTTTTGCGTGACTTTAGCAAGTTGCACAAAATTGGAGGATCATTTTTATGTATAATACACAGGATATTGCAAGCCGCATAAAATCTCTCTTAAAATCAAGAAGGCAAAACACAAAAGATATGTTGTCCTCTCTAGGTATGGGAATCAATTCCATTTCCGAATTTGCTAAAGGAAAACAAATGTCCTGCATTTCTTTAGCCAAAATCGCCGACTACCTCGACTGCTCCGTTGATTACCTTCTCGGCAGAACCGATAACCCAGAAATCAATAAATAGGAAGTGAAACCTTTATGAGAAATGAGATTCCTGGTTACAGTGAGAAGAACTGACACTTCAAATATATAAGTCTGATTATCTCTTTTGCTTCTCTTCCGGTTGCTCATTGCTTTTTACCTTTTGGTTTGGTATATTTAAATTAATTTCTTAACTTGGTTATATTATAATGCGGATATTTCCGTAATTCAATAGTTTTTACGGATTTTTCCGTATTTCAGCATTATTCACAAAATAGAGGAGGTATTATTGTGCAAAATACTCATATCGCTATCACCATTAAAACATTATGTAAATCCAAAGGCATTACTATTTCCAGCTTACTTTCAGATTGCCACTTAACAAAAAGTTTTATTTATGATTTAGAAAAACGTGCAACCTCTCCTTCTTGTGATAAAATGTCTCGCATCGCCGACTACCTCGACTGCTCCGTTGACTATCTCCTCGGCAGGACGGACAATCCTGAGGTGAACAAATGAACAGCCATGACAACCTCTTTCCAGTCGGCATATATAATTCTCTTTTCAACAAAATACTTAGTATAACCCTGCCCTGTGGAAAAATATATCAGTCAGGCGGATTACACAAGCATATTTCCAACAGACATCCCGATTGCCTGAAATACTTAAATTCCATTCCCGACATCATTGACAGCCCTGACTATATAGGTATCAACCCACACGAAGCAAAGAGCATTGAACTTGTCAAAAAGTACGATTCAAACATACTGGTAGGCATAAAGCTTGATTTGAGCAAAAATTACTTGTATGTTGCATCTCTTTATGAAATTAGCGACGCCAAAGTTAATCGCCGTCTGCATGGCGGCAGGCTAAAGCCGTTCAAAAAATGTTGACATCTCCAATTAACTAGGTTATAATTTAGGTATAAAAAGCATACACTGTAAGGAAAGGACATGAACGAGGTCGGAAATGGTTCCCGACACACTCCTATGGAGTACCTGAGATGCTGGATACACCGCCCAGCCGTTTATGTTCTTTTTATATTACCTTCTGCGTGCCGGATTTCGGCACGTTTATTCATTTTCGCTCCCATTTTTTCTGGCTTACATACTGCCTGTCCTACCGACCGCCTTCAGGCGGTTTTCTTTTTCAGTTCGAATCCGATGTTCTTCATCCCTTTAATGAAAATTTCACTCATGATTCTGTCGAACTCTTCTTTGGGTATATCCTTCTGCTCCACCCATTTCCCATCAATTTTTACAAAATTTACACACTTTAATGCCATTTAACCACCCACCCCCTATTTTTATACTCTATGATTTTCGAGTTTTTCTGTGCGTGTCCCTCTGGTTGTCTTTTTCTAATGATTCCCTGATGCAGTACCCAAACATTAAATAAGACATCGCCTCCCTAACTCGGTCGTTCAGCATGGGAATCATAAGATTGATGCTTCCTGTAACTGCTCGTCTCTCTGAAAATCCCTGTCCATATCCTGCCTTGCTGCTAGAAGTCTTGCGCCGCTGTCGATAAGTAAAAGGCTCTGCTTGTCCAACTGCATCAAGATACTAATCGTATCAAAAAGATTAGCTTTTTCTTTTTCGCTCATATAATCACCTCCGAATCTATCTTGTGAGTTTAATATATCATACTATGTTAGATGTGTCAACATAAAATTTGACAAGTTAGATTTTTTGTGCTATTGTAATCATACAGACGGGAGGTGAATTGATGAAAAATAGGATTTTAAAAATAAGAAAAGACAATAAATTAACACAGGACGCATTTGCCGAAAGATTAAATTTGTCGAAAAATTTTGTTTGGATGTTGGAAAAAGGCGAAAGAATAGCGTCTGACCGCACCATAGCCGATATTTGTCGAGAGTTTAGTGTAAACGAAAGATGGATTCGAACCGGAGAAGGAGAAATGTATAAGGAAATAGAGGACGAGGTTGCAGAGGTTGTATCAGAACTTTTGGAGGAGAGCAACCCTTTCTACGATTTGATAATCGGGATTATGGAGACTTACCAAGGATTAGACAGTAAATCGCAAGAACTGCTAAAAAATTCAGCACAACGGCTGCTTGACAATCTGAAAAAGAGGGATTAGCCCCCTCTTTTTTCTATGTGCCTTTTTAATATTGTTCGTATTTGATTAAGAAATTTTTCATCTTCAATCTGCCTAACCATTTCTATAATCTTTTCTCTGTACCAATTTACCCCTTTTCTTTCATTTTCGTTTTTACGTTTCATTTCTTATCCTCCGTAATTTCAATAATTTATTTTTTATATAATAATAACCTCTTTTATTCAGAAAATATAGACTTGTATTTTTGCTGTATTTAATATAACATTGGTATTTTTTATCTATATTTATACTTCTTTTCTATATAATTATTTTTGTATTTTTAATGACTTAATTAAAAAAATATGATATTATGTTTTTATTAAACCGCTACAGCGTTAAAGTAAAATCTAAAGAAACGAGAGAATTTGAATGGAAGTTTATATTTCGGAAAGGTAAACTAAAAACCGCCCCTGCGCCAACAGAAGCGGTTTCAAACAAAGTCTTATCTAAAACTCTCACGGAAGTCGAAAAAAGTAGTTATACCGAATCGCTTTTTGAATCCATTAAACATATTAATGAATACGGAGAAGAGTACTGGTATGCAAGAGAACTACAAATCGCCTTGGAGTACAAACAATGGCGTCGGTTCTGCAATGTAATTGACAAAGCTCGGACTGCATGTAAAAGCAGCGGAAACACCGTCTCCGACCATTTTGCCAACGTCGGCAAAATGGTGAACACTGGTTCTGGTGCGGAACGCGAAGTTGACGACTATGCACTTTCCCGCTACGCCTGTTATCTTATTGTCCAAAACGGAGACCCTCGAAAAGATGTAATTGCCCTCGGGCAAACATATTTCGCTGTAAAGACAAGGCAACAAGAATTAATCGAACACTATGACGAATTGGATGAAGACAAAAAGCGCCTGGCTATCCGCAATGAAATAATTGCTCACAATAAATCTCTTGCCGAAGCTGCGCAGATGGCAGGAGTTGATACACCGAAAGACCACGCCATTTTTCAAAACAAAGACTATCAGGGCTTGTATGGTTGACTGGGTGTCAAAGAGATTCACGCTCGGAAGGGCTTGAAAAAGAGCCAGAAAATTTTAGACCATATGGGGAGTACCGAGTTAGTAGCTAATCTCTTCCGCGCTACACAAACAGACGAAAAGCTCCGCCGGGAAAATATCGCAGGGAAAGATATGGCAAATAAAGCGCATTACGAAGTAGGCGCAAAAGTCCGCCAGACAATAAAGGAACTTGGCGGAACCATGCCAGAGAATCTTCCTACGCCTGACAAGAGCATCAGACAAATTGAGCGGGAGCAGAAGAAACAACTCGGACAGGATTAGCTTATTTTTTCCTTTGAAGCCTAAAATAAAACCGCCCCTGCGCCAACAGGAATAGTTTTGGTATAAATATAGCCTAGCACCATAAAAAATTGTAATTAATCAAACTCTAACATCAAAATTATACCGACACATATTTTTATTTGCACAGGTTGAATTTTTTACACTCTTTTTTATAAGATATACAGGAAGGTGATATTTTGAAAAAGAAATCTTTATTATCCAATTCTTTCAAATGCGCTGCGCTCTATATCCGCGTGAGCACAGGCAAGCAGGAAGAACTTTCCCCTGATGCCCAGAAGCGTTTACTAATCGACTACGCAAAAAAGAATGGCATTATTGTCACGGACGAATATATTTTTATGGAGAATGGCATTTCCGGAAAAAATGCCACAAACCGTCCTGAATTCCAGCGCATGATTTCTATAGCAAAAATGAAACCAAAGCCCTTTGATGTAATTCTTGTCTGGAAATTCAGCCGGTTTGCCCGCAACCAGGATGAATCCGTTTTCTACAAAAGCATCTTACGAAAGAAATGCGGCATCGATGTAGTGAGCATCACGGAGCCAATCTCTGAAGGCATGTATGGAAGATTAATTGAAATGATTATAGAGTGGAACGATGAATTCTACTCATACAATCTGTCTCAGGAAGTAGCACGCGGAATGGAAGAAAAAGCCTTGCGCGGCGGATACCAGTCAACCCCATGTCTCGGCTATGCCGCTGTAGGCGAAGGAAAGCCGCATGTAATTGTTGAGGACGAATTTAAGATATACCAGTATATCGCAGATTTATACGATTTCGATAACCTGGATGCTACCGCAATCGCAAGGAAAGTAAATGAACTCGGCTACCGGACAAAGCGTGGAAACCCGTTTGAAGCCAGGACTGTAAATCGTCTGCTGAGAAACAAGTTTTATGCAGGTATTGTATCATGGAATGGGATTGAATTTGACGGCCCCCATGAAGTACGTATTTCCAAAGAGCGCTTTAAAAAGCGGATGGAGCGCATGGAATCCTCTTATAAACCTAAAATGCGGCATGACGTATCAAGCTGCAAACACTGGCTTAGCGGCATCGTGAAATGTCCTATATGCGGCTGCAGCCTAGGCTACAACCGTTCCAGTACGCCATTCTTCCAGTGCTGGAAATACGCAAAGGGATTTCACCCTGAAAGCATATCCATCACGGAAAGAAAACTTGTCAGGAGCGTCCTTAATAATTTTGAGGAAATTCTTGACGGTAAAGATTTTTCTTTCCAGTATATTCCTCCTTCACCACCCAGGAATGACGAGATATCATTGCTAGAGATAGAATTGGAGAATTTAAAAAGGAGAGAGTCTCGAATCCGGCTTGCTTTTGAAAGCGAAATTGATACACTCGATGAATACAAAGCAAATAAAGCACGTATACAGGCAGAGCGTGAAAGAATATTATCTGAAATCGATAAAAGGAAAGCTCCTGATTCATCAGCTCCGACAAAAGAAGAGATGCTTTCAAAAATCCAGCGGGTCTATAATATCATATCTGACCCTGATGTGGATTACCAGTCAAAAGGTGTATTTATTCGTTCCATTCTGGAAGATATTGTTTACGATAAGCAAAACGACCGCCTCCTCTTCCACTTCTACTACTCATAAAGCCGCACAAACAGCGGCTTTATGGCACTTATATGTTTTTGCACTCCGGTGGTCCAGACGGTGAAATTAACGCCTCCCTTCGTTATCTCTCTCAGAGATTTACAATGCCGAATCGGAAGGCAATGGGACTGTTGAATGATATTGGTACAGAAGAACTGGCACATCTCGAAATCGTTTCCACCATCGTTCATCAGCTTACCCGCAACCTGTCGATGGAGGAAATCGAGAATTCCGGCCTTGGTCCGTATTATATTGACCACACCGTCGCTGTATGGCCTCAGTCTGCCGCAGGAATTCCGGTAAACTCCTGTGAATTTCAGTCAAAAGGCGATCCTATTACAGACTTATTCGAAGACCTTGCCGCAGAGCAAAAAGCCCGCAGCACTTACGACAACATCCTGCGCGTAGTGAAAAATACCCCTGAAGTAGCTGACCCGATTCGCTTCCTACGTGCACGTGAGGTTGTACATTTCCAGCGTTTCGGTGAAGCCCTGTCCACCGTCCAAGAAGAACTGAACAGCAAGAACTTCTATGCTTACAACCCTTCCTTTGACAAACCGGCATTCTGCACCTGCAATGATGGATGTGATAACAAATGAGAAAAGAACTGAATGAAGCCGCCGAACTGCTCCGCACCACCACTCCGGAAGCATACGCTTTCCTTTATGGGAGCAATGCATATCCGGAAGTATCAGGCGCTGCTTACCTGTATCCGCTCTGGAGCGGAACTCTAATGCTAGTAGAAATAAGCGGCCTTCCGTTTTCTGAAGAATCCTGTGCAGAACGCGTCTTTGGATTTCATATCCACGAAGGACGCACTTGCACTGGCACAAAGGATGAGCCTTTTGCAGACACAGGCTCACACTTTAATCCTGAGGGCTGCCCCCACCCGGAACACTCCGGCGATTTACCTCCTCTTTTCGGAAACCGAGGCTATGCCCTCTCTATCTTCTATACAGAAAGGTTTTTCCCAGAAGAAATTGTCGGCAGGACACTGGTAATCCACGATATGCCCGATGATTTTAAGACTCAGCCCTCTGGTAATTCCGGTGTCAAGATCGTATGTGGGGAAATCAAGGAAAATGAGGACTAACTAAACGACGATTCCCAGACTCCAGGCCGCCTGCTAAATAAAAAGCCTGTGAAACTTTGAATCTGTTGACAAACTAAAGAAATATGCCCTCTTGTGTGATATAATTATTGTATCACACAAGAGGGCATTATATATAATGATGTTGGGGTCAAAACCATAAATAAATTTGCCCCTATTCCTATAGTACCTTGAAAAAT
>SRZB01000044.1 GCA_004793585.1 Hominisplanchenecus murintestinalis | reverse complement strand
TCTTTGCAGGATTTTTCCCACGCAGAGTTTATATGCGACAACGTGTCGCTACACGGTGGAACTCATCAATATAGAGCCGCGTGGACTTATGCACTTCCCGGTTTACGGTAACACGGCCCCAGACCTGATCCTGCACCACCAGCATCCCCAGCTTTTTAAGCTGCTTTCCGAGTTCCTTAATGTCATAGCAGACAATGCGTGATTTTATATCCACATTTGTCCGGTGGTTAAAGACGCTGAGGGAGCCTGTCACATAGATTGCCATGCAGTCCACCACATGCCGCGCCTTATCTCCCCCGTACTTTTGGATTTCCTCATATAAATCCTGCAAAACCGGCATTTTTTCCGGGCGCGGGTCGTCAAAAAACCGGTGGTATACCCTGCGCAGGCACTGGTCGATGATACTCTTTTCGTCCGGCTCCACCTTCCCCATCATCAGCTCCATGAGTGACAGGATAAAATCACTCTTTAAGATCAGCGGGTCATCGTCCTCGCTGTAATTTAAGTTAATATCCATCGGGTTAATGTACTGCGTGGATGTGGGGGAAACTTTGATCACCTGCCCGCCCAGCGCTGTCACAAGGGGAGAGTATTCCGCCTCCGGGTCAATAATCGCTATATCGTCCGTGGTAATCAGGAAAGAATTAGTGATCTCCCTCTTTGCTGAAAAAGACTTGCCCGCGCCGGGTGTGCCGAGTATCAGCCCGTTCGGGTTTTTCAGTTTCTTCCGGTCGCACATGATCAGGTTGCTGCTGAGCGCGTTTACCCCGTAATAAAGGGCCTCCCCGCTCTGGAAAAGTTCCTGTGTCGTAAACGGCACAAAGATCGCCGTGCTGCTTGTGGTAAGCCCCCTTTGTATCTCCACCTGGTTTACGCCAAGCGGAAGCGAGGATACAAACCCCTGCTCCTGCTGGTAGACGAGCCGCCTGAGGGCGCAGTTGTATTTCTGCGCGATTCCTGCCGTCTGGAACACATTGTTCTCCAGCTTCTGCCGCTTGTCCGCCAGGTTCATTACAAGGATCGTGACCAAAAACATACGCTCATTCCGGCTCTGCAAATCTTCCAACAGCGTTTTTGCCTCATTGCCGTATGTTGCAAGGTCGGACGGGAATAGCGATAGGTAAGCCTTTGAAATTATCTCCAGCTTTTCCCCCGCTTCACACCGGACATGCGACTTTCACCGCATCCGGCGTTCCATCAATCAAACAGTTTTCTTAGTCTCCTTAGTCCTACCATTATGAGAATTATTTGTAAGATGCAGGTTCTCCAAGTTAATAGGTTTCCGATTTGCCAGTATTCGCAGTTTATTTAGCTTCGCAAGTTGTGAAGCGTCCAATTTAAGAGCGGAGAGATAAGAAGAAATAGTGTCCTCACCAACTGCGTGTATTAGTTCATGTACTGGCGCAAGCACCAATACAAGATTCTCATACTTATCACTGCCGCCAATGCTTTTTGGCTTTTTGTGATGACAGTGAATTTCTGATATACACTGAAATTCCTTTCCGGTTACTGCACACTTTCCCCATTGTGCGGAGAAAAGTGAGATACGGTTGTCCGCATATTCCGTACTGCGGCTGTATGTAGGCGCCCGCATTGGCTGTAACAGTAAGAAAGTGTTTATCCGTAAATTATCATGGATTTCACTTCTGCCTGCCGCTGTATAAGCGCATACTTTCCGCCGCTGGCTCATTGGATTTTTACATTGAACATAGCTTATCGGATAAATCGGCTCTTTGGATTGTGCGATATATTTTAGCTGTTCCGATTTCCCATATCTTTGGATTTCCATTTTTGTAAGGTCCCGGCCTTTTTCTTTTAGTCGGTGTGTTTTTCCAGATTTCAGCCTGTTTTTAAGGACAGTATTAACAGCCTTGCCAATATCACCGCAATCAATGCTGATGTCAGTAGCTAACTGGTAATAATTCTGGATTCCCATGACCATTGAGTTGAACAGCCGGACTTCTCCGGCTTCCCCTCGGCCTTTTCTTGGAAATTTAATATTCCCGACCTGCTTTGTCAGATTGGCCTTGACCTTTTTGTATGCTTTGTCACACATATGTGATTGAACGACGTACTTTTTCCCCTTTTTGCGTAACCTGATTTTGAAACCGAGAAATTCGGAATAGCTTCGTCTGGTATCAACAACTCTCGTTTTCTCTGGCGAAACATCAAGACGTAAGCGTTCTTTCAGCCAATGCGTTACTGCAATCAGCGTCCGGTCTGCCTGCTCTTTTGTCCTGCAAAGAATCCGAAAATCATCTGCATACCTGACGATATACATTTCTTTCAGACCCGTGTTCCGCATTGCCCGATACGCATGGCTTTGTATCGGACAGCCCGCCGCATTTTCTCTGTGAGAATAGTTTTCCGTTACCGGATTGCACTGCCACTGGCTTTCTATCCAATGGTCAAGTTCATTCAGAACCACATTTGCCAGCAGAGGGGAAATAATGCCGCCCTGCGGCGTTCCCTTGGTTGGGTGTTCTGTGTGGCCGTCCGGCATGAGGATTGGTGCTTTGAGAATCCTGCGGATTACATAGAGCAGTTCTTTATCCCGGATATTCAGCGACCATAACTGTTTTATCAGCTTTGAGTGGTCTACATTGTCAAAGAAGCCTTTAATGTCAAACTCTACAACATAGTAAAGTCCTGACCTCTGCATAAGCCTGTAGATTGCGGCTATCGCATTTTCAACCGACCGGTTCGGGCGGAATCCATAGCTGTTATTGCTGAATCTGGCTTCGCAGACAGGCTCCATGACCTGCTTGATACACTGCTGAATCAGTCTATCCCAGATACAAGGGATTCCCAGTGGTCTGGTACTCCCATTGGGCTTTGGGATTTCTTTGCGTCTCACGCTTCTTGGGGTGTAGCCGTTTTTACCTCCCTTTACGATTTTACATACCCTCGCTGTCACTTCATCAGCGGTAAGTTTACCAACATCAGAAATTTTCAGCTTGTCCGTTCCTGGCGTAAAACTCCCGGTATTAGATTTGATATTCCGATAGGCCAGCAGGATATTTTCTCTCGAAAGTATCACTTCCATCAGACCGTCAAAGATTTCTCCGGCCTGACTTCTGGCATACAGTTCATCAAAGGTAGTCTGCATATCGTAGTATTCGGCGTGGCGGAGATATTCCACGCATTTGGTTTTTGCTTTCTTCTCATTTGGCATCAGGCATCACTCTCCTTTATGGCGGGTGACTTCTTTTTGTCATACTCGCAATCCTAATTGCGACTAAGCGCTAAGTTGCCTGTCTGACTGACTTGAGGCCATCCCTCCGTTTTCCTCTTTTTCGCAGAAAACATCATCGGTTCGACCTCTGCTTTTCAGCAGTAGTGCAGCAGCTTATATGATTCGCCTGCTTACTTCCCAATGATAGAAGCCTACTGCCTTTCCTCGTTCCAACAATCCTATCTTTACATATACCTTTAGGTCTCCGCTTTAAGCCTGTCAGCTTGAACACGCCTGTAACGTGCTATGGTGTTTCATAACATCAATTTTTACTCCACCACACTGACTAGCGATTAACGCTACCGGCACATTTCTATGCCGTCATGGTATAGACCCTTACATTCGCGGTTTTCGTCAGTCATATTTCAAACATTCTGACCTTGGGTATTTTGTAGACCTCCGGCCTATAGGCAGCACCGTCCACCTCTGGACAGCTTTCGTGGGGCTGGTAATTATCCAGCAATCCATACGGCTGCTCTCAGCCGACTTCACCGAGCTTCTGACAGGTCAGTTTTCATTTTCACCCGCCAGTCGGAGTATTAAGGGGGCGTTTCAGGGCGTTACCCCGTCATTCCACCTCTCGGATTGTTAGTTCTCCTAACATTTGAAATTTTCGTTCTTTTGTTAGTGCCTGATTTTGTCCTTCAACTACGAAGGCTTTGTTCAGGAACGAGTCGCACTGATATCCATATCGTACCCTGCGCGCACTGCCTTTTTCTGTTCCTCAATCTTCATTTTATCAATATCCGTCAGCTTGCGCTTGATGGTCTTGATCGCCGCACTCTGGTCGATGGACTGGATATGCAGCGTCACCACCATGCCATTCTCCAGGTCAAGAAAATCCGCCAACATCCGGTCAGTCAGTTCCGGTGCTAAAATCTGTATAAAGGACGCTGCGCCGTAAGTCCGCCCCACTTTAAAATACTGCCCGTTCTGGAAAGTGAAGCTGTCCGGCGCAATAAAATCCTTGCTGGAAAGCCCCGTCCGCCAGATTGCATCCCACGAAAAGTGAAATTTCCTCTCCCCGGCAGGGTGGAACATCTGGTGTAGGATAACAAGGCGCTCATAACCGTCCAGGGATTTTGCTTTTACCCCAAGCACCTTGAAATTCGCCATGATGTCGGCCTCAATCCTCTCCAACCGTGTCTTTGCGGCTTTCAGGTTTTCAGCTTCCACCCCAAAGGTGATGTATTTTGTCTTTGTCAGCCCATTGTTGCCGCGCGAAAGCTGGCCCCGGAGCATCCCGGCATATTCACGCCGGATTTCATTAAATGCGTCCCCCTGCTCCGGTATGTCGATGGACTTTCTGAAACGCTCCATATCCGCCCTCTGGTTGATAAAGGAAAGCTGGAAGCGTATGGACGAATCAAAGTAGTTGAGGAAGTCGCACCAGTTCTCAAAAATGATGTTCTTATCCTCATTCTGTGCAAGCTGATAGTTTATGTCAAAAAACTCAACCTGTTTTGTAAAATAATGCCCGTCCACGTCACAGATGCCGTCCCGGTGCATTTCCCGGTAAGGGATCGTCTCCTGTGCGGACTTCGGGATTTTCCCGTCCCGCTTCGCTTTCTTCACGGCGGCGACAAGCCTCTTTTTTTCCTGCTTTGCCAGTTTCCCCTCCGGCATGAGCCTGATCGCCTTTAAGTCCTCCTTATCTTTTCTGTACTGGTTTTTTGCGGCCTGCAGGTTTCTTTCCTGCCTTGCCTGCTGTCTTGTTTTCAATCTGCTCTGCCTCCTTATCAAAATCCGCCTGCCGCATAAGCGCGGCATAGCCATTATTCGTGCGGTAGGGCCTTCCCGGTGGCCGCAGGAAAGTAACGTTTACAAAGTTTTTCAGCACTTTCTCAAGCGGCTGCCCGTCCTTTTCATATATCCCAAATGCAAAAAAAGGCAGCATCAGGCCGATCATCAAAAGGGCGGCGGATTCATTCCCTATGCTGCCACGGGTAAAAAGATAGGCAGGGATTCCCACAAGGCCGCCCAGCCCGAACGTGACAAGCTGCCGCTTTGTCAGGTTGAATGCCACCTTTGTTTTTACTTTTGTCAAATCCTTCGGTACAGGCACAAACGGCATCCTACCTCACCTCCCTGTCTTTGTTTTTTGCAGTGTTTTTTTCTCCGGGGACAGGCGGCGCGGCAAGCTGGCCTTTAATAGACGGTTTTTCCTGCTGCTTCCTTACCGCCTCCCTTTCTTCCCGCACCAGGCTGACAAACCCGTCCAGCACAGCCGGGTGGCCCCCTACTATAAAATCCAGCCCCCGGTCAGAGCCGTGCATACTGCCCATATCGAAACTGCCTGCCCACTCCTTATTGCTCCGGGAAAAACGCCCGTCATAATTAAGGTGCTGGAGGGTATTTGCCAGCACCCACTCCACGCGGTCAGGGCCGTACTCCTCCATGACCGGCCTGATGCACTCTTTTTTCAGATGCATCCCGTCAAAGTTCTCCCGTATTGCCGCCTCAACCGCTTTCTTGCAGGCAATATTCAGCTTATGTGACTCCCTGAAAAGGGCTGTTTCTTCCCTCTCCCTTGCTTCTGCCGGGGAGCGTTTATAAATCTGCGGATATTCCAATCCTTTTCCCTCCTTCCGATCTCATGTTCCATGCAGCCACAGGCGGCATATCACCGCGCCCCCTTATCCGCTACCCTCTGGCCCTCCGGGGCGGGGCGTGCTGCAACCTCCTTCGCGGCGTTCTGCAAGGCTCCGCGCAGGGACGGCTTCTCCACCGCTTTCTCATATTCCCCCAGGACTGCCGTATTTATGGCCTTGCGCATTTCCGCCGTAGTCGGGCAGCAGATATCATGGTATTTCCCATCGCCGCCTTTGCTGCTGGGCATGGCGACAAATTTCCCTTTTTCGCTGTCCATGATGCGGATTCCGTTGACCGCAAAACAGCCGCCGATCGTTGCACTGGCAAAGGCAAGCAGGTTCCCTTTGTCCTCCTTCATGGG
The DNA here is from genome assembly GCA_004793585.1 of Hominisplanchenecus murintestinalis. Lineage (GTDB taxonomy): Bacteria > Bacillota > Clostridia > Lachnospirales > Lachnospiraceae > Hominisplanchenecus_A > Hominisplanchenecus_A murintestinalis. The sequence continues at coordinate 18,586 of SRZB01000044.1, read as the reverse complement.
ATAGACTTTTACGTTAATTTCCAATGTGTTGTTCTGGTTCTCCATAGCATCCTCCTTTTGATGTTCCATTTCCTGTAAGGGCATAAGCGCCCCGTTTTCGTAGCTGTATCCTGCTTTCCTGGCCGCATTAAGCGTTTCATCCGACACGCGCCCATACAGTGCAAGGTCGGTATCTGCCGCAAACAGCAGCATATCCCGCTCATTAAATTCCTCCGGCAGTTTGCCGTTCCATGTACGGCGCATCTGCCCGGCTTCATCCATGCGGTATCTGGCAGGCATCCTTCTTCCTTCCATATACATCCGTCCCCCTTAGTGTGCATTAAAAATCGAGCGCGAGATCGAGCTTGTTTTAAAGAGCGAGAAGCATAAAAGCAGCGTATACCCGGCGCACTTCCAGATTGCCCCGTGGATATTCGCCGCGCTCCCGATATTTGACACAAGGACAGAATAAATGGCTATACATACCATGATAAAAAAGCCCTGCAATCCAAGCGCCACAAGCCCCCTCAGGTAGTTGTTCCCCATCTGTCCCCACTCCCGGTTGGTCATGGTGGCAAAAGGGATTGCGCCCACGGAACAGTAAATATAGATTTCCACCATGCGCCCCACCAGCACCAGCATGACGCAGACAGACAGGATCGGGGTGGTAATCCGGATTAACACCGTTTCCACCAAAAGCCCGAACAGTTCCCCGTTCCCCATTGTCTCAAGCTGCGCCGTCAGGCTCCCCATGACGGCATCAAACTGGATGCTCGTATTCCCGGTGATCACCCCGGCGCTCTGGCGCACCACGTTCTGCGAAAGTTCAAAGATCGCCATTGTGATGTCAAAAGTGTGTGAGACAAGGTAGGTCGCAACAAATACCTTGAAAATCCATTTGAAAATATTGAAAGTGTCAAAATCGTGCATGTTATTTTTTTCAGTAATCATACTGATCAGTTCATAGCACAGGACGAATGTTAAAATAATTCCGGCTATGGGGACGATCACGTTATCCGATAAGGAGCGGATCATGGAAAACACCCCGGCATTCCAGTCCTGGGGTGTTTTTCCTACATCCGCCGCCACGTCCCCGACCGCTTCGTTTACCTGATCGAACAGCCCGGAAAGGTTCCCTGTGATGCACTCAATCAGGAACTCTTTTATCCACTGCCCGATCTGGTCGAGGATATTCAGCATAGGCGCTCACCTGCCTTAGTTGAACAGGTTCGCAAGCAGGGGGATAAGCTGCATCCCGATCAGTGCCACGCCGCCGCCCGCCATGAGCTGTGTTATCCCCAATTAGTAGGAACAATACAGCTTTCTGGCGGGCGGCGGCACGTCAAGAAATATATATGGAGTTTTTAAAGAATCCCCCGGAGCAGGGGAGCGGTCAGCCTGTGACCTGCTCCACTTCCGGTATGGGTTTGAGATTAAAATGAATTTCGATAGAAATGTGTCTTGTTTTGTCGCTGTCTATGGTTTCATGGACAACGATTTCTTTAATCAGGCGGTTCAGGATGGAAGCGTCCAGTTCGGTGATGTCCCGGTATTCCTGTATGGATTCCACCCACTGCCTTGCGTCCACGGCAAGCCGGATTTCATTGGCAAGGTGTTTCCTGCCTTTCTCAACTTTAGCCTTTAATTCCGCCTGTTCCTTCTGTGTCTTTTCCAGCAGGAGATTGAAGTTTTCTTCTGTGATTCGTCCGGCTACCATGTCCTCATAGAGCCGCAATACCATCTTTTCCAGCACTTCAATCCGTTCTTCGTCTTTGGCAAGGGTGCGCTCCATCGCTTCCCGCTGGTCTTTCTGCTCGGCCTGGCAGGTGTCGGTCAGCCGTCCGGCCACCGCTTCGCTGTCGGTCAGGGCAGCGGTGGCGCACTCCCGGATTTTGTTCAGCACAAGAGAATAGAGCGTGTCAAATTCAACCCGGTGCTGTGTGCAGTGCTGCTTCCCATAGGCATTGTAGGTCTTACAGGAGTATATCCGCTGGGGATGTTTTGCGTTTGTGTAGCGTATCGTCAGCGACTTCCCACACTCGCCGCATTTTAGCAGTCCGGCAAACAGGCTGATTTCATTGGTCTGCCCCGGACGCTGGCGGGATTTCAGTTTTTCCTGCACAATCGCAAAGTCCTTTTTGTCCACCAGCGGCTCATGCGTCCCCTCCACCACAATCCAGTCCTCCGGCTTCTTATCCCGGATAGTGCCGATTTTAAAGCGGTACTCGGTCTTTTGGGAAGCGATTGCGCCGGTGTAGACGGGGTTCATCAGGATTTCCTTAATCACGGAGAAGTCCCAGACGTACCGCCCGTTTTCCGGGTCTTTCTTTTCCCATTTGGTGCGGATGTTCCGGTGTCCCCGCTTCCGGTTCCACCATGTCGGGCAGGGGTGCTTTTCTTCCTCCAGCCTGCGCCGGATGTAGTTGGGGCCGTGGCCGTCCAGCGCATATCCGAAAATCAGCCGGACAACCGGGGCGGTTTCCCCGTCAATGAGAAGGTGGTTCTTGTCCTCCGGGTCTTTCTTGTAGCCAAACGGGGCGATACAGCCGGTGAACTGGCCTTTCTGCGCCTTCAGCACATAGGAAGAATGGACTTTCTTGGAAATATCCTTGCTGTACATCTCATTCAGGATATTTTTAAAGGGCGCAATGTCGTTGTTGTCCCGCATGGTGTCGATACCGTCATTCATGGCGATGTAGCGCACACCGTTTCTTGGGAAGAAGTCCTCGATAAGCTGCCCGGTCTGCAAGTAGTTCCGTCCTAACCTCGATAAATCCTTTGTAATCACAAGGTTTATCTGTTTCCGCTCAATGGCTTTCAACATCCGTTTCAGGTCGGGGCGTTCCATGTTCAGGCCGGTGAAGCCGTCGTCCTGATAGACTGCCGTAACCTCCCATCCCTGCTTCTGGCAGAACTTTTCCAGCATATCCCGCTGGTTCTCGATACTGGCGCTCGTCCCGTCAAGGTCGTCGTCCTTGGACAGCCTGCAATAGATAGCTGCCCGGAAGCTCCCGGCAAGAAGTGTGTCCATCCCTGTATATTCCATTGCGTTCATCATAACCGTTTACCCGCACAATCCAGACGGAACACGGTCACTTGGAACCTCATCTTTATTATACCCTATTTCTTGTGGTTTAGCAAGATATTCTTTATCTGTTTTTCTGCTGTGTTTCTGTGCGATGAGGCTCACGAAAACGTCCGTAGCGTCCAGCTCACCGTCAAATACTGTGGTGACATGAATCTCTGTTTTATTTTTCGCCATAGGCAGTTGTCCTCCATACATGAAAAGGCCAGACAGGGACGGTCGGCAACGAAGTCCGGCAACGGGCTTCAAAAAACCTTGGAACTAATCCTTGTCTGGCGGTTGGGTTATTTTATACTTTTTCTTTTATTTTTCTGTTGCTTTGGTTGTTAAAGGGGAGAAAAGCCCGCAGTTACGGGATTTTGCCCGGCAACCGGCCCGGCAACGGGATAGCAACGAAGTGTGCAACGGGATAGCATTGGGCTGTTATTTGCCGGTTTTTTTCAGAAGGGAAGCTCCATTTGCTCCGGCACTGGCGTAAATCCCTCCGGGGTTTTTCCACGCCCGTTGCTGATGTCCGTTGCCGGTTGCTCCCGTTCCCATCCCTTCTGCCTGCCGTACCCGGCGAACATCCGGGGGTTTGAGAAATAATTCCAGCCGGTGACGCACTGGTTCATTATCTCGTTGATTTCCCGGATTTCCCATTGTTTCGGCTCGTCAAAGGAGTGGTTCAGGGCTTCTTTGTAAAGCTGTTTGGAGCAGACGGTATCGCCGGGGTAGCTGTCAAGGAAAGCCTGAATCATCCCGGCCTTGGTGTCCTCCGGCATGAAGTCCCACTGGCGTTCCTTTAGGTGGCGCACCATTTCCGGGCTGAATGTCAGCTTCCATCTGCCGCTTTTGTAAATCTCCATCGCTTCTGCCCACACCTGGCTGATATAGGCTCTGGAAGCGGGTTCGTCCTCTAAAATGTGCGTTTCCGCCTGTTCCGGGCATACTTGTATGGGGATAAAGCGGCGGTTGCCGGAGCGGTCAAGGGGCAGGAAGTCAAGGGCGTTGGATGTGCCGCCGAACACACACTGCCTTGGGCGGTCTGCCGGGTGGGTTTCGTAGGGTATCTTGTAGACTTCCTTCTGACGGCTCAAAAAGGACTTGATTTCCTCTATGCTCTTTGCATTTGCGGTGGCAATCATCTCCGACATTTCGATTATCCAGTGACCTTGCAGCTTCCGGTATACATTGTCATCGTCAAGCTTCCGCAAATCGTCCGAAAACCACTCGTCTTTGACTGCCAGCAGACGGAAGAAGGTGGACTTCCCGGCTCCCTGCCCGCCCACCAGACAGAGCATGACCTCAAATTTACAGCCGGGGAAAAATGCCCGGTGGATGGCTCCCAACAAAAACAGGCGCAGGGCTTCATAGGTGTACTGGTCTGTGTCTGCCCCTAAAAAATGCCGCAGACAGAAGCGCACCCGCCCGGTTCCGTCCCATGTCAGGCTGTTCAGATACTCCCGGACAGGGTGGTAACTGTTCTCATTGGCGGCAAGGTCGGCGGCGTCCTGTATCTTCTTTTCGCTTGTCAGGCCGTAAGTTTCTTCCAGATACAGCCGGATATATTTCATGTCCGTGTCGGTCATGGGGCTGTTTTGGGGTCTTTTGTAACCGATGGGCTTTAAAATATCGGTGCGGTCGGTCAGCAGGTTATAGGCAACCGCCCCGGACAGGAGCGGGTCGCACTGGAACACGGTCAGGCAGTTGCGAATGCTGTTGCGGAAGCCGCCTTTCTCGGTGGTTTCCAGCATGGCCTTGACTTCCTCAACGCTCCGGGGCGGCTCGGCGCTGTCTGCCATGTTCGCTATTTCCTGCCGTATCTGGGGCGGTAAATTCTGCCATTCGTCTTTCAAGGTTCCTCACTTCCTTTCCGTGTCCTGTAATAAGGGCTGCCCGCTCCTGAATGTCCCCGGAGAGAAGCACGTCCATCAGGTATTCCACCCGGCTCATGTTCTGCAGGGCTTCCACAAACCGGGGATTCCATGCTTCATCGGGCTGCCGTGGGGCATATTCCTCCTTCCAGCGGCGCAGGAGATGGTAATAGTCGGACAGCACCCGGAAACAGTGCCGCTCCATGCGCTTAAATTTCTGTTCCTCGGTTTCCCTCCGCAGGCGTGGACGGATGGGCGGCTTCCCGGCGTTCCTCCCGTCCTCATAAGGGATGGAGAAGTCCTGCGCCAGCATGAGGGCGGCTTCTTTACTGCCGATACCGTGGAGCCGGGAAACAAAGTCAATCACGTCCCCGGTGGCTCCGCAGCCGAAACAGTAAAAGCGGCGGTCAACCTTCATGCTTGGGTTCCTGTCGTTGTGGAACGGGCAGACGCACATCCCATTTCTGTTCACTTTAATTCCATAACGCTCCGCAGCCTGCCTTGTGGTGACGGACTGCTTCACGGCTTCAAATACGTTCAATAGGCGTTCCTCCTGATAATCCCAACGTGGGCGACACAATGTCGCTCACGTTGTCTGTAAATCTTTCCAGTTCAAAATAAAAGGCACTTGTCTGCGGTTTCCAATCACAAAACAAGTGCCTGTTTAAAGTTCCATATTCTGTTGTTTCTGTGTCCGGGGCGGCTGGCGTTTCTCTGCCTTCTCCTGCCGGATGCGTTCCTGCCGCCCTTTCAGGTTCCCCTGTACGGACGGTTTCTTCCCCGGCTCGGCGGTCTGGCGGTACTGCTCGGACGGCAATACCTGATTGAGCCAGCGGCGCACATCCCGCAGAACTTTTACATCTGCCTGCACCGCTTCCAGCTCCTCCCCCTGTTCCGGCAGGGCAGAAGCAAGCTGTTCCCGTTCCGCTTCCAAATCTTTGCGGGAGTAGGTATTGCCTTTCAGGTTGGCTTTCAAATACCGGATAGCGGCATAGTAAGCGTCCAGTTCCTCCCGGTGGCTCTCCGCAAACTGCTCTTTTTTCTTCTTCCAGCCGATAGCGGCATACTCCTTATGGACTGGCTTGCCCGCTTCGTATTTGTCAATGTAGGACAGCATGGTGTTGATGGCTTTGATGCGCTTCTCGCTTTTTTTCACGCTCGCCATGACAGAAACGGCGGTCTGGCTGATTTCATCCAGCCGGGTGTCAAGGCTCTCTACGGTGGAGATTTCTTTTTTCCGCAGAAAATCCATAGCCGCCTGTACCTTGTTGAAGTCGGCAACTGTGCCCTTGAGCTTCCCTCTGGAAGTCCAGTCGGCACGCTGTCCGCTCCGCAGTTCTAAATACTGTGAGAGCAGCTCCGATATGGTCGGCTCCTTCGTCTGTTCCAACGCTTCCATCAGAGCGGCTTTTTTCTCCTTTAAGTCGGCAATCCAGCCTTTTAAGTGGCGCACCATCTGGCGGATGGACTGCATGAGGGAGTTGGCGGCTCTGATGTCCCGGTTCAGGTTGCCGATGCTGGTCTGGATTCCTTTCTTCTCCATCTGGCAGGCGGCAGGCCCCATGTGGACGGTAGGGATTTGGTCAATCCCTTGCCGGGCATAGGAGCGCAGGTCAAGGCGTTCCGGGCGGTCGTTTGCTTCCAGATAGCGGTTAGCCGTGTCCGCCCATCCCTGCCGCCAGATTTCAGCGTACTTCTGGTCGTTCCAGTCCACGGTGTTCTCCTTGTGGCTTTTCCATCTGCCGGACGGGAGCCGGATTCTTTCGCCGTTTCCGTCGAGGTCGTATACCTTGCGGCACTTGGGAAGCCATTTCCCTTTTTCGTCCATCGCCCGCATGGTAAGCAGGATATGGGCGTGAGGGTTGCCATCCCCCTTGTCGTGGATGGCAAAGTCAGCAATCATGCCTTTGGAAACGAAAAACTCCCGGCAGTAGTCACGGATAAGGTCGGCGTACTGTCCCGGCGGGATTTCCCTTGGGATGGCAAGCACGAACCTCCGGGCAAGCTGGGAGTTCCATTGTTTCTCCTGTGCTTCGGCAGAGTTCCATAAGGTATTGCGGTCTGCAAACTCCGGCGGCACATGGGGTGGGAGCATGATTTCTTTGTGGGTGACTTCGTTCTTGTAGGGATAGTATTTCTGCTCTTGGTCGTATTCAGAGAACAGCTTTTCGCCGCTCTGGTAGGCGGCGGCAGAAACAGCGGATTCATTGTTGCTCCGCTTAATGATGGTGATTTTACAGTGCGGGCATGGCAAGTGTGCGCCCTCCTTCCTCCCGGATTCCGGGCATAGAAAAAGCAGGATACCTTTTTTCAGTTTCCTGCTTGCGTTGCCGCTGGTGGGCGGCAGGTATTTAGTTTTTGATGAGTTATCAGTTTGATAAGCTTAAATTTTACAATTTGAATTTATTCCTACAAAAGTACAAATACTCTTTAACGGTTATTTCTTTACTATGTAAAATACCGATGATAACAAATATAATTCCTGCGACTGTAAGGTAACAGTCCTTAATATCAAAAATAAAGAAGTTTGGTATCTGCAAAAAGTCTAAACTTCCTCCCCAAAAAATTTTATCTATTAAGCTACACAAACAACCTGCCAACCCAAAAACTAAAATTATTTTCACTGAAAATTTAGTTTTCTTCGTTTTTGCTCTATACAATAAATATCCTGATAGAATAATATAAATGGCAAGAATGTTAAAAACAACCATAAGAAATGAACTTGAAAAAACATCAGCAAAATTTCCAAACCATGACAAATTTGTATTTTGTTCTGGGTTAAATCGCAACAAATGAAATATTATATCAAACTCGTCTTGCATAAATAACTTTAATATAATTATTTTTATAGTTTGGTCTATCAATGTCAAAAAAAGTACAGGGATAATAAATGGCTTAATCTGTTTGATGATAAAAAACTCCTCCTCTCAAATCCTGATTTATCGCTGGCACTATTATACAGCTTTAACTTGCTAAATGGAATACGCTTTCTGAAAGATTTCCGGGTGGCAAAGCCACAAAGGGGTAGCTGGCAAAGCCAGCGCAGGGGAAGGGTAGCTTCCCCTGTGATGATTGGAGCAGATTGAAAATCTGTGGAAATCATCTGCTGTCCGCAGGACGCTCCCGGCAGGGCGCAATGCACCACTTCCCTAAGTGGTGTATAATTGCGCCCTCTTTCAGAGGGGGATTTTCCAGCTTGTCACTTTGAAAGCCAAAATTGCAAGCGGAATATCCGGCAGTCGGGAATCAGCCGTACCAATTGTGCCATAGGCGGCATAAATCAGAACGCGCCCGGCGCGTTCTGATTTTTCCACACATGAAAAGCCGCCAACGTGAGTGCGCCCGGCTCGTCCACGTTAGAACTTCCCTGCAAAAATCAAGGCGCGTCCGGCGCACTTTGATTCTGGAACAGGCTTTTTTATCGCTCCTGCTGTCTGGGCTTTTTGTCAGGATAGAGCTTCCCGGCTACAACGGCGGCATGGCTCTTTATCTTGATTTCCCCCTCATGTTCGCTGCGCTTTGCGTTCCGGTAGCCTTCATCGGAGAGGAAGAAACGGAACCGCTCCCCCTTAAAACCGACAAAGCAATCCTTCTGTACTTCCAGCGTAATCATGTGCCGGGTTTCCGGGTGGAACCGTTCTATCCCTGACAGGTCATGCCCCTGCATGATTGGCTCCTGTGCCTTTGCCGCCGCAAGCCGCTGGCGGATGGAATTGTCACGCTCTGCAAGGAACTTTGCTTTTGTGGCTGCAACAAACTGGCTGCACTCCGGCTCCGGTATCTTTTCCAGCTTTCGGATAGCGTTCTCCACGATTGCCTTGGTCAATATATCTTTTATCACCGGCACGATTTCTTTCATGCCTGCAAGGGTTTCCGCCTTGGTCGGTGCGGCATACTGGTAGATAATGTCCAGCTCACTTTTTGAAAATTTCATTCCGTGTCCTCCTTCCGGTTTTCTGTAAGAACCTGTGCCACAAGACGCTTCGTGTCGCCCCGGTGGAACAGAACTTTTAAGATGGTGCTGACCTGTTCGTCCGTCACGGATTCCGGGTGGGGGAGATGGCTTTCGAGCATTGCCCCTCTGGTGCAGAGCCGGTGCGTCCGTTCCTTCCGGTTCAGGGTCTTTATCTGGTGTTCCAGCATTTTTTCCTTATGCTGCGCCCGCCGCAGTCTGGCTTCGGTTTTTTCAATCTCCTGATTCAGTTTTTCCAGCTTCTCATTCATGGGCAGTGTCCTCCTTGGGGAGCAGGATATACATATGGCTGACCTCCCCGATTCCCTGACGGACACGCATAATCATCCCGGCCTGTTCCAGCTCGTTCAGGGAACGCTTGCAGGTCTGGGGGCTTCGGGAAAGTGCCGCCGCTATTTCCATGACGGGGAAGCGGATAAACAGAATCCCGTTGCTGTCCTCAGTTCCTTTTGTCAGGATTTCATCCAGCAGGCGGGCATACATGACCTTTGCCGTGTTGCTGACCGGAAGCCGGAGCATTACTTTTGGGAGCGGCATACAGGGTGGCAGGGGCGTGCTGGCTATCATAAATTCACAATTCATTGGGTGGTGTCCTCCTTTTGGCTCGTTTGGATAGATAGCGGGGGCAGTCGATCATGACAGCCCGGAAACTCTGCTTGCACTCATGCTGGCATTTCCGGCAGAGTTCATTGTAGCTTCTGCGCCCCCAGTCGTTCAGGAAGAAAGCAAGCTCTTTCTTTAACTTTTTTGACATTCTCGGCATAGTGCCTCCTTCATAGAAAAACCGCCCGATTCAGCAGTAACAGCCGGAATGGGCGGGTAGTGTTTTTTTGTGTAGCGTTTCGGGGCGATTTTCAAGGGAAATACAGCCGCAGAGCCGCCCCAAAATCCCCCTTGGTAATACGGACAGGGCAGACTATGCCCTGTGGGATTGTTGTGTTTCGGTATCGTTTCGGTGTTCATTTTGCCGGTTCCCTCTGCTGTCGTTCCTGCCCCCGTCTTTGGCGGCGTTTCGCTCCGCTTGGTACGCTCGTTCCGGTCAGGGTTCCTCCGTTTCCCTGCCGGAAGTCGTTGCGCTACATCGCCGGGGAGCATATCCCATACAGGCCGGTCATTCGATTGGAATAATCCATCGATGAACTGCCTATATCATAGGACATTTTTGTACCCTGTGCCGTATATCCACAAAGTAGGAATCAAGCCCGAAATCCGAAAATTTCCACGATTGTGGAATGAATGTGGTATAATGGTTCTGTTGCGGCAGGCAGGCCGCAGGAAAGGGGAATAAGGGAATATGAAAGGGGCTACCACAATTCAGGAACGGCTGAAAGATTTACGGGTGGAGCGGCATTTGAAGCTGGAAGAACTGGAAGCGGCCACTGGTATTTCAAGCTCGGCTCTCGGAAGCTATGAAAATGATAAGAACAACAATAAAGAAATCAACCACGGGAGCCTTTTGAAGCTGGCAAAGTTTTATGGTGTATCTGTGGATTATATCCTGTGCCTGACAGAGAACAGGGAGCAGGCCAACACGCCTTTATCAGAACTGCATTTGAGTGATGAAATGGTTGTGCTTCTGAAAAGCGGCCGGATTAACAACCGCCTGCTGTGTGAGCTTGCCACCCACAAAGATTTTATAAAGTTTCTGGCTGACATTGAGGTTTATGTGGATGGGATTGCTTCCATGCAGATTCAGAACCTCAATTCCCTTGTTGATACTGTCCGGCACGAAATTATAGAACGCTACCGCCCTGGGGAAGATGACCCGTACCTCCGGATTTTACAGGCTGCACATATTGAGGATGACGAATATTTCAACCACATGATACAGGATGATATAAGCGCAATCGTCCGTGACATCCGTGCTGCACACAAGTCTGACAGTGAGAGTGCGCCGCCAACCACCATTGTCGAAGAATTGAAGCAGGATTTAGAGGATGTTGCGAATTTCAAGGGAAGCCCCCTTGAAAAACAGGCTGCGCTTTACTGCAAGCGGCTGGGTATCAATTATAACAAGCTGTCTGATGTGGAGTTCCGGCAGCTTGTACATATCCTTGAAAAATCGAAATTCTTCAAAAGCTATGTCAGCCAGAGGAAGAAACGGAAATAAGAAAACCGCTGTTGCATGGTGTATGTTTCCATGTAGCAGCGGTTTTGTGCTGGTGGTATTTAGTTGAGAGCGTGGCTTGATAAACGGGAATTTAGCGTTTTTTCGTTTTCATCAGAGCAATGCTATATATACCTAATAGCGTATATATGATAACAAGTCCGATTAGGCTTATTGTTTTATATCCGCTGAATGTAGTGAAGCAGTACGGCAGGGCGCATATATCAATAAAGCCATGCAGGATAATTGGCACCCACAGATTATTCGTCCTTTTGTATATCGCCCCAAAATATAAGCCCATTCCGATAGTCGAAATTACTTTAAATAGGATTACTATTGGCTCCATGCCAATCATACCGAAAATATGTCCCAATCCGAAAACGACTGATGATACCCATATGGCAATGGCCGCATGATGTTCCTTTTTGTGAGCAATTCTATCAACAATGTTAAGGAACAAGCCTCTGACATATAGCTCCTCAATAATCGCTACACCGAAATAATAAAAAACGCCTTCAATCAGGATTTTCCATACACTTGGCTTATAGTCAAAAGGGGCAAGCCCAATGATAAATGCAACACAAGAAAAAATACCCGCTGCAACGCCCGCAAAAGCGTACTTTTTTAATCCCTCTACCAAGCCGGGAGTGTGAAGTCCAAGTGGCCAATCTTTTCCAAATGATTTCAAGACAAGCCCTGCGAGAAATCCTATAATTAGAAAATTTACCAGCAGACTAATGATATATGGCGTCACATCGGATAAACTGAAATGTACAAACAATACCGCAGGCAGGCCGGATATGTCCATAAAAGCTAAAACCAATGTTAAGATTGCCATGACAGTTATTTGTTTTTTATTCATGTTCTAATTCTCCAAATTTTGATTTGTCTGCGTTGTTAAAAGCCCTGTCATAAGTTCTGGATACACTGTTTATGTCGAAAATACAGTGCCGAGAGCCATAATAGCCGCATTGGTGAAAGCATGTAAAATGATACAGCTCCAGAGGTTTTTATTGGATTTATAGTAGATAAATCCAAAAGCGCAGCCAGTAAGGACATGTTCCGTCATAACCATTCTGAGTGAATACATTATGTTTCCGGCAGTATCGTCCCACAGATAATATGCAAACGGGAAATGGTATAGTCCAAACAGAATACCGGTGAGCAGTATGGCAAGGTACGGCTTTTTCAGTGAATCCATCATAGTTCTTTGCAGAATGCCCCTGAAGAAAACTTCTTCCGTAAACGCTGCTGTAAGTATCATCAGGCAAAAAAATACTGGAAGTTTTATTAATATTTGGAGAATATTCGTTATATTAAAATAAAATTCCCCTAAACCAAAGACAAGGATAATAACACCTTGGTATACAGCACAAATCAACAGTATCCTTAGTACAGTTTTTCTGTCAAAATGTTTTAAGCCTGTTTCTTTCAGGGTTTGTATCACTTTCTCTTTTCTGAAAACAGCAATAATCAGGAGTGGAAAGAAAACCAGAAACAGCCAGTTTGATAATTCGCTTATTATATCGACCTGATAGGCACAGCTTATGTAAGACAGCATAAAATAGAATATATACCATGATAAGCCGAGGATGAGTTCTTTTTTATTTTTAGACAAATGTTCTATTTCATCAGATTTCTGTTGTCCTGTTTCGGCCATTTTCTGTTTTCTGAATACAATGGCAATCAACAAGATTAATATTACTGAAAAAAACATAAAAATCACCTCCCAAATTTCGTATTAGGAACTCTTTTCTCACTTATAAATCCCGCATTTGCGACGAGGGAAACGCTTTCATCAGCGTTTCCCTAAATGGAACATATTACTTGGGGGGGGCAGCTTCCTCGTTGAGGGGCTTATAGTTGCTGTCCATGTAGTTCTTTTTCCCGAAGGGAACGTAATTTTCATCCAGCAAAATCATGTTTCCGTTTCCCAAATCAGGAAACTGCCGCGCAACCTCCCTGAGCACTTCCCATTCATCTTTTGTATTTTCTTTGTTGTCCTCCTCCACCTGTCTTAACGCTTCTTGAATAGACTGCTGATCAGCCGTTCCCCAATAGAGGGGATGGGGCTGGAAGGAAGAATGGTAATCGCCGCCCTCATAACAGAAAAAACAGGAGCAGGGGATTTTTTCAAATAGGATTTTTTGCGCCCCGTCAAGCTCCTTCACCTCCAAACAGTAGCACCCATTTACGGTTGCCGCGCCATCCCGCGCGGTCATGTTTGCGATTGCCATGATAGTAAGGGGTTCCGTTTTCACGATCATGCCGGGAACCAAAAGCCCCTCCTCGTACATTTCCCGTAAATATTCGTCAGAAAATTTTCCGACAGCCCGCCATAGGAAAAACAATGCAAGAAGAAAACAGATAACGGCGGGAACCCAGCTTTTAAACATAGAAATTCCTGCCATGCACAGGAAGCACACGCAGGTTATCGCGGAGCTTCTCCTCTTTTTGACGACGGCTTTTATTATTTCATCCTTCTGCCGTATCCGGCTCACATCTGCATGGATGCCGGATTTTACACTTGCCTCAAATTGTGAATAATCGACCATTTTTTCCTCCGTTTCTTACGTTTTTTGTAGATTGCTAATATTTTTTATAGATATATTCGGTAAAAATCCGATAAAAACAATATACAATCCAGACCACCCAGGTTATTTCCCACTTGTGTGATATTACAGAAATCATCAAATAAAGAACAGCAACAGTAATGGCAATCATCCAATTCGTTATTTTTTTCTTCCTGGTTATTTCATTGGCTGATACTTTTACAACATTTGACAACAGACTTTCATATTCGTTATCAACGCTGTTTTCTGTTCTTTCGCCCTTGAATAATTCTGCTATGGTAATCCCCAGGGATGCAACTAATGGTTCAATAAGGGATACATCTGGAAATCCGATACCCCGTTCCCATTTTGAAACAGCCGCACTTGATACTCCCAATTCATTCGCTAAGTCCTGTTGCGTGCGATTTTGTTCTTTCCTGATAGCAGCAATCAGGCTGCCTGTCTTTTGAGCGTTCAATATTTTTACCTCCGATTTTATAATATCCTTAATAATATCAAGAGAAATACCATATTACAAGAAACGCTCCGTTGAAATGTTAAACGCTGCATTGGATTTATGCAAAAATAACTTACCCTTCTACAATCCCCCTTGCACAAGCACGTATGATATTTCCTGTCCGTTCTGTATTAAAACAAAAATTTCTTATGCGTCTGGCTCTGTGATGATATGTTGTTCTGCTCGACAAATGGGAATTTCACTCTCTGATAAGAAAACCTTGTTCAGATTCGCAATCAACAAAACAGGTATCAAATGCTACAGCAAGTACATCATCCCAATTTTCAATAATATCATTCCCTTTACATTTGATAATGGGAACTCGTTCATTGTCCCAAACGATATAATAGTCATGATTTTTTTCAATCATTGGTATATCTGAATGAAACCTTCTTTTTATTTCAATTCCACTTGCAATTTTTACGATTTGTCTGATTATAGCGTCATCGCTTATAATCTGATACGTTTCCAAATTATTCAGGCATTCTTGCAAAAGGATATTGTTTTTCCACTGGATTTTCTTGATATTATCTTCATTTGTGTACTTCAAAATTTTCAATTTTTTCTTTGTTTATTGTTCATTTTTTATTTCACCAATACCGATTTTGTACTTTCTGAACTTTCCCAACAAACTGGTAGTTGTCGCTATGAGATTTCCTTTTCATTATTTCTTGGTGGGCGAACATGACATAACATTTCTTTTTCACAAGCACCAAATTGTAGGAAATTAAATTTTGCCTCTTTTAGAGTTATTCCATGATTAGAGTCACTTGGTTCGCTATCAGAAGTAATGAACGGGTCATTCTCCCAAAAGCAGACGGGGCAAATATACCCACAATCTCCGTTCGCTGGAACATTATAGGTAAAATATCCACAACAAGGACATTGATATTTTTTCATTCTGTATTTCAATCCTCCAAAATATTTCGATTCGTCTAATACTGAAATTCCTTTGGCTTATGCTTTAATACTGCTTTTATTTTGATATAGATATTATCTTCCATCACCTAATCACCTCTTAAATCCCAATTTACAATAATAGTTTATCTACCTGCCAGATTATTTCTTGCTCAGATATATCATATGGCATTGGGTCAATATCTTCAAAACAGTAATTTGAAGCATAAGAATGATTATCAGTCCACTCTAATACCCAAAAGTCTGTTAATGTAGATACTTTAAAAAATTTTCCGTTCATTGTCCAACAAATACCTGACGGATATAATTCTAATTGCTTTGCACCAAGTTCACGGAACCTATTTTCAACAACTGCTTTTATATCTGCTTTTTTCATAGTAAATACCTTCCGCAAATCCCGGGTTTTCGCTTCCTACATCTTCCCGCCAAACCGGAAGTTATCGCTTTCTGATAATCCAATCATCATCTTGGTTTTTTCTCTCTGCATAGTAACCGCAAGGCATATCCTTTAAGGTACTGACAGAGTTGTCTAAATTAAAAACCCATTTTAAAGATACTAACTTTGCTTCATCTGTTTCGTGTGTTTCCCCGCATAGAAATTGCCACATTCCGTCATCTTCATCATGTGATACATATAGAATAGGTGCCTGACGCTCCAATATATGACAACAGATAATCGTAGCAGTATCGGGTGAATCATAAAAAGGAAATTCCATGTCCGTTACTCCTTTCAAACTTCGATTTATTCTTGCCTTTTCATCAGTCGTTTTTTGAATGCTCTAATCCTCGCACCATAGCGGCTTGAATATAGCAAACCCACCAAAAGCATTCCGACTGCAAATCCCTGTACAATATCCAGTCCAGCTATAACTGTCGGATTATCATAAAGGCTTGTTCCTTTAATGATAGTGTAGGCTAATACTAAAAGCATTGCTATCCCATTGCATATCCGTACACGCTTATTGTATCGTTCCGCTTCTGCGTTTGTATAATCCACTGCCCGCAATACAGTTTCTTTCATTTCTTTATCCATATTCTCGCTTTTCCTTTCTCCATTTAGAATTTCCCGTAAGTCAACTTCATAATAATCTGATATTTCAATCAAAATATCTAAGTCCGGCATATTGTTGCCATTCTCCCAACGGGATATTGTTCTGTTTGATACATTAAATTTTTCTGCAATCTGTTCTTGGGTAAGTCCTTTTTGCTTACGGAGTTCTTTTAAGAATTTTCCGATTTTTTCTTGGTTCATGCTTTTTCTCCTTTCAGAAAAATCCTATCAAAACTGCCCGATAAAAAACAGGACACAAAGCGAGAAATGCCTTATTTTATTACCCGACAAGGTATGTCTACCGATTCCGATTTGTCGATGGCTCCATTATACCGCAATCACTTTTCAGAGGGAATAGACTTTATAAAAAATTCATTATGTCATGATAGGCATTGTTTCCCTGAATCTGCTCTTGTTCCATCCTTTGTGATAGTCAGCTGCCCCTGCTGGCATTTAACGGTAATTTTGTCCCCTGCGAAGAATCCAGCCTGTTCCAGCCAGTTCCCCTGTAAAAGAATCTGCGGCGGTGACTTTTTGAAAGCCCCTCGCCCATTATAAACGGTCAGTTTGCGGTCGTCCATCCGTTCTCCTTCCCCGCTGCCTGTCGGCACACGATTTCAAATACATTCCCATTCTCTGTCCTGACAGTTAGAAGGCTGTTCCGCTCGTCTACGTTCAGGTCAGCAATCCCCATCCCCTCACTGTCGTTCAGTAAATCAAAAAGCCTGTCCCTAAAATAGTTCAGTTCCATTCTGTTGTCCCCTTTCATAATTTGTTGTCTAGTAGCTAATATTATATAGTCTTTTAGAATCTATTGCAATCCCTAAGTGTGATGTAGTCTAAAAGTGTACAAAATAAATGCTGATAGCTTATGAAATGGGTGGAATTATGGAAGGTAAAGGATTAGGCAAACGTATCAACATGGTGAGGAAAGACCGGGGATTTACGGCGGACAGGCTCTCGGAGCTGTGCAATATCAACGCAACTTACCTCCGGCAGATTGAAGGCGGGATAAAGGTTCCCAGTCTGCCCGTATTTATCAATATCTGCAACGCACTGAAAATCTCCCCTGATTATCTTCTGCGGGATGCGCTGGAAGATAATGAGGTCAACAAAATACGGGAGCTGGCAGAGCTGTGGGAAAGCACGTCGCCCAGCCAGCAGGAAATCACCGTTGCCATGATTCGTGCGGTATTGGAGCGTAAGGAAGGTTAGAAAGACCAGCCGGGTGTCGGCTGGCCTTTCCATGTCCAATTAAATATAAATCAGTTCGCTGTTTATGATTTCCTCCGCCCGGTTGCGGATATTGTTCATTCGCCCCACCCATTCAAGCTGGTTCCGGGCTTTCAGTTCCTCGGTCACTCCTTCGGCGGCTTTCATCTGCTCAATGATTAAGTCAAGCCGTTCTTCCGCCTGCCCGTTCAGGTCGGCAAGGTATGTCCATAATGTCCCGGTCAAAATAAGGGAGCTGTACCGTGCCGGGTGTTCCTGTTTGAGATATTCCCGGTGTAGCCGCCCATAGCGTCCGATGGGGCGGTTTTCTTCCGGCAGCTTCAAGTCCGGGATATAGTAATCGCCTACCAGAATATAATCAATGCCGTTCTCTGTGATTCTTTCTTTCAGTTTTTCCATTGTAGTTCCCTCCTGTGGTGGAAGGCTCGTCACTGACCAGCTCAATCACGTCCATAATGCCACAATCCAGTGTTTCGCAAATACGGGCAAGTGTGTCCATGCTGATATGTTTCCCTTCTTTGCCCATGTTGGCAATCATATTTGTGGTCAGGCCAGCGGCAAGCCTTAAATCCTCTTTCCTCATGTTGCGCTCTATCAGTGTGTGCCAGAGCGGTTTGTAGCTGATGTGCATTTTTCTCCCTGCCTTTCTGCCCCGGATGGGCGTTTATACCCATTATATCAGGATTCTTGCTAACTCACAAATATTTCTTGACGGTATCGCCGGTTCCGTCTGGATTGTGCTTTTCCTTTCCTCTTTTGATTACCTCTAATTAGCCATGACCTGCTTCATGCCCTGTGATTTTGCACCAGGGTTGTCATTGCCATACCCTTCGAGCAAATTGATCACGCCCCATACGCCCAGGCCAGCGCCCAGCGCGATTACAAGTACCTTCAAAGTGTCGATTGCTGCTGTAAAAAATGCCATAAATGTTGTTGAAACCCAAATCCCCGGAACGATTTTTTGTTGTTCCACCACAATTCAGACAAAACACAGTCCATATATTCAAACAGCCCTGCCATTCCGAATCTGTGTATCTCAGGAGCCGGGTTTCTCTCCTTTCCCTTATTTTTATTTTCTTTGAGATAAGAAAAGGGAGCCTCCACAGCCGGAACCGCCTATAAAAGCGGGTTTCCATACGAAGGCTCCCTGTTTTCAGGTTCCATATTCAGTTGTCAGCGGGATTTATCCCTGTCTGGTGGGCGCGCGTATCCTGCACCTCATTACTGCCTCACTTCCTTTCATTTTACTTACAGGCCATATAAAAAAGTGTCTTCGACACTTCAACCCCCTAGCCCCCATTCATGGGGGAATTAG
>SRZB01000043.1 GCA_004793585.1 Hominisplanchenecus murintestinalis | reverse complement strand
TTCTTGTCAAGCTCGTATCTTACGTTCTTAACATTTACGAAATTCTCAACCGGCGCCGGGTTCGGTCCCGGTCCTGGATTCGGTCCCGGTCCCGGGTTTGGTCCCGGATCCGGTGTAACATTACCAGACTTCGGCACCAGCTTGTATGCGTTGAGCCTGCTAATCAGGTCATTCAGCTCGGATGCCGTAACATTCGGGTTCTGAAGAGCTGCTGTCAGCTGTGCTTTCAGAGCTGCATAACCGTCCCAGTTGGAGTATTTACTGCTCTCACTGTCTTTCACTGCATTATTCAGGGCGGTCTGGGCATTGTCTTTTGCTGCCTCCAGATTCTTCTCGTCTTCAGTCGGAACCGGTTTCAGGTTACTGATATCCAGTTTAGCTGTAAGAGTTTTCAGTACCTCTTTATCCGGTTTTTCTTTTGTCAGTTCTTCCCTAAGATCTTCTTTCGCCTGCTCATATGCAGCCCAGCTCTCCGCCGTATACTTGCCCTCATCGTTATTCTCCACTGCTCCGCTCAGAGCGGTCTGGGCCTCTGAAATAGCATCTGCCAGTTCCTGCTCAACTAAAAGATTTACTGCGTCATCAAATTTCTTTTTCACGCCCTGTAACTGCTCAAGCGTCATAGTATCCATCTGATTGCTGCTGACGTCTGCTTCCGCATCATTATATGCGTCTATAAAGGCAGTCCAGCTCTCAGACGTATAAATATTGCTCGCATTACCTTTATTTTTCAGCTCTTTTGCTGTCTCCCAAGCTGCCTGTGCCTCTTCTTTTGCCACCCGCTTCTCTTCATCACTTATTGCTGTAAACGTGATTTCTTTTGCAGCTGCCGGCAGTTCATTGAAAGTAGCCCCCAGGCTAATCTGTACGGTTCCTGCTTTGGTAACTGTAAGTGCGCCTTCCTGTGTAATAGCCGCGCCTGCATTGTCTGTACCTTTTGCATATGTCACTGTTACTGCGCTGTCTGTAGTATGCTTCGGACAATCATATCTGTCATGTGTAACCTTTACGTATCCTGACAGATCCAGGGAACCTGTCTCAGCTTCTGCTCCCTCCGGTTTCGCCATATCAATGGATGTTGGTCCGGTATAAATAATAGAACCAATCGCACATTCACAGGTATCAGCCGTTCTCTCTACCAGTGTTGCATTCTGCAGGTTCTCCAGGGCTGTCCTGTATACCTGCGGTTTCCTCTTTAATGACGCAGAAGACTGAATGAGAGCCGCAGCCGTATCATACGCACTGCTGTATGCCTGCCATGACTGACGAGTGTATTTCCGTGTGCCATCCCCTTTGTCATTTGTCTCTTTCGGGTTGCTGGTCAGATATGTTTCCAGTGCATCCTTGGGATTCTCAAGGCCTTCACTCTGATAGGTGTAGGTCAGGACGGAATCTGTGTCATCCAGAGTAGCGTTAGTGATAAGTGAATTATCCACCTTCACCCAGTTGCCGTCTTCACCTGGCACGTACAGGAAGTTCTCCGAAGTTACGTTTGCCGGGAATACATATTCTTTTCCATTTGTACCCTCGCCTGTCGCCATCTCATTTGTCTGGATTGAGATTTCCATATTGTAATCTTCATATGGGCTTGGATTCTCTACTGGATCTCCAGTAGTTTTATCCAGCCATTTGCAGCTTCTAACATTATACGGAGCATATATACCTTTCAGCTCTATCGTAGGAGTTTTATTTTCCAGATATGTGTCAAACTTGCTCATAAGCGTTGCACTGGTGTCTGTCCATACGTTATTCGCAAAACTGCTGTCGCTCGGCTTGATCTGGCTTTCGTAATCTGCAGGTATCCAGCTTCCTTCTCCATCTTTTACCGTATAGCTGTACATCCGGAAATCTTTCATCGTTCCCTG
Organism: Hominisplanchenecus murintestinalis; assembly: GCA_004793585.1. GTDB lineage: Bacteria > Bacillota > Clostridia > Lachnospirales > Lachnospiraceae > Hominisplanchenecus_A > Hominisplanchenecus_A murintestinalis. Next base: position 24,099 of record SRZB01000043.1, on the reverse strand, counting down.
ATAAGCTTCATTTACTGTATGCTTTGAAGTGGTACTGTCTCCCAACTCCCACATTGACTCATTATATCCAATATTAAACATTGGATATGCCGGGTTACTTGCGCTATCTTTGGTATTAACAAACTTTCCTGTCAGATTTCTATCAGCATGAGGTTTGCGTCCCTTGGTTTCCCCGCTTACGGCTCCCTCTACATATGCGCTGATCTTTCCATTTACATATACAAGCGCCACTTCTATATCGTTCCCAAGATATTCTGACACGTTTACTTTTACTTCTGGCCAGCTATTGGAAGCATATTGTCCAAAGAATACTAATGACTTATCAGTCATCAGCTGCACGCCCCACTGACCATTCAGCACTCCAATAATCGTCTGTTTTTTATCTATCGTTCTCGGCAGCCCTAAAGTGAAACGCATGATAAAAGCCTTGGTCCAATCGTCGCTTGATGGCTGCCCCATGTTAAACACACTGTTTACTGTTTTTCCCTCGACAGTTTCTTCCGGCGCTTTTACCCTGCCCTTAAAGCTTTCGTCTGACAGAACATCAAAGTCATCCAAATATGTGAATTTCACGTCATCCCTCTGGACGTCCCCGGTGCTAATTCCCGTTTCAACACCCATGACAACTTTTTGCTCTGAATCAGTTCTCACGATGCGCGCCTCCGGCATTGTCATCTCAGAGCCGCTCAGATTGATTTCCGCTCTCAGCTCTCTCGCTTTCAGACCTTTCTGTCCGTTTTCTTCAAACTCTTCGAGCAGCGTATTCAGAGCCTCTTCATATACTTCTGCCGGCTCATACAAGAATTCTTCTGTCCCATCCTCGCCTTCAGCCGCCGGCGCCTCTTCTGTGTAAGCTCCTACCAGCTTCACTGCTGCATCATACGCTTCTTTAAAGCTCTTCCAGCTTCTCTTTGTGTAAGTCGTCTGATCTGCTCCCAAGGCTGCCACTTCTGCCATCCGTGCTGCATTATCGCCGGTCTGAACCGCTGCTTTTAAGTTGTTATACGGCTCTACCGGAGAAGCAACCGTACCGAAAGGTTTCTGTACAGTTATATAGCTCAGCTTGTCCGCTCCTGTGCCGTTATAATTTTCAGGAGCGCTGACTGTTGGCAAATCATTCGTATCGCCATTTATTACCGCTGATGTCAGATCTGCAAATTTGTTGCTGCTGCTTACCTTCACTTTTACTGTATAAGCTTTTCCTACTTCAAACTTCGCATCATCCGCTAACGGCGTATTCAGGTTCGACGTCTCATACCATTTTGTCTCAGCCACATCATAGCCGGCGCCGTCTGAAACGTTCGCATAAGCCTGCGCTGATGCTGTAGTCGCGCCCTTGGTTGGCTTATCCACAGTCAGTCTTATATCATCTGCTTCTTCCGTTTTCCGGATACCCATGATTTTCACTGCCCTGACAGCCGCATTCTTCGTACCTACCAAATCGTCTACTGCATTCTCATTCAAATCGGACATCTCAAAGCATACATAACGCTGCAGCTGATGTGTCGTATAATTGCCGAATACAGTTCTCTTATAGGTTACAGTGGGATCATCGTCTGTCGCCATTGCCACCTGTGTCCATTCCGACATATCCAGGACATTCTCCCCGACTACTTCCCACTTGTTTCCCTCCGCATTTGCAGGCGGGGTAAACTCGTCTGCCGTATAAACCTTGCATTCATTCGCAGAGTTAAGTCCATGCCAGTCAAGCTCCATAGACTCTACGTCTGTCACGGTGCCCATTCCCAGGTCAAGCACCAGGTACGCCTTATTGCCGTTGCTCATATCAATTCCCTTGTTGCTGGTATCACTAAGCTCTAACGGCATCCAATAGTTATCATCTGTTTCCTCGTCAGTTCCTTCGTCAACATCAGCATGCCCTGCAAGTACATTCTCCACAGAATATGTCGTGTCTCCCACTACCTGGTCGCCTGAGTACCCTGCAACTATCGTGGAACCCTTTCTGCCATCCTCATATTCGGCGTCCATGCCGAGCGCTACATTCTCAGCCACTGCTGCTTTATACTTGTTAGCAATGATTTCGATTTCCCTCAGCGCACCGCCCTGCATAAGCGCTGCCGGGTTCGCGCCTGTAATGACCAGACGGACATATCTTTTCAGCTTTGTAAGCTGAAGAGGCATCGTCTCATGGCCGGGTGTAAATGTATCAAGCGGCTGATCCGCACGAGTCTCATCCGTGCTGAAATTCACAACTGTCTCCCAGTCGCCTGTATTATTCAGCGTGCTTATATCTGCGCCGCCCGTAACGCCGTTGTTCGCCAGAGTACAGGTATCAGAAGTCTCCAGCTTATATTTGTTAGCCCATGCCTTGGCATTCCAGCGAAGGTTGATTTCCGAAACCGTTGTCTCCAAATCATGTAAATCATATACGATATAATTCACCTTTGTATCGCTTACCGCTACGCCACTATTCCAATACTCACTGTCTGACGATGAATCCACATTTCCTACGCCGTTAATAGTGTTCTGTACATTTCCGCTCGTGTAAGCTTTCACTGTCACTTTACCGCCGTTTTCCTCACGCAGAGCTATGTCGCCTGAATATTCTACCTGATCCTTACGGCCTGCTTCATAAATCATCATCCTTGCGCCGGCAATGTATTTATTCGCATCTGTCGCGCCGTCTTCACCGGTTCCCCACGTCTCCTGCACGGTAATACGCACGTGACGCGCTCTCTGTGCATGATCAAAGTAAGCGCCCTTTGAGCTTCCGGCCTCATGGAACCAGTTATCATCTCCCGATGCATATACCTGCATCCAGCCGGATTCATCAATTTCATCCGGGGTGTCTGTGTCTACATTCGATACCTCAATCGTACACTTCTTAATATCGCCGCCGGCTCCTGAAGCAAAAAATTTAACTGACCTTAACAACTTTGAGCTTTCTAACGAGAAATAAAGATGTTTTCCGTTAACACTGCTCATCTCTTTTGATTTTGCAAATCCTGACCTTAATGTCAGATTACTAAACGGATGCACGTCATCCTCATATTCCGCACCGATATCCGTGCTTACTTCCACCTCTGCTATCGGCCTGGTCCTATACTGCAGGTTTGCCTCTATGTCAGTCTGCACTGCCGCCTCTGCTGAAATTACCCCCAGCCCGGAAACCGGAATTCCGGTTACTACCAGGGCCCCTGTGAGGAATCCAGCCAATACTCGTTTCAATTTCATAATCTTGCATTCTCCTCCGTTTAAACAGGTGGTGCATTCCGCACCTAATTTTTATTTAAGTAACAAAAAAATACAGGAATCTTTCTTGCCGCCCCTCCTTTCCTCCGAAAAAAAACCTGTGATTGTTTAATTATAACATATCCCGTTTCATAAATCAACTTTGAAAACCGTAAAAAGCAGCCCGGATGTAACAGTTCAGCCCAGGACTTTGCTTTACTATTTTGTTACTTTTGCTTTCTTTGCCCCGGCGCCCTTTACTTTTTTCAGCAGCGCTTTGCGGGCTTTTGTTTTTGTCAGTTTCTTTGCCTTGACTGTCAGTCCCTTTTTGGTCCCTTTAAATGCGCCTTTCCCAATCTTTTTCAGCAGCTTTCCATTGTTCAGTGTGATTTTCTTAAGCTTTTTGCAGTTCATAAATGCCTGTTTATCAATCGTCTTGATATTTTCACCTACTGTGACTCTCATAAGCTTCTTGAAGCCTTTAAATGCATTTGCCCCAATCCTTTCCACTTTATAAGTCACGCCATTGATTTTTACGGTTTTCTGAATGGTAATGCTTTTGGCATCTTTTGTACCTTTGACTGCCACTGCTGCTTTCTTATTCTTCGCGTCCACCTCGTATCTCACATTTTTAATGTTCACATAAGTCTGTACCGGGACCGGCGAAGGAGCCGGGGGCGGTGTGGAGCCGGGGACTTTGGCGAGTTTATACCCTGCCAGCGCCACGGTCAACCCATTCAGCTCTGACGCGCTTGTATTCTGGCTGTTCAGTGCATCTTGAAGCTGCTTTTTGAGCGCTGCATACCCTGCCCAGCTCGCTTCCGTATAAAACCCTTTATCCTTATCCTGCACAGCCTGCGCTAATACTGCACGGGCATTTGCCCTGGCAGCCTCCAGTTCCTTCTCTGCCTGTGTCGGTTCCTTTACCAGCTGAAACCTTTCCAGCATCTGTGTCAGCTGCTGCAGCTTTCCAGCATCCGGCTGCTCACTTTCCAGTTCTGCCCGGAGCTGTTCTTTCATCTTCACATATTCTGCCCAGCTCGCTTCTGTGTACAGCCCTTTATCGTTATTCGCCACCGCTTTCTCCAGCGCGTCCCTGGCTGCTTTCTCAGCTGCTGCCAATGCTTTCGTTTTCAAGCGGGCTACCGCGCCGTCAAACCCTGCTTTTGCAGCTTTTAACTGCTCAGAACTCAGCCTTTCCATGCCTACGCTCACCAGCGATGACGCCCCATTGTATGCCCTTACAAAAGACTCCCAGCTCTCCTGTGTATAGATTGCCGCCCCATTGGCGTCCCTGTTTCCTGTATTATATATCTGCTGCGCTTTTGCCTGTGCTTTTTCTGCTTCTTCTCTTGCTTCTGCTTTCTCAGCCATGCTAATCGTGGTAAATGTGATCACCTTTGGTTCTGCATTCTGGGAACCGAAACGTGCGCTAATCTTAACTTTTACCTCACCTGCTTTTGTGATAGTCAGAACAGTCTTTCCATCCGTTTCTGTTAACGCACCTGCCGCCGTATTGTCAGCGCCGCTCCCCAGTTCAAACCCCAGCTCCAGCGCCGTACTGCTGTCATGTACCAGGCAGTCATACCTGTCATGCAGCACCGACGTGCTGTCATTTAAAATTATCTCCGCTGTTTCCCCTGCGGAATCACCTGCCGCCGTCAGCTCGATTTCTGTCAATCCGCTGTAAGTAATCCTGCCGATTGCACATTCACAGATTGTACTGCTCCTTGGCACCAATACTACCGCCTTCAGCGCGTCCAGCGCTTCTTTATAAACCTCCTGTTTCCTTTTCAAACCGGAAGACTGATTAAGAGACACCGCCCTGTCATACGCCGCGCGGTACGCCTGCCAGCTCTGACGGGTGTACTTTGCAGTTACGCCGTCTTCCTCAAACTCTTCTTCCCTCTCATGGGATGCCAGATATTCAGCCAGTTCCTGTTTTGGCTCTTTCAATCCCCGGCAGCTATAGATATACTGCAGAACCGCTCCGCTCTCGTCCAGCTCCCTGCTAAGGATATCCTGGACCGGCACACGCTCCCACTGACCCGCTGCATTTTTTACATACAGAAAATTTTTCTCAGAAGCCGTCTCCGGGAAGATAAAATCCTTGTCACTGTCTTTCTCCAGCGCTTTTTCTTTTGTCTCAACCTCTATCTTCACCCGGTAATCTTTATAAGGACTTGGATATGGCGCTTCTGCATCGCTGTCTTTCTCCAGCCAGGTACAATTTTTCAAGCTGTACGTGTCTGTCTGTCCATTATCCAGCTCAACTGTCTGCCCTCCCGGCTCTACCGCAATCTGTACCTTGGGCTCATCCGCTTCATTGTCCAGGCTGAGCATAGCCGCCCTTGATGCAGCTTTCAGCCCTTTCTCCCCATTTTTAGCGTACTCTCTTTCCAGCCGTTCCCTTGCCTGTTCATAACGTTTCTTCGGATAGTATATTTCCGTGTCCGCCGCCCCTTCATCGGACGGTTCATCCGGCAGCTCTGCCCCATATCCGGGCCCTGCCAGAAAGACGGCGTCATCATAGGCTTCTTTGAACGTCAGCCAGCTTCTCTTTGTATAGAATTGAAACGCTTCTTCTTTTTCCATTCCGGCTATATATGCCATATCGGCTGCATTTCTGCCCACCTGGAGTTCCGCCTTCAGCAGGTTGTAAGCTTCTATAGGACTCTCTACCGCCCCGAAATCATAGGACACCGTCATATAGCTATACCCATTGCCATCTTTGCCGTCATAATTCACAATTGCATCTGACTCGTTCGGATATGGATATGCAATCATGGTATCATTATCATTCAGGGTTACGGTAGTCATCTGAGTAAATTTGCTCTTGCTTTTCAAAGTCACCAGCATCGTATATGCCTTTGTGTCAAACACGGTATGCAGTTCTGTGCCTTTCTGGCTTGTCAGCGCCCATTTTGTATCTTCCACTATATAGTCGCCTTCATCTCCAACTGCCGGATAGGCGTCTGTCCTGTCCATAGACGCGCCATACGATGGCTCTTCTACTGTCAGATGTATTTCTCCGGTTTCGTCTGCTTTCCGAAATCCCATGATTTCAATTTCACTGATCGCCGCATTCGGGCCCAAATCTGTAGCTGCATGTGCGTTCAGCTCTGAAATGTCGAAACGGACATAGCGTTTCAACTGCTTCGTCACATAATCTTCTTCCCGGAACTCCAGCTGCTTATCGCTGCTCTGAGAGCTTACATCTGCCGCTGTCGCCACCGCCTCCCATTCTCCGTCAAAAATGATGTTTCCGCCCGCTCCTTCCAGGTTGTCGTTCCCCACTGGCGGAACATAGGTATCTGCCGTCCATACCTGGCATCTGTTCGCAGAATTTAGTCCGAACCACTTAATCCGCATCGACTGAATATCCGTTACCGTACCTTCGCCCAAGTCCAGGATAAGGTATGCTTTATCCCCTTCCCGCATATTCACGCCTTTGCCGCCGCTCTCACTGCGCACTGCAGGCATCCAGTATTCATCACTTCCAATGCCATCCGGCATCTGCCCATCGACAGCATAGTTCACACTATGAATGACCTTTTTTCCGCCGGCTTCATAAGTATCTGCTCCTGAATATCCGGCAATTACCGTAGAGCCTTTTCTCCCGTCGGCATACCTGCCGTTTATCCCCACGGCCACATTTTCCGCTTCCGCTACCTTCCAGCGGCTTCCCCATATCTGAATCTCCCGAAGAGCGCCGCCCGAGCGCACGTCCGGGCTCCGGTTCGCATCCTTTATCATCAGGCGCACATATCTTTTTAACGCTGTGCGCTCCAGCCTATACGTTTCATTGTCAGGCGTAAACTCATCCAAAGGCTGGACCAGCCCTTGTGCGTCGCTGCTGCTATCCCGAATCCCTCTGTCAAAGTCTACCACCGTTTTCCAGTCTCCGCTGTCCGCCAGGCTGTCTGCCGGAACAGAATGGTCGCCCATGTTTACTCCTGTGATATCGCTGTCATTTCCGAGCGTACATGTATCGGAAGTCTCTATCGTGTATGCACTCGCCCATTCCTTTTCATGCCATCTGAGACTGATACCGGAAATCCTGGTTTCCGTAGCATGTAAATCATAGATAATGTAGTTTACATCCCCGCTCCCGTCAACATGAGACGTCGGTTTCCAGTAGTCCTTATCATCTTCTGCGTTTTCCCCAAACTCATTGTTTCCTCCCCCGTTAATGGAATTCAGCCCATTCCCCCCGGTATAAGCCCTTACAGACGCATCTCCATCTTCCAGGCTGCGGTTTAAGGCAACATTCACAGTAGTCTCCTGCTGGTCAATACGGCCTGCTTCATTGATATACACCCGCTCCCCTGATATAAATTTATTGGCGTCTGTCGTGCCGTTTCCATATGTCTCAAGCACTTCCAGGCGCACATGGCGCGCCATCTGCGCCTGCCGGAATCTGGCTTCATGACTATTATTTCCTTCTTCAGAATGGGCAGCCCATCCATCTCCTTCCGTCTCGTAAACCAGAAGCCAGCCAGACTCATCAATATCCTTTGGTTCCCGGTCTGCAGTTGATACCCACAGCCTGCATTTTTTGATAGCTCCCCTTGGAACCGCGGAGAGATAACGGACAGACCCCAGGAGTTTCTGCCCTTCCAGGCTGAAATAAATATTCTTTCCGGATACTGCTCCCAGATTTTCCGTCAGCATATAGCCGGACCTGGAAATAAGGTTTGTAAGCGGTTTATCAGGTCTCTGCCTGTTTCCCGGCACATCTGTATCTACCGTAATCGTCTTTTCGTCCACCGGACGGTATCTGTACTGCAGATTCATCTCCTCATCTGCCTGCAGCGCCGCTCTTACCATAAACGCCCCGCCACCGGAGAACGGAATTCCGGTTATTGTCAAAGCCCCTGCCAACAGCCCCGCCAGGCACTGTCTCCATTTCATCTTCATGTCCTAACTCCTCCATACATAAACGACGGTGTGTCACACACCTCAATCTCCAAGTATCACCTATTTTGCAGCTGCATCCCAGCCGCTTTATCTTCTTCCGGATAATGTATTTCCACCAGCGTCAGACCTTCCGGCCTCGCCGTTTCTCCTGCCAGCTCCCTGTCCCGGCTCTCCAGGATAGCTTTTATATATTCGGGTGAGAAAACTCCCCCGCCTGCCCGTATCAGAGTTCCCGCCATAATGCGTACCATGTTATAGAGGAATCCGTTTCCCGTCACCCGAAATACGATTATATCTCCCTCTTTTTCCACCTCTGAAGAATAAATAGTGCGCACGGTATTTTCTATCCCGGGCCTCATCGTGCAGAATGCCCGGAAATCATGCTCTCCTTCCAGATATGCTGCCGCTTCCCGCATTTTCCCCACATCCAGCGGATAATAATAGAAGAAAGAGTACAGTCTCTTCGTAGGATCCGGAAAACGTCTATTTAAAATCCTGTATTCATAAGTTTTTACTGTCCGGCAAAACCGGGGATGGAAATCCGGCGCCACTTCACAGGATTCCTGAATGCGGATGTCCTCCGGAAGCCTGGTGTTCATGGCATAAGAAATCTTTTCCGCCGGCATCCTCGCTTTTGTATCAAATACCGCCACATTTCCCAAAGCATGGACTCCCGCATCTGTCCTGCTGGCGCCTGTCACCTTAATTTCCTCCTGTAGAAGCGCCGAAAGATGACGGTTCAGTTCCCCTTCTATAGTATCTGCATTTGGCTGCACCTGCCAGCCGTGGTAACGCGTACCGTCATACGCCACTGTCAGCTTCACCCTTTTCATTCTATGCTCCTTCTTACTGCCGCGGCAGCATCCGCCTTTCTTCGGAAAGTTTTACACCGGAGAGACCTTTCCTATCAACACGATACACACGAGATACGCCAACATCAGCAGATATGCCCTGTAGTCCCTCTTCTGATAAATCAATGGCTTCATTTTCGTGCGCCCGTCTCCGCCCCGGTACCCTCTCGCCTCCATTGCCATCGCCAGGTCATTTGCCCGGCGAAACGCCGAAATAAACAGCGGAACCAAAAGCGGCACCAGGCTCTTCGCTTTCTTTACCAATCCGCCGGACTCAAAATCCGCTCCGCGCGCCATCTGTGCCTTCATAATTTTATCTGTTTCTTCCATTAATATAGGAATAAACCGCAAAGCTATGGACATCATCATCGCCACCTCATGCACCGGAACCCGCAGTTTCTTCAGCGGCGCAAGCCCTTTTTCCATGCCGTCTGTCAGATGATTCGGCGTAGTGGTCAGCGTCATAACCGTAGAACCGATAATCAGCATAACCAGGCGCATCGCCATAAATGCCGCCTGTGCAATTCCCTCACGGGTAATCTGTAGTTTCCAGAAAACCAGCACCGGAGTTCCCGGAGTCAGAAACAGGTTGAATACCATTGTAATAGACAATAGTATCATGATAGATTTCAATCCCCGGACCATAAATTTAAAAGGGACCCCCGAAATGCGGATAATAACTGCCAAAAATAAAGCTGCCGCCAGATATCCCGCAAAGGAACGGAACAGAAATAAGGATATAATAAATGTCAGCGTCCCCACCAGTTTCGTCCGCGGATCCAGCTTGTGTATCACGGAATTCCCCGGGTAATATTGTCCCAATGTAATATCTCTTAACATACTTCTCCTATCGTCCCAGCGCACGTAACACCGCGCTTCTGGCTTCCTCCACCGTAGTAGCGTCCGTATCGATTTTCCAGCCTTTTGCTTCCAGCGCTTTTACCACATAAGTCACCTGGGGCGCTGCCAGCCCTATTTTCTCCAGCTCCTGATAATGGTGAAAAACTCTTTTCGGCACATCATCAAACATAATCTTCCCATCATCCATCACAAGTATCCTGTCCACATATTTTGCTACATCTTCCATACTGTGAGAAACCAGAAGAACCGTAATGTTCCTCTCCCGGTGCAGCCTGGCTATCTGCTCTAAAATCTCATCCCGCCCTTTAGGATCCAGTCCTGCCGTCGGCTCATCCAGCACCAGCACTTCCGGATGCATTGCCAAAATGCCTGCAATCGCTGCCCGGCGCTTCTGTCCGCCTGAAAGCTCGAAAGGCGATTTCCTATAGTGTTTCTCTTTCAGCCCCGCCTGATGCAGCGCTTCCAGAGCCCTTGCCTCCACTTCTTCCTTCGGCAATCCCTGATTCTTCGGCCCAAAGCATACATCTGTAAATACATCCACCTCAAAAAGCTGATGTTCCGGGTACTGAAACACCAGCCCCACTTTACTGCGGAGCCCCCGCATATCATAGCCTTCCCGGTAAATATCCTCGCCATTATAATAAATCTTCCCATGCGTAGCCCTAAGCAGACCGTTTAAGTGTTGAATCAGCGTAGACTTACCGGAACCCGTATGCCCGATCACACCGATAAACTGCCCGTCCGGCAGCTCCAGGTTCACATTGTCCAGCGCCTTTTTCTCAAAGGCAGTTCCTTCTCCATATACATAACTCAGATTCTCTATTTGCATCGACATAATTCTTCCACCAGCTCATCTACCGTCAGGACGCCATCCGGAACCGGAAGCCCTGCTTTTTTCAATTCATGTGCCAGGAGAGTCACCTGCGGCACATCCAGCCTGTATTTCTGCAGCTGCTCCACCTGGGAAAAAATTTCCCGGGGCGTCCCCTGCATCACCACTTTTCCTTCATCCATCACCAGCACCTTGTCTGCATAAATCACTTCTTCCATATAATGGGTAATCAGCAATACGGTCACATCCTCCACCTGGTTCAGCGCCCGCACCGTACGGATTACCTCTTTCCGTCCCGTCGGGTCCAGCATAGCGGTCGGCTCATCCAGCACGATGCATTTGGGGTGCATCGCCACCACCCCCGCAATGGCCACACGCTGTTTCTGCCCGCCGGAAAGTTTATTCGGAGATTTCTTTCGGTATGCCCACATCCCTACACATTTCAGGCTTTCTTCCACCCTTTCCCATATTTCCTCCGTGGATATCCCCATATTTTCAGGTCCAAAACCCACATCTTCTTCAACAACTGTCCCAATAATCTGGTTGTCCGGATTCTGAAACACCATGCCTGCACTCTGACGTACATTCCATAGATTCTTCTCTTCAGATGTATCCATCCCGTCCACATAAAGCGTCCCCTCGTCCGGCGTCAGGATAGCGTTGATATGCTTCGCCAGGGTAGACTTCCCGGAACCATTATGCCCCAGGATAGCCACGAAGTCCCCGCGTTTCACGTCCAGGCTCACCCCGTCTACTGCCCGGGTCACCGCTGCAATTTCACCGTCCTCGCCGTACTTCCTATATTCATAAACCAGTCCGCTGCCTTCAATAATTCCCATGCTTCCCTCCGCGCCGTCCACCGCCGCTGCCCAGGGCTTATGCGGCTCGTCGGCTTATTCATCACCTATTGTAATGGATTTGCCTGGGAAATACAAGGCTTTTGTGTTAACACAAACATAACCGGCAATATCCTTTTCAAACGTCCGCCCCGCCATCTGAACTGCCATCCGACAGCGCTCTTCTATTCTCCGGAAACCCACGCGCTGAATGAGCCGCCTGGAATTTTGGTTTTTCTTATGAACGAATCCGTATATTCTCTCCATTTCCAACTCGCAAAACGCGTATTCCGCCACTGCCCTCACAGCTTCCTGCCCATATCCCTGCCGCTGATACTCTGCTCCTATCATATAGCCAATAACAGGCACAGATTGCCCCTGAAAAGAGCCATTCTCCAGCCCTGCTCGCCCGACAACACGCCCGCTTGATTTCTCTGCCACCGTCCAGAGCCCATATCCGTAAAATGAATACATCCTGCAGATATATGCGCAGAAAGTTTCCCGCTCTTCTTCCTTGTCGTCTGAAAGTCCCGGCATGTAATCTGTCATGCCGGGCTGCCGGTACATATCATAGAACACATCAAAATCATCGGGCACACTTTCCCTAAGCGCCAGCCTGTCTGTCAGGGCGATTGTCCACGGAATGCCATGACAGCGCTGATATACTCTCCTGAAAAATTCTACGTCAAGCTCCTCGAAGCCCTGCACTATCATATCTACATGTGAAAGCGTGACGCCCGCCCCTGGAGGCTCGTAGCCTACGCAGGCGGTTTTTCCTTGGAGCGCGATGGCGCTGCCTTCCACCGAAAGCCTTCCCGACGCCATGTCAGCCGTCGCCTGCCTGTCCGTAAGAACCAATGCCTGCGCCATGTCCCCCCAGCTATTTTCGGTCAACGGACGCACCTCTATCCCTGCTGACCGGAAATCCCTCACTAATCCTTCCAAATCTGGGGAGCTGTGATTTTCTTCTATGTCTAAGTATATTTTTTTCATTGACGGCTCCTGTCGTATCTTTAAGATCTTTTATTCCCGCAAGAGTCAAATACTCTGCAAATCGCTTTCTGCTGCCTTTTGTTTTTTATAATACCATAATCGAAACGCTTTGCAAACTTATGTTAAGAAGACTGTCCATCTGACGCCCCCTATCATTACTATTCACTCCGTTCACAGTAACCTTCTATCTCTACTCATATGCCTGCACTGCATCCTCCCCTGTATCCAAATGTATCATATCTGGATTATATACAAAGAACTCCCTCAATGCTTTATGGTAATTCGGATCTGCCCCGCCCCGCTCCATAATCTTTCTCTTCCACTCTTCCCAGCTCTTTGTATAATAATGGTCAATTACAAACAAATCTTTATTATGTTCTCCATTTTTCCAAACCTGATGTTTTTCGGGATCATAATACGCATAATGCATTTCAAAGGCATCAATACGGTTTACCTGTATGAAGTTCTTCCAATAAAAGCCTTCCCGCACATCCCCAGATTTCAATATAATCTTCATATTTTTTACACAAATCTTTAAAATATACTGACAAAAATAATATTTTACGTTATACTATAATAAATAAAAAACATACAAAGGGGGATAAAAACATGAAAAATATCCACAAACTATTTACAACCCTTGCATGCATATCTCTGCTCTTTTGCTTCCCTCTGACAACAAACGCATCAGAGGAAAGCGAAGCCATCGGTGCCGCCGCCTGGGAGATAAACGGAGTGTCTATGAATCATCAGTCAGTGACTTTTAATATTGAAAACGTGAGACAGCCACAGGATGCCATCCTTGTTGTCAGCGAAGAGCGTGGTGACAAAATCGAAATCCCTTTTTCCATCAAAAGCGCCGTGGAACGTATTACTGTAGCCTATCCCGACGGCGGCTGGTTTACGGATGGACTTTATTATGTATGGGTACGAGACCTTGAGGGAAACCGTTGTGACAGCTGTTTTGTGCATTTCTGGCCTCATGAAATGAGTCTTCGCTATGTCAATGCATACCCATGCTACCTAACGGGAGAAACCAGATACCTGAATGCAGATATCACTGCTACAATAGGGTTCGAGGAATACAAAGCCGAAATACAAAACGACGGAACATTCATCCTGAGATACCCCAGACTGGAACCCGGGATATATATAAGCGTTACCTCCACCGATGGTTACGGATGTTCTAGTACAAGCCGGTATGCCATCGAAGACAAATTTATTTCCTGGCCCAGCGTCACTGTCTTCCGTGAGGGTATCGCGCTTGATGGGCATCACTTGTCTTCTGACGAGCGCGTATGTGCAGAAGTAGACGGCGTTCTATACTACTCTGATTACGGTGTATCCTGTCCCTACCTTGAAACAAAACCTATCATAACCTACCCTCTGACAACTGCAGAGACTGTTACGGTATGGACAGAAAGCGCCTGCGGAAGTATCTCTAAGAAAATAACCCGTACTGTGGAAGACTGTGCGCTGGATACATGTTCCTACTCGTCCGACGCCCTCTACAAAAAGGGCGTATATCCCTCAAAAGCATTCGGAACCGTTAAGCCCAATGTATGCGGCCAGGTCCCCTGCAAGGTATCAACGACAATAGGCGGAACTGTATATTCAGCAAATATCAATCCTGCCTCTGGAAGCTATGTCCTGGAATACCCCAGGCAGAAGCATGGAACATCCATTACGCTTACTTTTTCTGACGCCCACGGGTGTTCCTGCCCGCTTAAGTATAAAGTAACTAACGAATTTCATGAATGGAACCTATATAGTTCCTCTATCCTGCCGTCCCGGATTACCACTACGCTTCCTCTAGGCGGACGGATTGTCGCCGAAGTAAACGGAAAGGTATACAAAAGTAACACTGCCGCTTCCGCAAATGCTTCCGTCACCGTGAAATACCCGCAACAAGCTTTAGGGAGTAAGATAAAAGCCTGGCTGGAATCAGACAATTCCTCCTTCACCAATCCGCAGCAATATGTGGTTCAGATCCAGCCTTATGAAATCAATGCGTTTGCAAAAACTACTTCCATTGACGGGGGCATTTTCCTTCACAGCTACTATGACAACGAGCCATTTTCCGGCTCCGTATATGTAGAGATTGCCGGAAAACGCTATCCCTGTAAGGTTGCAAAACTCAATTATGAATCAAAAGAACGCTACAAATATGAACACGAAGAAGATTCCTATGAAACCCTTTATCCAGGCTATTCGGTAAAATATAAATTCCAGGGCTCATTCCCTAAAGCGCAGCCTGATACACTTTTGAAAGTCGTCCTTACAGATAACTACGGCTATACGTTCACAAAATCGGTAAGAATAAAAAATCAGCCTCCGAAACTCCGCGTGAATAAAGTAACCAGCGACAGCACAAAAATCACCGGATCCACCAGCGCAAAGTCAGGTTCCCTGATTGAAATATGGATCGGCAAGAAGAAATACACCACAAAAGTAAAAAAGGGCGGTTCTTTCTCTAAAAAAATCAAACCGCAGAAAGCCGGAAAGTCTGTTGATGTATGGGTGACAGACAAGAATAATAATTACAATTGTAAATTTCTCCGCATCAAACAGGCAACCGGAAAAATTACTTTGAAGGGGAAGATTTATCAGTCCAGCAGCTCCATCTCTATGTCCATCACCAACGGAAAGAAAGGGGAGCGTCTCAAACTGAGCGTAGGGTTCAAAACATACAGCAAAAAGCTGAAATCAGGCAAAAAGCGGCAAAACATCCAGATTTCCCTGAACCCCAAAGCTTCCGCCGGAACCGTCATAAAAGCTGTCCTGTACGATAAATTCGGGAAACGCAAAGGTTCCGCACAAACCAAAGTCTATATTGGAGATACCATTTACACTGGAATGTCGGCCCACGATGCACAGTTAACTACCTGGGGCGCTCCCGTTAGAAAAAATGACTGGGGCGGCGGATATTTACAGTGGGTATACCGCAGCGGCGGCTCCACCCTGTATGTTTATATCCAGAATGGAAGAGTCGTTTCCATGCAGCGGTTTAGCTAAATCTTCAAAACAGGATGCCGTAAAACAAGCGAACCCCGCAGCAAATAGTACGCATCTTTTGATGCTCTATACCATATGCTGCGGGGTTTTTGTATTTTTTAGAAACCCGCTTTCCCAACTTCTTCTGTTAAATATTCGCCTCATCCTACCAGCATCGACACCAGCGGCATCGTCGCTACCGAAAGCAGCGTCGTAAGCGCCACGCCTTTCGAATCCAGCTCGTAGTCCCCGCCATACTGCTGCGCCAGCATGGCCGTCATGCTCCCCACCGGCGTGGACAGCATCACCAGGCACACGCCAAGAAACATCTCGCTTTCCACAAACAGCTTAATGAACAGCATCCCCGCCACCGGAACCACAAGAAGCTTAAACGCCGAAAACGCCAAAAGCTTTCTATCTGTAAACAACTCCCTGACGTCAAACTCCGCCATAGACGCCCCGATAACCATCATACTCAGTGGAGCCGTCAGCCCGCTCAGAGAAGATACCGCCGTTTCCACAAAGTCCGGCGTCGGTATCTGGAAAATTGCAATTGCCAAAGCCGCCAGGCAACTCAGTACACCCACGTTCAGGACTTTCTTCCATGATATCTTTGTGCGCTCTGCACCAGCTCCCTGCATCTCACGGATTCCATAAGTATAAATTAAAAGATTATACGGAATCAGGAACAGGGACGCATACAAGAGCGCTTCACTGCCGTATACTGCACGGATGACCGGAAATCCCATAAATCCCACATTCGAAAAAATCATCATAATCCGATAGGTTCCCGCACTCTCCCTGGATACCCGAAAAAGCGGCGTCACCACTGCCGCAATCAGAATAAGCCCCACAAACATCAGAACCGCTATCCCCAGGCACATCCCCAGCTCCTTCGGAGCAGCCGCCCCGGTACGTTCGATGCTTCCGGAAAGAATCAGCGCCGGATTCGCCACATGCACCACCAGCCAGGACAAAAACTTCGCCGTCTCCGCACTCAGTATTTCCCTTTTTCTCATGCAATACCCCAGCACCATCAGGAAAAAAAGCACTGCCATCTGCTGCAACAATAACATATCTAACTCCTGTCCCTCGTTGTCATCTCCGTTACCATGTTCGCTAAATCCCAAAGTTCCCTGCCTTCATAGATTCCTGTCATGATAACTCCCACATCCCCGTCGTTCGTCTGAAGCAGCGAGCGTATCTCATCCGCCGTAACAATCCCATACTCCAGCAGTCCCAGAATCTCATCAAGAATCAGCACGTCGCACTCCTCTGTCACCAGCACTTTTTTTGCAAAATTTACGCCGTTTTTCAGGTTCTGCTGCTCTTCCTTCTGCTCCTCTTCAGAAAGCTCTCCAAAAGACTTGTCCGACTTTTCAAATCGGAACAACTTGATTTCCGGTTCCAAACGCCTGATGAAGTCAATCTCTTCCGTCTGTTTCTGCTTCAGAAACTGGATGATAATCACAGACTTCCCTTCACTCGCCGCGCAGATAGCTTGTCCAAGCGCAACGGATGTCTTTCCCTTGCCCTTACCACAAATAATATGTACAACCCCGTTCTCCATTCTGCACCTCTCTCCAAACTCAAAATGCTGCCTGCGGCAGCTCCATCACTTTCCATAATTTCTATATATTACTACAAACTCCCCTGAAATGCAATGTTTCTTTCTGGAACATTTCTGCACAGATGCAAATTGCGGTTTGTCGCTTACGCCGGACGCCGTGAAACCTGCCGCATATCCCACACGGACGGAGACAACGCGCCGGCGAACTAGCCGCCGGAGAAACACGCAACGCGTGTTTCTCTGCCGCGGTGGTCGCCGAGTGGGCATGCAAGCCTGCCCGTTCGGCTCGTCACTCGCGCAAACTGCGACTAATACGCTCAGGAGAGCCTTCGCGCATAAGTCTCCGTAAGCGTCGGATTTCGCCTCTGCTAAAAACGTCTCCTGAGTGTCCGCTTAGGGGGCGCCTTTAGCAGAGGTGAGATCCACGATTTACGGAAACTTAATGCGCGAAGGCTCTCCTGAGCGTATTTAGTTGGAGTTAATCGTTAGCTCACCGGTGCGTTGTCCCCGTCCGCGTGGGATATATGGCAGGCGTCCCGGCGTCCGGGGTAAACATGGAAAATTATCGGTTCCGTGACCGTCCGGCGTAATTCATGGGAACTTTCGGCTCCGCAGACTTCCGGCGTAAACGATGACCTGCCCGACAAACCACAATTTGACCACTAATTGTATTCCAGTTTACTCACCGACACTTCATACGCAGTACGCTTCTCCGTAATGTCCCCGTCCAGCTTCTTCATATAATCACGGCTCTGGATACGCCCCCATACCTGCACATGGCCGCCGACCTCGAAGGTGGAGGAAAACCTGGCGTTTCTTCCCCAGCAGATACATGGAATATAGTCTGATTTTCCGTAAGGGCGGTTTACTGCCACTAACATATCTGCGATTTCCCTTCCAAGAGGCGTCTTTCGGTACACCGGCATTTTGCAAATATACCCATCCAGGAAAATCTGATTCGTTTTCATCTTATCGCTCTCTTCTTCCACGAAACTGATTTCCCTGGCAAACACTGAAAGCACCAGCCTGTTTTTCTTCTCCTCATGTCGGTTATAAGAACGGAACTGCCCCAGAATCTGTATGTATTCCCCCTGGTAATCCTGCGTGACGTCAACCAGCCGTTCTGATATCATGACCGGAATCCTGTCGCTGGAATTGCTCAGCCTCTTTACGAGGATATCTACCATATAAAACCCTTCGCCAAATACTTCATGGCTGAACACGAATTCTGATGCAATCTCCCCCATAATTGATACCTGATTGTTTTCAATAACCTTATCTGCCATTATTATACGTTCTCCCTTCTTCTTCTCTGGCAGGACGCCGCTCTTTTCCGCAGCTATCCGCTTTGTACTTTTTTACGTATAATTATATCTATGATGCTTTCCTCCATCTTAGAACAGAAAAAATCACAGAAATCCTTGTATTCCCATGAAAATGTGATAAACTGTTAAAGTCATTTCATAATTATGGGGCCAACCATTCCCATGTATACAAGAAAGAAGGAATTTTTATTTATGAGAAGAGAAGACGTTCGTAATATCGCGATTATCGCCCATGTGGATCATGGCAAAACCACTCTGGTAGACGAGCTTTTAAAGCAGAGCGGCGTATTCCGCGCCAATCAGGAAGTCGCTGAGCGCGTCATGGACTCCAACGACTTGGAGCGTGAAAGGGGTATCACGATTTTATCTAAAAACACAGCCGTTTTTTATAAAGATACTAAAATCAACATCATCGATACCCCCGGACATGCCGACTTTGGCGGCGAGGTGGAGCGTGTACTGAAAATGGTAAACGGCGTTATCCTGCTGGTAGACGCCTTTGAGGGCGCTATGCCACAGACAAAGTTCGTACTGCGCAAGGCGCTCGAACTAAGTCTCCCGGTAGTTGTCTGTGTCAACAAAATCGACCGCCCCGAAGCGCGTCCCGATGAAGTTGTAGATGAAGTACTTGAGCTTCTGATGGACTTAGATGCTTCAGACGCACAGCTTGACTGCCCATTCCTCTATGCTTCTGCAAAGGCAGGATACGCAGTGAAAGACCTTTCCGATGAGCCTAAGGACATGACGCCGTTGTTTGAGACTATCCTGGACTATATTCCTGCGCCGGAAGGTGATGAGACGGCCGGGACGCAGGTATTGATCAGTACCATCGACTACAACGAATACGTGGGGCGCATCGGCGTGGGCAAGGTGGATAACGGCACGATCAAAGTCAACCAGGAGTGTATCATGGTCAACCACCACAACCCGGACACCCAGCAGAAAGTAAAAATCAGCAAGCTCTATGAATTTGACGGACTGAATAAAGTGGACGTTCAGGAAGCCACTGTAGGTTCTATCGTGGCGATTTCCGGTATTGCCGACCTCCATATTGGGGACACCTTATGCTCCCCGGACCATGTAGAGGCGATTCCGTTCCAAAAAATTTCAGAACCCACAATCGCCATGCATTTTATCGTAAACGACAGCCCCCTGGCCGGACAGGAAGGAAAATATGTGACCTCACGCCATCTGCGCGACCGTCTCTTCCGGGAACTGAACACAGACGTAAGCCTGCGCGTAGAAGAGACAGACGCCACTGAAGCTTTCAAAGTATCTGGGCGAGGCGAGCTTCATCTGTCGGTACTGATTGAAAACATGCGCCGTGAAGGTTATGAGTTTGCCGTCAGCAAGGCGGAGGTACTCTACCATACCGATGAGCGCGGCAGGAAGCTTGAACCGATTGAGCTGGCTTATGTAGACGTACCGGAAGAATTCGCCGGAACTGTCATTCAGAAGCTGAGTCTCCGGAAAGGGGAGCTGCAGGGCATGAGCCTTGCTTCCGGCGGATACACACGCCTGGAATTCTCCATTCCTTCCCGTGGACTTATCGGCTACCGCGGAGAATTCCTGACTGATACAAAAGGAAACGGTATCCTGAATACCATTTTTGACGGTTACGCTCCCTATAAAGGAGATATCCAGTATCGGAAACAGGGCAGCCTGATTGCTTTCGAAGCGGGGGAATCTGTAACATACGGCCTGTTCAGCGCACAGGAGCGCGGGACGCTCTTTATCGGTCCTGGCGAAAAAGTTTACTCCGGCATGATCATCGGACAGAGCGCAAAACCGGAAGATATTGAGTTAAACGTATGCAAGACGAAACACCTGACCAATACCCGTTCCTCCTCCGCGGACGAAGCGCTGAAGCTTACGCCTCCGAAGGTTCTCAGTTTGGAACAGGCGCTGGAGTTTATTGACACCGATGAACTTCTGGAGGTCACGCCTGAAAGCCTTCGCATCAGGAAAAAAATTCTGGACCCTACTTTAAGGAAACGTTCTAAGATAAATAAGAAGTGATAGGAGCAGATAACTATGGGTTTTAAAACAGCTTTGGTAACTGGAGCCTCCCGGGGCATCGGGCGTTCTATCGCCCTGACCCTGGCGGCAAATGGCTATCACCTGATGATTACCTGCCATAGAAATGCAGAAATGCTGGAAGAAGTAAAACGATACATCGAATCCCATTTTCCTGTGACCTGCGTCACATTTGTTGGGGATATGGGAGATTTCCTGGCCGTAGAACAAATGTATTCTGTATTCACAGAATATTTTTCTTCCCTGGATCTACTGGTAAACAACGCCGGAATCTCCCATCTCGGCCTTCTCACAGATCTCTCCCCTGAGGAATGGGACCGCCTGCTGCAGACGAACCTTTCCTCTGTGTTCTACACTTGCCGCAGCGGCATCCCTTTGATGCTGCGCCGCAAAAATGGAAAAATCATCAACATTTCCTCCGTCTGGGGTGTAGCAGGCGCTTCCTGTGAAACCGCCTACTCTGCCACCAAAGGCGGGGTAAACGCACTGACAAAAGCGCTGGCAAAAGAACTGGCTCCCAGTAACATCCAGGTCAATGCCATCGCCTGCGGCGCGATTGACACCGAGATGAACAGCTTTATGACGGAAGAAGAACTGGAAGCCCTGCTTATGGAAATCCCCGCCGGACGCCTGGGGCGCCCCGACGAGGTTGCCAGCCTGGTATTAGATTTATGCACGGAAAACAACTATCTTACCGGGCAGGTCATCCACCTGGACGGCGGATGGATTTAAGAAATAATCTTGTAATACGTTTTCGCCGTCCTGCCGTACACCAGGCAATACAGCAGCCCAAACAGAAGCATGGTGGTGACCGTACACACTGCAAAGAGCCGGACATTGTAGAGGCCAAACACAAACAGCATTCTACGAATCATATTGAAAGCGAAGAAAATATGGACTCCGGCCGCAATCAGCGGCAGATAAAATACCGTCAGCACCTGGCTTCTGATAGAGCTCTTTACCTCTTTTCGGCTCATTCCCACTTTCCGCATAATCTGATACCGCTCTCTATCGTCATATCCCTCTGAAATCTGTTTATAATAAATAATCAGCACCGTAGCCATCATAAACAGGAATCCCAGAAAAATCCCAAGGAACAGTACGCCTCCATTCAGGGCAAAGAAACTGCTTCTTCCCTCCGCCGCACTCCGCACACTGCCTTCCATTCCGGAAGCCTGCAGTTCTGCCAGCAAATCTTCATAAACCTGCAGTTGTACATCTTCACCCGCATTTATGTCAAACGCACAGTAATACTTCCAAAAACTCTTCAGCGATATCCCTTCGGCCACTCTCTTTGCCGAATCCTTATCCGGCAGAATCAGCCAATATGTGTTCACCACATTTCCTAAATTGTCTGTAGGAAGCGGAAACTCTTCCAGCTTTTCCTTAATCCGGAACTCTGTATCCCCGAAATACATCGTGTTTTCTTCTACTTCACCTGATACCACACAAAGAAGCACTTCATCTTCCGCCAGGCTCACATCTTTTCCTGCCAGGCGGTTATAGTCTTGCAGCGTTATACATTCAATATTCGCATAATCCTTTGTTGTTTTGTCATTCCCATAATCCTCTCCGAAACGGTTTCCTGACTGGTTGACTGTATAATAGGACCTTTCGTAAGCTACTTCATCCACCGATTTTACACCATGCGCAGCCAGAACCTTTTCTTTTATCTCCTGTACATTTTCCATAACCTCTTTCGAAGAGACATGCATGTCAAAATATATATTCCTGGGATAGCGCACCCGTATGGCATCCTCTGTTCCCAGATACATGCAGACCGTCGTAGAAATCAAAATCAACACTCCGGTAGACAGTACGCAGATACTCGCAAGACCTGCTGCATTCTGCTTCATCCGGTACATCATGCCCGAAACGGAAATAAAATGATTCCGCTTATAATAAAAGTTCTTTCTTTTCCGCATAAACTTAAGGATAGCGATGCTTCCTGCCGTAAACAGGCAGTAAGTAGCAATCACTACCAGAATGACCGCCAGGAAAAAGAATAACATTGCGTCAATCGGATTCTCCACCGTAGCCGCCATATAATAACCAACGCCCAGGAACAAAAAGCCTACGCTCGTCAGTATCCATCTGGTCTTCGGCTCCTTCTCCCCCACATTTCCGCCTTTGAGCAGCTCTACCGGATTCGCCAGATGAATCTGGCGCAGCGTGTTCAGGAGATTAATCACAAAAATAATCCCAAACAGAATCGCCGCCTCCGCTATAGCGCGCGGCACGATTTCAAATTTCAAAGACATCTCAAATTCCAACGCCCGCTCTACACACAGATAAACCAGCTCAGAAAAAAGCACGCCAAATCCCACGCCTGCCGCCATGCTGATTAGAAACGTATCCACGCTCTCCCAAAACACTACCCGTCCCAGATGGCGCTTTTCCATTCCCAGAATATTGTACAGACCGAACTCTTTCTTCCTGCGCTTAATCAGGAAACTGTTCGTATAAAACAGGAAAATCACCGCAAAAATCCCGATAATCCAGCTCCCGAACCCCATAATCATCTGCACTTCGTTCCCTCCGCGGATATCCCTCATACTCTGGTTCAGGGCAAGCCCGCGGATAATATAGTACATCATAATTGTCCCCATGCAGGTCAGCATATAGGGCACATAAATACGGGCATTTTTCTTAATATTACTAAACGCCAGCTTTACATAGAAAAATTTACTCATTTCTGTCACCGCCTGTCGCAAGGATTGTCAGCGTATCCGAAATCTTCTGATACATCTCCTCTTCATTCATCGTGGCACGGTAAATCTGATGAAACACTTCCCCATCCTTAATAAACAGCACCCGCTTCGCATGGCTTGCCGCTTTGACGCTGTGAGTCACCATAAGAATCGTCTGCCCTTCCTCGTTTACCTCCTCAAACACCCGCAGAAGCCCCTCCGTCGCGCGGGAATCCAGAGCCCCCGTCGGCTCATCCGCCAGCACCAGCTTCGGATTCGTAATCAGCGCCCTTGCTACTGCCACTCTTTGCTTCTGCCCTCCTGATACCTCATAGGGATATTTCTCCATAATATCGGTAATCCCAAGCTTCCGCACGATCGGGCGCATCCGCAAGTTCATTTCCTCATATCCCTTGCCCGAAAGCACCAGAGGAAGAAACACATTATCCTTTAGCGAAAATGTGTCCAGCAAATTGAAATCCTGAAACACAAATCCCAGGTTCTCCCTGCGGAATGCAGAAATGTCCTTCTCCTTAATTCCCGTAATATTTTCCCCATTCAGCAAAACTTCACCGCTGGTAGGCTTGTCAAGCGCCGCCAGAATATTCAAAAGCGTCGTCTTTCCCGAACCCGACTCGCCCATAATCGCCACATACTCCCCCTCTTCCACCGAAAACGAAACATTGCTCAGCGCCTGCACCTGATTCCCGCCGAATCTGGGGACATAAATTTTTTTCAAACTGCGCACTTCCAAAATTGCCATGCTCATAACCTCCTCATCATAAAACAGCCTTACATGTTACATCTTAAAGTATAGCAAAAAAGGAACTGTACTGCCATTTCTCCGGCTTACAATTCCCTGGGGAATCTTACGATTTTGTAAGGTTGAATAAATTTATCTTCTTCTAAGTTTGTCTCTCCAAAACATGGTAGTGTAAATAAGTGTAAGCGATACAAAACACACCGTAATGAAAAGAAGTGCATGTTGTGATATACTC
>SRZB01000042.1 GCA_004793585.1 Hominisplanchenecus murintestinalis | reverse complement strand
GGGACTGCTTACAATATCGTTTGCGGCAAGGAAAGCCGTCGTGCCAAGCCGCGATTTTCCAAGGCTCATAACGCCTTTTTTGCGGAAGCGTTCCCCTGTCTGCCCGTTCCTTACAGCGTCGATAGGGGACATTCTGCTCACCCTGCCCGTACAACTGAGACAGAACAGGAGAATCACAGCCGCTGTCAGAACCGCGCAGGTAATGTTTACAAATCCGTTATTGCTGCTGTCTATTATAATAGACTCCGAGGAATAACTAATAAGCATTTTCCCGAATGGGTAGCTGAGTATCAAGCCGAGTGCTGCGCCGACAACGGAAATAGCAAAGTATTTTGTAAGGTACAATCCCCGAATTTTTATGTTCCGTATGCCTATTGCTTTCATAACGCCTATCTCGCGGAATTCCTCGGAGAGGGTAAAGGCTATGGTAAACCGCAGCACCGCAAAGGATATGATGATAAGAATAATGCTCACCGCAAGGATAAGACCCATGATTATCGTATCAAAAATATAGGCTTGATCCAGTATCTCCGTGCCGTTCGCAATAGTAAAGCTGTCGGATATATCCGCTATCTGGGACAGAGTCTTGTCAAGGTCGTCGGTGTGTATGCTCATGAATTTTCCGCCGTACATGTTTTTTATCGTCTCGTTGGACATATATTCGTCAAAGTCCTCGCTGTTTATAATAAACCTTTTAATGCCCATCAATTCCGAACCGAGGACAGCATCCTTGAAGCCTCCCGCAAAGGTAAATTCACGGCTTACGCCCTCTATTTCAACAGTAATTTTGTCACCTGCCTTAAGTCCCATGTTTTTCTCTGTGAAACGGGCAGCATAAATTTTCCCTTTTGGTACGCTTTTAAGAATACTTTCGTCGTCCAGAAAATAATTTATCCCCAAACTTCTGTCGCTCTGTAATACTAATTTCTGACTGAGGTTGGAAGCGTTAAGCGGTTCGTCGGCCCGCGTAATATTGGACTGGGACATCGAGACAAACTCCTCGATACGGAACTCGTCTATCGCGGAGGCGTTTTCAAGCGTCCTGCAAATATCCTTGTGGTTAGATTTGTTTTCGCTCATCGCGAAGTAATCGGGCACGTCCGCCATTTCAAAATAGCTGTCCAGCGCAGTCGTCACGGTGATGATGTTGCTCACGCCTGAGGACATGAACATCGACGCGAGTATAATAAACACCAGCAATATCACGTTCATTGCCCTTTTGCGCTTTAGGTCTTTTTTTAGTATTCGTAAATACATTTTTTTATTGCTCCTTTCGCTTTGTGATTCGATTGTAGCATAGAAGTTATTAAATAATCCTTAAATCGGTTTGCGGCAATCAAATTATGGGTGATAATGAAAAACGTTTACCCATTCCCAATGTTCATTAGCCTAATTTCTCCTATGCCGACAAATAATTTTACATAAAGATGGAAAAGCAAATCTATTTTGTCCTCGTTGAAATCTGTAAATAGCAACTTCAAAAACTGTGAATGGCGTTCTCCTATTTCTTCGGCATATTGACCTGCTTTATCGGTTAGCTCAATACGGACAGAATTATTTCCCTCTAATAGCAAACGGACAAATCCTTTCTTTTCAAGAGTTAAAGCTAATTTTTTTATATTCTGTCTGGAACAGCCCATAAGGTTTCCGATATTTGTTAATGTTCGTGGCTCTGGACAGCAAGCTGTCATTGCAAGTAATAACCATTGCTTTAGGGATATTTCCGTTTGAAGTTTTTCACCCGCTGTCTGCATACGATTTTGTAGTATAAAGATACTTGAAAATATCGCTTGTACTCTGTGTTCGGTATCACAGTCGTATTCTTCAAAGAGTTCATCCATTTTCATCTATTTTTCCTTTGTACTTAGTAGTAACAAGTTCCTGCCGAATAGCATAGTAACTCATTACTGCCATGTCAATATATTCAGAAAAAAATCACTATTAAATCAGATGCTTCCCGAAAAGAAAAGCGACAGAGCTTTTCCCTGTCGCCTTGCTGTCTATGCGTAAATGATTTCATCATATACAATCTTCCTCGCACAAGCTCTTATGTTATTCATTTTTCCTGTCCATTCTAAGGCATTTTCAGCCTTTAGCTGTTCTGTTATGTCTTGTGTTTGCTTCATGCCCTCTATGAGCCTTTCAAAGCGTTCCTGTGCCTGCCTGTCTACATCAACAAGATAGGCGTTGAGCCTGCCGTTTGTAAAAAGATTAGTGTATGTAACCTTATGGTACTGCTTCAGATAGTTCATATGCCGCTGTCCCCATATGCCTATGGGCTGTTCTTCTTCGGCGGGTACAGACAAACACGGTATTAAATAATCGCCTTGCCTTTCGTATCTGCCGCCCAGTTCCTCAAATAATGATTTTGCCATTTTCTATTTCCTCCAAATAAGATATTCACTCCACATTATGGTGTCTGTTGTCTTAAACACAATTTTTAGTTTTCTCCTTATCTGGTTTCACTCATCTCTTGTTTTACATAAATTTTATGATAGAATTTGCTTGATTAATATATATTGTTACCACAAAAACAAAATGTCTGTAAAACAATTAGGGAAGCAGGGCGGACTGCCCTGCGGGCAAAAGATGGAAGGTTGCCATGCAAAGAGGAAAAGAGAGAGGGCTTCGGTGGGATTTGCTGCCGCTGGTTACACTGTTTGTTTTGCTGCCCTTGATTGTGAGGATGCAGCTGGTGGATAACCCGCTGAAAGAATATCCTTGGTTCCCGGGGAATGAGCAGAGGGGGGATTTTTTTCTGTACTGGAAAAGCCGTTTTCTGCAAATCCTGGCAGTATGGATGCTGTTCGTGCTCGCAGACTGCAGGATCATCCGAAGCAAAGGAGGCGGTGATGGAAAGAGATTCTTTCCGTTAGCTGGGTATGCGTTTCTGGCAATTATCTCCACGGTGTTTTCGGTGGACAGGGAGATAAGCATTCATGGCATGGCCGATCAGTTCGAGACGATATGGACGCTGCTGTGCTATCCGTTGGCGGCTTATTACTGCTATAGCGTGGTTGAAGATGAAAGGGATGTGAAGGCTGCCGCCGCCGCGCTTATCGCAGGTGGGACGCTTCAGTGCCTGCTTGGTATCAGTCAGATTCTGGGTCATAGTTTTTGGGAGACGGCGGCTGGCAGAGCGTTGATTATTCCGTCCGGGATTGACGCGGAAAAGGTAATCTTTAATTTCGCACAGGAGGAAATGCACAGAGTGTATATGGCCTTGTACAACCCAAATTATGCCGGGGTTTACATTGTGATGCTTCTGCCAGTGTTTGGGGCATTTGCCCTTACGGTGAAAAAGAAAATATGGAAAATATTTGGAGTGGTGTTTTCGGCTCTGCTCTTGTGGTGCCTGGTAGAAACCGGGTCAAAGACAGGATTTGTCATTGTGCTCCTGGGCATTTTTTCCGTGATTTTGTTTTCTGGGACGCCTTTAAAAAAGCGTTGGCTCTTTTGGGGGATATCTGCGTCCAGTGTAGTTCTGGGGCTGGCGGGGTATGACTTTCTGACAGGGCATAAGATGTCTCGATACCTTGCCGAAGCATTTCAAGCTCAGGAGACTGCATACCGGCTGGAAAATATCCGGGTGGAAGAGGGCTGCGTCAATATTCGCTTTGACGGGGAAGAACTGTATTTCAGCCTGGATGGAGACGGAAATGTGATTTTGGAGGACAGCGGGGGAAAGCGTCTGGAGGAAAAGGAGCCGTCAGAAGACGGGATTTATCCGGGGGACGGAACGCCTGATCCTTTGCATTTCCATGCAGAGATACAGAATGCCATTCCTTATCTCGTGGCGGAGTACCGGGAGATTGCGTGGTATTTTACAGACAGGACGGAAGACGGGGGATATACCTATATCACCCCATATGGAAAAGCTGACAGTATCACAGAAGCAAAGAGTATATTTCCGGGGCAGTGGGACTCGCTGCTTACTTATCGGGGATATATCTGGGGACGGACGGTACCATTGCTTGGAAAGTCTATAGCCTGGGGCAGCGGGCCGAATACCTTCGCCCTGGTATTCCCACAGAATGATTACCTTACCCGGGCAAAATTAAAAGAAGGGTTTTTCCGCGAAATCCTTATAAAACCCCACAATATGTACCTGCAGGCGGCGCTTGAGACAGGGGTGGCGTCGCTTTTGCTCCTTCTGGCTTTCTGGGGAAGATACCTAATAGAATCTTTCAGGTTATACAGAAAGAAAGAAGGGAGGGATGGCGTCGGTCTGACAGGGCTTGCCATCTTTGCAGGGATAGCGGGATATCTGCTGGCAGGGATTACAAACGATTCCATCGTGGCGGCGGCGCCCGTGTTTTGGGGAATGACAGGTGTGGGGATGGCGGTGAACCGATTGGTTTTGCAGGAGCATTGCGGCTCTAAAGCAAATCAGCGGCATAGATAAGAAAAAAGAGGAGGAGAAAAGAATGAGAAGAAGTTTACTTAACATGAAACGGCGGCTGGCGCTGGCTATGGCGGCAGTCATGGCGGCGGCGTTGCTCCCGCCGACTGCACCGAAGCCGTATGTGGAGGCGGCAGCGAAGAGAACAACGCTGTCGAATCCGGTTATCGTGAAAGACAGCAGTATGAGAGCAGGGCAGACGGTTATCTGGGACTGTGTGTGGTTTGGAAGCTACCCGCAGGCGGAGGTGATACCAAGCGAGACATATACCTCGCTGGACAGCAGACTGTACCAGCAGGGGGAGGATGTTATCGTTTCGCCGAAGGAGTATGCAGCTCTGCAGAGCGCAGCTGAAGATGATTGGGATAACAATGATATCACTCTAACCATAAACAAAAAGACGTGGAAGTACCGGAGAATGAAAAAAAAGGACGCCACAAGTGTAATGAGTGGAGAGAACAATTATCAATGGTCAGATGATACTGCATACCACTATTTCAAATATGAGCCAATTAAATGGAGGGTACTGCACACGGACGGAAAACAGGCGCTGCTCTTGTCAGACGTAGTGCTGGATGACCAGAAGTACCATACCAAAAAGAAAAGCGTTACCTGGGAGACAAGTACGGTACGGAGCTGGCTGAACGGTTACGGTGCGGAAAGCAATGAGCAGTCTGTAGACTATACGCAGAAAAACTTTATTGGAAGCGCATTTACTCCTGAGGAACAGGCGGCGATAGCAAATTCGCCGCTGGAGAATGGGGATAGTACTGAGTATGGAACAGAGGGAGGAAATAGTACTGCAGACAAAGTCTTCCTGCTTTCCAAGCCGGATGTGTGGAATACCGATAAGGCGGAATCTTATGGATTTGTGAAAGATGGACATATCCGTGATGAAGCCCGTCGATGTAAAAGCAGTACCTGGGCAAAGGCGATGGGGGTATACAGCGATACCCGTACAGATTTTATTGGGAACGGCTGGTGGTGGCTGCGCTCTTCAGACAGCCATGAGAACATCGCAACAATGGAGGTCAACTATGACGGTCAGGTATATGAGTATAGCAACTATGTCAGCGACGGTAATTACGGCGTTCGCCCGGCTTTGAAACTGAAGCTTGGATATTTTAGGCGCTACTCCTACGCGGGAAAAAATTATTCAAAGGAAAAACAGGTAGGAAAGATTGAAGGAAATATGGATGGCACAGGGGTTCATGCCGTTACCGTAGATCCTGAGAAAAAGACCTGGTATACATTTTCGCCTCAAAAGACAGGGGTTTACCTGATAGAATATGCAGACAATAACGCTTCGTGTGCTGTAGAGGTATATCAGAATGAATGGTTGTTTGCCTCGAGCCGGGAAGCAGGTTATTGGAAGCCTTATGAACTGGAGAATGGGCATAAGTACTATCTGGGAATTGATGCTGTTATCGGAAATGGCAATAAAAGAACGGTAAATATTTCAAAAGCGAATCGCTATGAATACTACGAGTACGAGGAGTGTCAGGCTTTCCTTGCATCTGGCGGGACTATCAACTATGTACCCGGTAAAACCGAGAAGGGACAGGCTTTTCTCGCAACCGGCGGAACTATTACGTATGAGCCCGGTGAAATCGGGAAGGGAGGCTCCTGGGAGTTCAATACGGACGGCTTTAAGAACCAGAAAGCTAAGTGGACGCCTGTCAAGCGGCAATGTTATGCGTCCGAGGACGCATCTTATCAGCCTGTCTATGATACATTTGAAAAGAAGGGCAGACCGCTGGAGCAGCTATATATCGCAAAGCCGGAAAACTTCTTTTTCCCAGTTGCAGCAGTGGATTTGGCGACAGGCGGGAACACACTGATAGTGGTGAAGTATAAGCAGGCAAGCGAATCCCCCAATCCGCCTGAACAGCAGAAGCCGGACAAGGAACCGCCGGAAGACTCTGACGAGGATTCAGAAATACCCGACGAGGCAGACCCTTCAGACATACAGGTAAATTATTCAAAAATTAAAATGAGGAAAGGGACAAAGTTTAGATGGCTGGAAGTATCCGTACTGCCTGAGAACGCTTCGGATAAGACGCTGTCCTGGAAATCTTCCAACCCCAAGGTGGCATCCGTAAACGGCAAAGGCGTGATAAAAGCTAAAAAGACAGGAAAAGCGCGCATTACCGTTGCCACCGCAAATGGAATCAAAAAGTACATTAGTGTGCAGGTGGTGAATAAGAAGATTACCGTCACAAAAATCAAATTAAGCCGGAAGAAAGCTACGCTGAAAAAAGGCAAGAAGCTAAAACTGTCCCCAACAGTAACGCCTGTAAATGCGGAAAATAAAAAGCTCACCTGGGAATCCTCAAATTCCAAAGTGGCATCCGTAAACAGCAAAGGCGTAGTCACTGCAAAGAAGCCGGGGAAAGCAAAGATTACCTGCAGAGCGAAGGATGGGAGCCGCAAGAAAGCGGTCTGCGTCATTACTGTTAAGAGGGAGTTTTTAGATTTTATAGAATGGTAACAGAAGTACTGCAAGATATTTCCGCATCTTGACATTTTCCGGATTTTGAAATAGACTATCTGGGAAAGGAAACATGGCGAAGAAGAGGAATAGTACATCTGCCGAATCCCCCAGAGAGGAAATCGTTGGTGAGAGATTTCTGCCGGAAGCTGATGGAACCGGCCTTGGAGCCCCATGTGAAAATACTTCCGGTATTACGGTTTGTATAACAGGAAGCGTCGTGGGAGTATTGAAGCGTGGCGTCTGGCCGGCGTTAACGGCAAAAGAGAGAGCGGCCGGAGCAGGCAGCTAATGAGGGTGGTACCGCCGATGACTTTACGGTCTCGGTCCCTTTGCAAAAGCATAGGGGCTGAGGCCTTTGTGCATATCAGGATAATGAAAGGAAGAGGAGAGAAGAAGATGGCAAACGACAAAAAACTTGTAGAAGCGATTACTTCTATGGAAGAAGATTTCGCCCAGTGGTATACGGATGTGGTGAAGAAGGCAGAGCTGATTGACTACACGAGCGTAAAAGGATGTATGGTAATCAAACCCGCAGGCTATGCAATCTGGGAAAATATCCAAAATGAGCTTGACCGGAGATTTAAGGAAACGGGAGTGCAGAATGTATACCTTCCTATGTTTATTCCGGAGAGTCTGCTTCAAAAGGAGAAGGATCATGTGGAAGGCTTTGCGCCTGAGGTGGCGTGGGTGACTCACGGCGGGCTGGAGCCTTTGCAGGAGCGTCTTTGTGTAAGGCCGACTTCCGAGACGCTGTTTTGTGATTTTTATGCAAATGATGTGCATTCCTACAGGGATTTGCCGAAGGTATATAATCAGTGGTGTTCCGTGGTGCGCTGGGAAAAGACGACACGTCCGTTCTTGCGTTCCAGGGAATTCTTGTGGCAGGAGGGACATACGGCGCATGCAACTGCAGAGGAAGCAGAGGAGAGAACGATCCAGATGCTGAACGTGTATGCAGGTTTCTGTGAAGAGGTACTTGCGATTCCGGTAATCAAGGGAAGGAAAACGGATAAAGAAAAGTTTGCGGGAGCAGAGGCTACCTATACAATCGAGTCTTTGATGCATGACGGCAAAGCTCTTCAGTCGGGAACCAGCCACAATTTTGGGGATGGGTTTGCAAAGGCGTTTGGCATCCAGTATGCAGATAAAGATAATAAATTAAAATATGTCCATCAGACTTCCTGGGGAATGACGACCCGGATGATCGGGGCGATTATCATGGTGCATGGCGACAACAGCGGCCTGGTGCTTCCGCCAAGGATTGCGCCTGTGCAGGTAGTCGTTATCCCTATCCAGCAGAAAAAGGAAGGTGTGCTTGAGAAGGCAAACGAGGTTGCGGATGCTTTGAGTGCGGCAGGAATCCGCACCAGGCTGGACGATTCCGACAAGAGTCCGGGATGGAAATTTTCAGAGCAGGAAATGAGAGGATTCCCATTGCGTGTGGAGCTGGGGCCAAAAGATATCGCAGCAGGCCAGGCAGTGCTTGTGCGCCGTGACACCCGTGAGAAGATGACTGTGCAGATAGAAGAACTGGCGGTAAAGACAGAGGAGCTTCTGGAGACGATACAGAGGGAAATGCTGGAGAGGGCGCGGGCGCACAGGGATGCCCATACGTACACAGCGAAGAATCTGGAAGAGATGAAAGATATAGCAGAAAATAAGCCGGGATTCATCAAAGCTATGTGGTGCGGCTGTCAGGAGTGTGAGGAGGCCATGAAGGAAGAGGTTGGAGTGACTTCACGCTGCATTCCTTTTGAACAGGAGGAAATTGAGGATACTTGTGTATATTGCGGAAAACCAGCTAAGAAAATGGTGTACTGGGGCAAGGCATATTGATTTTGATAAATTAAGCAGTTAGGTTTGCTGAAAAAATGAAGAATCTGCCTCCGGATTCCTGAAATACGGAAACCCGACGGCAGGTTTTCTAATGGAGGGAACGGATATTATGAAAGTTGATATGACGTTATATACAGGGCGGCCTGATTCGGATGGGCGTCTTCCCGCAGAAATGGCAGTTTATGATCTGCTGGAGAAGCTGGACATTCCATATGTAAGGGCGGATCATGAAGTAGCTCCTACGATTGAAGCGTGCCGGGAAGTTGATGCGCTTTTAGGCATTGATATGTGTAAAAATTTATTTCTTTGCAATCGGCAGAAGACAGAGTTCTATCTGCTGCTGATGCCTGGGGACAAGCCGTTTCGGACAAAAGAGCTTTCAGCCCAGATAGGAAGTGCACGCCTATCCTTTGCAGGAGAAGACTTTATGGAAGAATTTATGGGGCTTACGCCTGGCTCAGTAACGGTTCTGGGACTGATGAATGATAAAGATTGCCGGGTACGTCTGCTTATTGATAAGGAAATTGCAGAATCCGGGTACATAGGATGTCATCCCTGCATCAATACTTCCAGTCTAAAGCTTAAGACAAAAGATGTGTTGGAAAAGTTTCTTCCATATATAGAGCATGAGTATACGCTGGTAGAGCTTGGGGGTGAGTAGAAGCGGAGATTGTCCATATAGGCTGCATTCGCCGGACAGCAGTAATCCGCGCCGTTACTGGCTTTCAAGCATCGTTTTTTGAAAAAAGAGGTATTGACAAAGAAAATAATACAGCGTATTATTATTTCCAAGATTTCAGAAGAAATCCGTTAACATGCGTTGGACGCAGGAATAAGAAGGAGGAAAATATTATGAAAAAATTTAAACAGGCAGCGGCATTTATCATGGCAGCGTCTATGGTAGTTGCGTCGCTGGCAGGATGCGGTGACAAGTCTGCAGAGACATCCGCAGAAACAACGGCAGAGACTGCAGGAGAAAGCGGAAGTACATCCGCAGCAGGCGGCGTATTTAAGATTGGCGGCATCGGACCGACGACAGGCGGCGCAGCAGTTTACGGACAGGCAGTTAAGAATGCGATGGAGCTGGCAGCAGAAGAAATCAATGCAGCAGGAGGAATCAACGGAGCACAGGTTGAGATTCAGTTTGAAGATGATGAGCATGACCCTGAGAAAGCTGTAAACGCTTATAACTCTCTGAAAGACTGGGGAATGCAGATGCTGGTCGGTACTGTTACATCCGGACCGTGTACCGCAGTTGTTGAGAAAACATTTGAGGACAATATGTTTCATCTTACACCGTCAGGTTCAGCGGTAGAGAGCATCCAGCATGAAAATGCTTTCCGCGTATGCTTCTCCGACCCGAACCAGGGTGTTGCTTCCGCACAGTACATCGGCGAGCATGCGTTAGCTTCTAAGGTAGCAGTTATCTATGACAGCTCTGATGTATATTCTTCAGGAATTTATGAGAAATTTGCAACAGAAGCAAAGAACCAGTCTTTTGAAATCGTAGCAGCAGAAGCATTTACGGCAGACAATAAGACAGATTTCTCTGTACAGCTTCAGAAAGCAAAAGATGGCGGCGCAGAGCTGGTATTCCTTCCGATTTATTATACAGAAGCTTCTCTGATTCTTCAGCAGGCAAAAACCATGGGATTTGCACCAAAATTCTTCGGATGTGACGGACTTGACGGAATCCTTGCAGTAGAAGGCTTTGACACTGCACTGGCAGAGGGCGTAATGCTCCTGACACCGTTCGCAGCAGATGCAGAAGATGAGATGACAAAGAAATTTGTAGGTACTTTCACAGAGAAATACGGGGATATCCCGAACCAGTTTGCAGCAGATGCTTACGATGCAATGTACACGGTTAAAGCAGCAGTAGAAAAAGCAGGTCTGACACCGGATATGAGCGTATCTGATCTCTGCGAAGGCATGAAGACAGCTATGACAGAGGTTACTGTAGAAGGTCTGACAGGAACCATTACATGGACAGCCGACGGAGAGCCTTCCAAAGACCCGAAAGCAGTTGTTATCACAGACGGCGCTTACAAAGCAATGTAATCTCCGGGCGGAATATACAGCCAAATACGAATATAATATAGTAAATACTACATCCAGAGAGGGGTTACTGCAATTTGCAGGCCCCTCTTTTACATGGAACTGCCGCAAGCCGAATCACAACTGTAACTTTTATGTTGAATTACAGTGACAGAGTATGCTATAATCATTAGAATAGTGTGTAACTTTAAATCTTCTAAAGAGGGGTGTGCTATGAGTTTTATATCTTATTTAATCAATGGCATCAGCCTCGGCAGTGTATATGCAATCATTGCCTTGGGCTATACGATGGTATACGGAATTGCCAAGATGCTGAATTTTGCCCACGGTGATATTATTATGGTCGGAGGGTATGTGGTGCTTACAGCCACGGCTGCTATGGGGATGCCTCCTATGCTGGGAATCTTGGCGGCAGTCATCGTCTGTACTGTATTGGGAGTGACGATTGAGCGGGTGGCGTACAGGCCGCTGAGAAATGCCGCGTCGTCCCTGGCTGTTCTGATTACGGCAATTGGCGTCAGCTACCTGTTGCAGAACGTTGCGTTGCTGCTCTTTGGCGCGGATACGAAATCTTTTACATCCGTGGTTTCGATACCGGCGGTTACGCTGGCAGGAGGCGATCTTACCATTACCGGAGAGACGATGGTGACAATTGCGGCATGTATTATTATTATGGCGGGGCTGACTCTGTTTATTAATAAGTCAAAAGCAGGACAGGCTATGCTTGCCGTTTCCGAAGATAAGGGCGCGGCACAGCTTATGGGTATCAATGTAAATGGGACGATTGCCCTGACTTTTGCTATTGGTTCGGCATTGGCTGCTATCGCAAGCGTGCTTTTATGTTCGGCATATCCGTCCCTGACGCCGTATACAGGCGCGATGCCGGGAATTAAAGCTTTTGTGGCGGCAGTATTCGGTGGAATCGGTTCGATTCCGGGAGCCATGATTGGCGGAATTCTGCTGGGGGTTATTGAAATCCTGGGAAAAGCTTACATATCGTCACAGATGGCAGACGCTATCGTGTTCGCCGTGTTGATTGTGGTACTGTTGGTGAAGCCTACGGGAATCCTGGGCAAACAGGTACAAGAGAAAGTATAGGTGGTGGCGAAGATGAAAATGAATAAGTTGAAAATAAATAAGACGGCAAAAAGTAATTTTATTACATATGGTATTGTAATCGCTGCGTTTATCATCGTACAGATTCTGGTGTCGGCAGGACAGGTTTCCAGCCTGATGAAAGGACTTCTTGTACCGCTGTGTACTTATGCAATTCTGGCGGTGTCTTTGAACCTGGTAGTAGGTATTCTGGGGGAATTGAGTCTTGGACACGCTGGTTTTATGTGCGTGGGGGCGTTTTCCAGCGCATTTTTCTCGAAATGTATGGTTGAAGTAATCCCTGTGGCAGGAGTGCGTTTCTTCCTGGCGCTTCTGGTAGGCGCTGCAGTGGCTGCCTTGTTTGGCATACTGATAGGTATCCCGGTGCTGAGGCTGAAAGGCGACTATCTGGCAATTGTAACGCTGGCATTCGGTGAGATTATTAAGAACCTGATTAATGCATTTTTTATAGGAAAGGACAGCAATGGTTTTCATTTCTCCATGAAAGACGCGATGTCCCTGAACATGGAGGCAGACGGGCAGGTGATTGTGAACGGGCCTCAGGGAATTACCGGAACTCCCAATGATTCTACCTTTTTCATAGGAATCCTTTTGCTGCTGCTCACTCTTTTTATTGTGCTGAACCTGATTCATTCCAGGGACGGGCGTGCGATTATGTCTATTCGGGACAACCGCATTGCGGCAGAGTCTGTAGGTATCAACATTACGAAGTATAAGATGATGGCGTTCACTATTTCGGCGGCGCTGGCAGGTGTGGCGGGCGTGCTCTATGCCCATAATCTGGCGACTTTGTCTGCGCAGCCCAAGAATTTCGGATACAATATGTCAATTATGATACTGGTATATGTAGTGCTTGGAGGAATCGGAAGAATCCGCGGTTCCATGATTGCGGCGGTTATTTTAACGCTGCTGCCGGAGATGCTGCGTTTCCTGAGCGATTACCGTATGCTGATTTATGCAGTCGTACTGATTGTGATGATGCTCTTTAACTGGAGCCCGAAGGCGCTGGAATGGCGGGAGAGGTACTCTCCGAAACGGCTGTTGAAGAAGAAGCAGGAAGCAAAGGAGGGTGAGTAATCATGGCGTTGTTGGAGGTAAAAAACCTGGGAATCTCCTTTGGAGGGCTTCGTGCCGTGGACAGTTTCAATATCAGCATTGAAAAAGGCCAGCTTTATGGACTGATAGGGCCGAACGGCGCAGGGAAAACGACAGTATTTAACCTGCTTACAGGCGTATACAAGCCGAATGAAGGAATTGTTACCCTGGACGGGAAGAATATTACCGGAAAAAAGACCATAGAAATCAATAAAGAGGGCGTTGCGAGGACGTTCCAGAATATCCGGCTTTTTAAAGATATGAGCGTGCTGGACAATGTAAAGGTCGGACTTCATAATAAACATCATTACTCCACGCTGGAAGGGATTCTGCGTCTGCCGAGATACCGGAAGGTAGAAAAAGAGATGAACGAGCAGGCTATGGAGCTGCTGGATGTATTTGACCTGGCGGGACAGGCGGATTATCTGGCGTCAAATCTTCCTTACGGAAAGCAGAGAAAACTGGAAATTGCCAGGGCATTGGCTACGGAACCTAAGCTTCTGCTTTTGGATGAGCCGGCGGCGGGCATGAACCCGAATGAAACTCAGGAACTGATGGATACCATTCATTTTGTGAGGGATAAATTTGATATGACCATCCTGCTTATAGAGCATGATATGAAACTGGTATCCGGTATCTGTGAAAAGCTGACAGTGCTGAACTTCGGCCAGGTGCTGGCAGAAGGGGAAACAGGGGAAGTGCTGAATAACCCACAGGTAATTACTGCATATCTGGGAGAATAGGAGGAAAGACTTATGGCAATGCTTGAAATCAAAAATCTGGAAGTATATTACGGCATGATTCAGGCCATCAAAGGGATTTCCTTCGAAGTAAATGAAGGGGAAGTTATCGCCCTGATCGGTGCGAACGGAGCGGGAAAGACGACTACGCTTCATGCGGTTACCGGACTGATTCCGGCAAAAGCGGGAGAAATTATATTTGACGGAAAGAATGTTGCAAAAATCCCCGGACATAAGATTGTGTCGATGGGAATGGCGCATGTGCCGGAGGGAAGAAGAGTTTTTGCAGAGCTGAGCGTATACCAGAACCTGAAAATGGGCGCGTATACGAGAAAAGATAAAGATGAAATTGCCGGGAACCTGGAAATGGTCTATAAAAGGTTTCCGCGTCTGAAAGAGCGGAAGAACCAGATGGCGGGAACTCTGAGCGGAGGCGAGCAGCAGATGCTGGCTATGGGCCGGGCGCTGATGTCCCAGCCGAAGATTATTCTGATGGATGAGCCGTCTATGGGGCTGTCCCCAATCTTTGTAAATGAGATATTTGATATTATCCGGGAGGTAAGCGCAGCGGGAACTACTGTACTGTTGGTGGAACAGAACGCAAAGAAAGCGCTTTCCATCGCGGACAGGGCATATGTCCTGGAGACAGGAAGGATTACACTGCAGGGAGACGCGAAAGAACTGATGAACGATGAGTCAGTGAAGAAAGCGTACTTAGGAGAGTAAGGAGGGATTTCTGTGGAAAAAGTAATCATTACAATCGCCCGTCAATATGGAAGCGGCGGTAAGACAATTGGGCAGATGCTTGCAAACGATCTGGGGATTCCCTTTTACAGCAGGGAAATCCTGCGCCTGGCGTCGGACGACAGCGGAATCAGGGAAGAGCTGTTTAATCAGGCGGATGAAAAGCTGCGCAGCAATCCGTTGTTTGGGGCTTCAAAGAAGGTCTACACCGGCGGGTTGATTTCACCGGAAAGCGATGATTTTGTTTCCAGTGAAAACTTGTTTAATTATCAGGCAAAGGTTATTAAGGAGCTGGCAGAGAAAGGCTCCTGTGTAATCGTAGGCCGCTGCGCGGATTTTGTATTGAAGGACAGAGCGAACGTAGTAAGCGTGTTTGTCCATGCTCCGGCGGATTACTGCATGGAACGTGCGATGGAGCGGAATGATATGAGCAGAAAAGAAATGGAGAAATTTATTGCTAAGACGGATAAATACCGAGGTGATTTCTACCATTATTATACAGGAAATGTCTGGAATGACGCCAGGAACTATGATTTGTGCCTGAACAGCAGTAAGCTTGGATTTGAGAAATGCGTAGAAGAGATAAAAGCGTATATCAAAGTGAGATTTGAAGAATAGAAATAGGTAGTATAAAGAAGAAAACGCCGTGACTGCGTATGACGTGCAGTCGCGGCGTTTTGTTTTGTATAGCGGCGTCATGAATCTTCTTCAATGACATGAAATTCCAGATAGTCAAAGTCAATCTGTTCAATAAAGTTATCCTGATAAAACCTTGCCTTGTCGTGGCGTTTAAATTCTGCTACTGTAGAGTCGAGCCAGATTGGTTTTCCCAGATCAAATACATAGCAAATTTCATCCAGGGCGCGAAATATTTTGTGAGTCCTGGTGTCGATGGTGTTGTCCTCCACAACGGTATCAACAAGCATCCGGTTATCTTTTATTATTTTTCCCCAAATACGCATAATAAGTACCTCCAATATTCAAATGCCATGTGCCAAGGTCTTATGGCCGTAGTTAGCGGCTAATTACTCACTGGCATTTTCTACAATCATATATTTATCCGTATCGGCGATAGCCGCGTTAAAATGGTTATACACAAGTTTTGTAAGCGCACGTATATGGTCAATGGCCTGGTTTCCGTTGTCCCAGCCCCCGGACATAATGCACAGCACGAAATCGCCTCCGGGAGAATAGATAATTGCAGCGTCATTTTCAGCATCGCTGATTTCTCCAGTCTTGTTAGCGGTAACGGCTTCAGAAGGTACAGCGGTAGGGATTTTGTAAGTAATCTCCTGGTTTAACAGCAGATTTTCCATATCCCTGGACGCCAGATGGGACACCAGTTTCCCTTCATAAATCTGTGCCAGCAGTTCTCCGCAGTCCCGGGTGGAGGTCTCATTCTGCAGGTGAGGAGAATGGCGCAGGCTGGAGTCTTCCAGTCCGTTTACGTGCTGTGTGTCCGGGAAACCGTGGCGTTTAGCGAAGCTGTTTACATAGGTAAGCCCATCTTTGTGGTCATGTTCCGGGCTGAGATAGCGCACCAGTTCGTTAGAAGCTTCATTGTCACTGACAGTAATCATATCATTCAGAAGAGAACGGATGGTATCTGTCTCTTCCAGCTTTCCGTTATGAATCTGCTCCATCACCGCGCCCATGATATAGAGTTTAATCAGGCTTGCAGATTCCATAGGCTTCTGGTTGACAGCTATCGTATCGCCGTTTGCAAGGTTTTTTACATATACAGACCAATTTCCAGAATAGCTCTCGGTCATGGAAATCAGCTCATCCTCCAGGTGTTCCCAAGAGAGAGAAACCTCTGTTAAGTCATAAAGATAGTTTGGCTGAAACTGCGAAATTTTATAAACGTCATCCTCATAAACATAGATTATATCCCCAGTATCTGCAGATGAGATGCTAAAGGCGTATTTATCAGCTGCATAAGGAGCGCCAGAAACGAATGGAGCCGCAGGAGAAGTTTCTGTCAGATCAGGGTATGAGTAAACAGATGAAACGTCTGTTTCCGTTGCAGACTCTGCAATTTCATATTCACCGGAAAGCTCTGAAGATGTTTCAGCAGTAACGGAATCCGTACTGTCTGCGAATGTTTGGGTTTCTGAAGAAACTTTTCTCTCCGCAGGTGCTTTTGGTTTCGGAGGGCTTTCCGTGTTTTGCAGGGTATCTTTTTTCGGATTCTGTGTCTCAGAGGAAATTTCAGTCTCTATAGAGGAAACGATTTCCGGTGCGATATCCTGTACAGTGGGAGCGGCGCCGCCATAAGTAAAAGTGTATGCCCCCATATAAAAAGCCCCGCCCATAAGGGCTGCCGCAAAAGCCTGAAGCAGACGGGGATAGAAGTTGTGTATGGGTGTATGT
Source organism: Hominisplanchenecus murintestinalis (assembly GCA_004793585.1). GTDB lineage: Bacteria > Bacillota > Clostridia > Lachnospirales > Lachnospiraceae > Hominisplanchenecus_A > Hominisplanchenecus_A murintestinalis. The sequence continues at coordinate 9,703 of SRZB01000042.1, read as the reverse complement.
TTGAATTTCATATGTATCCAGCCTTTACGCTTTTTAAAGAAATGATACAATAGATAGCGAAAAATGTAAATCCCTTTGACGAAAATTCCCGAGTGGCTGCTTATGCTTGACATATTGTATACCGAACGGTATAATGGAGAATATCGGAAGAAAGGGGGCGTTTATGGATAATAAAGAAAAAATCCTCCGGTGTGCATTGGATTTGTTCTATGCGAAAGGATATGATGCGGTAGGGGTTCAGGAGATTGCTGAAAAGGCCGGAGTGACGAAGCCCACGCTGTACTATTATTTCGGGAGCAAATACGGGCTGCTGGAAACACTTCTGAATACAGAGCTTTCTCATGTAAATGAAGCTGTCCGGGAGGCGGCTGAGTATCACGGGGATGTTCCCGCGACTCTCTATCGGATGGCATCGAAGATGCTTGACCTGGCGAGCGCCAACCGGAAAATGTATATGCTGATGATGGCTCTTTTTTATTCGGCAAAGGAGAATGAAGCCTACCGGGCAATCCGTCCCCTGATGACAGAGCTGTATGGGATTGTGGTACATTTTTTTGAAGAAGCCACGCCGCAGCTTGGGAATATCCGCGGAAGGCAGGAACAGTTTGCGATAGGTTTTCTGGGAACGATGAACCAGTATATCCTGCGGATGTGCGACAGCCTGAAAGAAGGCGCTATGGTAGATGACGAAAGGAAGAAATCGCTGGTAGACCAGTTTATGTATGGAATAAATTCTTAGAAATGATGTGGAGGAAAAGGAAATGAGCAAATGGTACAATGAGGCGGTATTTTATCATATCTATCCCCTAGGACTGACAGGCGCGCCGAAGGAGAACCGGGACGGCGGGGTCTGCCACAGGATGGAGGAACTGTTTCCGTGGATCGAGCATATCCGTGAGCTGGGGGGGACAGCGATTTACATCGGCCCCTTGTTTGAGTCTACCAGCCACGGCTATGATACAAAAGATTACAGGATTGTAGATAAGCGGTTAGGAGATAATGAGGATTTTAAAAAGTTTGTGCGGCTTGCACATGAGGCGGGAATCCGCGTGGTGGTGGACGGCGTGTTTAACCACACAGGAAGGGAATTTTTTGCTTTTCGCGATATTCAGCAGAACAGGGAAGGATCCCGCTGCTGTAGCTGGTATAAAGGCGTGAACTTTGGCTGGAATACTCCTTATAATGACGGGTTTGGATATGAGGCATGGAGGAACTGCTTTGAATTGGTGAACCTGAATCTCTGGAATCAGGAGGTACGTGATTACCTTCTGGATGTTATCCGTTTCTGGATTCAGGAGTTTGATATTGACGGCATCCGGCTGGACTGCGCGGACTGTCTGGACTTTGAGTTTATGAAGCAGATGCGCCAGGTGACAGCGCAGGAAAAAGAGGATTTTTGGCTGATGGGCGAAGTGATCCACGGGGATTATGCGCGCTGGGCAAACGATGAGATGCTTCATTCTGTAACGAATTATGAGCTGCATAAGGGACTTTATTCCGGGCATAACGACCACAATTATTTTGAAATCGCACACACCATCCGCCGGGAATTTGATGAGAACGGAGGCATTTATAAAGGAAGGACACTGTATTCTTTTGTGGATAACCATGATGTGGACCGCATCATGAGCAAACTGAACAATAAAGAGCATGTGTATCCGGTGTATACGCTGCTGTATACCCTGCCGGGGATTCCCTCGGTTTATTACGGTTCAGAGTGGGGCATAGAGGGAAAGAAACAGGGGGCGAATGATGACGGGATGCGCCCGAGGCTGGAGCTTGCAGAAATGGAGATGAAGAATGAGCATCCGGAACTGACTGCCCATATCAAAGCGTTAGGAGAGCTGAGGAAAGGAAATGAAGTGCTGGCAGACGGAAAATACCGGGAACTGTTGCTGACAAACAGGCAGTATGCATTTGCCAGAATACTGGGAGACAGGGCAGTTATTGTGGCTGTCAACAATGACGAGTCTCCGGCATCCATGTCTATTCCTATGCCGGTGAGTGCAGATATCTGCACAGATGTATTCACAGGGGAAACACTGAAAGCAGAAGGGGGAAGGCTGAATATTGAGCTGGATGCCTGCGGCAGTAAAATCGTAACAGCTTCATAAGGAAGCGTCAGAGGCAGCAGTTGTTGGCTGTCCGGTTATCCGGGCAGCTTTGTGTGCCGCGAAGCGGCGTATATAGATGGTAAGTCATAGAAGCAGAGGTGGGTAAGATGAACAAAAGAACATCGAAAAAGCGGGCATCAAAGAAGGAAGCTCCCGCAGGAATTACGCAGCAGGTATCAAGGAAGGGTTCTGGCGGAATCGTGAAACAGGCATCAGAGAAGACAACGCCTGTAGTTAAAATGCAGGAAGAGGAGCTGCGTGTCGGGGATTTGGATCAGTACCTGTTTGGACAGGGAACACATTATGATATCTATAAAAAGCTGGGGGCGCATAAAACAAAGAGAAACGGGCGCACGGGCGTTTATTTTGCCGTATGGGCGCCGAATGCGGCGGCAGTAAATGTGATTGGGGAATTTAACGGATGGAATGAGGAAAACATTCCTATGGAGCGCCTGGAGCCTCTGGGTATTTATGAGGCGTTTGTGCCGGAGGCAAAGGTGGGGATGCTTTATAAATTTTTAATCCATACCAGAGATGGGCGGAAGCTTTACAAAGCGGATCCTTTTGCGAATTCCTCTGAGCTGCGGCCGGGGAATGCATCGAAGATTGCGGATATCCCGAATTTTCGCTGGGGCGACAGCACATGGATGGAAAAACGGGAATTGCAGGATGTAAATGAGATGCCGATGAGTATTTATGAAGTGCATCCCGGTTCCTGGAAGAAGCACCCGTGGAATGAACAGAATGAGGATGGATTTTATAATTACCGGGAGCTGGCGCATTCCCTGACGGAATATGTGAAAGAAATGGGGTATACCCATGTGGAACTGATGGGGATTGCGGAGCATCCGTTTGACGGTTCCTGGGGGTATCAGGTAACAGGGTACTATGCGCCGAGTTCACGTTATGGCACGCCGGAAGATTTTATGTATCTGGTGAATTATCTGCATAAGAACAAAATCGGTGTGATCCTGGACTGGGTTCCCGCGCATTTTCCGAGAGACGCCCACGGGCTGGCAGAGTTTGACGGAACCTGTGTGTTTGAATATGCAGACCCGAGAAAGGGAGAGCACCCCGACTGGGGTACGAAGGTATTTGACTTTGGGAAAAATGAGGTGAAGAATTTTCTGATTGCCAACGCGCTGTTCTGGCTGGAGCAGTTTCATGTGGACGGCCTGCGTGTAGATGCAGTGGCTTCTATCCTCTATCTGGACTATGGCAGACAGGACGGGCAGTGGGTTCCAAATAAATACGGCGGGAATAAAAACCTTGAGGCGATAGAGTTCTTTAAACACTTAAACAGCGTAGTGCTCGGAAGAAATCACGGGGCGCTGATGATTGCAGAGGAGTCTACCGCATGGCCGATGGTAACCGGCAGGCCGGAGGATGACGGGCTGGGATTCTCCATGAAATGGAATATGGGATGGATGAATGACTTCCTGGAATATATGAAGCTTGATCCGTATTTCCGCAAATACAATCACAATAAAATGACATTTGCTATGTCCTATACGTATTCAGAAAAATATATCCTGGTACTTTCCCACGATGAAGTCGTTCATTTGAAATGCTCTATGATTAATAAAATGCCGGGGCTTTACGATGATAAGTTTGCGAACCTGAAAGCCGGGTATTCGTTTATGATTGGCCATCCGGGAAAGAAACTGCTCTTTATGGGACAGGATTTTGCTCAGTTCCAGGAATGGAGCGAGGCGAGGGAACTGGATTGGTATCTGTTGGGAGAGGAAAAGCACAGGCATCTTCAGAACTATGTGAAGGAACTGCTGCATCTTTACAAGAGCAATCCGGCGTGTTATGAGGCAGACAATCATCCTACAGGCTTTGAGTGGATCAATGCGGACGATGGGGACAGGAGTATTTTCAGTTTTGTGCGTCATTCCTTTGACGGTAAGAATAACCTGCTTTTCGTTGTAAACTTCACTCCGGTAGCAAGACAGGATTACCGGGTGGGCGTACCGAAAAAGAAACAGTACCGCCTGATTCTGAACAGCGATGCAGAGGAATTTGGGGGCAGCGGAAAGGAACAGCCGTTGGTATACCGTGCAGTGTCTCAGGAATGTGATGGAAGGGAGTATTCCTTTGCATATGACCTGCCTGCATATGGGGTAGCGGTGTTTAAGTTTTGATATGGATAGAAAGGGCGTCTGAAACGCTGCTGTGAAAGAAATATCCCGGTATCTGGGAAGTCATCTTACATAGATGGTTCCGGACGCCGGGATGTTTTTGTCTTTATTCCCGCGAGCAGCGATCTAAGTGACTGCCTGCAGGCAGTTGGCTACGGAGTATTTGCTTTTTCGAGTGCTTCGCGCAGGGCCAGAGCGAGCTGGTCGGGGCAGGAAGTAGGTCTGGGGCCGCACTTGATGCCTTCAAGCTTTTCAATGGCGTCCCGGGCTTTCATGCCTTCTACGAGCCGGGCTACGCCCTGTGTATTTCCGGAGCATCCGCCGATAAATTCTGCCTTTTTAATGGTGTCGCCGTCTAAATCAAGGATGATTGCCTGTGAGCAGACGCCGCGTGGTTTGTAAGTAAATGCCATGTGATTTTCCTCCTTTGTTTTTGGATTCCGCGTCAACGTAAGAAGAAGCGGATGAGTTTATCGTTTATTTTTTTATAGGGCTGGTATCTCATAGGCAGATCCAGCCACAGCTTTTTGTCTACAATGCTTTTGTAGTGTGAGAAGGTACGAAAGCCTTCTTTGCCATGATAAGAACCCATGCCGCTCTCCCCAAAGCCGCCGAAGCCCATCTCGCTGGTGGCAAGGTGTATGATGGTATCATTGATACAGCCGCCTCCAAAGCCGCAGCGAGAGGTGAATTTTCCGGCGGTTTCCCTGTCGCGCGTAAAGATGTAGAGAGCCAGGGGATGGGGCATGGAATTGATTTTCCGGATGGCTTCATCCACGGAATCATAAGTAAGGACGGGAAGCAGCGGACCGAAAATCTCTTCCTGCATCACGGCGTCTCCGAAGTCTACGGAATCCATGACGGTAGGTTCTATTTTCAGGCGTTCAGCGTCTGTATTTCCTCCGCAGATGATTTTGTCCCGGTTCATCAGGCCGAGAATGCGCTCAAAATGCTTTCGGTTTATGATTTTGCCGTAGTCCGGGTTTGTAAGAGGGTGTTCCCCAAACTGTTTCTGAATCTGCCTGCGGATTTCAGCAAGCAGTTTGTCTTTGATGCTTTTGTCACAGTACAGATAGTCGGGAGCGACGCAGGTCTGCCCGCAGTTTAAGTACTTGCCGAATACGATGCGCTTGGCTGCCAGGGCCAGGTCGGCGCTTTTTTCTACGATACAGGGGCTTTTGCCGCCCAGCTCCAGGGTGACGGGAGTGAGGCGTTCTGCGGCGTGTCTCATGACTTCCCTGCCTACGGACTGGCTCCCCGTAAAGAAGATATAGTCAAAATGCTCCCTCAGCAGGCAGGCGTTCTCCGCCCTGCCGCCCGTGACGACAGAGACATAGCTTTCATCAAAACATTCTGCTATGATGCGGCTGATGATCCGGCTGGTGGCAGGGGAGTAGGCGCTGGGTTTAAGAACCACGGTATTTCCTGCCGCCAGTGCGTCTACCAAGGGGTCGAGGGTCAGCAGGAAGGGATAATTCCAGGGACTCATAATCAGCACTGTGCCGTAAGGGGACGGCTTCTGGAAACTCCTTGACGGAAACTGCGCCAGGGGCGTGTGGACAGTACGCTCTTTTGCCAGAGAGCGGATATGCCTGCGCATATAGCGGATTTCGCTGAGCACCAGCCCGGCTTCGCACATGTAGCTCTCTGTACAGCCTTTTCCCAGGTCTTTCGAAAGTGCGGAGAGTATTTCAGATTCGTATTTTAATATGGAAGCTCTGAGCTTTTCCAGTGCGCGGATGCGGAATGAAATATCCAGCGTGGCTCCTGTAGAAAAAAATACGCGTTGTCTGTCGGTAAGACGGGTGATTTCTTTTTCGGTCATGGCTGCTCCACATCCTTTCCGGTATCCGGCGTTACCATGCGGTAAAATTTTTCAAGCTCCTCAGCGTCCATCAGTACCGGGACGGGATAGAGAGGGTTTGCTTCTTTATCCGCATAATAGGCGAGCTTCGGGATGTCAGTTTCCTGGATTTCCGGAATCGTGTCTCCAATGCCGAACTGCCGGTTCATCGCTTTGATAGTGTTGATAAACGTTTCGGCGGCTTCATCCGGGGGAGTATTGATATCGGCAAGACCCGCTTCCACAGCAAGACGGTGGAGCTTCTTGTGGATACTGCCGCCGTAGGCTTCCAGTACGAAAGGAAGCAGCACGGCGTTTGCCAGTCCGTGGGGCACGTTGTATTCCCCGCCCAGGGAATGGGCTACGGCGTGGACATAGCCTACATATGACTTTGTGAAAGCACATCCTGCATAGTAAGAAGCCCTCAGCATGTTCCGTCTGGCGTCTGGATTTTTCCCGTCATGAAATGCCGTTCCCAGATTTTCAAAGATAAGCTTGACTGCGAGAAGGGCGTTTTTTCGGGTTCCGTGGGTTGTGGACTGTCCGATATAGGCTTCCACTGCATGGGTCAGCGCATCCATTCCGGTTGTTGCCGTAATAAATGGCGGGAGGCTCATGGTTACTTTAGGATCCAGCACTGCATATCTGGGAATCAGCGGGAAATCGTTAATCGCATATTTGTGCCGGGTCTCGGCGTCTGTAATGACTGCCGCCAGCGTAGTTTCGCTCCCGGTTCCGGCAGTCGTGGGAATAGCAATCAGAAGGGGAAGTTTTTTATGTACCTTCAGGATTCCCTTCATTTTTGCCAGGGACTTTCGCGGGTTTGCGGCTTTAACGCCTACAGCCTTGGCGCAGTCCATGCTGGAGCCGCCTCCGAAGCCGATGATAGCCTGGCAGCTATCGGCGGTATATAAAGCAAGCGCCTCGTCCACATTTGCTGTAGTAGGGTTTGCCACTGTCTTGTCGTATATGGAAAATTCGACGCCGTTTTTCACAAGAGCCAGTTCCAGGCGTTTGGTAAGCCCCAGGCTCCTGATGCCGGAATCTGTAATAATTAGAACATGTTCGCAGCCGTGTTTTTCCAGGATTTCCGGAAGTGCGTTTACGCTGCCCACGATTTTCGGGTTCCGATAAGGAAGAAACGGCAGAGAAAGCCTGAGCGCCGCCTGGAAGGTACGGCAGTAGAGCTTCTTCAGTTTGTGCATTGCTTTTCCTCTCTTTCTGAGCGCTGCCAGAGGGCAGCTTTTTCGAAGAAAGTATAGCAACTTGGTGGGAGGATGTCAATATTTAGGGAGATGGGCAAGTGGAAAATCAGATTTCACATCTTATAAAAATACCTGGTTAAAAAATCATCATTTTACCATATCGTCGAAAGTGAAAAAACAAATTTCCAAATCGCATCCTGTATAATAATACCATAGTAAAAATTTGGTAACAGTTCAGCGGATATTCGCTGAAAACACAGAATCGGGAAATTGGAACAGGAGGAGAAGAGATGAAGGGGAAAAAATGGCGATGTGTAAAAAAATGGCGATAGTGCTGATGTTTGTACTGCAAATGCTGCTGGCAAATACAATCACTGCAGACGCCGCGTCAAATCTTCATCTTCAAAACCCTCGTATTCCGCGCCGGTGAGGAAATTGGCGAAATGTAAGATCAAGAGCCTGAAGAGCAGGAAGAAGAAAGCAACGCTCAAGTGGGGAAAAGTGAAAGATGCGTATTGGTATGAAGTGTGTTTCTCGACAAAGAGGAACGCGGGGGGAAAGAAGCGTACGGTGTACGGTACGAGCTTTACGACGCCAAAACTAAAAAAAGGAAAAGTTTATTATTTTAAAGTCCGCGCTTACGGATATCCGGGAAACGGATCGACGTCGGCTTACAGCGCATGGAGTGCGGTGAAAAAAGTAAGGATAAAGTAGCGGCAGGTAAAATTTTTTCGTTATTTTTGAAAAACTTTTATTTAGCAGGTGTGTAAAAACAAATTTACAAAAACGTTTGATATAATAGAATTTGGAAAATATTGTAAATACGCGTCCGCAGCTGAAAACGAAGATTTCAAAAGGAAAAGAGAGGAGAACAAGGTATGAGTTATAAGAAAGCAGCAGCAATTGTGATGTCGGCGGTGATGCTGGCGGCAGCTTTTCCGGCGGGGCTGGCAGAGCATACCGGGACAGCGGTAGAAGTGGAGGCTGCAGACCACGGGGAACTTGTGGAGTTCGGAACAGAGGGAGATTTTGCCTATATAGAATACAGCGATGGGACGATAGAGATTTCCTATTATAACGGAAACGCTACAGAACTGGTAATCCCGGCAAGGGTAAATGGCAAACAAGTTACAAGCGTGGATATAGATATGGAGGATAAAGGACGTATCAGCCGCGTGGTTATACCGGAAGGCGTCAAAGAGATAGGAAGTGCATGCTTTAACGGGTTTAGCGGACTGGAAAACATTGTGCTCCCGTCTACCTTGACGGAAATAGGGGAGTGGGCTTTTGGGGGATGCACGTCTCTTACAACCTTCAGGATTCCGGATAGCGTGACAATGCTGGGTCATGGAGTATTTGATGGGTGTCTCAAACTGGAGACGATTAATATACCGGCAGGAGTCACTGAACTTTCATCATATCAGTTCAAAGGATGTTCATTTAGAAGCATCACGGTTCCGGAAACAGTAAAGAGAATTGGAGAAGGTGCGTTTTATGAGTGTGCTGCTTTGAAGAGCGTGACGATTTCAGACGGAGTAGAAGAGATTGGCGAAGTTGCTTTTTGGGGAACGGGAATCTCATCACTGACAGTTCCGGGGAGCGTGAAAAGAATTGGTTCCGGCGCTTTTTCTGAGTGTAGGGCTTTGGAAACACTTACACTGGCAAGCGGTGTGGAAAGAATAGAAGATGCGGCTTTTGGGGCATGTTCCGCTTTAAAAAATGTAACGATTCCAGGCAGCGTAGAAAGTATCGGAGAGAATTCTTTTATAGAATGCAGAGCTCTTTTGAATGTGACGGTGCAAGAGGGGGTAAAGACAATCGGGAGCTGGGCGTTTTCATACTGTACCAGCCTTGTCAGTATCTCCATCCCAAACAGCGTTAGTATGATGGGGTATGACATTCTTTCTGGAAGTTCGGGAAATATGGTGTGCAATGCGAACTCCTATGCTTATGAGTATGCGATTAGGCACGGCTATATTAAGGTTGGACAGCAGCCGCCGATTCAGAGGCCGGTTGTCACTCCGCCGACAGTCACCCCGGTTACTTCTTTCGCAAAAGGACAGAAAGTGAATGTGTCAGGAGGAAACTATGTAAGCCTGGGCGACGGGAAAGCGGCATATGCGTCCCCGGTGAATAAAAAGGCGGCGTCCGCAACAGTAGCAGATTATATAAAAGTGAGTGGAGCCACATATAAAGTTACGCAGATTAATGCAAAAGCATTTTCCGGATGCTCAAAACTGAAAAAGATTACCATTAAAACAAAATCCCTGAAAAAAGTAGGCGCCAAGGCGTTCAAAGGCATCCACAAGAAAGCAAAAATCAAAGTGCCGAAAGCGAAGCTGAAAGCCTACAAGAAGCTGCTTAAAGGCAAGGGGCAGGCGAAGAGCGTGAAGATTA
>SRZB01000041.1 GCA_004793585.1 Hominisplanchenecus murintestinalis | reverse complement strand
CAAGACCTTGTCTTCATGAACTTTCAAGGTTGTTTCACTGTTCAATTATCAATGTACTGTTTTGTCTTTTTTATCAGACGCAACTTTGATAGAATATCATGTTTCAACCACTTTGTCAATACCTTTTTTATATTTTTTTGTGATTATTATTTGTATCATTTTCTATTGCTTATTGCTTTCTTAATGATACGGAGAAGGAGGGATTTGAACCCTCGCACCGCGCGAACGGTCTACACCCTTAGCAGGGGCGCCTCTTCAGCCACTTGAGTACTTCTCCACATGCCTGTCTCTATCTTTTATACTATGCTATTTTCTACATCACTGTTTTCCTGTGACGCACGTATTATTATATTCGAGATTATTTCATTTGTCAATTACTTTTTTACTTTTTTTTGCCACTTTTTTATCAGCTCATGAAAAAACCCTCCAAAACAGTGTAATTCCGCATTACATCAGTCTGGAAGGCTTTATAAATCAATTTATTAGATGTCTTTTCTTTCTTATGATTCCTAAAATTAGGACAGATGATGCCATAAGACACACCCAAAATGGGATATTTGTAGTATCACCCGTTTTTGCCGCTTTCTGCAAATCTACCTGCTGGGTCTGCGTTTGCGTTTGTGTTTGAGTCTGCGTTTGCGTCTGGCTTTCTGTCTCTGTATCTTCATCGTCTTCATATGCTGTCGCCTGAATTGGCGGTTCATTCAGTTTGATATCATATCCTGAATTGCCTTTCAATTCCGTAGTTCCGCTTTTTAAGCTGGTAACCTCCAGCTTTAAATTAAAGATATCTCCTGTTTTAGCCGGATTTTTTAATGCAAATCCAAGATCCAGAACTACGCCTTTCATCGTCTGTGGAGTACTATTCCCTGCTTTCAAAGTCATTGTTACTTTTCCGTTACTGTCTGACGCACTATATTGGAATCCTTCTTTTGTATCCTCATCATACAGGATATCTCCCGCATCTGAATAATCCGAATCATAGCTCATCTTTGTACTGTCATAAGTCAGACTAAAAACTGCCTCCGAAATCTTAATATCATCCGGGCAGGTCATCTCATATGTCACATAAAGATCTTCATCATCTTCTTCTAATCCTTCAGGAGCATCCAGTGTAAGAGATATTTCTTTTTTTGCTGTCGTACTGCTTCCGCTACCTGTACCAGACAAATTTTCTGAACTCTTTGATTCACTTGAACTTTCTGACTGAATCGTTGTCTGACGGTTTGTACTGGGAGTTGTTGTTTCTGATTCTTTATTAATATACGGATTATCTATTTTATTCAGACCCGTGCCCGGCGTTGTACCCTGCTGTGCCGACATCAGAGAATTTGCGAAAAGTCCTCCCGGCAGCACGCCATTGATGCCCAGGGATGTGTTTAATTTTTCTACTTCTTTTTTCAGAAACTCATCTATCTTCTTTTGATAATCTGCATATTCTTTTTCTAACTCAAGGTTCTTCATGGCTTCTGAAAAACTTTCTTCTGACTTTTCATTCATGGAAATGACTGCTTTTACATTTTCCTGTCCTCTAAATGCCAGCTCATCTTCCAGAATAATTCCATTCATCACTATAACTGAATTCTCAGCAAAGGCAGCCAGTTTTTCCGCCTGCTCTTTAGCCTCTTCTGCCAATACAGTATTCTGTTCCGTTTCCTGTTCTGTCTGCATTTCTGATTCCTGCGTTTCTGTATTCATCTCTGTCTCTTCCGGAAGTATAATCTCTCCGGCGCCTTCCAGGACAGTTTCCAAATCAAGGCTTTCTGTTTCTGCCTCTGTTTCTTTATCCTGCACCCAGTAATTCTTCGGCTGAAAGAGAATAACTGCTGTTTCCTCTATTTTTTCTTCTGAAAGATTCTCCAGTTCCTGCAGTGTAATTTCTTCTATTTCCTGCTGCTCGTCTAAAGCGTAAAAATGTATTTCCACATCGCTTTCTTTTATATCTTTTGTTTCACTGTCTATTTCTGTTTCTATGCTTGTCTCTGTATTTATTTCTGTCCCGGTCTCTGTTTCTGTAATCTGCTCTGTCTCGCTTTCTGTTTCCTTCTGTGTTTCTGTCTGGCTTTCTGTCTCTTCTGAATCTTCTGAATCATGTGTTGTTGCTTCTGTTACACTTTCCTCATCATCAAATATCACGATTTCCCCTGCAAATGCAGTGGACTGAAAGGACAATGCGAAAGCCAGCCCTGCAACAGCGAACTTCTTCCATCCCCATTTTTTCATACTGCTCATCTCCTCTGCTGATAAAGCTCATCGTTTACTGGTTTCTATCTTCAGCTATTCTGCAAGATACACCTCTGAATATTGTACGCCGAAGTTTAATGCGTCCTGATGGCTGTTTTTATAAATATCTACATGTCCGTAAGGGGTTCCCCTGTCCTCTACTGTATAAACATTCCCTCCTATCACTAGCTTTGTCCCGAACGGCACGCCTCCCATAGCGATTGTCCTTCCCTCCACCGGCATAGCTCCGCTTGCCGTGGGACCTCCTGACCATACGCCGCAGCATACAGGACAGGCACAGTAGGAAGTTAGTTTAAAATTCCCAAGATATTTCCCATATGTATATCCGGAAGTCGTATATTCGGTATATACGTCTGCTTTTCCTTCTGCTTTAAGACTTTCCAGAATCTCTGTGTCCTCGTCAGATATGATTCTTACAGCCCATACTGCATTGTTGTAGTTTACTGTACTGTGAACAATTCCTGTAGCGCTGCTCTGCGCTTCTATGGTTCTTCCATCGCCAAGGCTCATAACCACATGGTATATCTCACCATTCCTCATATAGAAAATCAAATCTCCAGGCGCTGCATCCTGCACTGGAATCTTTATCCCCGCATAAGCCTGATCCTGTGCTACTCTTGGCAGGCTGTATCCAAATTCTGAATAGATACTCTGTACAAATCCAGAGCAGTCCGCGCCGTTTGTCAGGCTTGTACCTCCCCACACATAAGGGTTTCCAATAAACTGTTCCGCAAAATCTATCATGGCAGAGCGGATAAGCCCGGAAACGGAGGCTTCTTTTACAGAAGTCAGCGTATAATAACACGCCTTATTTTTTTCAGGGGAAATCTTCTCCTCTGCCTGTTCCAGATTTTCTTCTCCTTCTTCAAAAACATGTCTCTTCGCTTCCCTCCCCCTCATGAGAAGCGAAGCTTTTATAAATCCACGCACATCGCCGGACTCTACATACACCCATTCTTCGCTGGAATCTGCCAGAATATAACAGATACCGCCTTCCTTAAGAGTTCCGACTGCAGACGGCTGTTCTGTTTCATCCTCTAAAACTGCATCTGTCTCTTCTGATTCTTCTGTCTCACCCTGAACTTCGGTATCCGGCTCTTCCTCCTCTGTTTCTTCCGGAACGCTCTCAAGAATCTCCAAATCTTCTAATGCAACGGCATATTTTTTCTTAATAACTGTCTCATAAGCAGTTACTTTTTTGTAAGTAAGAGCTTCATTATCTACAGCGTCAATCAACTCTTCCGCTACTTCCAGTTTTTCTTCACCTTTGCTTTTTACATATCTCTCTGCTGATTTTCCTGTCAACAGTCCATCTGACTTCACAAATCCCCGAACTTTGCCGGATTCTGCGTAAACCCATCCGTCCTCTTCTTCTGATAATATGTAAATTAAGCCCTTTCTTCCGACACTTCCTACTACGATGGATTCCTCATCTTTTTCCTCATAAAAAGAAATATCTTTCTTTTTCGAAAGTGCATAGTTCTTCTCTATCTTCATAAAACGGAATGTGCTTTCGGCTTTCGGCGGAGTTACCGGCTGCTGAATCGAAAGAATCTGTTCTTCTGTATCTTGATTGTCATCATCTTCAAGAATCACTTCTGCTCCGCTTTCCGATTCTGTTTCAAGCTGCTCCACAGACTCACCGTGCTCTGCAGCTTCTTCTGGAATTTCCACGACTTCTACAGCCTGTTCCGATTCAGGTGCTGCCAAGACGTTCCCCGACATCAGAAATGACACTGCCAACGCTGTAGGAAACAACATTCTTAACATCTTGTATTTCATTAATTACCTACTCCTCCTGCTTTGCTCCCGTTTGGCCAGATACAAATATAAAAAATCTCCTATCTGATTTTCTATATTTGTGCGCAGCCAAACTATGGTTCTATTTTACCAAAATATTAAATTTGTGTACAGGGAAATTTCTTAAGTTTCACTGAATTTTCGCAATTATTTAAAGAAACCTTTTTACAATATAGGAATTTGCTTCCATTTCCTCCTTATCTTCCAGAGGAGCTAATATAATTTTTTCCTTATATTTCCTCTCAAGAGCCCGCTCTATCAAATAATCGCACACCTGGGGATTCTTAGGCAGAAGCGGCCCATGAAGATATGTGCCGATTACATTTTTATAGATAACTCCTTCATAACCGGATTCCCCATCGTTTCCTGAACCATAGAGAACTTTTCCAAATGCTTTATTATTTCCGATTTTCGTCCTGCCCCCATGATTCTCAAACCCAACGACAGGCATATCAAAAAGCTCGCTTTTCAGCACAATATTGTCAATCAGACGTCCCGGTTTCTGCTCTGTATATATATCCACAAGATGAAGCCCTTCCATTTTTCCCTGGTCTGTTTGGTAATAATGTCCCAAAAGCTGATAACCACCGCACACGGCGATTACCACACCATCACTCTCTACATAAGCTTCAAAATCTTCTCTAATTTCCTGCAGTCTCTGGCATACAATCATCTGTTCCCTGTCAGACCCTCCTCCTAAGAGAACAATATCAAGCTTTGAAAAATTAACTTTATCTTCAAGTCCATACTCTATCGTTTCCGCATCAATTCCCCGCCATTCACAGCGCTTCATTATACACTGGATATTCCCCCTATCGCCATAAAGATTCAGGAGATCAGGATAAAGATGCCCAACTACTATTTTCCTGTTCATCTCATTTCCCCCTCTATCTTCTTTAAAATATTATGAGTATCATACAGAGCTGTATAATTTACCAATACATACAGATTCCCTGCGCCATGGGCAATTCTGTCACGGATGGCTTCTTCCACATCCGGTTCAAGCCTGGAAGCAATGTCCACATATTTTAAGCGCAGCCTCATATCCTGGCAGCGGATTCCACTCACAGTAATCGAAATAGTATTTATATCTTTAAATCTTTCAAAATCCACATCCCATAGCCAGGAAATGTCTGTTCCATCCTGGCTGTTATCATTAATCAAAACAATAATATCCTTTTTCCGGTTATCTTCCATAACCGCAGAAATATTCTGGTTAAATCCCGCCGGGTTTTTTGCCAGGTTCAGTACTATTTCGGTATCCCCAATGTGAAATTCTTCCATACGTCCATTCTGGGGATTGTACTCAGCCAGCACTTTATTATAATTTTTAAGCGCCAGGCCCGCTGTTTTTCCTGCGGCATAGGCCGCAAGTATATTGTAAATGTTATAAAATCCACGATAGTTCGCTGAAATTTGAAAGTTATCCACAGTAAAGCCAAGTTTTCCACCGCATAAAATGTTTTTTGCATTAAAATCAAGCCAGGGACGTTTAAAACCACACTTTGGACATTCATAATCCCCAAGCTGACTGTAATGATAAAAATGATAAATGAGCCTTTCTCCGCATCGTTTACAAAATCTTCCTTCCCGAATTTCCCTCGTATTTTCTTCCCTGAAATACCTATCCCCAATTCCAAAGAATACATGAGCATTACCGCTATCCTTTGCCAGATACGCAGATAAAGCGTCGTCTCCGTTTACGATTACTTTCATATCCGGAGCCATCTGCATGGCTTTCTTTAAGAGGTTCATCGTAATATCAATTTCGCCATAGCGATCCAGCTGATCTCGGAACAGATTTGTTAAAACCATAAAATCCGGCTTAAAATAAGGGAATACGCGGACTGTCGATGCCTCGTCAATCTCAATGCAGGCATAATCTGCATCCAGCTTTCCATTCCATTTCGCAGACAGAACAAAAGCAGATACTACGCCGTTAAGCATATTGGAACCTGTGTGGTTGCACACCACTTTTTTCCCCTCTGCCCGGATTGCTGAGCAGAGGAGATTGTTTGTAGTAGTCTTTCCGTTTGTGCCGCAAGTAACAAAAATTCCTTCCCTTACCTGCGAAGCGAGCTCTGCCAGAATAGACGGATCCAGTTTCATCGCAATCTTCCCCGCCAGGGTTACCCCCTGTTTTCCTGCCGCCTGACATGCTGTTTTAATTATCTTTGCAGTATTTACTGCGAGTATCCGTCTTATCCCCATAATCTTTATACCGTTTCTTCTTCTTTGTTTTCAGGAAGTTCTTCTTCTATCTGCCCTGAAGATTCCCTTACCTTCGCAATACTTGCTACAAATTCGCCTTCGCTTAAGTTCATCAGCCTTACTCCTGAAGTCACACGCCCCTGGATAGAAATATCTTTACACATCATCCGGATCAAAATTCCCCCGGTATTAATAATCATGATTTGATTGTCCAGGTTGACCGCTTTTACGCCTATGACATTTCCTGTCTTCTCCATGATTTTGTAGCATTTTACGCCTTTTCCTCCCCGGTTCTGAGGACTGAATTCCTCAATCCGGGTTAATTTTCCCATGCCTTTTTCCGACGCAATCAGAAGATATTCTCCCTGAACGTCAAGCTGCATACCTATCACTTCATCTCCGTCCGTCAGGTTCATACCGATAACTCCCATAGACACACGACCTGTACTTCTCACGTCTGTCTCGCGGAACCGGATGCATTGTCCATACTTCGTTACCAGGAATATATCTTTCTGATTATCCGTCGTCTTTACTTCGATCAGCTCATCATCGCTGCGAAGATTAATCGCCCCCAATCCCGTCTTCCTTACATTTGCATAATCCGTAATCGGCGTTTTCTTTACGATTCCCCGTTTTGTTGCCATGAAGAGATATTTTCCCTCACTGTATTCCTCAATTGGAATAATAGCCGTCACTTTTTCCTCCGGCATAAGCTGGAGAAGGTTAATCACCGCCGTTCCCCTGGCAGTCCGGCCCGCCTCGGGGATTTCATATGCTTTCAGCCGGTATACCTTACCTGTATTTGTAAAGAACATCATGTAATGATGGGTATTTGTCATCAGCAGTTCTTCAATATAGTCATTATCTACCGTCTGCATCCCTTTGATGCCGCGGCCGCCGCGGCTCTGGCTCTTGAAGTTGTCAATCGTCATACGCTTGATATACCCCAGCCTTGTCATGGCAATAATCACATTTTCTTTCGGGATTAAGTCTTCCATCGAAATATCAAAAGCGTCAAATCCTATAGAAGTCCTTCTTTCATCTCCGTACTTTTCAGCAATCAAGGTGATTTCCTCTTTTATGACGCCTAAAAGCAGCTTCTTATCTGCCAGGATAGCTTTCAACTCCTTGATTTTCTCCATCAGTTCTTTAAATTCATTTTCAAGTTTCTCACGCTCCAAACCTGTAAGGGCCCTGAGGCGCATATCTACAATCGCCTGGGACTGCACTTCACTCAGCCCAAATCTTTCCATCAAGCCTTCCTTGGCAATCTGCGTAGTCTTTGACGCACGGATAATGCGGATAACCTCATCAATATTATCAAGAGCAATTAGCAATCCCTGTAAGATATGTGCCCTTTCTTCCGCTTTGTTCAGCTCATACTGGGTCCTCCGGGTAACGACCTCTTCCTGATGCACGATATAATGATGCAGCATTTCGATAAGTCCCATGACACGCGGCTCATTATTTACCAGAGCCAGCATAATCACACCAAACGTATCCTGCAGCTGCGTATGTTTAAAAAGCTGATTCAATATCACATTCGCATTTACATCACGGCGCAGCTCAATATTGATACGCATTCCTTCACGGCTGGACTCATCCGTAATCGCTGTAATGCCATCAATCCGTTTATCTCTGACCAGTTCTGCCATTTTCTCTATAAGCCTTGCCTTATTTACCATGTAAGGAAGTTCTGAAACCAGGATACGGCTCTTTCCGTTTTCCATTGTCTCTATTTCTGTTACCGCACGCACCCGGATTTTCCCCCGTCCTGTGCGGTATGCCTGCTCGATGCCCCTGGTTCCGAGAATAGTAGCCCCAGTTGGAAAATCAGGTCCTTTTACAATAGGCAGTATTTCCTCCAGCGTCGTTTCTCTATCTTCTTCAATACGGTTGTCAATCATTTTAACTACCGCGCTTACTATTTCCCGCAGATTATGGGGCGGAATATTAGTAGCCATCCCCACTGCGATTCCCGTAGTTCCATTTACCAGAAGGTTCGGATATCTGGAAGGCAGTACCGTCGGCTCTTTTTCTGTCTCATCAAAGTTTGGGGTGAAATCTACGGTATTCTTATTAATATCTGCCAGCATTTCCATGGAAATCTTACTCAGGCGCGCCTCTGTATAACGCATCGCTGCAGCGCCGTCCCCGTCCACGGAACCGAAATTCCCGTGACCGTCTACCAGAGGATATCTGGTAGACCACTCCTGCGCCATATTTACCAATGCGCCATAGATAGAGCTGTCCCCATGCGGATGATACTTACCCATGGTATCACCGACGATACGTGCACATTTCCTATGGGGCTTATCAGGCCCATTGTTCAACTCTATCATAGAATACAGCACACGTCTCTGCACAGGTTTCAGTCCGTCTCTCACATCAGGAAGCGCCCTGGTAGCGATTACGCTCATGGCATAATCAATATAAGACTTCTCCATAGTTTCTTTCAGATCCACCTCATGTACTTTATCAAAAATATTGTCTTCCAACGGCTTCTCCTCCTAACCTAAATATCCAGATTCTGGACATACTTTGCATTTTCCTCTATAAATTCTCTTCTTGGCTCCACCTGGTCACCCATCAGCGTAGTAAAAGTCAAATCCAGTTCAGAGGAAGCTTCTTCATCCATCGTCACCTTGAGGAGAACTCTTCTCTCCGGATCCATTGTCGTTTCCCATAGCTGATCTGCATCCATTTCTCCAAGTCCTTTATAACGCTGTATTTTATTACTCTGGTCACGTCCTACTTCATCCAGGATAGCGCTTAGCTCATCGTCATCATAGGCATACCATACTTTTTTATTTTTTTCCAGTTTAAATAACGGCGGCTGTGCCAGATAAACATGCCCCTCTTTAATCAAATCCGGCATAAACCGATACAGGAATGTAAGGAGCAGCGTACTGATATGTGCGCCGTCCACGTCCGCATCCGTCATGATAATAATCTTATCATAACGCAATTTTGATATATCAAAATCTTCATGGATTCCTGTACCAAACGCAGTAATCATCGCCTTTATCTCTGCATTTGCATAGATTTTATCCAGCCTTGCTTTTTCTACATTCAATATTTTTCCCCTGAGAGGAAGAATCGCCTGGGTAGCGCGGCTCCTGGCTGTCTTTGCAGAACCGCCTGCGGAATCGCCCTCTACGATATAGATTTCGCAGTTTTTCGGGTCTTTATCTGAGCAGTCTGCCAGCTTTCCGGGAAGCGCCATACCGTCGAGAGCGGATTTTCTTCTCGTCAGATCCCGCGCCTTTCTCGCTGCATCCCTCGCTCTCTGTGCCATAATAGATTTCTCCAGTATTACTTTTGCCACCTGGGGATGCTGCTCCAGATAAATCATAAGCTGTTCAGATACAATGTTATCCACTGCGCCTCTTGCTTCACTGTTGCCCAGCTTCTGCTTTGTCTGCCCTTCAAACTGAGGCTCTTCAAGTTTTACGCTGACAATTGCAGTCAGGCCTTCACGGATATCCTCTCCGGAAAGACTTTCTGTTTCTTTTATCAGTTTATTTAGTTTTGCATAAGTATTAAAAGTTTTCGTAAGTGCATTTTTAAATCCTGTCAAATGCGTTCCGCCTTCCGGCGTTGTGATATTATTTACGAAACTATAGCATCCTTCATTATATCCATCATTGTGCTGCATTGCTACTTCTACATACACGTTATCTTTCATGCCTTCAGCGTAGACAACATCAGGATAAATGGGAGTTTTCCCTTTATTCAGGTAAGTAACAAACTCTTTAATTCCTCCCTCATAATGAAACGTCTTTTCTACCGGTTCTTTATTTCTGTCATCCCTAAGGACTATTTTAATATTTTTCGTCAGGAAAGCCATTTCCCTCAGACGGTGTTTTAAAGTATTAAAATCAAATACAGTCTCTTCAAAAATCTCCTTATCGGGCAGGAAACTAACAGTTGTTCCTGTTTTTTCCAAAGGGCATTCTCCTATAACTTTCAGTTTATAGGAGACATTTCCTCTCTCATATCTCTGCCTGTAAATCTTTCCTTCACTGTAAATCGTTACTTCCAGCCATTCAGAAAGAGCATTTACTACAGAGGCGCCTACTCCATGCAAACCGCCGGATACCTTATATCCGCCTCCGCCGAACTTTCCTCCCGCATGGAGAATTGTAAATACAACCTCCACTGCCGGAAGCCCTGATTTATGGTTGATACCCACCGGAATCCCGCGCCCATTATCAATCACAGTAATAGAATTATCAGAATTAATTATAACTTTTATCGTATTACAGTACCCTGCAAGCGCCTCATCCACGGAATTATCTACAATCTCGTACACCAGATGGTGAAGCCCTCTGATAGAGGTACTCCCAATATACATACCCGGTCTTTTCCTTACGGCTTCCAGCCCTTCCAGAATCTGTATCTGGTCCGCGCCATATTCTTGAATCTGCTCTTTATCCATATTTTCCCTTTCTGACATATTCTCTGCTATTTCAAATGTTCCTCAGCTTTGCCTTCCTCCACATAAAAAACCTTATTGATTTCAAACCTGTTCGCAATGAAATCATCCAGTCCTGTACAGGTAATCAAAGTCTGTATATCATAGATGCTGTCCAAAAGATAACTTTGCCTTCTGCTATCTAACTCAGATAACACATCATCCAAAAGCAAAACGGGAGTATCTTTAATTTCCCGCCTTACAAAATCTATTTCTGCCAGTTTCAGCGATAAGGCTACCGTCCTCTGCTGCCCCTGAGAACCAAACTTCCGTATGTCAATATTCCCTGCCATAAAACTCAAATCATCCCTATGTGGACCAGAAAAAGTCATTTTAAACTTTTTATCCCTTTCACGGTTTTTTTTCAGAATCTCTAAAAACTGCTCCGGCTCTACACTTTTTTCATAACGGATAGAAAGTTCTTCTTTATTTCCGGAAAGTTTTGCATGGACTCTTTTTGCTATACCGTCTAATACTTTTACAAAATTCTCCCTGTCACGGATAATTTTCTGCCCATAGGAAACCATCTGTTCATCCCAAAGTTCAAGCATTTCTTCATATTCCGGGTGGTAATATAAATCTTTCAACAGTTTGTTCCGCTGGTTGACGGCTTTATTATAGTTTGAGAGATTATAAAGATAAATCTTATTGAGCTGGCATAATTCAAGATCAATAAATCTCCTGCGTTCTCCCGGCCCGTTTTTTATAATGTTTAAATCCTCCGGCGAAAAAAATACAAAGTTCCCAATACCCAGAAGTTCGCCTGCCTTTCGGATTGGAACTCCATTTATAGCAATTCCTTTGGCTTTATTTTTTTTCAAATGCATATCTATCATATAAGAGCTTTCATTTTTGCTCAAATGCATTCTTATGTGAGATTCATCCCGGTGAAACTGTATAATATCTTTATCCCTGCTTCCTCTGTGGGATTTTGTAGTGCCGCACAAATATACTGCCTCCAGGATATTTGTTTTCCCCTGTGCATTATTTCCATAAAAAATATTTGTGCCGCTGTCAAACTTCAGTTTCAGGGAATTATAATTCCTGAAATTTTCAAGCTGAATCGATTCAATAATCATTTTGGAACCTTATTTCTCAATCGTAAGTATCTTATTTCCAAAAGCAACCACATCTCCAGCGTAAAGCTTTTTCCCTCTCTGCTGTTCTATCGCACCATTTACATTCACATGACCATTTTGTATAACAATTTTGGCTTCCACACCTGAATCCACCCAGCCGGCAGCTTTCAATGCCTGACCCAGTTTGATATATTCATCCCTCAATTTGAGTTTTTCCATTTTTTCCCCTTTCTAACGCACCTGCTGCATTATTTTGATAAATTTGGAAATCCATCTTTTTAAATAGCGAGAATCTATGTATTCTCACGCCATAAAATTCACTGGCAGAATCAGATAAATATACGTCTGTGCATCATCGCGGATAAAGCATGGCGCTTTTGAATTTACCAGATAAATAGTAATTATTTCATCATCAATAACCCGAAGGGCATCCATCAGGAATTTAGGATTGAATCCAATCATAATATCCCTGCCTTCTTTGGAAATATCAATTTCTTCATTCATGGAGCCTATCGTTGAATGAATCTTAAGTTCCATTCCCTGATCGTCAATATTCATAATAATAGGTTTTTTATCACTTTCATTCACTAATAAAATGGCTCTGTCTATACAATTTAACAGTTCTTTCTTATTTATTTGAATTTTTGTTTCGTAATCGCTGGAAAGCATCTGGTCAATGCGGAAATATTCCCCTTCTATCAAACGGGAAACTACTACAGTATTATCAAATTCAAATACAATATGATTGTCTGTAAAGAAAAGACTCACTTCATCCTGCGTTTCACCGGATAATATTTTACTTACTTCTATCAGGGTTTTTCCCGGAACGACAACTTTTTTGTCAAGATAACTGTTTTTTAATTCTATTTTGCGTATAGAAATACGATGTCCGTCCAACGAAACTACTTTTAATATATTATTGTTAATCTCAAAGAGTTCTCCTGTCATCATCCGGTTTGTATCATTTGGTGCAATGGAAAAAATTGTCTGCCGAATGATTTCTTTTAAAGTAAACTGTGAGATTGTAATAGAATCGTTTTTTTCTACAAAGGGAAGATAAGAAAAATCATCCCCTGATTTCCCTGAAATATTGAACTTTGCTTTTTCACAGGTAATGACTGCCTGAAGTTTATCGTCTGTTGTGATGGTAACTTCATTATCAGGAAGCTTACGTACAATTTCAGAAAAAATCTTAGCATCCAGGGCAATAATACCTTTCTCTAAGATATCACCTTCAACTTTTGTCTCAATTCCAAGTTCCATGTCGTTGGAAGTGAACTTGATTTCATTTGCAGACGCGTCAATCAGGATGCATTCGAGAATCGGCATGGTTGTCTTTGAGGGGACTGCTTTCATAACAATATTTACGCTTTTTTGTAAATTACTTTTTGAACATATGATTTTCATGTTGACAACTCCTTCTGCTTTGCTGAATAAAAAATGAAAAGAAAATCCGTAATAATAGCCGTAGGGGCTGTTGATTTGTGGAAAACCTCCGGATTGTCCGTAAAATAAGGGATTTCCATCCGGGAAAGTATGTGAAAAACAGAAAGAAAAGCGGATGAAAACTTTGAAGTTATAAACACTCCAAAAATCATCTCCATATTATACACACACTGTCCCCGTGTTATAAACATCCTCTTGTGGATATTAGCCTGGGTTTATTTTTTTCTTTATAATTTCTATGGCGTTGCTGACACTTTCAGAGGACTGCATTTTTTCAGTAATTTTTTTGCATCCATTGATAACCGTAGAATGATCCTTTTTTCCCATCAGTGCAGCCACTGCTTCTAAAGGAATATCTGTCATTTCCCTGCACAGGTACATGGCAATCTGTCTTGGGAGTACGATATCGGAGCTTCTCTTTGGTCCTTTCAGGTCTGTTTCTGATACATGGAAATGTTCTGCTACTGTGGTAATGATAAGGTCTGGAGTTACTTCACGTTTCTCATCCGGTGAAATAATATCTTTTAACGCTTCTTCTGCCAAAGCTACATTGATTTCTCTGTTTTCCAGGTTACTGAAAGCCATAAGTTTATTCAATGCGCCTTCCAGCTCACGGATATTTGATTTGATATTGGTTGCAATATATTGTATTACTTTATCATCAATGTTGTATCCGTCCATTTCCTCCTTTTTCCGAAGAATTGCCATTCTGGTTTCATAGTCCGGGGAAGAAATATCGGCAATCAGACCCCATTCAAATCGGGAACGCAGACGAGCTTCCAGAGTCTGGATTTCCTTTGGGGGTTTATCGGATGAAATAATAATCTGCTTTTTTGCGCCATGCAAATCGTTGAAGGTATGGAAAAATTCTTCCTGCGTAGATTCTTTTCCGATGATGAACTGAATATCATCTATTAGGAGAACGTCAATATTCCTGTATTTTTCACGAAACTTTTTCATAACAGCGTTATTTCCGTTTCGGATAGCCTCAATCAGTTCATTGGTAAAGGATTCGCTGGTTACATAAAGTACCTTTGTAGAAGGGTTTTCTTCTAATATAAAATGAGCAATGGAATGCATCAGGTGAGTTTTCCCTAATCCAACGCCTCCATAAATAAAGAGGGGATTATAAATTTCTCCAGGGGATTCAGCCACGGCCAGGGATGCAGCGTGGGCAAATTTATTGTTTCCTCCTACTACAAAAGTGTCAAACGTATATTTAGGGTTCAGGTTTGATTTTTCAATGATATCATTTGATAAAGCAGAAGGGGATTTCGGTGCATCCTCTACTACAATATTTTTGGCCTGTTCCGGTAATATAAATTCAATATCGCACTCAATCCCTGCGATTTCCGCAATTGCAACTTTTATGGGAAGAGTGTATTTCTTACTGATATAGTTCAGTCCCATATCTCCCTGGGGAACTAAAATATAAGTTTTATTCCCTTCCTTATCGTACTTTAATATGGTAAGGGGTTTTAGCCAGGTATCAAAAGAAATCTGAGACAGTTCATGCTCTATTTTGACTGTTGTCAGGACCTCTTCCCACTTATCTTCTAATATGTTCATTTCAAAATCTCCTTTTGAACCCAATTTCTCTACCATAATAATACCTGAAAATGCCCAAATAAGCAATGAAAAGTTTTATATGAACATATTTATTCACAGAGAAACAGGGATAATGTGAATATGTTGAGAAAGGATATCAACAATATAAACACGCATAAATAAAGGGGTTAGGGAAGTATCCATGAAGTTTTAAACAAGTTATAAAAAAGTTATCCACAAGTTATCCCCAATTTGTGGATAACTTTAATGAACATTATCCACGGTAAAAAAATCAAGGATTTGCTTGACTTACAAGAGGTTTATGCATATAATTGAAATGATGTTTTTTAACATGGAAAATAATGTGCCAATAAATATGCGGCAGCGCAGATATTTTTGGTTAAATAAAAGGAGGTGCCGGTAAAATGAAAATGACGTTCCAACCGAAAAAAAGATCCAGATCAAAAGTTCATGGATTTAGGGCCAGGATGAGCACGAAAGGCGGAAGAAAAGTTCTCGCA
This sequence comes from Hominisplanchenecus murintestinalis, assembly GCA_004793585.1. GTDB lineage: Bacteria > Bacillota > Clostridia > Lachnospirales > Lachnospiraceae > Hominisplanchenecus_A > Hominisplanchenecus_A murintestinalis. The sequence goes on along the minus strand of SRZB01000041.1, from coordinate 13,124 downwards.
GCAAGAAGGGCAAAAGGAAGAAAAAGATTATCAGCATAGGCCGCAGTTTTGTGGCCTTTTCTTGTCATTTCTTCTCTTTAAAAGGAAAGAGGAAAGCATGATATTTTCAGAATCTTTGAAAAAGAACAGAGATTTTCAAAATGTATATCGGAAGGGAAAATCACAGGCGAATAAATATTTGGTGATGTACCTGTGGAAAAACAATACGGAGAAGAACAGGATAGGAATTTCTGTCAGCAAAAAGGTGGGGAACAGTGTAGTAAGGCACCGCCTCACCAGGCTGATTAGAGAAAGTTACCGTCTGAATGAGGACAAGTTTGGGCGGGGATATGATATTGTAGTAATTGCCAGGCCGCAGGCGAAAGGATGCAGTTTCCGGGAAATTGAAAGTGCATTGCTGCATATGCGGAAGATTCACAAAATAGTATGAAGTATTTAGATTGAGGAAAAAAGAAGAGATGAAAAGAATGTTAATCGGGATGATTAAATTTTATAGAAAATATATCTCGCCGATGAAAGGGACGAAATGCCCTTATTTTCCTACCTGTTCCCAGTATGGAATGGAAGCAATCGAAAAATATGGCGCATTTAAGGGCGGAATTCTGGCATGCTGGAGGATTTTAAGGTGTAATCCTTTTTCAAAAGGGGGTTATGACCCGGTTCCATAAGTAAAAGACGTCCAATAATAGGAGGAAACATATGTTATTAACAAAAAGCGGAGGCTGGCTGGGGCCAGTTGCAACTATTTTGGGATATATTATGGATGCTATTTTTAGTTTCTGTAATATGCTGTCCCTGCCTAATATAGGTCTTTGTATTATTTTATTTACGATTGTTATCTATTTACTGATGATGCCCCTGACCATTAAGCAGCAGAAATTTTCAAAGTTGTCCGCGAAAATGAATCCGGAACTTCAGGCGATTCAGAAAAAGTATAAAAATAAGCAGGATCAGGCTTCTATGGTGAAGATGAATGAAGAGACGAAAGAAGTTTATGCAAAGTATGGAGTCTCACCTATGGGAAGCTGTCTGCAGCTTTTGATACAGATGCCGATTTTGTTTGCTTTGTACCGTGTAATCTGGAATATTCCGGCTTATGTAAATGGGGTAAAAGAAGCATTTATGCCTTTGGCAGAGAAAATTATGTCAATTTCGGGAAGTCAGCAGTATTTATCGAACTTTGCGGCTTCAAATAATGTAGATTTTGAAAAACTCGGATATACTACCAATACGATTATTGACTGTTTGTATAAATTTAAGCCGGCAGACTGGAGCGCTATGGCGTCAGACGGTAAATTTTCAAGTATTTCAAATATGGTAACAAGTACACAAAACAGTGTTGACCAGATGAATTATTTTTTAGGGATTAATATCGCAGATTCACCGTTTAATATGCTCAGAAATGTATTTGCGGAGGAAAACTTTTCTGTGCTGCTTTTAATTGGGGCATTAGCGATTCCGGCTTTAGCAGGTATTACCCAGTGGCTGAATATTAAACTTTCTACTGTATCAACAAAGAACTCTTCAGGAAGTGATGAAGGAACTATGGCGTCTTCCATGAAGATGGTGAATAATATGATGCCTTTAATGTCTGTTTTCTTCTGTTTTACACTGCCGGCAGGTATGGGTATTTACTGGATTGCGGGCGCAGTGGTAAGAAGCGTACAGCAGGTAGTTGTAAATAAACATATTGAAAGTATGGACATTGATGTGCTGGTTAAACAAAATATGGAGAAAGCTCTGGCAAAGGAAAATAAGCAGCGTGAAAAAATGGGACTTCCTCCGAAAAAGGAATTAGGAAATAAAAAGATAAATACAAGTACCGGAACAAAAAGTATAACTGCTTCCAATGTAAATAAAAAGAAGCCTATGACTGAGGAAGAGAAGAAAAAGCAGATTGAGAATTCTACAGAATATTATAAAGCTCAATCTGAGGCAAAGCCGGGGAGCATTGCTGCGAAAGCGCGTATGGTTGAGCAGTTTAATGAGAAGAGTAAGAAGAAATAGGAGGTTTTACAATGGATTTTATCAAGGTTACGGCAAAAACAGTTGAAGAAGCGATTACAGAAGCAACGATTCAGTTAGAGACCAGCAGTGATCATATAGAGTATCATGTTATAGAAAAGGGCAGTTCAGGTTTCTTTGGTATCGGCAGCAAGCCGGCAGTGATAGAAGCCAGGAAAAAGGAAGAATCCGGCGTTGAATTGGAATTTCAAGAAATTAAAAATGAATCAGTGAAGGTTGGGGAGACAAAAGCAAAGAAACAGCAGAAACCGGCGAAACCTTTAAAGCCGGCAAAGCAGAACTTTAAAGAAAATGAAGTTTCATCTGAGCAGCCTGTAAAACAGCAGCCGGTAAAGGAAGAGGTAAAAGAAGTAGTAAAAAAGGCTCCTGCAAATAAAGAAGAAGTAATTGCAAGAGTAAATGTTTTCTTAAACGATACTTTTCAGGCGATGGGAATAGAAGTGGATATCCGTGCGGAGTTTGAGGGTGACGATACCTTAAATATTGAACTTTCAGGAAATGAAATGGGAATTCTGATTGGAAAAAGAGGACGTACCCTTGATTCTATGCAGTATCTTACAAGTTTGGTAGCGAATAAAGGAAACCATGCATATGTGAGAGTGAAGCTGGATACGGAAGATTATCGGAGAAGAAGGAAAGAAACATTAGAGAATTTGGCTTATAATATAGCTGTAAAAGTCAGAAGGACAAAGAAGACAGTATTTTTAGAGCCAATGAATCCTTATGAGAGAAGGATTATCCATTCTGCACTTCAAAATAATCCTTATGTAAGTACCCATAGCGAAGGAGAAGAGCCTTACCGTAAGGTTGTTGTGACGTTAAAGAAATAGGAAAGAAGATAAAGGGCTGTTGCAAAATCTGCTTATCTGCAGGATATAGCATCTGACAGGGTGCAGGTATGCTGTAGATAAATGTGATTTGTAACAGTTTTTTTTATTGAAGAGGTATTTTTAGTATGAAGAGTGAAACAATAGCGGCAATTTCTACTCCCATGAGTGACGGAGGAATTGGGATTATCCGCATCAGCGGTGAAGATGCTTTTTTAGTTGCCGACAGGATTTATCAGTCAAAAAGCAGAAACAAAAAGCTCTCTGACCAGCCAAGCCATACGATCCACTATGGGTATATTTATGATGATGGAATAGTGATTGATGAAGTTTTGATAATGTTGATGCGTGCTCCCAGGAGCTTTACAGCAGAAGATACAGTCGAGATTAACTGTCATGGCGGAATTGTCGCTATGCGGAAAGTTTTGGAAACTGTTATAAAAAATGGAGCGCGTCCCGCAGAGCCGGGAGAATTTACAAAAAGGGCTTTTTTAAATGGGCGTATGGATCTTTCACAGGCGGAAGCGGTACTTGATGTCATTCAGGCAAAAAATGAATATGCCCTCAAAAGCTCTGTGAGCCAGCTAAAAGGAGCTGTACACAGGGTAGTGTGTGAGCTTCGGAAAGAGATTCTTTACCATATAGCTTTTATAGAATCAGCGCTGGATGATCCTGAGCATATCAGTTTGGAAGGATATCCTGAGAGCCTTAAAAGTGAAAACGAGGGATGGATTTACAGTATTCAGAGACTGATAGATTCTGCTGAAGATGGAAGAGTCATGTCTGAAGGGATAAAGACAGTAATTGTAGGTAAGCCAAACGTAGGAAAGTCCTCTCTCTTAAATATTCTTGTAGGAGAAGAACGCGCAATTGTAACAGACATAGCGGGAACTACAAGGGATGTTCTTCAGGAATCTGTTAATATGAAAGGGATCACTTTGAATATCGCAGATACCGCCGGAATAAGAGATACTGAAGATGCAGTGGAGAGAATAGGAGTGGACAAGGCAAAGGAATCCGCAAAAGATGCAGATTTGGTTATTTATGTGACGGATGCGTCTGTATCCCTTGATGAAAATGATGAAGAGATTATCAATATGCTTAAAGGGCAAAAAGCAGTGGTGCTGTTGAATAAAACAGATTTGGATACCGTGCTTTCAGAAGAAATTTTGAAAGAAAAGATTCCCGGAAAAGAAATTATTCCTATTTCCGCCAAGGAAAACAAGGGGATAGATTTGCTGGAGGAGACTTTGAAAAATATGTTTTTTGAAGGAAAACTGTCCTTTAATGATGAAGTGTATATTACAAACATGCGGCATAAGGCGGCGCTTATAGACGCTTGTGAAAGTTTGAGACAGGTAGAAAGCAGTCTTGCGATTCAGATGCCGGAGGATTTTTATTCTATTGATTTGATGGCAGCTTATGAATCACTTGGTAGTATTATAGGAGAACAAGTAGGAGAAGATTTAGTGGATGAAATTTTTGGAAAGTTTTGCATGGGCAAATGATAAAATTAAAATCTGCCAAAGGAATCATGCAGTAAGTACCATTAGAAAGGGGAAAAAATGAGCGTACTGGAAGAATGGGTAGATGCCGTGGTGGTAGGAGCGGGGCATGCGGGATGTGAAGCTGCCTTGGCGTGTGCCAGAATGGGGATTTCTACAATTATATTTACAGTGAGTGTGGATAGTATTGCCCTGATGCCGTGTAATCCTAATATTGGAGGAAGTTCAAAGGGACATCTGGTGAGGGAGGTAGATGCACTGGGTGGTGAAATGGGAGTTAATATTGATAAGACTTTTATACAGTCAAAAATGCTGAATAAGTCAAAAGGACCGGCTGTACATTCCCTACGAGCTCAGGCAGATAAGGCAGAATACAGCCGCAGCATGAGAAGAGTATTGGAAAATACAGATCATCTGCAGATAAGGCAGGCAGAAGTTACGGAACTTATCGTAGAAGAAGGAAAGATTACGGGAGTAAAACTTCATTCAGGGGCGATTTATCATTGTAAAGTTTGTGTGCTGTGTACAGGAACATATCTAAGGGCACGCTGCATTTACGGGGATGTAAGTGATGCTACCGGGCCAAATGGACTTCAGGCGGCAAATGGACTTACAGAGTCTTTGAAATATCATGGAATCAGGCTACAGAGGTTTAAGACGGGTACGCCTGCCAGAATTGACAAACGTTCTATCGACTTTTCAAAGATGGAAGAGCAGTTTGGAGATGAAAGAGTAATTCCTTTTTCTTTTGCAACAGATCCCGAAACTGTGCAGATAGACCAGGCATCTTGCTGGCTTACTTATACAAATGAAGAGACACATGAAATTATCAGGGAAAATATTCATCGTTCGCCTTTATTTTCCGGAATGATAGAGGGGACAGGACCAAGGTACTGTCCATCTATAGAAGATAAGGTAGTAAAATTTTCAGATAAAAATAGACATCAGGTATTTGTAGAACCGGAAGGACTGCATACAAACGAAATGTATATAGGAGGAATGTCAAGTTCACTGCCTGAAGATGTTCAGTATCGGATGTACCGGACAGTACCCGGATTGGAAAATGCGGAAATCGTGAGAAATGCATATGCAATAGAATATGATTGTATTGATTCCAGGCAATTGAAATCTTCTCTTGAATTTAAAGAAATAAAAGGGTTGTTTAGCGGAGGACAGTTTAACGGAAGTTCAGGCTATGAAGAGGCTGCAGCACAGGGATTAGTGGCAGGAATCAATGCAGCGTGTTCTGTGCTTGGAAAAGAGCCTTTTATTTTGGACCGTTCAGAATCCTATATAGGTGTGCTAATTGATGATCTTGTTACAAAAGAAAACAGAGAACCTTATCGTATGATGACTTCACGTTCTGAGTATCGTCTGCTGCTGCGTCAGGATAATGCAGACTTACGGCTTACGAAAAAAGGTTATGAGGCAGGTTTAATTTCAGAGGAAAGATATCAGGATTTAATAAAAAAAGAGTCGCAGATTGAAGAAGAAATTAAACGTGTGGAAAATGAAAATATAGGTGCAAATCCGGAAGTACAGAGCTTTTTGGAAAGTCATGGGAGCACCCCTCTAAAAACAGGAACAACAATTGGAGAACTTATCCGCAGGCCAGAGTTGAATTATGAGATGTTAGAGCCGATTGATAAAAATAGGCCTGTATGTTCAGACGGAGTAAAAGAGCAGGTAAATATCAATATTAAGTATGAGGGCTATCTTAGACGCCAGCAAAAACAAGTAGAACAGTTCAAAAAGCTGGAAAAGAAAAAAATACCTGAAAATATCAATTATGATGAAATCAAGAGTCTAAGGATAGAGGCGGTTCAAAAATTGAAAATGTATAAACCAGAATCCGTAGGGCAGGCATCTCGGATATCAGGAGTGTCACCGGCTGATATATCTGTACTTTTAGTTTATATGGAACAGATGAAGAAAAGTAGATAAGGGAGAAAATATGGAAAGCCAGGTATTAAAATCAGGATGTGAAAAGCTGGGAATTTTTTTAAATGAAAAACAAGAGAGTCAGTTTATAGAATATTATAAAATGCTGATAGAATGGAATCAGGTGATGAACCTGACAGCTATTACAGAATATGATGAGGTCATGCAGAAGCATTTCGTAGACAGCTTATCATTGGTAAAAGGAATAGATATTTCTTCATGTGAAACATTAATAGATATAGGAACAGGAGCGGGATTTCCAGGCATTCCTTTAAAAATAGTATTTCCACATTTAAAAATCGTACTTTTAGACTCCTTAGGAAAAAGAGTTAAATTTTTAAATGCAGTTGTGGGTAAATTAGGATTAGACAATAGTATAGCTATTCATGGAAGAGCAGAAGATTTTTCAAGACAGAAAGAATATAGAGAAAAATTTGATATCTGTGTTTCTCGTGCCGTTGCAAATCTGTCCTCACTTTCTGAATATTGTATTCCTTATGTAAAAGTCGGGGGCACATTTATATCCTATAAATCAGGAGCAGTAGAAGGAGAACTCAAAAATGCTCAGAAGGCCATTTCTATTTTAGGAGGAGAAGAAAAGCAAACTTTAAAATTTGTACTGCCTGATAGCGATATTGAGAGAGCATTAGTAATCATTCAGAAAAAGGAAGAAACGCCTCGTAAATATCCCAGGAAAGCGGGAGTGCCGGGGAAAGAGCCACTGTAAACGGCGGGATGTTTCACGTGAAACATTTCAAAGTTAAATTGCGGTTTGTCGCTTACCCCATACAGCTACGGAACCGATAATATCCATGCTTACTCCGGATGCCGGGGCACTTGCCATATATCCCACACGGACGGGGACAACGCGCCGGCGAGCTAACTGCCGGAGAAACACGCAACGCGTGTTTCTCTGCCGCGGTGGTCGCCGAGTGGGCATGCAAGCCTGCCCGTTCGGCTCGTCACTCGCGCAAACTACAACTAATGCGCTCAGGAGAGCCTTCGCGCATAAGTTTCCGTAAATCGTGGATCTCACCTCTGCTAAGAACGTCCCCTGAGTGTCCGCTTAGGGATATATGGCAGCTGTCCCGACGTCCGGCGTAAGCATAGAGACTGTCGGTTCCGTAACTGTCCGGGGTAAGCACCAGACTCCCCGACAAACCGCAATTTGGCATTTTAAATAGGAAATTAGTTTATAGAGGATTTGCATTTCTGTGCAATATAGGGTATGATAAGTACAGTTACATTAGACTGTCGGAAAAAGGGAGTGTTTCTATTGATAAAGGGATATTTACGGAAACAGTTGAAGAATATTGAGGAGAAAATTTCGGAGCAGAGATGTGAACTAAAAAAGATTCAGAGCATGGAACAGATTATTCGTGAAAAGATAAAGGAAATTCAGGAGACGGATATCAACTTTGGAATTTTTTCACCCAGAATCGGAGATATGTCTCCAAGAGATAAGATAAAAGAATTGGAAGGGCAATTAAAGAAAGTTAGAGAAGATAAGGCAACGCAAAGAGAAAATTTAAATGCTTTGAGAGATGAAAGACGGAAGTTTAAAGGAATGTTAGATGAATTAAAAGAATTGGAAAATTTGGCAAAAGAAAAAGGAGAGCATTTATAAAAATGTTTCACGTGAAACATTTTGGTGGATTAATGGGGAGAAGAGTGTTATAATCATAAAAGCGGAAAGAGTATGGTTATCTAAGAAAGGGGATTGGAATGGGGAGAACGATAGTAATTGCAAATCAAAAGGGAGGAGTCGGAAAGACAACTACGGCAATTAATTTGTCAGCTTCCCTTGCGGAATCGGGAAAAAAGGTTCTTTTGATTGATATGGATCCTCAAGGAAATAGTACTAGCGGATTAGGAATTGAAAAGGATGAGAAGGAGTATACGATTTATGAATTACTTTTGGGAGAATGTTCAATTGAGGATTGTCTTTCAGAAAGTATATGCAAAGATTTGATAGTAGTTCCTTCTAATATTAATTTAGCCGCTGTTGAGATTGAATTGATAGGGACAGATGGAAAGGAATTTATACTTCGTGATTCAGTTTCCTCAATCAAGGATAAGTATGATTTTATTTTGATAGATTGTCCGCCATCTTTAAATGTATTGACAATCAATGCGATGTGTACGGCAGATACTGTGCTTGTTCCAATCCAATGTGAGTATTATGCATTAGAAGGGCTGTCGCAGCTTATGCATACGATTGAACTTGTGAAAGAGAGATTAAATCCTGATTTAGAAATTGAAGGGGTAGTTTTTACAATGTATGATGCACGGACAAATCTTTCTCTGGAAGTAGTTGAAAATGTGAAAGGAAACTTGAATCAGAATATTTATAAGACAATTATTCCGAGAAATGTCAGGTTGGCGGAAGCGCCTAGTTATGGGATGCCTATCACGAAGTATGATACCAAGTCCACGGGAGCGGAAAGTTACAGGATGTTAGCGGAAGAAGTGATACATAGAGGAGAGGAACAATGGTAGCAAAAAAGGGTGGATTAGGAAAGGGACTTGGAAAAGGACTAGATGCATTGATTCCTGAAGATAGTTCCAGAAAGGTAAATACAAAACCTAAAAAGGAAGTAAGTGTAGAAAAAGTTATAAAAAAAGAAGAAGTCATGGTTAAGATTTCTGATGTAGAGCCGAATAGAGAGCAGCCTCGCAAAAGTTTTGATGAAGATGCATTGTTGGAATTGTCAGAGTCCATTAAACAGTTTGGAATTATCCAGCCTTTGATTGTCCAAAAAAGACAAGATTATTATGAGATTATTGCCGGAGAACGAAGATGGCGTGCTGCAAAAATAGCGGGATTAAAAGAAGTTCCTGTGATTGTAAAAGACTATACGGAACAGGAGATTGTGGAGATTTCATTAATTGAAAATATCCAAAGGGAGAATTTAAATCCTATAGAAGAAGCGCAGGCATATAAAAGGCTTTTGACAGAATTTAATCTCAAACAAGATGAAGTTGCAGAGAGGGTTTCTAAGAGTAGGACAGCTATTACAAATTCTATGAGGCTGTTAAAGCTGGATGAGAAAATTCAGCAAATGGTAATTGATGACATGATTTCCAGCGGACATGCAAGAGCGCTGCTGTCAATCGAAGATAAGGATTTGCAGTATTCATTGGCTGTCAAAATTTTTGATGAAAAACTTAGTGTCCGTGAAGTAGAAAAGCTGGTGAAAAGTATCCAGTCAGAAAAGCCTGAGAAATCAAAGGATAAAAAAGATGATAGTTTTATTTATAAGGATATTGAAGAAAAAATCAGGTCTATTCTTGGAACAAAGGTTCATGTAGTACACAAAAGCAATAATAAGGGAAAGATAGAAGTTGAGTATTATTCAAATGAAGAATTGGAGAGACTTATAGACTTACTAGAAACCTTGAGGGATAGATAAACATATAGGAGGCAGATATGGAAGGCGGTATTTTTGATGCACTCGGTATTGATGCTGGAATCATTTTAATTATCCTTATGATAATCATGGTGATTATGATTGTTTATATGGTAAAGCTTTCTTTTAAGATGACCAGATTTTTGAAGAAATACAAGATATTTATGAGAGGACAGGATGGCGCTTCTCTGGAAAAGTCTTTTATGCATAGCTTTAATGAATTGGACAAGCTGATAGAATCCAATAGAAACCATATGGAGGAAATCAAACATATCAAAGAAATCCAGGCAATTACTTTGAATAAGACGGCGATTGTAAAGTATGATGCATTTAAGGAAATGGGAGGTAAACTGAGCTTTGCATTGGCAATGTTGGATGCAGAAAACAGTGGGTTTGTACTGAACGCTATTCATAGCAGAGAAGGATGCTACACTTATATTAAAGAAATTGTGAAAGGTGAGTCCTACATTGTGCTTGGAGAAGAAGAAAAGGAAGCACTTCGTCAGGCAGTGAATATGCATAATGAAATGTAGAAATAAAGCAGTTAAAAAGATTTTGATGTATACAGCAAGGATAATAAAAAAGTAAAATTGAATGAAAGACCCTGGAAAATCAGGGAATGATAAAAGAAAAGAGAGAGGGAAAGAACATGTTAGATATCAAATTTGTACGCGAGAATCCGGAAATAGTAAAGCAGAATATTAGAAATAAGTTTCAGGAACAGAAGCTTCCATTGGTAGATGAAGTGTTGGAACTGGACACAGAGAATAGGAAAATTAAGCAGGAGGTAGAAGTTCTGCGGGCAGAAAAAAATAAGCTTTCTAAACAGATAGGCGCTTTGATGGGCCAGGGAAAGAGAGAAGAAGCTGAAGAAGTGAAAGCGAAAGTAACAGCGCAGGCGGACAGAATAACGGAATTAAGTGAAAGAGAAAAGAAAGTAGAAGAAGAACTGAAAAAAATTATGATGGTAATTCCGAATATTATTGATGCTTCTGTTCCGATTGGAAAGGATGACAGTGAGAATGTAGAGATTGAAAAGTTCGGAGAACCGATGATACCTGATTTTGAAATTCCTTATCATACGGAAATTATGGAAAGATTTGATGGAATTGATTTAGAAAGTGCAAGAAGAGTTGCAGGAAATGGTTTCTATTATTTAATGGGAGATATTGCAAGACTTCACTCTGCAGTTATTTCATATGCCCGTGATTTTATGATTGAAAGAGGTTTTACTTACTGCGTACCTCCATTTATGATCCGCAGTGATGTGGTGACAGGTGTAATGAGTTTTGCAGAAATGGAAGCTATGATGTATAAAATTGAAGGTGAGGATTTGTATCTGATTGGTACAAGCGAGCATTCCATGATTGGGAAATTCATTGATACGATTTTACAGGAAGAAGAACTTCCAAAGACAATGACAAGTTATTCTCCGTGTTTCCGAAAAGAAAAAGGAGCGCATGGAATTGAGGAAAGAGGAGTTTATCGAATTCACCAATTTGAAAAGCAGGAGATGATTGTTGTATGTAAACCTGAAGAGAGCATGAAATGGTATGATAAATTGTGGCAAAATACAGTTGACTTGTTCCGTTCATTGGATGTTCCTGTACGTACTTTGGAATGTTGTTCCGGAGATTTGGCAGATTTAAAAGTAAAATCTTGTGATGTAGAAGCATGGTCTCCAAGACAAAAGAAGTATTTTGAGGTAGGAAGCTGTTCAAATCTGGGAGATGCCCAGGCACGCCGCTTAAAGATTCGCGTAAATGGGGAAAGTGGCAAGTATTTTGCACATACACTGAATAATACAGTGGTAGCGCCGCCAAGAATGCTGATCGCTTTTTTGGAAAATAATTTGAATGCGGATGGAAGCGTAAATATTCCAGAAGTACTTCGGCCGTATATGGGCGGGATGGAAGTTATGGTTCCAAAAAAATAAGAAATTCAAGATAAAATCATTCTAGCCGGGGGAGGTGACAGGATGCATAGTTATATGAGGGCAATTGGTTTTTCGGATATTAAAGATGGAAATGAAATAAAAGATATTATTCATGACGTCTTTTATGAATATGATAAAAGAGAGGCTGTAAAAGAGGATAAAGGCCGTGCTTTTGTGGAATATTCAAAGGATTTTGGACCTGATATGGGGATAACTGTCTGTGGAATCCTAGATAAAGAAGGGTTTCACCAGGAATATTATTATCCTTATCTGAAAGGAAGCGGAATTACCACGAGAGAAGATATTGTGATAGAAAAACGTGGCGCAAATGAATCTTTTTCAGGTGTATGCGAGGACATACGGGTAGGAATTTCACTAATTTTCTACTTAAGAAATGCAGTAACTTATAAGAAAAAGAATATCTTGGGAAACCTGCTAAATCCGAATATCAGTGCGACATTTTCAGGTCTTTCTTTAAGCGGGAAAATATTGCTTCCGCTTCTTAAGGATGAGGAGCAAGTGCGCTCTAATTTAGAGGCAGCAAGAAAAAGAAGCCGTCTGATTGCAGAAGCACGAAAGGGTGACGAAGAGGCAATTGAGAGCTTGACTTTAGAAGATATTGATATGTATACTACCATTTCCAGAAGGATTCAAAAGGAGGATGTTTTCAGCATTGTAGAAACATATTTTATGCCTTTTGGGGTAGAATGCGACCAGTATCATATTTTAGGAGAAATCAAAAGTGTCCAGAAGGTTAAAAATGAATATACAGGTGAAAAAATATATCAGATGAATTTGGAATGTAATGATATGGGTTTTGACATTTGTATTAATGCAAAGGATCTGCTTGGCGAACCAGAGATTGGAAGAAGATTTAAAGGTTCTATCTGGCTGCAGGGACATATGAACTTTCTTGAGGATTAACTGTATGTAACAGGTCAGCTTGGCTGAACTGTTACAGCTGTTTAAAAAAAAATACTTGCAGAAACAAGGGGAATTGTGGTAAAATAATATTTGTTCGAAAGGACAAAGTAATTGATTTACCAAATGTCGCTATAGCTCAGCTGGATAGAGCGACCGCCTCCTAAGAAAGTGTTATAACACTCGCCTAAGAGGAAAAGGAAAAAGGTAACAAGTAAAACTAAATATAGATTTTGTAACTGTCGCTATAGCTCAGCTGGATAGAGCGACCGCCTCCTAAGCGGTAGGTCGGAGGTTCAAATCCTCTTAGCGACGCTGAAAACATCGCCGAAAACATTGATTTTTCAAGGTTTTCGGCGTTTCTCATTTTACAAATAAATTTGAACTCGTAGCAATGTGCGATTAGCAGGAGCAATTTTTGCTAATCAGATTTGACTAAAGAGAAATTGAACTGTTAATTATCGTCACCGATTAGCTTGCTAATGATTAGCAAGAAATTTGATGTTTTTGCTAATCAAAATGGCTCTCCTGCTAATCGGAGAAAAAATCGTGCAAAAAA